>JAHCML010000003.1:600000-1200000 GCA_019192455.1 Alphaproteobacteria bacterium SS10
CAAGCATGGCGAGCCAACTCTCGGATCACGGTGAACCTTGCAGTCAGTACCGCGAGCACCACGAGCAGGGCCGGGAATAGGACCATGGCGAGCACGACAAACGGGTCCAGCGTCATACGCGGTAGGAAGCTTGGCCAACCGGCACCACCGGTTGAGGTAACAGCCAAAACCAGGCTGATCAACGCCGCAATCAAACCAGCGACCGCCCCAACACCACCCCGGCGGAGGATGTGCCACTCTATCTCCTTGGCGATGTCACGATCGGTGGCGCCAATCAAATGTAGCAGGCTGACCAGACGCATATGGCTCGCCAGTGCTGCCCTGGCGCTGAACGCGGACAGCAGCAAGCTAGCGGCAAAAACCGCGAGTAAAATGGCATAGGCAAACGCCTCAGCAATTCGCGCTGGTCGCAGAAGATCGGTCGCCAATGGCGCCTGATCAATCACCCGCAGCCCAGCGATATCGGCGCCTAAGACAGCCTCAAGGGCGGCTGGGTCAAAGGCCTGACCACCATCGCTCAAAGTCACCTCAATCAAGGTGGGCAGCGGTAACTCAGACAACAGGCTTGGATCGTCAATCCAGGGGCGCAAGCTCTCCAGCTGGCGGTCCGGTGGTAGGGCCGTGACTGTCTCGATGCCTGCAACTTGGTTCAGGGCGTTTAGCGTCGCCTGCAGGCGGCCATCATCATCGGCCTCAATACCCGCGATGGGGTCTAGCTCGACAAGTAGCCCAGCATCGAAGTCGCTTTGCCAACGGGCGGAGAGTCCGGCCAGGGCAACAACGGCAGCCAGGGCGAGGCAACCCAGATAGCCCATCAATCCAATAA
This sequence comes from Alphaproteobacteria bacterium SS10, assembly GCA_019192455.1. Classification (NCBI taxonomy): domain Bacteria; kingdom Pseudomonadati; phylum Pseudomonadota; class Alphaproteobacteria; species Alphaproteobacteria bacterium SS10. The sequence goes on from JAHCML010000003.1 coordinate 600,827, forward strand.
TCCAGGGCAGGAAGCGGGAGCCGGGGGTATGGCCCGGTGGGATCAACCGCTCACGATTGCGCCGACCGCCTTCCGCTGCCGTCCCTAGCCCTGGTGCTGGTTGTGCATTGGTCGCCATGCCGTCTAGCCTTTACCCCGGCGCGCTAGCGCATCGCGATCATTCAGCAGGGTCTCGCCGCCGCTTGGTCCCTCGGGGCTTTTGGTCGGCAGGGTCTCATCACTGGCGGCCCGTTTGCCCAGGGTCATGGCCTCGGTCACCGTCCGTTCAACCTGATCCCAGGCGATGGTCATACTGGCCGCATCTTCCCCATGCATCGGGTCAGCCGCCCGAAGCTGACCATGGCGCAGGACAAGGCAGGGATGGGGGAACGCTTCACGTAGGCCATCATTATGGGTCGCCAACACGATGGTGGTGCCGAGGCGATTAAGCTCTTCAAATAGGCGCATCAGGCGTTCGGCAATTCGGTCATCAACATTGCCGGTTGGCTCATCCGCAATCAGCAGCGCTGGTCGGTTGATTACCGCGCGGGCGATGGCCAAGCGCTGTTGCTCGCCACCAGATAGAGAGGCGGGATAGCGATCAATCACATCGCCGAGGCCAACCCAAGACAGCAGCTCGTTTACATGGTCGCGCAGCTCATTCCGGGGTCGCCCCTCAAGGCGGAGTGGCAGGGCCGCGTTGTCGAAGACGGTTAGGTGATCAACCAGTCGGAAATCCTGGAACACGATCCCGATCCGGCGCCGAATCAGCGGCAGGTTTTTGCGCGAAAACCGGGTTATGTCCTCACCAAACAGGCGAATAACGCCGCGGCTTGGCCGAATGCCCATATAGATGAGCTTCAGCAGGGATGACTTTCCGGCCCCGGTTGGGCCCATGATGTAGTGGAAGGAACCGCCGGGCAGATCAAAAGTTAGATCGCTCAGCACTTCCGGGTTGCGGCCATAGCGCAAACCAACACCATCAAATCGCACAAGCGATTCGATGCCGGAAATCTGCCCGCTTGGTGGGGCATTGGCATGGTGGTGGAGTTGGTGAAACTCGGCCGTCATTGGCTGTGTTGCGCTCTGTTAAGCTTCGCGTTTCGTGGTTCTGGGCTGTTGGGCTTGTTCTAGCCGACCGCCGGTAGGGCGCACCGTATAGCATTGAAAAGCGCCCTGGGTCGCTAGGCCGGTTCTCGACCATCAACCCTGAATTTCATGATATCACTTTGTGTGACAATGTAAGGGCAGTGGCAACCCGGCGTAATGCTGTTTACGGTGCCCACCCAGCGACCCGGCCCAATTACGGGGCCACAAGTTTAAGAGTGCGTGACGACGCTCCGGCGGATATCGAATTTATGATTGTCACTTGCCCAGCCTGTTCAACCAAATACGCCCTGCCTGACAACAGTGTCTCTGGCGAAGGGCGCACCGTTCGTTGTGCCCGCTGTGGCCACCAATGGTATCTGGACGCAGCCAATATTGCGGCCCCACCCGCTGCCCCGGAAGAGGATGCAGGTGAAGAGGCGGTTGTCAGCGCCGAACAGCCCGAGGTTGAAGAAGCGGCCGCTGAGCCTGCTGCCGAAGCTACTGAAGAAGCCGTAGAGGATTCCGCCGCGGATGACGCTGCAGAGGACGAGGCACCAGCAGCGGATGGTGAGGAAGAGGAAGATCCCTGGGAGCGCAGAAGCCGCCGCGCGGTTGAAGGGGAACTCCCGCCGACCATTAATCGTGCGCCGACCATGCCCGATGCCGCGACCACCGGCAGTGGCCGTGGGCGTGCCGCTGCGGTCTGGTTAGTCTTTGCCGCGCTGGTTGGTGGCACCATCGCTGGCGCCCATTACGGTAAGGACGACATCCTAGACAGTCTTCCGCAGGCGCAGCCCTACTACGAGATGCTGGGCTACAGCTTTTCTGGCCCGCTAGATGGTCTCGACCTGCCTGAGGTGAAGTCAACGCGTGAGCTGCAAAACGGCTCAAGCGTGTTGATTGTTGAAGGTAAGGTTTCCAACACCAGCGCTGAGAATAAGCGCGTGCCTGAGCTTCAGGCTGAGTTGTTGGATGCCTCGGGTGTCACGATCTCAACTTGGAAGTTCACCACCGATGTTAGTGTGGTGGCGGCCAATGGTGAAATCCCGTTCCAAGAGACCGTGGTTGATCCCGATCCACGGGCTGAGAACGTCGCCGTCTCCTTCGTCGGTGCCGAAGAGAGCAGCCAATAAAACCCAATCAGGTTTAGAACCGATCTAGTAAGCGCTCGATATAGTCGAGTTCTTCTTCTGGGCGTTCAAATTCGCCAGCGCGGCGGCGTAGCTCTTCCAGGATTGAGCGGGCCCGTTGAACATCGCTCTCGCTTGGGATTTCCACATCACTACCGGTGCCAAACCCGTCTTGCTCAGGCTCCCGGCCTAGCGGGTCGAGGCCTTGCTCAGTGCCAGGTGCCCGGCGCTGTGAAGGCACACGACCGAAGCGGAGGGACGGTTGGCCACCGGGGCCGCCAGCCATGCCTTGATTGGCCTGATCTTCCACATCGTTTTGCAGTTCCTGCAGCTCTTCGATGGCCTCGCCCATTGATTGTAGGGCCCGGGCCGTTTGGTTGCTGCGCAGGTTGCCCGCGCTGTCTGACATGGCCCGCTCGGCATCGCCAAGGTTCTCAGGCAGATCATCAGTCAGGTCGGACAGGTCGAGCATGATATCGCCCAGCTGTCGACGCAGTGCTTCCTGCTCAAAAGAGCGGGATAGGTTCTGTTCAGCACGGCGTTGGGCCTGTTCTGACCGCTCACCTGGGCTTTGGTTATCGCCAAGCAGGGAGTTTGGCATCCGCTGCAGCTGTTCTAGCAAGGCAGGTGGAAGGGCACCGGTTGGAAGCTGGTCGCGAAGGGCATCGATGGGATCCGCCGGGCGGCCGCGGAAGGTATCATCCATTAACTCTTCTTGGTCCTGGGTCAGTTCCTGAATGCGCTCAGCCAGTTCGCGCAGCTCCCGCTGTTCTTCGGTTTCTTCTGGCGGTGGCTGCGCATTGCGCATTTGGTCGAGCATCTCTTCCATCTGCGCCAGCATCTCACGCGCGGCATCTAGTGAGCCGGTCTCGGCCATGTCACGCATCTGCTCAAGCATCTCGCGCAGTTGACCTAGATCGGTGAAATCAGCATCGGGCGAGAACTCAGGCAGTTCCTCACCATTGGCAAACCGCTCCAGCATCTCGTGCTGCAGGGTTTGTAAGAACTCCTCAAGCGCGGCCTCATACTCTTCCATCAGCTCAGCAAGCTCTTGCTCAGCGAGGTCACTATCGTTTTCCAGCGCATCGGCAAGGGCGTCGGCTGCCCGTTCTAGCGCTCGGCGGGCAATGCCAAGCTCGCCATCCTCAAGCCGTAGGGCCAACTCCCACATCAGTTCCTGGGAAGAGCTTACGCCCTCATCCGTCATATCGATCCGAAGCCGGGTCGCGAGGGCGGCCAGGCCCACAATCATGACCGGGTCTTCGCCAAAGCGATCGGTATCCGCACCAAGCTCACGCATCGCCTCAATCACAGGGTCGCGCCCGGTGATTGGCTTGAGGGTCAAGGTTTGGCGGTGTGCAATGATCTCGCGCGCCACCTCATTGGTAAATTGGCGCATGGGCAGGGTCATGCGTTCGACCTCGCTAACAGCGGTTTGCCCCAAGGCATCCTCAGCCCGAACCTGGATATCAACCTCAAGGCCGGCCCAGGGGTGTGCGATCAGATCCTCGCGGGCTGTTGTGGTGATGCGAGCGCCCAAGGATTGGCCGTCAATTGCCTGGCCAAGAGAGCGATCAATCGTCGGCGGGATATCTTTGCCTTCCACCTCTGGGATCAACATTAAGATCGCATCGGTACGGACCAGCCCGTAATCATCAAGGGCCGCATAGGGTATCTCAACAACCTGGTTCTCATTTGCCGTGGGCACATCGCTCATGACAATCGATGGCGGCTGGTCCTCGAGAACCAGTAACTCCCACTCACCCAACTCTTTGCCGCGCGCCTCAAACTGGATCGACGCGGTAACCCGGTTTGTGTCCTCACTCGATCCGCTCTCATCCTCGCTAGGTGCCACTGCGAGCTGGAGGTCACTTAACTCAATCGGCAGGGTCAGCTGGAACTGACCAGGATCAGCCATCTCAAAGGCAATCTCTTCGCCATTAAGCAGGACTGTCGGTGGTCGCTCGACACTGAGGCGCTCACCACTCGCCCTGGCGTAGACGATGCTGCCGCTCGGCACAGCGATCAGGTCATCTGTGTTTACGCCCTCCTCGTCCTCTGCACCCGCGCGGGTCAGGAAGATCGGGGGGAGGCCGGTGTAGTCCGGCGGCGCAATCCAGGCGTCCAGGTTTGTTGGTGCGGAGGCAAGGCTGAAATCAACCGGCGTAAAGGTAAGGGCGTTGGTAATCCGCCGTTCAGCATCGCTACCGGCGATCATCAAGCCAATTGCCGCCAACAGTATGGCAATAAACCGGAGGGCGACCGGGTCGCGGCGTGCAATATCGGTTTTGGGCACCGTTGTTGTCAGCCTGGCGGTTAGGCCTTTGCGGATGCTGGCCAGGTGCTTCAGCCATAGGGCTTTGGCAACCGGATCACCGCTGGTCGCAGGTGCATCGGTTAATGTAGTCAGAGGTCGGTTGGCGAGGGCGTTATCCTGCTCAACTCGGCGTAACAGATCATGGCCATCCGGCTTATGCCAAAGGGAGGTGCGGCGCAGGAAGGTATAGACGGCCGCGCCGATGGTTAGGGCCAGGGCCAGCAGGCCAGAACCGGGATAACCCTCGAAAACGCCGAGCGTTGCCAAGCCCAGCCAGGTCAGCAACAGGGCAACCGGCAGCTGCAGCATGGGCCAAACCGCCTCAAACCATAGGGCGATGGTGGTCAGGATACGTCGGTGGATTGGCAGCAGGCTTAGAACCTGCTGCTGACGCACCAGCTGTGGGTCCAATTCCGGCGTCACCGCTGGTTTCACCACCCGTGGCTGCTCATCATAGCGAAAGCTCGTCTCGCGATCTGTTCGGAACGGGTTGTTCAACGGAAGCCTGGTCCTGCGCCAATCTCAATCATAGGCCCAAAGCAGCGGATTTGGGCCAACTGCTTAGAAGGTACCATTAAGAGGATAGGGTGGACCATGCTGATGGCTAGAATGCGACGCTGATACCGTCACATTCCAGTGAGAGAGGATCAGAGCCAATCTGGCAGGGTTTGGGCCTTGGCCAGCTCGCTGAAGTCCAGGCGCGGCCTAACAGCGTGGTGTTTACCCTCTGCGACCACAATCTCCGGCGGCAATGGGCGGGCGTTGTAGGTGGATGCCATCACACTGGCATAGGCGCCGGCGGTTAAGAACGCGACCCGATCACCAACAGCTAGGGGCGGCATCTTGCGTGCCTGGGCAAAGGTATCGCCACTCTCACAAACCGGGCCGACGAGATCGACCGGCTCTAACGCGACGCCAGGCGCCGGTTCCTTAACCGGAATAATCTCATGCCAAGCCTCATAAAGACTGGGCCGGATCAATTCAGACATTGAGGCATCGAGAATGATGATCGTCCGGTCGGCCGCCGTTTTTACGTACAGCACCTCTGCTAGCAGCAATCCCGCAGGGCCTGCGATATAGCGGCCGGGTTCCACCGTGACATCACAACCGAGGGGCAGGGCAATATCCGCAATTGCGGCGGCCCAGCCAGCCGGTTCAATCGGGGTTTCGTCCTTGTATCGAATGCCAAGGCCGCCGCCCAAATCTAGGTGGTCGAGCTCAACGCCAGCGCTACGGATCTCGGTAACCAGATCGGCGATTTTCTTGAACGCCTGGCGGAAGGGCTCCGGATCAGTGATCTGGGAGCCGATATGGACGGCCAACCCGCCAGCCTTCAAATGAGACTGGGCGGCCAGATGGTGGTAGGCACTAATGATCTCATCGATCGGGATGCCAAACTTATCACCCTTCTTGCCGGTCGAAATCTTGGCGTGGGTGCGGGCATCCACCTCGGGATTAACACGGAGGGCAACGGTGGCCTGGCCGTCGATAGCCGCGGCACATCGCTCAATCACCGCGATCTCTTCAACGGACTCGGCATTGATCTGACCAATGCCGAGCTGGATCGCCTCGGTAATCTCATTCGGGTGCTTGCCGACACCGGAGAAGACGATGTCTGCCGCTTTAAACCCGGCCTTGAGAGCCAGTTTGGCCTCACCAATTGAGACCACATCAGCACCAGCCCCTTTACGGGCCAAGGCCGTGAGCAGGGCGTGATTGGCATTCGCCTTCACCGCATAACAGATGCGGCGCTTGCGCGGCGGGCCATCTTGCCCGCGATCCATGGCTGCGTTTAGCGCATCAGATAGTTCGCCATAGGCACGCTCAACCGCCCGCTGGGACAGGATGTAGGCGGGGGTGCCATGTTGATCGGCAAGCTCGGCTGCTGACACACCATCAATGGTCAGCACGCCGTTTTGGTAGCCGAGCGTGCCAGCGGCATCAAAACCGGGCGCTAAGGGCTGAAAGGCGCCGTCGGTCACGGCGGCAGTGGCGTTAGGCGCGGTCATAAATCGTCTTCCGGTGGCGGATAGCTGTTGCGCGATACCTCGCCATCCTCACCAGCCGGGATCTCGAGTGTACCGGGCCGTTTGCCGCAGGCGGATACCGCGACGCCGAGGGCTGCGAACAGCAGCAACATGCTGGCAAAACGTTTCATGGTCTTCAAAATCCCTAGTGTAACTGTCTTAGCTGTTTAGTGACGCTTCACGCGCACGGGCCGCCGTGATGGCCTCACCTACCTTAATGGGTGAGGTGCCGCCATGGCTGGTGCGGCTTTCAACACTGGCGGTCACGGTTAAGACGCCAAAAATCTCGTCTGTGATCCCAGACTCTACGCTTTGCATATCGGCCAGCGACAGCTCTGCCAAGTCGCAACCGCGCTGCTCTGCCATGGCAACTAGCTGCCCGGTCACGTGGTGGGCGTTCCGAAACGGCATGTTCAGGCTGCGGACCAGCCAATCAGCGAGGTCAGTGGCGGTCGCAAAGCCATGCCCGGCGGCGGCGGCCATGGCATCCCGGTTGACGGTTAGATCGCCAATCATGCCAGTCATGGCGGCCAAGGCCAGGGTGATGGTGGCCTCGGCATCAAAGACCGGCTCTTTGTCTTCCTGCATATCCTTTGAATAGGCGAGTGGCAGGCCCTTCATCACGGTCAGCAAACCAACCAACGTACCGAACGTACGCCCGGTTTTACCGCGGATAAGCTCAGCGGCATCGGGGTTCCGCTTCTGCGGCATGATGGAGGAGCCGGTGGTGAACGCATCCGATAGGGTAATGAAGCCGAACTGGGGCGTACACCAAAGTACAATCTCCTCAGCCAGGCGTGACAGATGGGTCATCGCAATCGCCACCGTGGCTAGATAGTCAGCGGCGAAATCCCGGGAGGATACGGAATCTAGAGAATTTGCTGTGGGACCAGCAAAGCCCAGGGTTTGGGCGGTCATATGCCGATCAATTGGGAATGCCGTACCGGCAAGTGCGGCAGCACCCAGGGGGCATTCATTGTGACGCTTCCGTGCGGCGCGGGCGCGATCCCGATCCCGGTGGAACATCTCAACATAGGCCATCAGGTGATGGCCCAGGGTAACCGGTTGCGCCACTTGTAAATGGGTGAAACCCGGCATTGTCGTGGCGGCCTCGGCCTCCGCACGGTCGAGGAGGATGGCGATCAGGCCAGTTAGCTGCTCATCAAGGCGGTCAAAGGCATCGCGCACCCAAAGCCGGAAATCGGTGGCCACCTGATCATTGCGGGAGCGTGCGGTATGAAGGCGACCCGCCGCCGGGCCGATAATGGCGCTAAGCCGTGCCTCAATATTCATATGAATATCTTCGAGATCCGCCCGGAACTCAAAATCACCGGCGGCGATCTCTGCTGCGATCTGGTCCAAGCCGCCCAAAATGGCGTCCCGATCCTCAGTGCTGACGATATCAGTCGCCGCTAACATGTTCACATGTGCGCGAGAACCGGCGATATCCTGTCGCGCCAACTGCTTATCGAAATTGATCGATGCGTTAATCGCCTCCATTATAGCGCTAGGACCACCGGCAAATCGGCCGCCCCACATGGTGTTACCATCGGTTTGGGCCGGTTTTGTGTCGTTGGAGGAAGGGTCAGACATGGCTGGTACTCAAAATCGATCAATCTTTGGCCGCGCTACTTGCGGCCTGACAATGGGCGTGGCCGCTAGCTTTATCGCATTCGGGGCCGCCATGGGTAGTGCGGTTGCGGAAACGGGGCAAGCGCCAACTCAGCTTGCCGCCGCGACAGATTTGATTGAGCAGGCCCGCGCCGCCGCTGTTGGCGAGATGGAAGCCTTCCTGGTCTATGACGAGCCGATCCCGATGCCCGATGTGGCAATCGCGGATGAGGCGGGCAATCCCGTTAAGTTGAGCCAGTTTAAGGGCCGTGTGGTTTTGCTGAATGTCTGGGCCACCTGGTGCAAGCCTTGTATTGCCGAGATGCCTTCCCTTAACGCCCTGCAAGAGCGGGCAGGCGGTGCCGAATTTGATGTGCTGCCTCTCTCACTCGATAAGGGCCCGGCCGTGGTTCAGCAGTTCTATGAAGAGTTGAACCTCCATCATCTGCTGATTTTCCTGGACGCCAACGGTTCTGCCATTGGTGATTTGGACGTCTCAGGCCTGCCAACCAGCATTTTGATCGACCACCGAGGCCGCGCGGTCGGCCGGTTAACCGGTGATGCTGACTGGAATGCCGATGAGGTGATTAAGCTGGTCGGTACCTATGTCCGTGCTGCCAGACAGGACCAGGGGAGCTAGTCATGATTGGCATGACACGCAGCTTCGGTCGACGTCGGCCTCGTCGCGGTTATCGCTTCCATTTCTCGCACGCGATCTTCTTCACGCTTGGCTTGATCGGCATTGGGGCGATTGCGATCGCTTTGCTACCGGTGGCGGCTGAGAACATTGAGCTGCCGATGCCCGATGGGTTGGATCAGTTCACCCTTGATTACAAAGGTCTGCCACCACCGAATGCGATTATTCAGGCAACCGATGGCAGTACCGGTCAGCTGACCAGTTTTACCGGGAAAATCCATCTAGTGAACATCTGGGCGACATGGTGCCCGCCTTGTATCGTTGAACTGCCAAGCTTAGAGCGGCTGCAGACCCATTTTCCGCGTGAACAGTTCGAGGTTGTTGCTGTTTCTGTCGATGCGGAGGGCTGGCCCGCCATCAATCGGTTCCATGAAACCCATGGTTTGAACCTGCCCGTTTATCTCGACATGTCTGGTCCGGTCTTGAGTGAGCTGGAGTATTTCAGCCTGCCCACGACGATTCTGCTTGATGAGAATGGCGTTGAGATTGGTCGCCAGCCTGGCGTTGCAATCTGGGATAGTAATCGGGCTATTCACCTGATTGAACGCGCGATTGAGGGATCGCTTTAGGGCGAAAGGCAGTATTTCCCCAAAAGTTCCCGAAAAGGGGGCTGCGTCGCGAATTAGATTTGTGCTACCCAACCGGCAATAGCTGGCGATGAGCGCCAGCTGGCTCCTTTTGCTATGTGGGAAAGCCCAATAATGAGAATGCGTACAAACCCAGGAACCCCGCCAGAGCTTCCAGAAGAGCGTGGCGCGTGGGCTGAGATACGCCGGAATTGGCTGCTGATCGTGATCTTGTTACTTGGCGCAGGCGGAGCGTTTTTCCTCCTGCAGCCAGAAGAGATTGCCATGCCTGAGGTTTCCGTTGCCTCAACCTGGCAGGCACCGGACCGTGAAGGCCCATTACGGAACATCAGCTTCTTGACCCAGAATGGTAATCAAGCCCGTATCTCTGACTTCTATGGCCGCCCGAAAGTTGTGGTTGGCTATAAGCTGGAGTGTGAGGAATGCATGCTCAGCTTGAAGTCGCTTGATGTGGTTGCTGGTGAGTTTGCTGGCCGCGTCGATTTTATTCCGCTCGCCTTCTCCACTCGCCCTGGTCCGCTGACTGAACTTATTCAGAAGACCTATAAGGAATACGGGATCACCAACCTCCGCGCCTACACCCTGTCCGAGCAGGAAGCGTTCGGGGTGTTCAACCCACTGACCCTGCCGCACAGCTATATTACAACCGCCAACAACCAGGTGGTTCGTATTCATACCGGTGAGGGCCTGTGGAACGAGCAGCGCATTTTTGATGCGCTTACCACGCTGTCTGGTGGTGAAGCTCAACAATAAGTCGGCGCTAGGACTTAGTCCTTAGCCTGCTCTATCGCTCGATAAACTGAGCTAATCTGCAATTGCTTGCGCGGACCCTCGATCCGCCAAGCGAGCGTCCATTGCTGCGCGGATATGATGGTCAGCTGACCGATATAGAGGTCATCACCACAGATGTGGTTGATGCTCAGCGGGTCCGTGCCCTGGGTTCTGCTATCCAAGGCGAAAAAGGCGCGGCCATCGGTAAAGAAGACCTGTATCAGGCCATCTGGACCCAGACGGATCTTGTACTCACGCCAAGCGGAGCCGGAATGGGTTCCAAAGACCAGCTCGCCTTCTTCACGCAGAAGTAGCTGCTGCCCATCCTCTTGGGTGATGCGGCAGATGCCTTTCAAGACACCATCGATGCCGGCGCGGCGATCAATGATACTGCGCTCTAAATGCCAATCCCCGGCCTGGGCTAGCGGATGCCAACCATCGGGCCGGGGATTGGTAGAAGTATTCGTCGTATTCAGCGTCACGGTTGCTCTATGGCTTACAGGGCCTTGGCGAGCTCGCTATCAAGGGCTGGGAGTGCCTCAAACAGATCCGCAACCAGGCCATAATCGGCGACCTGGAAGATTGGCGCTTCCTCGTCCTTATTGATGGCGACAATGACCTTGCTGTCCTTCATCCCGGCAAGGTGCTGAATAGCGCCAGAGATGCCAACGGCGATGTAGAGGTTTGGCGCCACGACTTTACCGGTCTGACCAACCTGATAGTCATTCGGCACATAGCCGGCATCAACCGCCGCACGGGATGCGCCAATGGCGGCACCCAGCTTGTCTGCAATCGGCTCCAGCAGGTCAAAGCTCTCGCTCGATCCCAGGCCACGACCGCCTGAGATGACAATATCGGCGGCGGTGAGTTCTGGGCGGTCACTCTCAGAAAGCTCGGAACCGACGTAGCTCGAAAGACCCGCATCACCTTTAGAGGCAACGGCCTCAATGGCAGCACTGCCACCCTCAGCCGCTGCAGCGTCAAAGGCGGTGCCACGGACCGTGATGACTTTAATCGCATCGCTCGATTGCACGGTTGCAATGGCGTTACCGGCATAGATTGGACGCTTAAAGGTGTCCGCACTCTCAATGCCGGAAATGTCGCTGATCTGCTGTGTGTCGAGCAGGGCGGCAACGCGAGGCATGATGTTCTTGCCGGTCGTGGTCGCGGTCATCAGCACGTGGCTGTAACCAGAGGCCAAATCGGCAATCACAGGCGCCATGTTTTCCGCCAGAGCATTTTCAAGCTCAGCGCTATCGGCATGGAGAACCTTAGCAACACCATCAACCTTGGCGGCGGCATCGGCCACGGTCTGGGTGCCAGAACCGGCAACCAGAACATGGATGTCGCTGTCGAGGGCCTTACCGGCGGTGACGGCGTTCAGGGTGGCGGGTTTCAGTTCCCCGTCCATATGTTCAGCGATGATGAGAACAGCCATTATCCGATCACCTTTGCTTCGTTCTTGAGTTTGTCGACCAGCTCTTCGATTGAGCTGACTTTACCGCCACCTTCACGCTTTGGCGGTTCTTCCACCTTCACCAGGGTGAGGCGAGGGGCGGTATCAATGCCCAGATCAGCCGGGGTCATGGTGTCCAGCGGCTTCTTCTTCGCCTTCATGATGTTTGGCAGGGACGCATAGCGCGGCTCATTCAGGCGCAGATCGGTGCTGATGATCGCCGGCAGCTTGACCTCAACGGTTTGCAGGCCGCCATCAATCTCACGGGTGACGGTCGCTTTATCGCTGTCGAGTTCAACCTTGGAGGCGAAGGTCGCCTGACCCCAACCAAGCAGCGCGGCGAGCATCTGCCCCGTCTGGTTGCTGTCATCATCGATGGCTTGTTTACCCAGGATGACCAGCTGTGGCTGTTCCTTATCCACGAGGGCCTTGAGCGCCTTGGCAACGGCCAGCGGCTCAAGCGTATCGTCGGTCTGTACCAGGATCCCACGATCGGCGCCCATCGCCATCGCGGTGCGGAGTGTTTCCTGGCATTGCTGAACGCCCAGGCTAACGGCGACGATCTCTTCGACCTTGCCCGCTTCCTTCAAGCGCACGGCCTCTTCAACCGCAATCTCATCGAATGGGTTTATCGACATTTTGACATTGGCGGTTTCAACACCGCTGCCATCAGCCTTAACCCGAATTTTGACGTTGTAATCGACGACCCGTTTGACGGGAACCAGCACCTTCATCGGTGACCTCTCAATTCTTGGGTGTAATACGTGATCGTAAGAACTTGCCAATCCGCCGTGGTGGCGGTTCCTGGCAGGTGGTCTCCTCAATCCCAGGCGGCATTTGGGGCCGCTTATTGCTTATTTGGAGCGCGGTCGGGCCAGCCCAGCTGCGCAATGACGGCAGCAAACTAACACCGGTAGCAGGCAACGGCGATACCGTATTTTGGCCGCCCAACCCTGTCAATCAAGAAGTTTACGTATACGTAAGATTTTGCAGCTTACGGAAACATAACCGCCAACGCAAAAAACAGCAGCGCTGCGCCTTGGAATAGGATGCGAAGGCGCATCAGGTTGTTGCCGTGCTTGCGGGCGAAATCGCCACCCTGGGCCATGCCGAACAGGCCAATAGCCAGGGAGACCAAGGCCCCCATCATGGCGATCAACATCAGGACAAAAAAGACTGTCTTCATCACATGACTTCCGTGTTTGACGTCAGTATTGGGCTCGCCGTTATCGGCGTGTAGCCGCTTAGCGGTCTGACGTCGACGTCGTTATGCACCAAGATATGGCTGATCGGCAAACAACCAACCGTTTTGCCCGTTCAATCCCGCCCATGGTTGTCGATGTGGGGAGAGGCCAGATCGTTGACGGCATCATGATGGGTTTTGGGTGCTCTTCAAAAAGCTATGTTGTTTCAAGGGGTTGTTTTCTTGCTCGAGCGTGGGGTGGACGGGTGTTGTGGATGGGGTTAGCCATGCCGCTGTGATGGATTGCGACGCTGTGTCCAATCTGGGATAGAACCGGCGATGCGATGGTTCTTCATGAACAGCCAAGATCGGCAGCAACATCAATGACCACAGAACTGGCCTCTGGGTTTCAGCGGCATATCGATCGCCTAAACGATTTCAGCGCGGCTGACCGCCAGCCACTCCGTATCGGTGGTGAGGCGATTGGTTGGCTTGGGCCCCAGACCGCAGCTGCTTTGCTATCTGCTGGTTTGATCGTTGAGGGTGAGGGCTATGCCCTACCAAACCAGCAAGACGGTGACCCTGAGGCGCGAACGGTGGCACTGGCTGCAATTGCTGAACACCTGGTCGGTGAAGGCCTCATGGGCGATTTGCGTGGTGAGATTTATAAGGTCTGCCAGGCGTGGGATGCATTGTCCCTGGCCAGTATCGATCGTCGTGCGATCCCGCATCTGGGTCTGCCCAGCTATGGCGTGCATGTGAACGGCGTGGTCCGGACAGAGCGCGGCATCGAGATGTGGATTGCCACCCGCGCCCTAGATCGTGAGGTTGAGCCAGGCAAGCTCGACAACATGATTGCTGGCGGCCAACCTGGTGACCTTAGCCTTATGGAGAACCTGATTAAGGAAGCGGAGGAGGAGGCCGGTGTTGCAGCAAACCTGGCCAACCAGGCGCAGCAGGTGGCGACCCTAACCTACCGGCATGGTGAGGGGGCTGAGCGGGTGAAGAACGACACCATCTTTGCCTATGACCTTTGGCTGCCCGAAGACTTCGTGCCGGTGAATACCGATGGTGAGGTTCATAGCTTTGAGCGGCTGCCGGTCGAAGAGGTTGCCCAGCTAGTTCACGACACGGATCGCTTCAAACCAAACTGCAATCTGGTCATCATCGACTTTGTTCGTCGGCTAACCCCGGAGTTAGCGACCCAATCTTGAGCTTAGAATCCGGCCAGCATTTGTTGCAGGTCACTCAATGACACGCCGTTTTCTCGCATGGATAAGAGTGTTCGGGCCTGATCCCGTGTTGCCAGGCGTTGGCCATCCTCATCCGTCACGAGATCGTGGTGGTGATAGAGCGGAGTGGGCAGGTCCAGAAGCTTCTGCAGCAGCACATGAAGATGGGTGGCGTCCCATAAATCCTTACCCCGTGTCACATGGGTGATGCCTTGCAGGGCGTCATCATGAACAACGGCCATATGGTAGCTGGTGCCAATATCTTTGCGGGCGAGGACCGCGTCACCGAGAAGCTCTGGCAGTGCCTCAACCTTACCTGCTGTTAGGTCATGCCAGGATAACTCGGCGCCGTCCGGCAGTGCGGAGAGAGCTTTAGCAAGGTTGATGCGCCAGGCATGGCTATCGCCATTGGCGATGCGTTTATCCGCCTCCGCTTTTGGCAAGTCCCGGCAGGTGCCTGGATAAAGCGGGCCCTCGCTGCCATGGGGGGCACCGGCACTGCGCTCAATCTCCGCGCGAATCTCTGCCCGGGTGCAGAAGCAGGGATAGACCACGCCCATGGACTTCAACTGTTCTAACCGCTGGGCATAGTCAGGAAGATAATCTGATTGTCGTCGTACTGGTGTTGGCCAGCTAAGGCTGAGCCAGGCCAAATCCTCCTCGATCCCGGCAATATGTTCAGCCCGGCAACGGGTGTGATCGATATCCTCAATCCGCAGTAAAACTTCGCCGCCCAGCCGTTCAGCCTCACGCCAGGTGAAGAGCGCTGAATAGGCATGGCCCAGATGCAAGCGACCGCTGGGTGAGGGGGCAAAGCGAAGTTTTGTCATTTAGGCCTAAATCATTAACCACATCGGCATCCCGCTTGCTTGTGGGCGCCGGTGGCATCACCTATACACGTGGTCGGCTTCGGCATCACGCCGTCCGATACCGATTTTGAAACGGAAAGTTCCCTAGCATGAGCGATTACGAGCTGGAATCAGATGATCCCGAGTTCCTCGATGATGATGACATCTATGGTGAGGATGATGACGATTTTGGCGGGGAAGAGGGCGTTGCCCTTACCCATCTGAACGGTCCGGCCGTGCCGCCAGCCTCCGGTGGTCGGGCAAAGCAGCTGGTTGTCCTGCTCCATGGCTTGGGTGCTGATGGCAATGATCTGATCAGCCTGGTCCCGCAGATTGCCAAGGTTCTGCCCGATGCGGCATTCATCGCACCAAACGCGCCAGAGCCCTGCGATATGGCCCCGATGGGGTATCAGTGGTTCAGCCTCCAAGATCGCAGCCATGACGCCATGCTCGCCGGTGTTGAGGGCGTGGCGCCTAAGCTGGACGGGTTCTTGGATGAGGTGCTCGACTATCTGGACCTGACGGAAGAGGATGTCTTCCTGGTCGGCTTCTCACAGGGCACCATGATGGCCCTACATGTCGGTATGCGCCGTGAGCGTCCGCTGGGTGGCATTGTTGGCTTCTCAGGTGCGTTGGTTGGCGGTGATCGCCTCCCCGATGAGATTGTGACCCGCCCGCCTGTTCTGCTCGTCCATGGTGATGCGGATGAGGTTGTGCCGTTCCAGGCCATGCAAATGGCCGCTGATGCGCTGCTAACCGCCGAGGTGAAGGTGGAGGCGATCCGACGTCCAGGCTTGGCGCACGGCATCGACCCGCAAGGCATGCTCGCAGCCCTACGCTTCATCAATGATCATCAGCGATTTATCGACGACGACTAAGCTGGGTGAGGCAGCCGGGTTAATCGGCTGCCATCCGCACGTTACTGCGCGGCCAGCGCGTGGGTCATCTCATGATAGACCGGGCACTTATCCCATAGGGCGACCAGGCTATCGCGCAGGTGTTCCATCATGGCGTCGGTGTGCATTGGCGTCGGCGTGATGCGAATACGCTCAGTGCCACGCGGCACGGTCGGATAGTTGATCGGCTGCACATAGATATCGAACTTCTCAAGCAGCATATCGGTGACGCGCTTACACAGCGCGGGCTCACCCACCATGAGTGGGATGATATGCGTCTCGGTGCAGGTCATGACCGGAAGGTCGGCATCGATCAGCATCTTCTTCAGCTTCGCCGCACGCTCTTGATGGCGGGCACGCTCAAACTGCGATTGCTTCAGGTGCTGGATTGAGGCGGTGGCCCCGGCGGCGATGGCCGGCGGCAGGGCGGTCGTAAAGATAAAGCTGGAGGCATGGCTGCGTACGAAATCGCACAGCGCGGTGGTGGAGGTAATGTACCCGCCCATCACGCCGTAAGCCTTGCCCAGCGTACCCTCAATAATGGTGACCCGGTCCATCAGGCCTTCACGCTCGGCAATGCCGCCGCCGCGCGGGCCGTACATGCCAACCGCGTGAACCTCATCAAGATAGGTAATGGCGTTGTACTTATCGGCGAGGTCACAAATCTCTTCGATCCGGCCAATATCGCCGTCCATTGAGTAGACACTCTCAAACGCGATGATCTTTGGTCGGTCGATATCAACACTGCGCAGCAGTTGCTCAAGATGCGCGATGTCATTGTGGCGGAAGATATGGCGTTCGGCGCCGGAACCACGAATGCCTTGGATCATGGAGGCGTGGTTGTTGGCGTCTGAGAAGATCACGCAATTCGGCAGGTGGCGACCAAGGGTGGTCAGCGTTGCCTCATTCGAGATGTAGCCAGAGGTGAAGATCAGGGCCGCTTCCTTGCCATGCAGGTCGGCAAGCTCAGCCTCCAGTACGTTATGGTAGCGGGTGGTCCCACTGATGTTGCGGGTGCCGCCGGCACCGGCGCCAGACTCGTCGATGGCCTGCTTCATCGCAGCCACAACCTTTGGGTTCTGGCCCATGCCTAGATAATCGTTTGAGCACCAGATGGTGACATCACGCTCGCTGCCATCATCCTCACGGAAGGTTGCCCGTGGGAAATCGCCCGCATGGCGGCGAAGATCAGCGAAGACGCGATAGCGGCCCTCTTGCTTGAGGTCGCCAATGCCATCCTTAAAAAAGCGCTCGTAATTCATAGACACGCATCATCCGAGGAACGAAGTGGGCACTGTTATGCCAAGGCATATCAGGTAAACGCAACATAGTTAGGATATGCGTAAAGCGCAGCCGACGGATTGACGCGGATCAATTTTTTTCCTGATTGCGCCATCAGGGAAACCAATCGCTGTGAAAGGCCTTGGTTTCCAGGTGGTTAAGGTTAGTCCGCCCAGACCCGGTACAGGCGCTTCATCAGGTCGTATTCGAGTACCCGGTGGTTGTTGGTATCCACGACCAACAGCCGGTTCTCGCCATCGAACCACAGGCCCGCAGGCTCTGAGAGTGGCACACAGCTGGCATCCTCACACTCAAAGGGGCCATCTGGGTGATCGGGATCGTCGAGGTCGTAGACCTCGCCCGCAATCACATCGACGACGCGGATCGCATCATTGTAACTATCGGCCACATAGAGGTTCCGGTCGCCCCCATCGGCAACGGCCAGCGGGTGCTGCAGCAAAGCATCGCCAAAACGCCCATTCTCATGGCCAAAGGTGAACAGCCCTTTGCCGATTAGCGTGCCGACCTGCTCGTCATGGGCGAGCTCTACTGAGCGGAGGGCCGAAGTCTCCGCATCGACGAAGAGCAGCATGTCTTCATCTTCGGTGATCGCGAGGCCGCTGGGTTGGGCAAGCAGCGCATCGGCACCATCACCATCGCGCAGGTTCTCGCCACCACTGCCAACCAGCTTCTTCACCATCCCATCTGATAGATCGACCACACCGATCTGGTGGGTGCCTGCATTGGCGAAATAGAGTTGGTCGTCGGCAATCGTTAGATCCCAGGGTGAGGCTAGTGGGGTTTGCGGGCCCGGTGTCTCTGGCCCTTCGAGTGGGGCGCCGCGCTGGCCGGTACCGGCGATGGTCCGTACCGTGTCGGTATTCAGATCGATAACCCGAATGGCATGGTTGCCAGTATCGGCAACATAGATCATGCCATCGCCACAGATCAGGCCCTGTGGGCGCCGAAACCGCGCCCGCTCGGCTGGGCCATCTTCAAAACCCCGACGGCCATTGCCATAGCGCTCAACCTCTTCGCCCTTATCATTCAGCAGGACGATCTGGCTGTGCCCACTATCGGCCAAGGCCCAATAACGCTCACCATCCAGTTGTAGTGGCTTGATCTTGGAGGGGTGCTGAAGGCGGCTATAGCCTGGCCGTTCACGCTCAATATCAAGCGCCATTGGCTCAATCAGCCCCTCCATCTTGAACTTATCCAGCACGTCATTGATAGCGCGCAGCATCTCATTCAGCTCAGGCTCGCCGGAATGCATGCCGATAACGGTCCCCTGCGGGGATAGGAAGACGAGGGTGGGCCAAGCGCGTACGGCATAATGCTGCCAAAGCTCGCGGTCGGGGTCATGGATCACCGGGTGCTTGATGCCATAGCGTAAGATTGCCTGGCGCAGGCGAGCAGGATCCTTCTCGGCTTCGAATTTCGGCGAATGTACGCCGACCACCACGACTTCTTCGGGAAACGCCTTCTCAACCAGTCGAAGGGTTTCAGCCACATGGATGCAGTTGATGCAGCAGAGCGTCCAGAAGTCGAGAATGACCACCCGGCCTTCCAAGTCTTGGAGGTTCAGTGGCTCTGGCACGTTGAACCAGGTTTGGCCCTCACGATTGATCTCAGGTGCCCGTACCACGCCCAGCATGTTGTCGGCGGCCATTGGATCATCGCCATTTGGATCCGCGCCATATGGGTTGTCACCATAGGGATTTTCGAAGGGATCCTCGAACGGGTCATCGGGTGGATCGTAGTTGTCGCTCATGGCTCAAACCGGGTCGGCTGGTGACTGTGATTGTCCATAGATCGATGTCTGGCCATCGAATGGCAACCCATCTCGGCATTTAATCACCGAAAACTTGCCCCCACACCCCAGAATTGGGCTGCATTTCTTGATCGCGGGCGATCCTGCTTGTAACACCAAGCGTCCAATTCCGTTACGGGCACCAATCGGTGCAACCAATCTTGGCGCCCGGACCAACCTCGCGAACCAAATCAGAGGCGTGATGCAAACGCTCTATAGTGGTGGCCTGCTCTTCGATGGCGATGGCCGATTGCTCGAAAATTACGGTGTCCTGGTCGAAAATGATCGGGTGATCAAGATCGCCCCGCGGCCAGAGTTTACCGGCTTTGCTGGCTATGTGGTCGACACCTCCGGTGGCACGCTGATGCCAGCCCTGATTGATGGTGCCTGCCATATCGCGCTGGGCGCTGAGGCGGACCCGGTTGGCGCCCTTGGTGGCCGCGATGAGTCTGAAACCACGCTCATGGCGCTTGAGCATCTTCAAGCAAGCCTGGTTGGTGGTTTTGGTGTTGTCCGTGATTTGGGTGGTGCGCCCGATGTTGCGCGCTCACTCGCCGATGCTATGCAGGCCGGTCGCTTTATGGGCGCCTCTCTGCTGACCGCTGGCTGCACTATTGTGCCAACCGGTGGCCATGGTGAAGAGATGGGCGTCGTAGCTGACGGCTCTTTAGAGGTTATGCAATCAATCCGTGCGCTGGCCGCCAGCGGTGCCCACGGTATCGTCTTCTCAGCATCTGGTGGTGTTACCTCTGCCGATACCAACCCATCCATGACTTATATGACGGCTGAAGAGCTTGAGGCCGGTGTGGTTGAGGCCCACCGTCTTGGCCGTCCAACCGCTGTCATGGCCCATAATACCGATGCCGCAAAGCTCGCGACCCAGGCCCAGGCCGGTGCGGTTCTTTATGGTGCCGGCCTAGATGACGACACCATTGGCGCGATGGTTGCGGGGCAGGTCTATCTGGTGCCAGCGCTTGGTGCTTCCCGCGCCTTGGCGGATGCGGCCGATGATGCCGGTCTCGATCCAGCGATTGTCGATACCGCCAAGCAGTTGGTTGACGCCCATGCCGGTGCCTTGAAGCGTTTCTATGATGCGGGCGGTAAGGTCGCATTTGGTAGTGATAGCGGGATGCCGCTTCTCGCCCATGGTGAGAACGCGCTTGAGCTTCGCCATCTGGTAGCGAGCGGCATGACGCCGATTGATGCGCTGATCGCTGCCACTGGCTATGCCGCCGATATGCTGGGCCTTGTTGGTCGTGGCCGGGTTGCTGAGGGTGGCGTTGCCGACCTTCTCGTCGTTGATGGCAATCCTGCTGACAATATTGATGCGGTGGCTGAGCGCGGTAATCACCGCCTCGTCGTTAGCGGTGGCACGGTCGCGGCGCGCCGCAATTAGGGCGCTATAGTTGAGGCACCCACCATTTTGACATTTGGCCGCCTTGACCGATGGGTGAAGGCTGGCGACCTTGTTGGCTTAGATTGCCCCAGACGTCACGCTGAGAGGGATTGAGCATCATGCCCGTGGTGAACCGTATCGCCGATCTAACCGATGAGCTGACCGGTTGGCGTCGGCATCTGCATGCCAATCCTGAGATCGCCTTTGAAGAGCATGAGACGGCAAAGTTCGTCATTGAGCGTCTGCGCGATATCGGCGTTGATGAAATCTATGAAGGGTTGGCCGGTACGGGCGTTGTTGCGCTGATCCATGGCCAGAATGGGCCAGCAGAGGTGGCTGAGGACCGTATTGCGCTGCGCGCCGATATGGATGCCCTGCCGATGGATGAGAAGACCGGCCTGGACCATGCCTCAACAAAGCCAGGTGCCATGCATGCCTGTGGTCATGATGGCCATACGACCATTCTGTTAGGCACCGCCAAGTATCTGGCTGAGACGCGCAACTTCAGCGGTACGGCCGTCCTGATCTTCCAACCGGCAGAAGAGAATGGCGGTGGCGCCGAGGTGATGATGCGAGAGGGGCTATTTGAGCAGTTTCCCGTCCGCTCTGTCTGGGGGCTGCATAACTCCCCAGCGCTGCCCGTGGGCAAGATTGCCACCCGAACAGGCCCTTCCATGGCGGCGGTGGATGATTTCACCATCCACATTAAGGGTAAGGGCGGGCACGCCGCGCGACCGCAGGACAGCGTCGACCCCATCTTTATCGGCACCCACCTCTATCAAGCGCTGCAGGGGATCGTCAGTCGGAAGACCAACCCGATCCAGCAGGCTGTGCTTAGCGTTACCCAGTTCCATGCCGGTTCAGCGTTTAACGTTATTCCCGATGATGCGGTTCTGAACGGCACCGTGCGTACCTTCGACGCCAAGCTGCGGGATGATATTGAGGCCCGGATGCGCCAGATCGCTAAGGGTGCAGCGCTTCAATTCGGGGCCGAGATCACCATTGAGTATGAGCGGGGATACCCGCCACTTGTGAACCATGCGGTTGAGACGGGAATCGCGGGGCAGGTTGCCGCCGATGTGGTGGGTGAAGAGCATGTGTTGAAGGAGATTGAGCCGATCATGGGCGGCGAGGATTTCGCCTATATGCTTGAAGATCTGCCGGGCTCCTATGTTTGGATTGGGCAAGCGGATGACGACCACACGGCGTCCGTGCATAATCCCTATTACGATTTTAATGATGCGATCCTGCCAATCGCCACCAGCTATATGGCACGGATGGTTGAGCGGCAGCTGCCGCGCGATTGATCACAGAAAAACAAGCGATATCAGAAGGACGCGATAGCGATGCCCGTCAATAACCGGATTGCGGAATTCCACGAGGCCATGACCGAGTGGCGCCGCGATATCCATGCCCACCCTGAGCTGGGTTATGAGGAGCAGCGCACATCTAAGCTGATCGTTGAGAAGCTGACCGAATGGGGCATTGAGGTCCATGACGGTATCGCCAAGACCGGCGTGGTTGGGGTGCTGCACGGTCGCGATGGCACCGGTGGTGATCCGGATAAGTCGATTGCGCTGCGCGCCGATATGGACGCCCTGCCAATTGAGGAGGCTACGGGCCTGCCCCACGCCTCCACCAACCCCGGTAAGATGCATGCCTGTGGTCATGATGGTCATGTGACCATGCTATTGGGCGCGGCCAAATACCTGGCCGAGACCCGCAATTTTGACGGTACTGTCTATTTTGTTTTCCAACCTGCGGAAGAGGGTGGCGCCGGTGGCGACCTAATGGTCAAAGAGGGACTGTTTGATCGGTTCCCGGCCAAGAGTGTCTGGGGCATGCATAACTGGCCCGAAGTGCCAATCGGCGAGGTTGCGGTGATGCCTGGCCCTATGATGGCCGCCGCCGACCGGTTTAAGGTGACCGTGAAAGGCTACGGTGCCCACGCTGCCATGCCGCATTACGGTATCGATCCGGTTCTTATCGGCTCTCACATTGTCACCATGTGGCAAAGCCTGGTCAGCCGCCGGACCGATCCGTTGGATAAGGCAGTGATCTCTACGACCACCTTCCATGCTGGTTCTGCCTTCAACGTTATCCCTGAAGAGGCGGAGCTGGGCGGTACGGTTCGTACCTTCACGCCTGAGGTGCGGGACATGATCGAGAAGGAAATGCAGACAATCGCCGAGAGTGTTGCGACGTCTATGGGGGGCTCTGTGGAGTTCAGCTATGTCCGTGGCTATCCGCCCACGATCAATTCAGCAGAAGAGGCTGGTTTCGCCGCCGATGTGGCGTCCAAGCTTTTGGGCAGTGATAAGGTCCATACCAACCTAAACCCATGCATGGGGGCGGAGGATTTCTCCTTCATGCTTGAACAACGGCCCGGCGCGTATATCTGGCTGGGGCAGGCGGATGATGACCACAAACATATGGTCCATCACCCGCTCTACGACTTTAACGATCGCATCCTGCCACTTGGTGCCTCCTACTGGGCCCAGCTGGTGGAAGCCTCCCTCCCTAAAGCTGCTTAAACACCGATACGACCGATGAGTGAAGAGGATCTAGAAGACGCCACGGCCCGCTGGAACGGCGCGCTGCAGGAGGCCATCGCCGCCAAAAGTGGTGAGGTGTTTACCGATATCGTCTTCGATTTCGGCGTTGAGATCATGAACCAGCTGGAGTTTCCGACGGCCGAGTTCGATGCGCTGCTCGCCATTTTACGGGATCATCGCCTGCACGGTTTGACCGGGTCACGGCATCTGGTGGCGGTGTTCAATTTCGAGTTTGAAACCCTGACCCGGGATCAGGAAGAGCGGTTGCTGAAAACCTTTGAAGAGGTTTACGCCAGCTTCAGCGATTGGGAGACCTCGCATTACATCGCGGAGATGGTGGGCCAACGCTATGCCGATGGCCGGGGGCTGGATGCGTTAGAGCGGATGCGGCGGACTAAGAACCAGGTCGCCCGCGGCTTCGTTGCAAATGGGTTGGAGCAGTTGGCCCGGACCAATCGTGATCCGTTGATTGTTAACCGTGCCATGGATCAGATTTTGTCCATGCGCGGCGATATCAGCGAACAGGTGAATGCCCATGTTGATGAGGCGATTGAACGCCTAATCGATCGTGGTGCAATGGGACGCGCCTGAGGGCCAATCTAGTTTTCCCGCATCTCACGTTGGCGCATCGGCATTGTGTCGATCAGGGCGTAAACCTCTGCCATGGCCACCGGGGCGCTCCAGCGCGCTTTCTCCCCGCCATCTTTGCCGACCAAGATAACAGCGAAGTCATCTGGCCCAAGGTCAAACCGCTGCCTTAACGCTTCTGCCGTTGGCAGCTGATCGGCGGCTAGCTGTGGTGTTGGTTTTGCGTGTAGTCCCACCTGGCCCGCGTCGCTGAGAACGTGAATGCGGAGGATGTCACGCTCATAAAGCTCATTAATGCTCTGGCTGGTCGCGATGAATTGCTGACGGAAGTTTGGGGCCTCAGGCGATCCGGTAAAGATCAGCAAGGGGCGATAATCCCCCTTGAACGGCGCGAGTGGGTTGGCCAGGGCTGTTGTGGTCATGGCTAAGAGTAGCCCAATCGCGGCAAAGAGTGTTCGCATCTGTCGGCCCTTGCTCCGCTTTCGCTTTGGCACTTAGTCAGTATCCTAGCGGCCAGACCCTATGGCCACAAACACGAACGCCCACCGATTGGTGGGCGTCCAGTTGAGCAATAGATCGATGATTGTTGGGCTTAACGGCCCATCATGTGGGCGACGGTGCGCGCTGTCTTGTTCTCTGGTGTTTGTGGCATCACACCAGCGGCGCGGTCAGCCTCAACGGATGGCAGGAAGCGCGCTTCCATAAGTGCCTCTGCCCGTTTGGTGAAGCCGCCTTTGAACTCTGCTGCCTTCTCCATCCAGAATGGGTCGGGCTCCCAACGTGGGGAGGTTTCTGCGCCAACCATTGGTTGGGCGGCACCACTACGCATGGTGCTCAACTCACGGAGGCCGGGCAGCGCCTCGGTGAGGAATTGCTTTTGCTGGGGGTCCATGACCTTGCCAGTAAAGCGCAGCTGATCAGTGATCTCAGTCGCCAGGCGCATCACGGCGAGCTGTGCATTGTCGCGGTCAAGGCCAGGGGCCTGGCCATCTACGTCTATGCCTTTAATGAAGCCGATCAGTTTAACCGCGGTAGCATCAGCAGTTGGTGTGCGTGAGGTCAGTTTCGCAAACATGGGGCGAGTTTCCTGCCTGATTTGGCGCCGTTGGTGCCAAGGTTTTTGTCGATGGCGCGGAACCTATAGTCACGGTTTGAAAACAACGACGCCCACTATTGCATAGCGCATTACCTGAAATGCATAGCTCGGCTGTTCAGCCTTGCTCGTTGGATTTGGGGTTCAGGGCCTGCTGTAACCCATCGCCCAGCAGGTTGAACGCAATCACCGTCACAAAGATCGCGAGCCCCGGATAAATCGCGAGCCAAGGAGCGTTCCAAATCAGGCTTTGCGCATTGGTCAGCATGTTGCCCCAGCTTGGCACCGGCGGCTGGATGCCGAGGCCCAGGAAGCTCAACACACTCTCAAGCAGGATCACATTGCCGATTGATAGGGTGGTGGCGATGATCACGGGTGACATCACATTCGGCAGGATATGACGGCGCAGGATAGCGGCATCGCCCACACCTAAGGCTGTGGCTGCCGTTACATAGGGCCGGGTGCGGACCGTAAGGGTGCTGGCGCGCACCAGCCTGGCAACCGTGGTCCACCCGACCAGCGCAATGATCGCCACGATCCGGTATAGGGCCGCATTTTCTGAGAAGGCGGCATCTGTACTGAACCCAAGCTTGGTTAAGTCGACCGCCGCTAAAACGATTAGCAATGGCAACAGCGGCAGCGCGATCACAATGTCGGTCAGGCGCATTAGCAGGCTGTCGATAAAGCCGCGATAGAACCCGGCGATGAGGCCGATAAAGGTGCCAATGACCGCCGCAATCGCTGCGGTTGCCACGCCAACGATCAGTGAGACCTGCCCGCCATAGAGCAGGCGAAGAAACACGTCACGGCCCAGGCTATCCGTGCCCAACCAATAGGTGGCCGATGGCGGTTCAAACCGGGCAAAGAGGTCCTGCGCCTCGGCAGTTCTGCCCAGTGCAGCCTCGAACCAAGGGGCAGCAAAGCAGATACCGGCAATGGCGATCAGCAGAACCAAGCTAACCATCGCGGGCAATTGGCGGATGAAGCGAGCCAAGGCGGCACGGCCGGGCGTGTGCCGCTTGGCAGCCAGCGCATGGGTTTGTTCGGCGGCGAGGCTGAAATCACCCATCATGCGGCCTCGAACGAAATGCGTGGGTCCACCGCCGCATACAGCACATCAGCGAGCAGGTTCGCGATCAGCACCATTGCTGTCGCTAGCAACAGGCCGATCAGGGCGAGGTTGTAGTCATTGCCCTCAATCGCGCCATAGATCGTCTGCCCCAGGCCCGGATAGGCAAACATGGTCTCGGTGATCAAGGCGCCAGAGAAGAGCGCGCCGAAGTTGAGCGCCACAATGGTGATAATGGTGGGCGCCGCATTGGGCAGGGCATGGCGCCAGATGACCCGGCGTTCGGCGAGCCCCTTGGCCCGGGCAACCCGCAAATGATCCTCGCTCAGCACTTCCAACATCGCGCCACGGATAAACCGGATATAGCCGCCCACGCTCAGCAAGGTCAGGCATATCGTCGGCAGGATTAGGTGATAGGCGCGATCTAGCCAGCGCGGCAGGTCGCTGGCGCCAATCGTTTCAACGCCCCCGGCGGGTAACCATTGTTGGTTCACCGAGAACACTAGGATCAGCATCAGCGCCAGCCAGAATGGCGGTACTGAGATACCAGCGAAACTGACCAGGCTGATGCCGTGGTCCAGTGGCTTATTGGCTTTACGGGCCGCCAGCACCCCAAGTGGCAAGGCGATGATCAGGGCTAAAACAAAAGCGGGAACGAGTAGGTAGAATGAATTCGCGATGGCGCCCTGAATGATGGTCAGTACCGGGCGGCCATATAGGCGACTAAACCCAAAATCGCCCTGTAACGCACTGCCAAGCCAGGCGAAATAGCGTTGGTACAGAGGCTGGTCGAGGCCATAGCGGGCACGTAAACGTTCAGCCTCTGCCGATGAAATATTGGGATCGGCACTAACCAGTAGATCGACCGGGTCACCGGGCATCAGGCCGATCAGGCCGAACACGATCACCGACATCAGCAGCAGAACGGCCAAGGCACCGGTCAGGCGCCTGATGAAGAAACTTATCATTCGGCGGCAGCCTCACTGGTGGCCCAGCGGATGGTCGCATGCCCAACGCGCCGGCCAAATCTTTCAGCTGTTTTTACGTCTTCCGGTACGATCAGGCTTGCCTTGTCATCGGATGATTGGGCCATCAGGCCGAGCCAGGAGCCTGCCTGGTTTAGGGCCTCGCCATCGCCGGTATGCTTGCTGCCCACATGGTTCTGGCCAACCCAAATCATGCCGTGCTGCGCGGCAAAGATGGACATCTGGACCAGGCTATTCAGCTTGTCGCCACTGGCGCTGGCGCCGACGGTGAAGGCGGCACCGATCTTGTCGGCCCAATGCTGCTCAATCCAAAAATTGCTGGAGGCATCCATGAAGCTTTTAAACGGCCCTGATACGCTGCCCATATAGGTAGGGCTGCCAAAGATGATGCCGTCACTGTTCCGCAGCTGGGCCCAGCCCGCATCATCAATGCCATCAACATCGATCAACGATGCCTGGCAACCAACCGCCGTCAGGCCAGCCAAGACATGTTCGGCCACCCTAAGCGTGTGACCGTTTCCGGTGTGATAGGCGATGGTAATGGTCGGCATGGTCGTCAGCTTAGTTCTCGGCGCCCCATTCCTCGATCCAGAAGGTGGTCGGGAATTGATGGCCAGTTGGACGGAAGCCGGTCAGCCAGTTTGGGATGATATGTGGGGCTGCCCGGAAATAGAGGGGAAGGGCGGGTAGCTCCTCCGCATAGATTTCCTGAAGCCGGTCCCATAACGCCTGGTTGGCCTCTGGCTCACAGGTGTCTTCCAAATCCTCCAGGATCTGATCGACCTCATCATTACGGAAGCCTGTGTTGTTCTGCCCGGCCCAGTTATTTGCCTCGGTTGGGATCATCTCAGAGTGCAGGGTCGTTCGTGGGACGGAGCGGGGGGAGGAGATCCAGGCAAATAAAGCCATGTGATCGAACTGGCGCTTACGAACCGTCTCACCAAAGAAGACGCGTGCCGGTTGGTTCTCAATCACTGTCTCGATGCCGACGGAGCGCCACTGTTGTTGCAGCACCTGTTGCACCAGCTCACGGGTTGCGTTGCCAGCGGTGGTTTGGAACTTCAGGCGCAACGCGTCGCCGTTACTGTTGCGGCGTATGCCATCAGCACCGGGTTGCCACCCCGCCTCATCCAGCAGCTGGCCCGCCCGCTTAGGGTCGAACCAGTAGTTCTGCACCTCGGCGTTATAGACAGCGTCGAGTGGGTTTACATTGGTCTTGGCAACCGGCTGACGCCCATCAAATAGGCGGTCATTAACCTGCTGCCGATCGATCGCATGCAGCAGGGCTTGCCGCACCCGCCGGTCAGCGAGGGCAGGGTCATCCAGGTTAAGATCAATATGCTCGTAGATCAGGCCGGGCTTGTAGACAAAGGTGAAGCGGTTGCTGGCCCGTGGCTCAAAGGCTAGCGCCTCATCCAGGGACATGCCGAGCTCACCAGAGATCATATCCAGCCCACCGGAGAGGAGGTTGGCGGATAGGGCCGCCGTATTGCCGATGGTGCGCACAATGATCCGATCAAATTCGGGCGTCTCACCCCACCAATGCTCATTCCGCTCAAGCACGACGGCGCTGCCCTGATCAACCCGCGCAACACGGTAAGGGCCGAAATAGAGGCCGGGATTGGTGGTGTCGATATCGTAGGTGGTGCGTTCCTGATAGCGGCGCGGGTCTTCCTCGAACACCGCCCGTTCCAAATGGGCAGGCAGGGGGAAGAAGCCACTGATCGAGGCAAACTCACAGGTCACCTTGTCCATATGCAGGGTGAAGGTCTTTTCATCCTGAACGGATATGTCGAGGATATCGTTCTGGAAGAATTCAAAGTTCGCGACGCCGCTTTCCGGGTGCTTGCCCACTTCCCAGGTGAACAGAATGTCGTCGGTGGTCATGGGGGTGCCATCACCCCAGCGTGCCTCAGGGTGCAGGGTATAGGTAACCGCGATACCCATCTCACCACCGTCGCGCTCCTCCAGGGTGGCGCGACCGTTATCCATGGTTGGGATCTCGGTGCACAGCAGACAGGTGAGGTTCCAATCGGGGTCATAGGCGGTTACCGGCCGCTGCCCCATGCCGTTGATGTAGGTGCGGGCCAGGGTGCTATCGATCATCGGATGGAAGTTGGATGGGAACTGGCTGACCCCGATGGTCAGCTGCTCACGCGCTGAGGCTGATCCGTTCATCAGGAATACAGAGAGCATGGCCGCCACACCCAGGCTGATCCCATATCGCCAAGTGGCTGCCCAACTCGTCATCTTCATAAACCCTGCCATCCGGTTTCGGTCCTCGGTTCAAAAGCGCTGTTGGTTTCATGGACTCTGGGCCGGGAAATGAAAAGCCGATACTGCGCCTGCTGGCGGATCGACCGCTGCGGTTGGCGATTAATTCCCGCTTTCCCGCATGATCCAGAAGCGATCTCTAATAAGTCGAAATTTTGTGTTTGCAATTGCGAGTGAATTGCAATTAAGGTCTCTTCATCACAACCTGTTGGGGGCAATGAAGCCATGTTAACACAAAATATTGATATTGAGGTGCCGGTTGCACGAAATGTGGTGACCCCGCTGCCGACCGACTGGAAACCCGAAACAACGATCCCAACACCACAGCCGGACCGGTCGCTCGTCCTGTTGTGTCCGCTGCGAATTATCCGCTGGGAAGGGGAGGCAACCGGCCCGGTTGTTGCCCTCATGCTTAACCATTGTGGCATGGGGCGGGTTGAGCTTGCCGTCTCTTCTGCACTCCAGCTGGTTGACCTTCTGGGACAGTTCAGCCGCCGACCATTTCGGTTTAGCCTGCTCGGTGCTGGCACGATGAGCGCAGATGAGCGGTCGCTCTCCATGCTGTTCGCAGCACTGCGCCGAGGCGATACCGCCCACGCCCAATCGCTGGTTGAGTGGTTAATGCCGCCAAGCCACCAGCGCGATCTGATGAACGCAGCCAGTGACTTAGTTGCTTGTCTCTAACTGATTTCGGGTCGATCAGGCGCGGACTTAGAACGCGGCTTGGTCAAAGCTGGTGACCGCCCGGTGTCCCGTGGTGATGCTTGGCAGCAGGCCTGCCGTCTGTGGCATCACGTTCTGGGCGAAGTAGAGCGCGGTGATCAGCTTGGTATCGAAGAACTCACCCTTCCCATTGGCGCCGCCAGGTTGGCCCATCATGGCGAGGCCAATAACGGCCGATTGGGCCAGCACATACCCGCCAGCAACCAGGCCGAACAGTTTGGTATAGGCAACGGCGCCAGCGGCCACGGTATCCAGCTCTTTCCCATTCTCAAGCAGCCAGGTTGTTGCCTGCTTCAGATGCTCGATGCTGGTCGTCAGATTGGCCGCGATGGTCTTCGCATCATCGCCCGGTTGATCGGCCAGTGCCTTTGCCACCGTCTCGGCATCGCTGATGAACTTATTCATCGTCTGGCCTTGATCGCGCAGCAGTTTACGGAACAGCAGGTCATTGGCCTGAATACCGTTGGTGCCCTCATAGATCGGCAGGATGCGGGCATCACGGAAGTGCTGGGCTATGCCCGTCTCTTCACAGAAGCCCATGCCGCCATGGATCTGGACGGCGGTGCTGGTCACATCGAGCGCCATATCCGTGCACCAGGCCTTAACCACTGGCGTCAGTAGTTCGACCATGGCGTTGGATTTGCCCTTCAGCTCTGGGTCGTCGGCCATATTGGCCTCGTCCAGATAGGCGGCGGCGAGATAGGCGAGGCCACGTCCGGCCTCAATTTTCGCACGGGCGTCGAGCAGCATCCGGCGCACATCGGCGTGTTGGATGATGGCGACGGGGCCGCTGCCACCGGTGAGGGCGCGGGATTGCACCCGCTCCCGCGCATAATCGCGGGCCTGCTGATAGGCACGTTCAGCGATCGCAACGCCCTGTAGGCCAACGGACATGCGGGCGTTGTTCATCATCGTGAACATGTAGCTGAGGCCCTTATTTGGTTCCCCAACCAGATAACCAATCGCACCATCATCATCACCAAAGGTCATGTAGCAGGTCGGCGAGGCGTGGATGCCCAGCTTATGCTCAAGCGCGGTGCAGCGCAGATCGTTGCGTTTACCCGGCGTGCCATCCTCGTTCACCAGGAACTTTGGCACGATGAAGAGTGAGATGCCGCGTGACCCCTCCGGCGCATCGGGTAGGCGGGCTAGAACCAGGTGAATGATGTTGTCGGTGAAATCATGCTCACCATAGGTGATCCAGATCTTGTTGCCCTTGATCAGGTAGTGATCATCATTGGGCGTTGCCTTGGTGCGAACCGCACCAACATCTGAACCGGCCTGCGGCTCGGTAAGGTTCATGGTGCCAGTCCACTCACCAGAGATCATCTTCTCAAGATAGATCGATTTTTGCTCATCCGACCCATGCTCGGTAATCAGGTCAACCGCACCCTGGTTCAGTAGGGGGCACAGGCCGAACGCCATATTGGCTGATTGCCACATCTCCTGAACGGCGAAGGCAATCGCCCATGGCATGCCCTGGCCGCCATAGTCAGGTGTGAAGGGCAGGGAGTTCCAACCACCCTCAACATAGTGATCGTAAGCGGCCTTGAAGCCCTCAGGCGTTCGCACCACGCCATTCTCAAGGACGGAGCCATTGTGATCACCGACCGTGTTCAGCGGCGCCAAAACATCGGTCGCCAGCTTACCGGCCTGATCCAAAACCGCGTCGACCAGATCTTCATCCACCATGTCAAAGCCGGGTAAGCTCGACAGGCGCTCGAGCCCGATAATGTCCTTCAGGACGTGGCTCATATCATCGACGGGTGCGTGGTAAGGGATCATGGGATTTGGCCCTCTTGCGATCTGATGTGACGTTTCCAATGGGCTATCTGGTTTAGCCCGCTTATTCCTTGGCTATTGATATAGCGGTAAGCCGCCGCTGTGTCATGACGTATACGTCACCTTTGGGTTGCCAAGGGGCGATCCGCCGCAAGTGGAAACTGGCACGATGCTTGCTGAGTTATCGATGAATGAATCAGTCGAAAAGCATCAGCGATTTAGCCGTGCCACAAGTTATCGATCCAAATCAGGTGTTTAGCCAGGCGCCAACTGAAGTGCGTCAAGCGGTTCAGCAGGCCAGTGCCCGTACCGGGGTCGATTTTTCCTACCTAATGCACAAGGCAAAAGCTGAGAGCAGCTTTAACCCCGATGCGGCGGCGAAGACCTCGTCAGCGAAGGGGCTCTATCAGTTCATCGATCAAACCTGGCTCTCGATGGTGAAGCGCCATGGCGCCGATTACGGCCTTGGTAAAGAGGCAGCGGCGATTGAGCAGGGTAGCGATGGCCGCTTCCGCATTACCGATCCTGCACAACGCGATGCGATTATGGATCTGCGCTTTGACCCAACCGCGGCGGCGAATATGGCGGCTGAGTTTGCGGGGGAAAACCGGGACTATCTGGTTGGCAAGCTGGGTCATGAGGTTGGTGCAACCGAACTTTACTTCGCCCATTTCCTTGGCGCCGGTGGTGCTGGAAAGTTCCTGACGGCGATGGAGCAGAACCCAAATGCTGAGGCGGCCGCCCTGATGCCAAAGGCGGCAGCGGCCAATCGCAATGTATTCTATGATCGCGGCACCGGCGAGGCGCGCAGTCTGGCTGAGGTCTATGATTTCTTCGCTGCCAAGTTTGAGGGGGCGGAGGCCATCTCAGTCGCCAGCCGCGATGTTGGCACCGGGCATTCTTGGTCATCCAACCGCCCAGTGTCCGAGTGGTCGCCCCATCGCAGCACGAACCTGGATGCCGGTGACCCGATCATCCGCCGCCTGATTGAGACCCTGCGAAATAGCAATGCAGATTTCAGTTCGGTTGCCGATGTGGTTGGAAGCAACCAAACGATTGGTCAGGGCCTGTTGGCGAATGATCTAATGCTCTTGGTTCAGCAGGCTATTTAACGCCTAAAATCAGCGACTTACCAAGACTTTCGAGTAATAATTCAGAATAGAATCGCGCTGGGTTTCCGGCGCGTAATGCTGTTTTGCGGCTGCCTACTATAGTTCAAGCATTGTCCCGGGTGCCTTCATCTAGGCGTCCAGCCTCATTGTATAAAGTTTTATCTATTCAGTATAGTTGGTTGACGATCAAGCATCATTGAAATTTATGACTAGCTTTTGAAAAATTTAAATTTCACAAATTTTAAAAAATAGTGTTTTTGCTTTCGCATACACAATTTATATTAAAATTATACAAAGCGAACGGATGGGGATTTCGATGAAGCCTTTGCAGTTTCTAAATCGAATGTTGGGGAACGAAGACGGTCAAACTGGTCCACAGGGGACAGAGAATAAGGGTGGCACCGTGCTGCCAAGTGGCCCGGAAGGTAATCAGAACGGTAAATGGTTCAGCTATGAGCGGCGCGAGGCTGGGGGCCAGCTGCTGAAGACGATCCAGAATGTTGGCTCAATCGCTGGTAAGGCAGCCACCTTAGGGCTGGCCCTGACCACCACAGCCACTGGCCGCCCCCAGATGGACGGTGCGCAACTGACCGGCACGCCTGAGAGCCAGGGCATTCCAAAGATTGGCAGCTACTCAAAATCCAAGGGTGAGAAGCGGATGGGCGATGTTGATTTGAGCCCTGAGCAGCCGACCGCAGATGGCGGTGGTTTTGAGCCTGACTACAGCGCCCAGATGGCTGAGCTTGGCCTGACCCGTGAGAGTGTGCGTGAGCACCTGGCACGCAGCCGCGCTGCCACGGCAGACCTGCGCGGTCCTGACACCACGCCACGGCCACAGATCTAAGCCGATCAATGAATTAATTTACCCGGCGGTGGGGTTTCCCTACCGCCGTTTTCTATACCCGCTTACAGGCCCCTATCTAGGCGCGCTGGTAGCGGATGAAGGAGGTGCGCTTGGCCACCTGGTCGTATAGCGAGCGGGCCGGGGCGTTGAATTCCTGGGTGGTCCAATAAACCCGTGCGACATCTCCACGGGCATCGGCGATCTTATAGACGCCCTCGATCAGCGCCTTGGCCGTGCCGGTGCCCCGCGCCTCATTGGCGACGAAGAGGTCTTCAAGATAGCAATAGACGCCATCGGTCCAGGTGGAGGGGTGGAAGATGACATGGGCGAAGCCGATTGGCTTATCCTCTTCATCCACCGCGACGAGGCCGAAGAACCCTTCCTTCTGCTCAACCATATTGTTGAAGTTCAGGCGGCTGACATGGTGCGGGACATCCGCACGGTAGAAATCGTTATAGCCGCGCCAGAGCACGTGCCAGTCGTCGAAATCATCCTTCTTTAGGGTTCTGATCTTCATGGCTCTAAGGGCTCCACAAGAATGGCGCGAAAGTCGTTCACATTGGTCAGGGTCGGGCCGGTCATCACCAGATCACCGATCTCTTTAAACAGGCCATGGCTATCATTGCCGCGAAGCACGGCGACAGCATCAAAACCAGCCGCCTTTGACCGTTCCAGACTATCCGGGGTAACGCGGGCGCCGGCATTATCCTCTGACCCATCAATCCCGTCGGTATCGCAGGCAATGCCGTGGATGTTCGCCTGGCCGGCCAGGTCGATGGCGAGGGCCAGGCAGAACTCGGCATTCCGACCGCCACGGCCATTACCTTGGACGGTCACCGTGGTCTCACCACCGCTGAGCAGGATGGCCGGCGCCTTGCCCGGTTGGCCATGGCGTTGGATTTGCTTGGCGATGGCGCTGTGCACCTTGGCGACCTCACGGGATTCCCCCTCAATCGCATCGCCGAGAATAATCGGTGTGTAGCCGAGCGCCGTGGCCTTCTCGGCCGCCGCTTCTAGGGCCATCTGCGGGGTGGCGATCATGATCACCTGATCCTTGGCAAAGGCTGGATCGCCCGGTTTTGGTGTTTCGGGGGCGGCCTGGTTTAGCCACTCGTCGACAGCGGGCGGCAGGGCGATGTCATACTCTTCAAGGATCGCCCGCGCCTCGGCAAAGCTGGTGGGGTCCGTCACCGTGGGGCCGGAGGCAATGGTTTCAGGATCATCGCCCGGCACATCAGAGATCAGCAGGGTAACCACCCGCGCCGGATGGGCGGCGGCGGCTAGCTGCCCGCCCTTAATCGCTGAGAGATGCTTACGCACCGCATTCATCTGTCCGATCGTGGCACCGGAACGGAGGAGGTCCGCCGTCACCGCCTGCTTATGCTCAAGCTTCAGCCCGGGGGCGGGTAGGCTTAACAATGCCGAGCCGCCGCCCGAGATAAGGCAGAGCATGACGTCATTCTCGCTAAGCTCATCCGCCAGCGCCTTAATACGCGTCGCGGCTTTCAGGCCCGCCTGATCCGGGACCGGGTGCGAGGCCTCAACAATCTCAATCTGCTGACAGGGGACGGCGTGGCCGTAGCGGGTGACAACGAGGCCGGACAGCCGCTCCAGCAGGCCATTATCCTTGGCCCAGCTTTCCACCGCGGCGGCCATGGCGGCCGATGCCTTACCGGCACCGGTCACGACAATACGCCCCGTTACCTGATCCAGGTTCAGCCGGTCCAGTGCGGGGGCGGTAATCTTCTCTGGCAGGCAGGCATCAAGCGCGGCCTGAAACACTTGGTTCAGGACCGTTTGCGGATCACTCATGATCAAATGGCTCGTTTGGTAGGGATCGGCATAACGGCCAAACACGGCCAGAAGTAAAAGGTAGCTGTGCTACCGGTTCTTACGGAACTGATCGAGTGAGACGACCTCACCGGTCTTCTCTTCATCATCCTCATCACCTTCGCCCTCAGCGGCGGGGGCGTCGGGATCAATCTCAACCGGCTCGCCCATATCGTCCACGGCGACAGGGCCAGTGGGTAGGGCATCGCCATCGGCATCATCCTCGTCATCCTGATCCAGCCCCTGGAATTGCAGGGCGAAGTTCACGGATGGGTCGGCGAAGACGGTGATCGCCTCAAACGGGATCACCAGACGCTCTGGCACATTGTTAAAGGTGAGGGTGACGGCAAATTGGCTGTCCGTCACTTCAAGCCCATAGAACTGGTATTGCAGGACGATGGTCATTTCGGCCGGGTAGCGTTTGCGCAGATATTCCGGCACCTCAACCTCGGCATCGCCGGTGCGGAAGGTGACATAGAAATGCTGTTCGCCTGCTAACCCATCCTCGCCGACATTCTCAAGAATCTGGCGCACGACACCGCGCAGCGCGGATTCAACTAAAACATCGTAGCGGACGTCGCTTTCCGACATAGATCGGCCCAATCATTCACCGGTTCTGGCGTTCAAAGCGGCACAACGCAGCCCCAAACGTCTGAGTTACCATCCACATTAACGGATGGATCAGCGAACACAACAACGTTTCGCGCCGCTGAACTGTCGGTTTGTGGATGCGGTGGGCGTTCGGCCACGGCCTACAATCGCAGGGCTGGCCCAGCGTGCGGTGCAGCATCGGATATGCGCCATGATCGGATTGTGCAGGGGTAAGTGGGGGCCTTCTGTTGCTAGGCGGCCCCCGGTCCCCACCCTAATCAGCAACGACTAGGGAATTTAATTTCAACGTTACGCGCTGCCTTAGGCTGCGAGTGCGGTTGGAGCTGCATAATTATCGTTTGCAACTATAATAGGGCCCGATAACGGCGGTACCATGCCGGGAACAAACGTCATCTTTACTGCGCGTGTCGATCCTGTTTCGCCCCCATGCCGTCAAGCGACGGCGGGCATGCTTTTTTACGAGCTTCCCTCTGCCACTTGGCGGAACCTAAGGACCATGCACTCAAGAATGAGCCACCTGGGCCTAAGGTTGGTGGAGGCGCCGGGTACTGCCCCCGGGTCCACTACGCCTATTCCATGCCGCGTTTAGCGCCATAGCCGGACAAGCCGGCACCCATGAATATAAGCGATTGCGATCCCGGTTCAAAGGGTAGAGCGGGAAAGCGGCTGATTCCCGAATCGATCGGCCGACTCCGCCACATTTTCGCCCGCCAGCCCAGTCTTTCCGCCGGGCCGTGTCTCCACGCTCAAATCCGGCTATGCCCGTAAGGGGCTGATTCTGTTTAGGCCGTCCCCGCTATCCCGCGTTATCCACAGATCGGGCGGTAGGATGATGGCGCCGCACCCCCTATGCTCCGCCCCAACACGCACACACGCGATCATCAGATAACCGACCCAGCCGAAGAAGGGGCAGCCTCATCATGTCTGAAACCATGGATAAGCAGCCAGCGGACCAGCAACCAATGACGAAAGACCGTTTCACCGCCGAGCAGCGCGCGGAGATCGATGAGCAAAAGGCCCAGCGCTTTGACACCCGCCGTGCCACCGTGCCGGCGCTGGAGGAAACCCTGTATGAGCCGATCCCGGTTCTGGATCACGGCTTCGTCCGGGTCATCGACTATATGGGTGATGACAGCGCCATCGTGCAGGCGGCCCGCGTCTCCTACGGTAAGGGCACCAAGAAGGTCTCCACCGATGCTGGCCTGATCAAATATCTGATGCGGCACTGGCACTCGACCCCGTTTGAGATGTGCGAGATCAAATTCCACATCAAGCTGCCGATCTTTATCGCCCGGCAGTGGATCCGCCACCGCACCGCCAATGTGAATGAGTATTCGGCCCGCTACTCCGTCCTCGACCGTGAATTCTATATCCCGGCGCAGGATCAGCTGGCCGCCCAGTCGCTCACCAACCGTCAGGGCCGGGATGGTGAGGCCGTCCTCCAGGGTGAGGAGGCCGAGCGTGTGCTCAACATCCTCCGCGATGATGCCTATCGCACCTACTCCAATTATGAGGAGCTGTTGAACGAGGATGCGGATGGCAATGTGCTGGATGAGGAACGCACCGGCCTGGCGCGTGAGCTGGCCCGGATGAACCTAACCCTCAACACCTATACCCAATGGTATTGGAAGACCGACCTACACAATCTGATGCACTTCCTGCGCCTACGCGCCGACGCCCACGCCCAATACGAGATCCGCGTCTATGCCGAGGCCATGACCGAGGTCTTGCGTAACTGGGTACCGTTGACGCATGCTGCCTATGAAGAGTATCGCGAGGGCGCCGTCCACCTCTCCAAATCCGGCCTCGATGTGGTCAAGCGCAAGCTAGCCGGTGAAGAGGTCACGCAGGAGAATAGTGGCCTGAGTGCTCGCGAGTGGCGAGAGCTTATGGAGACGTTGGGTTGATTAAACACCTGTCTGGCAGAGGCGAGAGCTGGGAGGGCGGCATTACTCCGCCCAGTAATTTGTTTGTGTAGCCAGTTAAGCCCAAGTTTTTACTTAGCATAAAATATTATGGCAAAACCCCTCCGGTCTGGATTAAATTAGAGGTTTCTAATCCAGGTTTGGGGGGCTTTGTTATGAAAAGAAGCATATTAGCCGTTGTTCTGTTTTCACTGCCAGCTGTTGCCAACGCTCAGCAGTCCGTTTGCGGTGATGTCTACCGGAATGCTGTCAGAGATGTTCAGATTGAGGCGAACTCTTCTTCAATCTGGAACTCAATTTTTGACGATAACTGCAAGTCATCGGGGCAGCTGAAAACACGAGACAGTTATGCTGGCCTTGATGTTGTGGTTAAGAGTCTACCGCTTTCCTTCTCTGGTGGAGCCACTGAGACTAAGACACGACTGGAAAGTTTCTGTCGAAGTTATCAATCCGAGCGTTATTCCAACAACGAGAGCTCAAGTTTTTCAAATTCAGTCGTAACTACTGCACTTGAAAGCCTAAATAAATGTATAGCTCTTGAGAGTAAAAATATATTTGTTAATCATGCTGCGCTCCAGACAAGATCTTCATTTAATGTCAACTTTACTGCTTAAGCAGATTTGCGTCTTCAGGGGGTTCTTGTCGATGACGGGATGACCTGTACGGTCAAAGATCCTTCGGGCAATCAGGTTCCAGCCCATACCAATCTTGAGTTCACTTATTCGGAAAGCTTTTCAGCTTTTTGTGGACGCGAGTCCGTAGTTAGTAACGGTAGTGAATACTTTCCATCTACGGGTGTGAGTTTTGAGTTTAACCGAGGAACTTACACAATGAAGTATCCCAGAGAGTCTCGTATGTCTTTGGAGTATGCGTCTGACCTTGAAGCTCAGCTTGAGAGCATCAGAAACTCTATGAAATCAATGGAAAGTGAGCTTAATAATCAGGCGAAATCAATTGCTGGCGAGCAAAAAAGTCGAGTAGACAGCGTAGCTATACTGCGAAGCAGTATTCGTGCTCAGGTTTATCCCGTACAGACTGGTGAAAGAGCATTAGATCGCCGGAACTTTCTGCATGTTGGTTGC
The DNA here is from genome assembly GCA_019192455.1 of Alphaproteobacteria bacterium SS10. NCBI lineage: Bacteria > Pseudomonadati > Pseudomonadota > Alphaproteobacteria > Alphaproteobacteria bacterium SS10. Next base: position 639,612 of record JAHCML010000003.1, read on the forward strand.
GGTACGACAATTGAAGATTGGTCTAGACGCAAATGCGGGCGGCGTGCCTTTACGATTTCTAAGACGCATCAACATGGCGGCAATAAGTGTGGCTACTCTTATTACTTTGTGACATGTACCCAAAGATAAGACCTCTCAATTGAGCAAGAGTTTTTCAGACTCTAGCAGGCTCGACTGGTTTATTGAGTTTGAATCTCCTCCGCCTAATCACCATCGTCTTCACCGCTGTCACGCTGATCGTTATTGGCGATACAGCAGGGAAGTTGTTGGGGCAGGCTGGGGTTGAGCCTTTTGTGGTGGCCTGGTCGCGCTTTGCCATTGGCGTTTTGTTGGTCCTGCCGTTTTGTGGGCTGACCCGGGCCGATCTGCCCAGCTTTAAGGATTGGCGGGTGGTGTTTCGGGGCGCGCTGATCACCGCCGCCATCTGCTGTATCCTCACCGCGCTGACGACCGAGCCGATTGCCAATGTATTTGGCGCCTTCTTTATCGGACCGGTTATCTCCTACATCCTGGCGATCCTGTTTCTGGGTGAGCGGCCATCTGGGCGACGCAGTGTGATGCTGGCCGTTGGGTTCCTCGGCGTCATGCTGGTGGTCAAGCCCGGCTTTGGTGCCTCCATCGGCATGGTCTTCGCGCTTGCCGCCGGGTGTTTGCACGGCACCTATCTGGTCATGACCCGGGTGACGGCGACCAGCATCCGCCCGCGCTTCCTGCTGTTCTCCCAGCTCGCCATTGGGGCGGTAGTGTTGACGCCGATTGGTGTCAGCCTGCCCATGCCGTTTCCGGTGCTAGAACCGGATTGGTATTTGGCCTGGCTGATTGTGTTGAGCGCGCTGGGCTCCGCCCTCGGCAATTACATGCTGGTGATCGCCAATAAACAGGCCGAGGCCAGCCTGATCGCGCCCCTGATCTACACCAAGCTGATCTCGGCCACCGTGCTCGGCATCATCGTCTTCGGCGATTGGCCGGATCTGATCGCCTTGGCTGGCCTCATCCTCATCCTGACCTCCGGCATCGGGTCGTTGTTCTTTAGTCAGACGAAGCCTGCTGCGGCCCAGGCGGGCGGCGCCGCGACAGGGCGTTGATATCCACACGAATGAATACCGCTCTTCCTGCTTTCTAAAGACAGGCGTAGACCCCGCGTTTGAGATGCTGCATACGCAACTTTTTTAAACGGGCCGCCCTTGAGCACCCCGGCAGGAAATGACCGGCGGGCGGGTAGATCCAGTGCAGGGAATAAGGGCAGGGAACAACGCCATGACAGATCCACGCGCCAGCAACACCAAAGACCTCGGCACCTTAGAACTGGTGAAGCCACATGAAGGCCCGGTTCGCGCAACCCTCCATGATGGTGAGGCGCCAGCCTATACCGGCCATTATGAGCGGCTGCTGCTCGGCGTGGGCCAGGCGCGCGACGGTTCCCTCTCTGTCACCTCGGTTGAGAAGCAGGGGATGAGCCTGCAAGACGGGCTGATCACCGCTGTCGTTTACTGCCAGAGTTTGAGCATGGACCCGGCCAAGATGCAGGGGCCAGGCGGTCAGCTTGAAAAGGGGGAGATGTTCGGTGTTGAGTTTACCGCCGGTGGTCCCCTGCAAGGCAAAGTGGTCAGCACCTTTGGTTATGACAATGGTGATGTAATGGCCGCCTTGGACGGGGTTGAGGCCGCCATTGCCGCCAAGACGGGCAGGGCAAAGCCAACCATCGGTGGTGATGAACAACGCATGGCCGGCCGCCTGGGCAGTGGCACCTTCACCTCCATGACCGATGATATGGCGATTACCCATGCGGGGATTAAGGCGGCCGCCGAGCTACCTGAGGCCGATCGCCCCGCCGATATTGAAGAGATCAAAACCCGCTGGACGCGCCTAAAGCAAAGCTCCGTTGGTGTTGGCATGCATGAGGCCAACCCAAGCAAGGCTGCCGACCCGCTCAACACCCCGCACCGTGAGGCGGTGAACGCGAAGGCGTTGGAATGGTCCGGTTTCCGCCGTGAGCTAAAGCGTGCCGGCATCGTGACCGAAGCAACCGTGGCCGCCGTCGCCACCAAAACCGCCGAGCGCCGCGCCACGATGTAAGGCGGGCTGACCGGGGCGTACTCTGATGCCTGCTAAAAGCGTGCTTAGGCCGCGTTCCCACAGTCTGTGACCTGCATCGCCGGTTAAGTGTTTCCCGCTTTCGGCGGCTTGGGGTCTAGTCCGATCCGAACCTCCTCTCCCCCGGTCAGTAATGGCCTGTAAGGTTTGTGACGCGACATGCCCCAAGACACGTCCCCTGTGCCCCCTGGTTCTGTTCCTGAACAAGGTCAACTTGTCCTCGGCGTTGATCAGGACCGGAAATCCTACGCAACCCTGACCCCAGATCGCGATCCCAAGGCTGACACCGCCAAGGGCCGGGTGATCATTGGGCTCGGCATTGGGCCGGACCGTCAGTTGGTCGTTACCTCCCTGCGCCAAGAGAGTGAGCTCTACCGTCAGGCGGCTGAGGGGATGCCAGCCGAAACCCAGCGCATGATCACTGAAATCGCCGAGCGTCCGCGCGAGCAGGCGCAGATCGCCGGGGTGAAGTTTACCGTTGGCGCATCAGCCGAGGGTGAGGTTGTGGATACCGGCGTCTTCGACGCCCGCCAGACCCAGGCGTCGCTAGCGAAGNTTGAGGCTGAGCTTGCCGGTACTCCACTTGGTCGCCGCGCCCAGCCGCTTCTCATCGGTGGTGGGCAACAGCGTGCCGAGGCGGCTAAGACCGTGGCAGCGCTTGATGAGATTGAGGCGCTGTCGGATGAGCTGCATGCCAGCCTGGATGCGGCGCCAGACGATATGCCCATCGATGAAACGCCGGACGCTGATGGCCAATCCCCAATTGCCGTACTGGTGCACAAGATGCAGTTGCTAGATCTCGATCTGCGGCGCCTGGATCTAGCTTCCGGCGACCCGGCCCATGACGCCCTACCCAGCGTCACCACCCAACGCGGTGTGGTGCGGGAATCCGTCGATAGCTTCCGCGCCCTGCTGGATGCGACCAAGGCAGTTGTGACGCCGGCCGAAGATCCAGCCAAGGACGGGCCAGATGCGGCGCCCGGCGGGATAAAGCCGGGTAACTAGTCGCTAGCCCGTCCATTCACCGGCGGGAAACAATCTCTTCCCAATTGCGTGGCTGGTCGTTTTGGCCTGCTAGAGCCATTGTCTATCCCAAGCGAAACACGGGCGCGCCTTGCATGATGGCAGCACCCCAATCGGATGGAGATTTGATGATGACTAAAAGCGTTCTGCGAATTGACAGTTCAGCCCGTTATGAAGGGTCCGTGACCCGTGATCTGGCTGACCGCCTGGTGGCCCAGCTGACCGAAGATGGCGGTGCGGTGGTGACCCGTGACCTCTCGGTTAACGCGCCCTCCTTCGTCAATGAAGCCTGGGTTGGTGCGAATTTCACCGACGCGGCTGAGCGTACGGAAGAACAGGTACAGCTGCTCGTAGAGTCTGAAGCGCTGGTGCAGGAGCTCGAGGCTGCCGATACCTTGGTGATTGGCGTGCCAATCTATAACTTTGGTGTACCCGCTGCGCTCAAAGCTTGGGTTGATATGGTGGCCCGTGCGCGCCGCACCTTCCGCTATACTGAGAATGGGCCCGAGGGGCTGCTGACCGGTAAGAAGGCCTATCTGGTTGTTGCCTCCGGTGGCACGGCCGCCGGTAGCGAGATCGACTTCGCCACCGGCTATATGCGCCATGTGTTGGGCTTTATCGGGATCACTGATGTGACCCTGATCGCGGCTGACCAGCTAATGGTCGATCAGGACGCGGCCTTGGCCAAGGCAGATGCCGCCCTGGCCGCCGCCGCTTAAGCCCTAGAAGGTCAGAATTGTGAGCTCACCGGGATCGGCAACCCCGGTGAGTAGGATTGTGCCCTCCGAGGTCTCAAGCACCAGGCCGCGATTGTTGGTGTTGATATCGATCACAATGGCGGGCCCTAAATCGATCACATCACCGGCGTGATAGTCGGCGATGACGTCGCGGCCGAAATCGGTGCCAAAGCTGAAGACATCATTACCGGCATTGCCGAACAGGGTGTCATTGCCCCGATTGCCAAGGATCAGGTCATTGCCAGCACCGGCGATGATGACATCGTCGCCGATATTCCCGCAGATCGTATCATCGCCCAAATTGCCAAGCAGGGTGTCGTCATCCTGACCACCATAGAGGGCATCACTACCCTGCCCACCGAACATCAGGTCCTGGCCTAGATTGCCGTAGATGTCGTCATCCCCGGCATTGCCATAGAGGATGTCATGGCCGCGATTGCCCGACAGGGTGTCCTGTCCGGTGCCGCCATTGCCCTGATCATTGCCCTGGCCACCGAACAGGCGATCACCATCGGCGCCACCATCGACATTATCGGCACCCTGATTGCCATAGATGATATCGCGCCCGGCACCGCCGTTGAGGATATCGGCATCATCCCCACCGTCGAGTGTATCGCTGCCGTTATCGCCCTCAAGCTGGTCCTGGCCTCCGGCACCGACTAGCCAATCATTCCCGCCCTCGCCGAGCAGGAGGTTGCGGCCCTCACCACCAAAGAGGTTATCGCCAGCCTCACTACCGCCTAGGCGGTCATAGGCGAAGAACACCTCATCCTGGATGGTATCGATATCGGTGTTGGCCTCAATCACGTCGGCCAGGGTGGTGTCCCATAACGCCTCAATCTCCTCATCCGTCAGCTGGCTGCCGCCCTCACTCCAGAACGGGTCGCCATCGCGGATGCGGGTGAATTGGTCGACGATGATAAAGGCGAACAACTCGCCTAGCAGGCCACCCTCAACCGCATCTTCGGCCAGGCCGCCAACCCAGGCATCGACCAGGTCAACATCGCCATAGAGTGCCTCAAGCTGTGCCGCCAATGCGGCATCAGAGGTGATGTCGGAGAAGCTCTCAGCCCTTGCGAGGCCCAGGGACTCTCGAAGGTCGTTATAGCTCGCAACGCCGAGGTCACGGCCACGCTGAATGTTGATAGCAGCAAGGTCGAGGCCGATATCCCCCTCAGCGGCGAAGAGGAAGGAGCGCACATCCTCAACCACCATGGTGTCGACCTCATTGGCGGTACCATCGGCTAGGCCGGTTAGGATCGGATCAATGCCGCCATTCTCATAAATCTCAGTCGGGTTAAAGAAGGCCTGCTGCAAGGTCAGGTTACCGGCATCGATCACCGATCCATCCTCATTCAGCCGCTGTACCGTGGAGGAGAGGAGGGAATGGCCGAACCTGAACGCAGCGGTGGAGAATTCAACCGCGATGCCTGGGTTCACCGACGCATCATAGCCCTCATAGGCCTCAATAGTGCCCTCGCCGACGAGGATCGGTAGGAACTCGTTAAAGGTGATGGCCTGGATTTCAGCCTCAACCCGGGCGCGGGCGCCGGCAAACAGCTCCTCATCCGTCCAATCTGGGTTCTCAGCCTTCAATTCATCAACCCAGCGATTGTGTTCGCGGACAAAGAGCGTATGGAGGGAGGTGAGGGCCACATTCTCTGCTGCCCGAACATCACCGGCCAATACGCCGCCCTCTGTCTCTAGCAGCAGCTCATCCTCATCCAACGCCAGATACGGCCCATCACCCAGTAAAGACGCGGCCACTTCAGGATCAGAGCTGTAGACCATGCCCGCATCGATGAAGGCGGTAATCTCATTCGCGTATTCGCGCGGTGTTGTCTCGCCCGTGCCATCCACCGGATCAACGCGGGTGAAGGTAATGATGGCGGGATCATCCTCGGTGCTATTGAAGACGGGATCGCCCGGGAACACGATGATGGGGGAGAATTCGGTTTCCCCAGCTTCAGTGAGGTCCAGATCATGGTCGATGAACTGGCCCCAGGCCCAGAGGAAGTCACTGGCACCTGCAACATTGGGGATCGCCTCTTCAGTCTGTTCTGACACCACATTTGAGATCAGCCGCGCATTGGGTCGATCATCGACCATCTCGCTAATGCCATCGGCGAAATCAGCCGGGGCATAGCGCAGCAGGGTTTGATGCACCGCCCCCCAATCTGGTTCATCTTCCACGGTACCGGTGCCGTCTACTGGAACGCCTGGACGGGACATAAGCCCAACTCCTCTTAACTCTCTCAATATCTCGATCGACCAGTCTTTGGTGGTCGTCGATTGCCTCGCGAGCGGGAGTATCGGACAGGGTCGCTGAACGCTGGCTGAGCCATCCATTCAGCTTGTGTTCATCTGGATTGATGGTGCATCTACTGGGTGCCGGTAATCACTGAGAAATCAGCAATCACGATTATGAAACCCAAAGCTCTCTGTTTTTCAGGGCTTGGCGCATTCGCGGTTCTTCTTGTTGGGCTGTTAAGCATGGGCACCGCCTTGGCGCACAATGTGACGCCTGGTGATGCCGGATACATCCAAGAGATCTGGGGTGTGCACCTAATCCCCTTCGCCTATCTGGGGGCGAAGCATATGGTTACCGGCTACGACCACATTCTGTTTCTGCTGGGCGTCGTTTTCTTCCTCTATCGGATGAAAGATGTGGCGATCTATGTCAGCCTTTTCGCCATTGGCCACTCGATCACCATGCTGGCCGGTGTCTGGTTTGGCTGGGGCGTGAATGCCTTCATCATCGATGCCATTATTGGTCTGTCGGTCGTCTACAAGGCGCTCGACAATCTTGGCGCCTATCAGCGTTGGTTCGGCTTTCAGCCCAATACGAAGGCCGCGACACTGATCTTTGGTCTGTTCCATGGAACTGGCCTTGCCACCAAGATCCTGGATTATCAGATCGCTGAGGAAGGGTTGTTGCCCAACCTGCTTGCCTTCAATGTTGGCGTTGAGATCGGTCAGATCCTGGCCCTGGCGGTGATCTTGATTGTCATGGGGTATTGGCGTCGATCAGCGGCGTTCTTCCGCCAGGCCTATACGGCCAATGTGGTGATGATGTTCCTTGGTTTTGTGCTGACCGGCTACCAGCTCGCCGGTTACGTCTTTAGTTCTTGAGGTTGATGACGATGTTCAACACGGAGAAACCCAGCCTGGAGGAGTTGCCAAGCTCGGCACAGCTGCTTCGCTCAACGATTATTGCCTTTATTGGCGCTGTCGCAATTCTGGTGGCTGTCGTGCTACCGGCCGAATACGGCGTTGACCCCACTGGAATTGGTGGCGTTCTCGGCCTGACCGAGATGGGGGAGATTAAGCAAGAGCTGGAGGAGGAGGCAGCGCAAGATCGCCTGCTGCACCAACAATCAGATCAACGGTCGAGCTTATGGGATGGTGTGCTGGGGCTGTTTGTCAGCACGGCTTATGCCCAGGATGCTTGGCAGGATACGATAACCTTCACGTTAGAGCCGGGCGCCTCAACCGAGGTCAAGATGGTCATGGCGCACGAAGACCTGGCTGAGTACGACTGGGTCGCGAGTGGTGGGCGGATCAATTTTGATCTGCACGCCCATGGTGATGGACAATCAATCACCTATGAGAAGGGGCGAGGGGAGACGGCCGGCAACGGTTGGATTGAGGCACCATTCCCTGGTGAGCATGGCTGGTTCTGGCGTAACCGCGATAAGAGCCCTGTGACCGTCACCTTGAGACTGCGCGGGATGTATAGCGAAGTCGTCAGATAGAAATCGTTGAGCCTTAAAACCAACAACGGCCCCACCGAATGGCAGGGCCGTTGTTTTGGTTTCCGCCTGGGGAGATAGGCGCAACAAAGTCGTTGTTCAGTACCTTACATAACCGCGCCAGGGACGCGTCGTTGTTCGGTCTTTGCCTTAGGGCGTTCAGCGCCTAGTGCGTCCAGGCCGACAGTCTCGTCGGTGGTTGCCTTCGGTTTATCGTCACGAGCACCTTCAGGTCCGCTTGAGAACCTCTTCATTGCCATCTCCATCATCAGTGGTGGGGTTTGGGTGGCTGTAGACCTAATGGGTTGGTTGGTGCAGTCAATCCAAAATAAGGCGAAAAAGTGGCAAATATGGCTTTCTTGGTGGATGAACGGTGTTTCTTAATTTTCATCCGCTTTTCTGTGCGCGGCCCCACCTAGACGTGATGGGGTCAGAGATCTGAAATGGGTGTGTTGGCCGTGCTTCGTCGCTATCCTGACCGGACCATCTTTTTGAGAGCTATCTGATGTCCCTATCGGCTCGGCTTGCCGTCTTTTTGTTGGTTCCAATGCTTACAGCGGCCCCGGTGATTGGTGCGGTGAAACCTTCCCATGCGCAGGAAGCATCGGGCACCGCCGAGGCGGCGGCGGCTTCCGTCCTGGTTCAATGGGCCATGGGCTGGGTGTTCCGGACGTTAGAGACGGTTGAGATCCCGCCTGATGCCCTGAGCGCGCTAGGCGCGACAGATATTGAGACGGTCAAACAACTGCTGGGCCAAGTGCGCAGTGTCGATGAGGCCAATGAGATGCTGGATATGCTGAAGGGCCAGCTAACCGCCCAGCAGCGCCAGCAACTTGCCAAAACCAGACGCGGGGTAGAGGACGGTCTGAAACGTTTTTCCCTGTCTCAGCGCGACGCGATCTATGAGGGCATCGCAGGTGCTTTGCCCGGTTTCATCGCCAAGCATCCCGAGGTCAAACACTTCATCCCCGGTGTGATGGGGGAGTTTGGCATCGATTGGCGGGATATCACCGATCACCTGCCGCGCGATGTTCGGCGCGATATCAATCGCAGTGGCTAACGCCAGTGTTTCTGGTGACTGGCATCCGCCTTGCTTGCCAAATCCACTCTTCGATCAAGCAATAACGGACGTTTATGGGCGAGCAACCAACTGCAGATAATGGTGCCAATGGCCTGCCAATAGAGGCCGCGCAGCTGCGGGATGGTATTGCCCAGCTTGGCCAACAAATGCAGACCGTCAGCAAAGACTTCGAGCGGCTTTTCCCGGCGCTTGAGCAAACGCTGCGAAGCGTGGCCCATAACGCGGGGACGCTTGCAGATGCCGCATCCAAAGTCGCGGATAGTGTGGATGCCGCCGCCACTGCATTCCGCGCCAACATGCCCAACCAACCAACCTTGGATTGTGCGCGTTCATGCCATGCCTGTTGCCATCTATATGTGAAGATGCCGCCTGGCTTTGCTGAGCTAATCGCCGATTATGTGATCAATCATTTCAGTGAGGATCAGCTGGCCTCGCTTAAAGAAGACCTCGCCGTAGCTGCCGAGAAAGAGCGTGTTGCCGACCCAAGCGGCTTTGGCTATCGCAACCCATGTCCAATGTTAGGGGAGGACCGTTCCTGCCGAATTTATCCGGTGCGCCCCCTGTCTTGCCGGTCCTTTACCTCAAGCTCTCGCCCGCAATGCGATGCCATGGCGTTTGGTGGGCAGACCAATGCCGAGATTGACCAACAACCAACGCTGGTTGGGTTCTATGGGATCGCCACCAAGGTTCTGGAAGACGCCGCGACGGCGCAGGGTTTACCTGCTGATCAGCAGACCTTGTCGGTTGCCGTTCTGGCCGCATTGAACGAGCGGCTCGCCGCTTAGGCTGGTGGCTCACCCTCAGGGTGCGCGAGGCAGATGATGTGGCCGTCAGGGTCCTGTAGATACAGCTCCATCATCCCATACCATTGCAGCGCTGGGTCTTTGACGATGTGCGCCGGATCAAGGCGGTCCAGCACGGCCTTATGGTCAAAGCCAGCGAAGTAAATGACGTTGGTCCGGTTCGGTGCCGCCGCTGCATCACAGCCGGGCAGCTCAGACGCCAGGCTCTCAGCTTCTTGCAGCATGAGCCGTGCGCCATCCCAACCCAGATCGGCAAACACCACGCCCTCATATCCGCCATCGGTTTTCAGCTCACGGTCAGGTGTGACCGCCATGTTGAGCGTCAGCCCAAGCGTATTGCAGTAGAACGCCAGGGAACGGGCCATGTCGGCGACCTTAAGATTGGGGATGATCATGGTTGGGTGTCTCTTAGTTTCGCTGGGCTTAGTGAATTACATCGATAATCGAAGCCGGTGCATATTGCATTAGGCTTGCCGCTTCTTACATCTGAGTATCTGTCGGCGCTGGGTTCCAAGTGTCGGTAATCAAACAAAACTTCAGCTTGATGAGGGATGATCCATGGCCATCACTGTTGCAACTGATTTGAGTGCACGATCCGACTACGCCGTTGCCCGGGCAACCATGCTGGCCGACCAGATGAAGACAAGTGCCGTGGCCCTGCACGCCATTGATGGCAACCTGCCGGGTAGCTACCGCGATCATGCCGTTGAGTGGGCGGAGAGCACGTGGTCATCAACCGGCAGCAAGCTGCCGCTGAGTGTAAAGCAGGGTGTCCCGGCCGATGTGATTATGGGCGCGGCAAACGGTGATGATTGCGACCTGCTGGTCTATGGCGTTCATGGCGCGGATGATGCCGATCGCAACAAGGCGCGCGCCTTTCGTTGGACCACTGCGGGCCGTTCAATCGCCGGGACCATGACGCCAACCCTGTTGGTTACGGGGGCTGCTGATGCCGCCTATCGCCGGGTCGTTGTTGGCATCGACTTCTCCGTCTTCTCACAACTTGCACTGGACCAGGCCCGGGTCATCGCCCCGGATGCCATGCTGCATCTGGTCCATGCGTTCCACCCGCCATTTACCGGCCTTGCGGGCGCAGATTTGGCCGAGGACGTGGCCTATCAACGGCAGCTGGAAATCGACGCGTTCATTAAGGGTCAGCTGGCCGATCTAACTGAAACGGTTGGCGACGAGGTCAGCAGCCATATCGTGGCCGGCGATCCTGCTGATGCCCTGCGCCAGGTTTGCCATCAACAACAGGCCGATTTGTTGGTCATCGCCACCCATGGCCGCGGCACCTTCTCCCGTGCGATTTGGGGCAGTGTGGCCGAGGACATCCTTAACGCGCCCCCTTGCGACGTGCTGGTGATCAAGCCAATCAGCGCCTGATACCCGCTACCAACTAGCAAGTTTTCGACAGCTTCTTGGCTTTCGGGTGTGTTGCTTTCAACAAACCCTGCCAAACCAGACGCTTGAGCTGACCGAGTATTCGGTCACCCGATAGTCGCGAGGGCGTCATGGCTGCGTCGGATGATGATAACGGTTGGGATGATGAGGATGAGGCACCCGTGGTTGCCGATCCTTACGACGATCCTGATGAGTGGGATGACGCCGAGGACCTGAAAACCAATGATGGTTCGGAGTTTGGTATAGGCGGCCAGGGTTTAGAGACCGTCGCCTTGGTACTAAACGATGGCGACCTGCCCGCCCAGTTCCTTAACGGCACGGCTGTTTCCGCAGATAGCACCGGCCAAGAGGTGATGACCGCGATCATCGCCGATAGCAATGAGGCGGCCGGTTATGAAGCCGTCGCGCGTCTTGGCTTCACCGCAGATAATGGCCGCCTGGTGCTCGCCATCGATGATGATGTGGTCGAGCTGCAATCCTTTGCCCTAGATCGTCATGAGAGCCCGGGTGATGAGCTTCAGCCAGGGCAACAGCAGTTCCTGATGCGCATGGTGGATGCCGAACAGACCACCTGGCTGATGCATGTCATCACGCCAGAACGGCAGTTGGGCAGCTTGACCGGCTTTATGCGCACCCTCGCCCAGCAGGGTGAGATGGAAGTTCTGCAGCCAACCATCTGGCAAGAGAATGCTGCCGAGACACCGGAATTGCTGGCCGTACGCCCCGAAACCGTAAGCCGTGTCGACGTACTGCCGCATCCGAGTGGTGAGGGGTGGGCCATGGTGTTGGAGCATCATGAGGATGCCAGCCACGGCTACCAGTTTGATCGTGCAGCCGACGCCATCGATGCGATGAATGATGTCCTGCAAGGCTTAGGGCGGCCAGTCACCAGGCTGAATGCGTTCTATCATGACTTGGAAGATGGCCGGTCACGTCAGTTCGATCTGGATGAGCCAGATCTGGACGGCACTGCCGAAGCACCAGAATTGCCCGCGGTGGAGACGGTGCACTTCTCAGCCATTTTGGGGAACGCCCCGGACCTGCCAAAGGTTGTTGGCGATGTGGTCCTGGAGCCGGATTGGATTAAGTTCAACAGGCCACAGCCATCAGCCTCAATTGAAGGCACGCGCGCCGTGGTTGATCAGATGATCTATCCGGTTGGCCGGTCCGATCCGCACCCGCTGGACATGGGCGTGGCAGCACCGGCGGAGCCGCCGGTCGCACCCAAAGCGTAAATCAGACAGTTTGAATTGAAGCCAGATGCCGCCCGATTACATCTTCGGGCGGCTAGGGTCTGGTGCCGCGGTGTGGTGTGGCGGCTCTGGGGCGCCTTCACGAAGGGCAACGAATTCAATCTCCGTCATCCGCGCGCTTAAGCTTGCGCCCTCATTCGCGGCCTCATGGGCATAAGCAGCAGCACGAAGGGCGCCGGTGGCTTGAATTGCTAGAGCCTGGCTCGTCATCGATGGGCCGTTCACATTGAGTGACGCTTCGATGTCGTTGATGTCGCTCAGCGTGGCCCGCACATGGTCCACGAACCGCTTATCAAAGAAGGCGTCATTGGCCTTAACCGGCTTGGTCATGGCGGCGGCGATGCTTTGGCTTTTGGCCGTGACAGCGGCTTCAGGGGTTTGGCTTGGGTCAACCAAATGGCCGCCAACCGCGAGTGCTTTCTGTTGAACGATTGGGTTCTGTTCACCCATCCCAACCGCAGCCCGGCCGAGTAGGTCGAGGGCGCGGATCATTTCCCGCTGACGGCGAACCGGGGTTTCGTTCGGGCGCTCACCAACTCTAGGCATGATCGCCGATTGCAGCGCGTGCCGTGCCTCGGTCAGGTATGCCTCAGGCGTGTCGGGGCGGATGGCTTCAACAGAGATGGCAACATCACGATATTGGGCAGAGTTCTGAAGCGCTGCTTCAACGTCGTTTCGGTTTCTGGCGGTCAGGCGCATGGGGGCTCTTTGGTCTTGTTATCGAAGTCTTATTCAAGAGCGCGAGGGCGGTTGCGACGCGTTGTGTTCTTATTAGTTAATACGCCGCGCGCCTCGCTTGATCCGGGTATGAGCGATGTTGATGAAAGTGGCAAAGCGGGCTGTGATCGCGTGGTGCGGCCAAAAATCTTTCTAGGGTATTGTTTTTAAATAGAAAGATATGGTTTTTTGGAGGTCCAATTGTTTTCGAAACTTAAACAAAAATCGGAAAAAATACGGAATTGAATGCCTAACTGTTCATATTGCGGAAACGATGATCTTACGGGCCGGGTTGGTCGGGCGTATCGTAAATAGGATTCGCGTTTTTTCTTTCGCTCCTTAGGCGCAAGCTTCAGAATACAAGCGTTCAACACTGATCACGCCCGCCCTACAGCATGTCCAACAACCCCGACAATTCGGACCCATTTGGTGATGGCCCGCCAGAGGATGATGCGCCAGGCAGCTATGGTGTTCTGACTGAAATTCCACGCAACCGGCGCAGCCAGTTCCTGGATGATGGCGCGAGCATTCCTGATCACGGCCAGGTGGTGATGCCGGCGGTTCTGGTTCTGCCCCATGGTCTAGGGCCGCAGCTGCGCGGGGCGGAGATGATTTCCCCCCTAGCCAGCCATGAAGAGATTTGGCGCGGCCGCAACTACCCTGCCACCGATCCCAAAACCCAATCCCATAACCGTCTCTATGTGAATGAGGAGACGGGAGAGATTGAGGTTGATCGCAATGGCATCGCCCGTATCGATACGTTGGTCCTCAATGATGATGAGCCAATTGATCCGAAGCCAGGCATGAAGAACCTGTCAGTTCAGGCGATTGATGAGCAGGACCGGGTCTGGGCGCTAGACCTAAGGATGGCCGAGGGGCGTCGCGGTGCCATTGCCAAGGAAGTGGCAGAGATCGCCAAACGCGGTGGGATGATAATCTTGCAGCCAGAGCTGTTTGAGCGAAATTCCGGCAGCATGGATGGCTTTATCGCCATTGATCCAAAGGCAGTGCCAGTTGTCTCCATCTACCCGAATGAAGAGTCCGGCTGGGTCATGGAGTTAAAGCGCGGCAAGGGCGACGGCGTTTTGTTTGAGTTTTCATCCGGGGCCAAGGCGCTGGATGCCATGGCCTACACGGTGAGCCAATTGGGGCGAAGTGTGGATTACGCTACCGTCACCTCCCTTGATGCTGATGGGGCCGAGATTGAACACAGCATGTTCACTGCCGAAGAGGCCGGGCGGGCCAAGGCCGATATGTTTGACAATCATCCCGAACGGCCAGAAATCTCGATCATGCTCTATGATCACCCGGCACAACGGTCCGCCGCCAACGATGCCTTGCCCGGCCAGGTTGAGGGGGTTGGCTTAAACCCAAATTGGTTAAGCAGCATTGCGCGCCTAGATAACCGGGTGAGTGCGGTGACACGCCTTGCTGAGATTGCGGTCTATCCCAATGGCCGTGGGCAACCCCATCCGATGGATAAGCCCGATGGCCCTAAAACCGATGAGGCTGAGATTCGCCGGGATTTGGGGGCGCGAGGGCGCCTAGTGGACAAAAAATTTTTATATTAGAGAACCGTTGGTGACCTACCCGCGTAAACGATCAAAACAACATCGCGGGGCATCACTCCAACTTCTAAAAATCCCTCAATGGAGATGATGACCATGACCATCAAATCACTAGCCATTGCCGCCGCCCTTGCTGCGACGACCGCGCTTTCGGCCCTACCGGCAAAGGCCGCCGACATCGTTGATGTCGCCGCCAGCAATGCCTCCTTCACGACCCTGGTTGCCGCGGTTAAGGCCGCCGACCTGGTTGAGACGCTTAAGAGCCCGGGCCCATTCACGGTCTTTGCCCCAACGGATGAGGCGTTCGCCGCCCTGCCTGATGGAACCGTTGAAATGCTGTTGAAGCCAGAGAACAAGGATCAGCTGATTGCGGTTCTGACCTACCATGTGGTCCCTGGCGCGGTGACCGCATCTGATGTGGTGAAGCTTGATGAGGCGGAGACGGTTCAGGGCCAGTCTGTTGATATCGAGGTCAAGAACGGCAAGGTGACCGTTGATGGCGCGAAGGTGATTCAGACCGATATCACCACCACCAATGGTGTGATCCACGTCATCGATAAGGTGATCCTGCCGAAGGGCTAAGCCACTTGGGCTAATCAGGTTAACAGGGCTGTTGCCGGTCGGGACCGGTGGTGGCCCTGTTTGTTTTTGGCTGTATCGCAGATGCTGTTGTTCTGGAGGCATCGCGATATGCTCCGCCCATGTCACGCAACGCCCCTACCATCAAGCTGTTATCTGTTCCGGCTCTCCTACTGCTTGGCGCCTGTACCGTCGTGCGCTCAGGCGGGACGGGGGCAGAGTATGGAGGCGTCAGCGCTGTGCCACAGGACGCCGATGTTGAGTTCATGACCAGCATCGGCCCTGGTTGGGCCTATGCCCGCGAGGGCGGCGGCTTTGTGGTGCGTCTACCGAGTGTGGGTGAGTTCAACATGCCCGGTGAAGAGCTAACCGCCAGCTTCAGTGATGATGTGCCAAGCACCGCCGGGCCTGTTGATTTCACTGTCATCGAGTATCGAAGCGGTGGTTGTGAGCGGGGTTACATTGGCGTTTTAGCCACCCAGCCAACCCCACAGTTTTACAAGCTCGGCGACTGCAAAACCCAGTTAAGCATCCTGCGCCGTGATAACTCTGGCGACCCCGTTGGTTTGTTAGAAACAGCAACCGATCGGCCGGTTTATGCCATCTATCCAGATCGGGTGGCGCTGCTGGATCAAGGGCTGGCGCCCGCGCCATTGCCGGGGGCTAAGCCGGACCCTAATATTGACCCTGGTGCGTCTGCCACGGCCCGGCCAGCATCTCCAGCCCAACCATTCGAGGTTCCGCCCATTGGTCGTCTCGAGATTGAATAGGTTGAGGCGCCACGGGGCAACCCGCCCAAAGATTGCCAAGGGGCTGCCGATCCTGTTCTGGTGCAGCCTGCTCTACCTGGTGACAGAGCTTGCCTTCGCCGCACAGCTGCTTGAGCTGGCCGGCAGCCGGATTAGTGAGGATCAGCTAAACCGTGTCGAAGCGGTGGGCCGTAGCCTGAGCGGCATTGCCGTCGCCTTGTTCATTATTGGCTGGTTGGTAAAACGCGATTGGTCCCGCGCGCTTAAAGGTGTCTTGATACCGGTCACGCTGATCTTAAGCATCGTCGTTGTGTGGGTGATCCAGGAGGTCATTGTTGCGACTGCTGTCACCACGATGGATCTGGAGCAGACCAACCGGGCCATGGTTCTGGTGCGGGCAACCGACTTGGTTCGTGAGGGACATATTGAGATCAAGTCCCTCGACCTATCAGCGGAGGTGTTACGCACACCGACCGGCCTCTCTTTCATGGCAATGTTTCCGATGTTGGCGCTGGGCAGCCAGTCGATTGAAGCGGAGATTGAGCCGATCCTGGATAATGCCATTCGACGCTCACTGATCCTCGATTGTGAGGAGGATGTTGAGGGCATGATGCCCATCCCATGCCTGGGCACTCCAGCCCAGTTTGCCGAGGAGCATTGGCCAGAAATCGCTGAGGGGCTGGAAGAGCTTTATCAACGCTATGATGAGGCGAGACGCCCAGTTGTCGACCCCGATGCCGCCGATATCGATGCCGCTTTTGAGACGGCCTGGGGGCGCTATCAACGGGATATGCGCCGTAATCGCTTGGATGCGTCGACCCGCCATCATAGACGGGTCCGGACCACCTTGCGCCGCCAGGGGCTCGATGTGCCGGACAGCTGGGCCCTCGATGATCAAGCTGGTTTCCGGCGCGCGGTTCGCGACCGGTATATGGAGCAAGCCCGGGAACGCTGGGAGGATCAGCATCGGTTCAAGCCCGAATGGCGCAGAATTTCACCCGATTTGGGCAGAGCCGGTTTCTTCCGTCATCCAGCAACCTTAGAGACGATTTGGGCTGATTGGGGGATTGATCATGAGCGACTTGAGAAGCGCCCACCGCCCATCTTGACCCCAAAAATATCAGTACGGGATTTGGCCAGTTTGGTGCATGCCCCGCTGCTTAGCTACATACTCGAGCTTGAGCGGGATGCACTTCGTGATTATACGCTGCGGATTGATAACAAAGCCTGGGGTAAGCGGTCAGAGAATGCCCGGAAATGGACCGTTATTCCGCCCATGGCCTTGGCCTTCTCGGTTATCGGCGCACTGGCCCATGTCATTAAAGTTGCTGGCTTTTTTCTTGTCCTGGTGATGCCACGCCGCTGGGCCGTCGGCCTGCCAACCCTGGCGGTGATCCTGGCCAGCATCTGGGTGTATCAGGAGCCCAATCCAATCATCGATAGTCAGGCCTATCAAGCGCTTGCCGATGCCACGGGCGCGCAGTTTGGCGCCGCCGTCGAGGTGCCAATTCACTATACGATTCAGGTGGAACGGCACATGTATCCGGTCGGCGCGGCAATCCGGCGCTATGCCTTGTTCAACATCGATTTCACGGCCTGGTAGGGCGGTGGAACCTAGAAGTTGTAGCGGAGCCCGATGAAGATATCGTGGGAGATGAAGTCATCTGCCTCAAGCACCGCGCCGCTGGCAAAGGCTGCGGTCTCAATCTCACCTAGATCGCTGTAGCGATAGATCAGATCACCGGTCAGGCCCTTATAGATCGGGAAGTTAATCCCGGCGCTTAGGTGCCAGATGAAGCTGGTCTCATCCCGGGAGTTCTCTTCCAGAATACCGCCGGTGGGGAAGATGAACAGGCCATCGATCTCATGCTGGGCAAAGCCGAAGCCACCACCAACGCTAAGCTTCAATGGTGAGGCGGTTTCAAACTCATGCAGCGTGAAGTCGTAATAGGCGGCGATTGAGCCGGTGTGGCTCTCCACATCGGCGTTGTAAATCTGTTCCGGGCCAAAGGCGCGGGTGTCCACATCATGGCGGAAACGGTAGGTGTAATCGGCCTCCAACCGGATCGGCAGGGTTTCGCTCAATGTGTAGCCAATTGCAATCTGGCCGCCCACGATGACCGAATCTGACGTCTCATCAACAATGCCGGGATCTGTGATGCCGGTGATGCGTGGGGTGTCATTATCGTGGAAGCCGAGCATCGCACGGCCAGCGATGTAGAAACGGTCCTGTGACCAGGCGAACTCCTCAGCCTGCGCCTGTTCTGGGGCGGCGAGGAAGGTCAGGGATAGCAGGGCGGTCGCCAACGAAAATGCCTGGCGCGCTGGGCGTGAAATGAAACGTGTCACGGGCGTAATCGGATTGAATAAAGCTCGAAATCGACAGCGCTAGTTAGCGCCAAACGCCCAGAAACACAACGCGTAGGCCCAGTTTTCCCAAAAATTCTGTAGCCGCGTACACATCTCATCCCTTGTGGGGGCTAATTGCCCCGTCGTCAGCGCCACACAATGTTTGGCGGCTTTCGAGTGGTCCGGGCTGGATCATCCAGTGCTGCTTGAAGGGTGCTGGCGACCGCCATCATGCTCTCGGTCGCCGGGTCCTCAGGCAGTTCGCGAACGATGCTCTTGCCCTGATCGGCCAGTTCCCGAAGCGGCATGGTCAATGGCACCTCGCCGAGGAATGGCAGGCCCTGCGCCTCTGCCTCACTGGCGGCACCGCCATGGCCGAAGATATGGCTCTCATGACCACAGCTGGGGCAGCAGAACACGCTCATATTCTCAATCAGCCCCAGGACTGGGACGGCGACCCGCTCAAACATGGCCATGGCCCGCCTGGCGTCGATAAGCGCTAGATCCTGAGGCGTTGAGACGATCACCGCACCGGTGAGTTTCAGGCGTTGGGACAGGGTCAGCTGAACATCGCCAGTGCCGGGGGGCAGGTCGATGATCAACGCGTCCAGGCTGCCCCATTCCACATCGCGCAGCATTTGCATCAGGGCACCCTGAACCATTGGGCCGCGCCAAACCAACGCCTGGCCTGGCTTGGTCATATTGCCGATGGACATGGTTCGAATGCCGTCGGCATCCATCGGCGCGATACGCTTGTCTTCCGTTAGGTCTGGGCGGCCATCCATCCCGGTTAGGGTTGGTACTGACGGGCCATAGATATCCGCATCCATCAGGCCGACGGTCCAGCCGAGCCGCTGCCAGGCCGCCGCTAGGTTCATGGCCACGGTTGATTTGCCAACGCCGCCCTTACCACTGCCAACCGCGATGATATGGCGGACATTGGGGAAGGCGAGGGTGCCATCACCGGCTGGCGCTTGCGTTGATGCTGGTTGCGCCGCTTGCGGGGCAGGTTTCTTACCAGCCTTTTGGCGGGTCAGCATGACCTGGGCCTGGGCAATGCCATCGGCGCTGTTTAGGGCCGCTTCAACCGCCTGCCGCGCCGTTTCTAAGATTGGACCGTCTTCTGGATTGATCGCGAGTGAGACCCGCACGATTGCGCCATTCTGGCCTTCGTCTTCGATTTGCAGGCCGTCAATTGCCGCAACTTCTGTGATGGGACGAGATGGCTCACCAACGCTCAAACCCTCAATCAGGCTGCGCAGATTATCGGCGGTTGGCTGGGTCATCATGCCTCTCGATTGCGGAAAAATGCGGGCCAAGCAATTGATATTGCCACGACCGTTCCATATAGGTCCGGTGTGACCTACACAGGTTTTCCCACGATCACCATAGCGTCTTAACGGTTTTGTTGAGGCCGCAACCGGTGAGGTGAAGAAGCTGGCCAGCCAGATCATCTGGTCGGTTTTAACAAAAAGGATTGAATGGCGATGCCATGGAACAATCAAGGTGGCTCCGGCGGATCCGGTGGCCCCTGGGGTAACCCACCCAGCGGCGGTGGCGGTAATAAAGGTAGTGGCAACGGTGGCAGCCCATGGGGGCGCCCAACTGGCGGTGGCGGCAATGGCGGCCCCGGCGGCGGTAATCGCCCAAGTGGCGGTCCCGGCACACCACCTGATCTAGAAGATATCTTCCGCAAGGGCCAAGATCGCTTCAAACAAGCGGTTCCCGGCGGTTTTGGCGGTGGTCGCGGCATTGCCGTGATCGGCATCATTTTGGTGGCGCTTTGGGCCGCAACCGGTTTCTACCGGGTCCAGCCTGATGAGAATGGCGTCGTCCTGCGCTTTGGTGAGTGGAACCGAACCACACCACCGGGCCTGCACTATGCTTTTCCATTCCCGATTGAGACAGTTGAGAAGCCAAGGGTAACCCGGGTCAACACGCTTGAGATTGGGTTCCGCTCAACCGGTGGTGCGCCGCGTACCTTCACCAGCACCCGGAATACCCAGCGTGCTGGCCAGTACACCGATGTGCCGGAAGAGAGCCTTATGCTCACCGGTGATGAGAACATCATCGATATCGACTTCGCCGTTCAGTGGCGGATCAGCGATGCCCGCGACTTCCTGTTCAACATTCGTCGTCCCGACCAGACCGTGCAACGCGCGGCTGAGAGTGCGATGCGTGAGGTGATCGGCCGGACCGATCTGCAACTCGCCCTGACTGAGGCGCGTAGTGAGATTGAGGTTCAAACCCGCGAGATAACTCAAGAGCTGCTCGATAGCTACGAGGCGGGCGTGGAGATCACCACGGTCCAGCTGCAGGATGTGAAAGCACCTGGCGCTGTGATTGACGCCTTCGATGACGTGCAACGGGCCCGGGCTGACCGGGAGCGGGCACGGAACGAGGCGGAGGCCTATCGCAACGATATTATCCCACGGGCCCGTGGTACGGCTGAGCGCCTAACGCAAGAGGCACAAGCCTATCGCCAACAGATCGAGGCGAAGGCACGTGGTGATGCCGAGCGTTTCAACCAGATCCTGCAAGCCTATACTGAGTCAAAGGACGTCACCCTGCGTCGTCTCTACCTTGAGACGCTGGAAGAGGTCCTGGCCAATTCCAATAAGGTGATTGTTGAGAATGGTGCCGGTGGCGGCGGTGGTGGCGGCGGTGTCGTCCCATACCTGCCGCTTGATCAGCTCAATCGTAATGCGCAACAGCGCGCTGGTAACTGAGGGCACGGACAATGAATAACAAGCTATTGGTTACCGTTGGTGTGATCGCAGCTATTGCTGCCTCGGTTATCTACACCGCCGCATTCACGGTCACAGAACGTGAGCAAGCACTGGTTCTGCAGTTTGGTGAGCATAAGCGCACCATCCAGGATCCTGGTCTCCACTTCAAAATCCCGTTCATTCAGAACGTGGTCTACTATGAAGATCGAATCCTCGATCTCGACCCACCGGTTGAGCCGGTGCTGCTGGCTGATCAGAAGCGTTTGCTGATTGATACCTTCGCTCGCTATCGCATCGAAGATCCCCTGACCTTCTTCCAGGCCGTGACGTTTGAACAGAACGCCCAACAGCGTCTGAACAACTTCGTTAACGGTGCGCTGCGGAGCACGCTGGGTAATGCAACCTTGGTTGATCTGCTCTCTGAAGAGCGGGTCGAGATGATGACCCAGATTAAAGACCGGGTGCAGGATGAAGCCCGTGATCTTGGTATCGAGATTGTGGATGTTCGGATCCGCCGCGCTGATCTGCCGGAAGAGACCAGTGAAGCGATCTATCAGCGAATGCGCTCAGAGCGTGAGCGGGAAGCCGCTGAGTTCCGTGCACAAGGTGAGGAACTGTCCCAACAGATCCGCTCCCGTGCTGATCGTGAAGTGACGGTAATTGAGGCTGAAGCCCAACGTGATGCCGAGATCACCCGCGGTGAGGGCGACCAAACCGCCATTCGGATCTACGCTGACGCATTCGATAAGGATCCAGAGTTCTACGCGTTCTATCGCAGCCTTGAGGCGTATCGGAAGGCATTGAGCGATAGCAGCACCACGCTGCTGCTCTCACCGGACAGCGACTTCTTTAAGTTCTTTGGTGACATTGATGGCGGTCTTGAGGGCCTGCCTAACCTCAGTCGCCAATCGAACTGATCTCATCAGATTAGGCAAACGGGGCGTCATTGGCGCCCCGTTTTGTTTTCAGGCACAGGCATGGTGGATTTGGCTGGTGTTAGACTTCGCAGATGTTCTGAAGGCGATTGCGCTGGTGATGTTGTTGGAAGGGGTGGCCTACGCCCTCTTTCCTGATGCCATGCGCAACGCGATGCGCCAGATGCTAAGCCTGCCGAATGAGGCGTTGCGCCTAATGGGCATGATTGCAGTCACCCTGGCGGTCTGTGTTCTGTGGCTAATGGGGAATTATCTGGGCGGAAGTTAGCCCGCGTTTGCCTTGTTCGGGGCTGTTTGTCGCGCCAATCCGCCCTAATCTCGCCGGGTTTTTCCCATCTCCTGAATGTGACCGATCAATTGCTGCTCATGCTATTGTTGGTTGCCACCCGACGGCCCATGTCATCTACTGCATGTCGCTGGCCGTAATACCGGTCAGACAGGGTTAGGAAACAAGACTGTCGTATTTGGTAAGGCCGCTTTGCGGATCCCCAAAGCGGCAAGTTTAAGAGAGCAAATAAGGACTTTTCATGCGTCTTTCGCCCATGCGTTCTCCACTGCATATTCGCCCATTCGCCGTGGCCGTTGCCTTGGTATTGGCCCTGGCTATTCAGGCGCCACCAAGCTTGGCCCCCATGGCAGAAGCTCGGGGTACGCCAGATAGCTTTGCCGATTTGGCCGAACGGTTGCTGCCGTCGGTGGTGAATATCTCAACAACCCAGAGTGTTGGTGGTGGCGATGGTCCGTCCATGCCGGACATCCCAAACCTTCCGCCGGGCACCCCGTTTGAGGAGTTCTTCCGTGACTTCTTTGAGCGCCAGCAGGGCAATCGAGGCAACCGGAACCGCCAGGCCACGTCCCTGGGCTCCGGCTTCGTGATTGATGCCAAGAATGGCTATGTGGTGACCAATAACCACGTGATCGCCGATGCTGAAGAGATCAGCGTGATTTTCGCCGATGATACGCGGCTTGAGGCTGAGTTGGTTGGCCGTGATCCGAAGACCGATCTGGCTGTCTTACGCGTTGACCCAGATGAGCATGAGCTGGTTGAGGTGCCCTTCGGTGATAGTGATGTAATGCGCGTTGGCGACTGGGTCTTGGCCATCGGTAACCCATTTGGCCTAGGTGGCACAGTGACCGCTGGCATTATCTCTGCCCGCGCCCGTGACATTAACGCGGGGCCTTACGATGACTTCTTGCAGACCGATGCCTCGATCAACCGGGGTAACTCCGGTGGCCCGATGTTTAACATCGATGGCGGTGTGATCGGCATTAACACGGCGATCTTCTCACCCTCCGGTGGCTCAGTTGGTATCGGCTTCGCCATTCCCGCTAACCTTGCGCGGCCAGTTATTGATCAGCTGATTGAGTTTGGCCGCACAAAGCGCGGCTGGTTGGGTGTTCGCATCCAGCAGGTAACCGACGATATCGCTGAGAGCCTGGGGCTTGATGAGGCACGTGGCGCCCTGGTGGCCCAAGTGACCCCCGATGGCCCGGCAGAGGACGCGAAGATTGAGCAAGGCGACATTATCTTAACCTTCGACGGTAAAGAGGTTGAGGATATGCGCCGCCTGCCGCGTATCGTGGCGGAGACCCGCATCGGTGAGACGGTTCCCGTTGTCGTTTGGCGGAATGGTGAGCGTCAGCGCCTGAATGTTGAATTAGGTGAGTTGGAAGCGGCTGAAGAGGCTGGCCTGCTTGATGTCAGTACTGGCGATGCCGGCAATGGTGATCCTGCAGTGCCGGACGATGCGGATGCCCTGGAAGGCCTTGGCCTTTCTTTGAGCGCAATCTCGCCCCGTCTTCGGGACCGGTTCGAGTTGTCCGAAGAGTTGGACGGCGTTGTGATCACTGCAATCGATGACAATGGCCCGGCGGCTGAGAAAGACCTGCAAACCGGCGATGTCATCGTTGAGGTGAACCAGCAAAGCGTCAGCACGCCAGAAGACGTGGCCGATATGGTCCGCGAGGCCCGCAACAAAGGTCGTGGCAAGGTGTTGATGCTGGTTGATCGTGAAGGTCAGCTGCGCTTCATCGCGGTTGATATCGACCAGGGATAGGGCCGTCGGTTTCTTGCCAATTGCCGAAAGTTTAAGGGCTCAGTGGTTCGCTGCTGGGCCCTTTTCTTGTGCATTAAATATCGCTTCCGCGATCCATGTCGATTTTCGTTAGTCTTTGATCGATTTGGATTTGTTCTTTCTAATAGCGCTTCAATCCTAAAGATACAGCGCTGATTGTTCACTAATGAGCAATCGTCAGGGCGCTCTTTCTAAAGGAGCCTTAATTTGCCAAATCTCTCTCCAACAGTTCTCCCAAGTGGTCCCGAAGGCAAGAAAAGCTGGGGCGCTAAAGTCACTGATGGTGTCGCCGCTGTTTATGCTGGCCTGTCCCAAATGTTGAATGGCAGCGACCCAAATCTGGAGTTTGAAGCCGCCCGCGTGAGCATGTGGCGTGCTGGTCAAAAAGTTAAAAGCGTGGTCAATTGCCTGCGGACTTCGACCCCGTAATTTCGGCATCCACTTTTGACACCTGAAATCGATGATGTTGATCGGCCAATCGCGACTGACCAGGCCGATCAACTGCGAGCCATAGAAACCAGGCTCGATGCGCTTGAAGCCCGTAACCAACGGGTTGAGGCAGATAAAAACTGGGAAACCAGCCTTCTGCGGCGTGTTTTAATCGCCGGTCTTACCTTTGCTGGCGCTGTAACCTATCTCACCTATCTCACCTATCTCGATGTCCAGCCAGCCTGGATGCACGCGCTGATCCCAACCGGCGCGTACCTTATTTCATCCATTAGTTTGGGACTCGTCCGGCGGCTTTACATCAAGCGCGACTAAGAGGCGAAGTCCACGGCCTTGTACCCCTGAATGAACAGCAGGCTGCTTAGGTCTGTGTGTTGCACCCGGAAGCGGGCGGCGGCGGCGGCCACTGGCTTCGCGTGGTAAGCGACACCGGCACCGGCGGCCTGAAGCATCGCTACATCGTTAGCACCATCACCGACGGTCATGGTGGCGGCGAGATCGATGCCAAGGGCTAATGCCTTCTCCTTTAGGGTAACCAGCTTTGCCTCTTGATTGCGGATTTCGCCTGAAATCCGACCGGTCATCTTGCCGTCTGCGATTTCCAGGCGGTTCCCTTGGTGGCCATCAAAGCCAAGCTGGGCCGCAACCGCGCCGGTGAAATGCTCAAACCCGCCAGAAACCAGATAACACTCGGCGCCATTCGCCTTCATCGTCGCGACCAACTCTTTGGCGCCGGGGTTAATGGTCATCTCATCAACCGCTTCGAGGATGGCACTCTCGGCTAGCCCTTCAAGCAGGCCAACGCGCTCGGTGACCGCGGCCTCAAAATCCAGTTCGCCGGCCATGGCACGGGCAGTAATTGCAGCGATCTTCTCTTTCAGCCCTAGGAACCCGGCCAGCTCGTCCAGGCTTTCCTCGGCTATGATGGTGCTGTCCATATCGGCTAGCAGGAGGGACTTGCGACGGCCCTCTGCCACCTGGGCAAAGCAATCAACCTTTGCGCCTTGAAGGGCCTGTTCGGCAGCACGCTCGACCTCGCCTTCTTGCCCACGCTCAAAATAGATGTCGCACGCTTTATCCGCAGCTAGCCACTCGATCTCACCAATGGAGATATCGAGCCCCTTAAGGCTATCAGTGACGCGCTCTACCTCTCCCTTATATAGGGATTGGTGGGCGACCAGGGTTAGGACGTGCGTGCTCATTGGCTTCTTTGTGTGACGGGATCTGGAGTAGGTGGCCATAACGCAGTTGCCGGGGCGCGTCGAGGCCCGATCGGCATCGCTCTTGTTCCGCCCTTGCACGCGTACGGCTTGTCGTTGCTGCGAAGCCGCTTTAATCAACAGGGCCTATGCCAACCAAGCGTCAAAATACGACTAAGGTCGACACCAAACCCGTGCTCATCGTGGCGGGGCCCACCGCCAGTGGTAAGTCTGGCTTGGCGATGAAGATCGCTGAGCAGGTCGGCGGTGTTGTGATCAATGCCGACAGTATGCAGCTCTACCGTGAGCTTCGGCTGATTACAGCGCGGCCTAGTGAGGCTGATATGTCCTGGGTTCCCCATCGCCTCTATGGGGTGTTGGCGGCAACCGACAGCAATTCGGCCGCTGATTGGCGGCGCATGGCACTTGAGGAAATCTCCGCTGCCCATGACCGGGGCAAGATCCCGATCCTAACCGGTGGTACTGGCTTCTATCTGAAGGCGCTGCTGGAGGGGCTATCGCCAATCCCACCTGTGCCCCCAACCGTTGCAGCGGAAACCAGGCAGCGGGTTGAGGAAGAGGGGGTAGAGGCCGTCCATGCGGCCCTTAAGGCCCGTGATCCGGTAATGGCGTCGAAGCTGCGCTCAACCGATGCGCAGCGTGTGGCCCGGGCTTGGGCCGTGTTGCAGGCAACGGGCCAGTCGCTAGCTGATTGGCAGGCGCTTGCACCCGAACCGCCACCCGCCCATCTTCGCTTCTTTGCCATGGTGATCATGCCGGCCCGGGCGGGTCTGTATCGGGAGATTGATGCCCGCTTTGCCATGATGGCGGCAAAGGGTGGCGTGGATGAGGTTCGGGCCTTCCTCGCCATGGATCCACCAGAACATACGATGCTACTGCGTGCGGTCGGGGTGCCGGAGTTGCGCGCCTATATCGAGGGCGAGACCGATTTGGAAACCGCGATCACCTCAGGTCAGCAGGCGACGCGGCACTACGCAAAACGCCAATTTACCTGGTTTCGCAATCAGTTAGGTCCAACAGATATCAGCACAGGCAAGCGGAATACTGGGCGACATGCTCAGCAAATGCAGGTCAGCCATGTCGAGGGCGCGCAACTTTCGGAAAGTTTATGGGCGCAGATTGAAAATTTTATTCAATAATCTGTTGACCCTATTTTGCGCTGCACTATAGTTGCGATTAGTCGCGATTCGGCCATAAATGTCAGTATTCCTGCCCTTTTCGGTCAATCGTGGTTTCCAACAGAGCGGTGTCGTCTCAAGGCCCAACCTGTTGTGGTCCATGTTGCCGGTTTCCCCGCCAGGCAAACCGCACCATTGGATCGCAAGAGGCTGTGTTGATGAGCAAGGCGGTACCAACAGAAACAACGCATTATTTGGAGCGAACTGAAGACAATGTCCCAACAGACGATCAATGAGGCGGGCCAAGTGACCACGGCCCCTCCAGCCTCACAGACCGCCGCGAATACCGACAGCAAAGCTAAAGCTGGTGCTGCCTCGGCTGTCACGCAATCCGAGACCATGACCGGTGCGGAGATCGTTCTACGGGCCCTCGTCGACCAAGGGGTCGATACTATTTTCGGCTACCCTGGCGGGGCGGTGCTGCCGATTTATGATGCGCTCTTCAAACAGAACCACATTAAGCACGTCCTGGTACGTCATGAGCAGGCGGCGGTGCACGCAGCCGAGGGTTATGCCCGGTCAACTGGTAAGGTTGGCTGTGTCCTCGTCACCTCCGGTCCCGGTGCTACCAATGCGGTGACCGGCCTGACCGATGCCATGATGGACAGCATTCCGCTGGTCTGCCTGACCGGCCAGGTGCCAACCCATCTGATCGGCAGCGATGCCTTCCAGGAATGTGACACCACCGGCATTACCCGCCCATGTACCAAGCATAACTATCTGGTCAAAGACGCAGATAAGCTCGCCCGTGTCATGCATGAGGCATTCTATGTCGCGCGCACTGGCCGCCCTGGCCCAGTTGTCGTCGACCTGCCAAAGGATGTGCAGTTTGCTGAGGGCACTTACGTTGCCCCGGAAGAGATCGTGCACCGCACCTATCAGCCGCGTTACACGCCGGAGGATAAGCGGGTGGAACGCGCGGTCGATCTGATCGCCAAAGCAAAGCGCCCAATCTTCTACACCGGTGGCGGCGTCATCAATTCCGGCCCACGCGCGGCTGAGTTGCTGACCGAGTTCGTCAAGATGACCGGTTATCCGTGCACCTCGACCCTGATGGGGCTGGGCGCCTATCCGATGACCGATCCGCAGCATCTTGGGATGCTGGGCATGCATGGCACCTACGAGGCAAACCTTGCCATGTATAACTGCGATGTCATGATCAATATCGGCGCGCGGTTTGATGACCGGGTCACGGGTAAGACATCGGAGTTCTCACCCGGTTCCACCAAGATCCATGTCGATATCGACCCAAGCTCAATCAACAAGGCGATCCAGGTTGACCTGCCGATCATCGGTGATTGTGAGCATGTGCTGGAGGCGATGATCCGCGTCTGGCGCAAGAAGGGGTATGAGAAAGACCCGGCCAAGGTTGCTGGCTGGTGGAAACAGATCCAGGAATGGCGCGGCATTGACTGCTTGAAATACAAGCAGAGCGGTAAAATCATTAAGCCGCAATACGCCCTGCAGCGCCTGGTTGAGAAGACCCAAGATCACCCACATCGCATCGTCTCCACCGAGGTGGGGCAGCACCAGATGTGGGCGGCCCAGTTCATCCCGTTTGATAAGCCGAATGAGTGGCTGACCTCTGGTGGTCTCGGCACCATGGGTTACGGCCTACCAGCTGCCATGGGTGCACAGGTGGCGTTCCCGGATGCGCTTTGCATTGATGTGGCGGGTGAGGCATCGATCCTGATGAACATTCAGGAGCTTGGCACCCTGGCCCAATATCGCCTGCCGGTGAAGGTATTCATCCTGAATAACGAGTATATGGGCATGGTCCGCCAGTGGCAGGAGCTGCTGCATGGGTCCCGCTACTCACACAGCTATTCCGAGGCGCTGCCAGACTTTGTGAAGCTGGCGGAAAGCTTCCACGCCAAGGGTGTTCGCGCCCTGGATGTGGATCAGCTGGACGATGTGATTGATGAGATGCTGGCCCATGACGGTCCGGTGGTCGCTGATATCTGCGTCGATAAGGAAGAGAACTGCTTCCCGATGATCCCGGGCGGTGCCGCGCATAACGAAATTCTGCTCGGCCCTGACGATAAGCAGGATGAGAAGAAGCACGCGGAGGGTGCACAGCTCGTTTAATCCAGCGGCTCATCGCTGGTTCAAAACAGCCCTGATTTAGAAACGGTTGCGGTGGCTTACGCTTCTCGCGTAAACCCCCTGCAACCGATACGCATCCCACCTTTGCGGCGCCTCCTGCCGCATCTCACAGATAGTTCCGCCATGGCGTACAACCTGAACGATCAAGAAGAAGAGGCGATTGAGCGCCACACGCTCTCAATCATCGTCGATAACGAGCCTGGTGTGCTTGGCCGGGTCATCGGCCTATTCTCTGGCCGCGGCTACAATATTGAGAGCCTGACGGTGGCTGAGATTGACCATAAGAAGGGCCTCAGCCGCATTACCATCGTGACCATTGGCACGCCGATCACGATTGAGCAGATTAAGGCGCAGCTTGGCCGCTTGGTCCCCGTTCACAAGGTTAATGACCTCACGGAAGAGGGCAACTTCGTTGAGCGTGAGCTTTGCCTGATCAAGGTGAAGGGTAAGGGCGATAAGCGGATTGAGGCCTTGCGCGTTGCGGACATCTTCCGGGCCAATGTGGTCGACAGCACGCTTGAGAGCTTCTCCTTCGAAATCACCGGTAAGGCCGACAAGATTGAGGCCTTCATTCAGCTGATGACGCCGCTTGGCATTGTCGATGTATCGCGTACGGGCGCTGTCGCCATGTCGCGCGGGGCCACCGGGGTCTAACGCTCACCATTCCTTCCAAACGCCGACGCTCGTTGGCGCCATCAAACAAAACCAAACAAGTAAGTTAGAGGACATCCACCATGCGCGTTTACTACGATCGCGATGCCGATCTGAACCTGATCAAAGGCAAGAAAATCTGCGTCGTTGGCTATGGTAGCCAGGGCCACGCACACGCACTGAACCTGCGCGATAGCGGCTGCGGCGACGTTCGCGTTGCTCTGCGTGAAGGGTCATCAACCCGCAAGAAGGCTGAGGCTGAAGGCTTCACCTGCATGACCCCAGCGGAAGCTGCCGGTTGGGCTGATGTTCTGATGATGCTGACGCCGGATGAGCTGCAGGCTGACATCTATGCCGCCGATCTGGGCCCGAACATGAAAGAGGGCGCGGCGATAATGTTCGCGCACGGTCTCAACGTTCATTTCAGCCTGATTGAGCCACGTAAAGACATTGATGTGCTGATGGTTGCCCCTAAGGGCCCAGGCCACACGGTCCGCTCTGAGTACCAAAAGGGCGGTGGCGTTCCATCCCTGATCGCCATCCACCAGGATGCGACCGGTAATGCCCATGACCTCGGCCTGTCTTATGCCAGCGCCATCGGCGGCGGCCGTGCCGGTATCATTGAGACCACCTTCAAGGAAGAGTGCGAAACCGACCTGTTCGGTGAGCAGGTCGTGCTTTGCGGTGGCCTGTCCGCCCTGATCACCGCTGGCTTCGAGACCCTGGTTGAAGCCGGCTACGCACCAGAGATGGCGTATTTCGAGTGCTTGCATGAGGTGAAGCTGATCGTTGATCTGATGTATGAAGGCGGCCTCGCCAACATGCGTTACTCGATCTCCAACACCGCTGAATATGGCGACTACGTCACCGGCCCACGGATCGTGACGGAAGAGACCAAAGCCGAGATGAAGCGGGTTCTGGACGACATTCAGTCGGGTAAATTCACCCGCGATTGGATGCTTGAGAACCGGGTCGGCCAAACCAGCTTCAAGACGACGCGTCGTAACCATGCTGCCCACCAGATCGAAGAGGTTGGTGAGAAGCTGCGCGGCATGATGCCTTGGATCGCTAAGAACAAGCTGGTCGACAAAGCCAAGAACTAAGCTGGGGTAATGTGTTTAACCCCATGACTGAACCAACTGATACAAATACCAAAGGCGGGCGGGGCGATGGCTTCGCCCGCCTTATTGGTGAGCCGTTAGAGGTCTACACCAAGATCAATGCTGAGTTGGTCGAGCAGGAAGATGGCTGGCTCAAGTCACGCAGCCTTTACGGCTTCTTCTTCCCGCTCTCATGGATGGTGTATTGGCGGCTCTACCAGCCAGCGTTGCTGGCCTGGCTAGGCCTATTCGCTGTCTATTATCTGGGCTATTGGTTTGCCCCATCCGGTGAGTTGTTTGGCATTCCCTTCGGCATCCAGATGTTTGAGGGTGAGGCCCCAATCCTGCTCACCACCGATATCCTGAAGATCAGTATCTGTGGCGGGGTTTGCATCTACGGCCGTGCCTGGTTGATACGGCAGGTCTCATCCCAAGCTGGGATTGAGCGGCCTGGCGGGATGCTTGAAACGGCATTGGTTACCGCCCTTACGGAGCGCCGCAAATCATCACTGCTTGGCTATATCGCGGTGTTTTTCGTCGCGCTGATTGAGCTGACCACATGGATTGGCGCCATCATGCTCGTGCTGGCCGGCATCAATGGCCCCTTTGAGGGCATCTCAAACAGTTAGGGCTATTGCTGCAGGCTCTGCTCGCGCTCACCGACACGACCAAACAGCTTCTCTGGCGTGCGTTCGGCAACACTGGCCGGCGCCTGATTAAGCTCACCAAGGGTGGTCAGGGTCGGCTTTGAGATTGGTTGCGATGGTGTGGTCAGTGGCACCGCCTGTACGTCGCCGGTACGCGGTGGCAATGCAACGCGCATGTCGCCGGCGGCAACATTGCGGTTCTGCTGCAGGCTAGAGCCAGGTGCATCGGTCACCGGGCCAACGGTGCCCGGGGCGCCCACTGTTGGGCGTGCCGGTGGCAGGTTGCCAGCCAGCGGCTGCACCAGATCGCTAGGCGTGTTGGCTAGGGTCTGCCCCTCAAGCTCGGCCGTGATTTGTGGCACCGAGGCGGTCTGTTGAACGTAGGCCGGGTTGGCTGGGTCCGTCATGACCGGCGTTGCCATCACATCGCCGCGCGGCGGTGTCACTGGCTGTGGTGCGACAGAAACCGGGTTTACCGGCTGGATCTCCTCAACCGGTGCGCCGGTGAAGTTTGGAAACTCGCATGGGAAAGCACGCTGTAGCGCCAGGGTCAGGAACACTGGTGCGGGCTCATCCAACGCGGCTGGCTCACGGAAGGCGAGGCGGGTTAGGGCGGTTGCCGCGGTTTGCGCGGATACACGGGCTTGCGGTGGGCAGAACTCTGGCTTTCGCCCGGCCACCTGCTCTTGAAGTACACGGTCAAGGAAGCCCCGCAGATAAGCAGAGCATTGCGCCAGATCCATCTCCGGCTGTTCCGCACGGCCCTGGCAGAGCAGAAGCAGCTGGCGTGCTTCGGTGGCTCGGCTCTGTGCCGCTGCGTCCTGGCTTGGCAGAGCGGCGGTGAAGGCACCGGCGGCAATCGACAAGGCGATTGCTGCGGCGGAGGTCAGGGAGGATGTGGTGCGCATGGCGGGCTGCTTGGCTATTCGTCTGCTCATAGTGTCAGAGAATGCCAAACCGCGAGGCAAGACGCACAGGCAGTCGACGCCGTAGCACCGCATCAGCCGCCAAACCATGTGGACGACTCGAAACGACTCGCAAATTAGCGATGGTTAGCGATTGCGAAGCTCGTGCAAGAAGGCTTCGGTTTCAGCCTTTAGGCCCTCAGCATCGATTGCGAGTCGGCTAGCAGCACCGTTCAAATCATTGGCGGAGGTTGAGGTCTCATCAATCCCCTCAATCACGCCTTTGACGTTACTGTTTACATCTGCCGTACTCGTCGCGGCCTCATGGGCAGAGCGGGCAATCTCAACCGTTGAAGCACCTTGCTCCTCAACCGCTGCAGCAATGCCGGTCGCGATATCATCGATCTCGGTAATGATATCGGTGATTTTCTCATTCGCCTTCACGGCGTTGAGGGTGGCGTCCTGAATGGCTTGGATCTGGGTCGTGATCTCTTCGGTCGCTTGGGCAGTTTGACCGGCGAGTGACTTCACCTCAGATGCAACAACGGCGAAGCCCTTACCGGCTTCACCGGCGCGGGCGGCCTCAATGGTTGCGTTCAAGGCTAGCAGGTTCGTCTGCTCGGCAATGGCGCTAATCAGGGCGGCAACTTCACCAATCTTGGTGACCGCCGTGCGCAGGCTCTCAATCGTGCCGCTATTGCGTTCAGATTCAGCTACGGCCTTCTTGGTGATCTGGGTTGCCTGGCTAACCTGACGGGTAATCTCACCGATTGAGCTGGAGAGCTCTTCAGCGGCTGCCGCGACAGTCTGTACGTTTGATGAGGCGGCGTTCGCAGAGTCTGCGACAGCGCCGATTTGGCCTCGGCTTCGGTCCGCTGAAAGGGACATAGTCTCAGCGGTGGCGCGCAGCTCAGTACTGGCATCAGAGACACCGAGGAGGACGTGCCGTGCACGGCCGTCATAATCATCGGCCAGTGTTACAATCTGTTCAGAACGGCTGCGGACGTCTTCTTGATCCTGCTCACGCTGTCGTTGCAGCATCTCCCGATCTGATTGCGCCTGCTGGAAGCCCTGAACCGTTCGGGCCATGGCACCCAGCTCATCAAGCCGCTCTAGATGGGGAACGGTGGCCGTCACTTCGCCCAATGACAGACGGTCCATGACATCGCGCAGATCATTCAACGGAGACAGAATGCGCTGAATAGCGGAGTAGAAGAGGAAGGCGACAATAACCGAGAAGATAACGCCGATAAGTACGACGTTGATGATGGCCTCGCTGCCATTCTCCGACACGCTACCTGGGTTGTACGCCACCAAGATGGCGCCGAGGATCTCGTTCTTATCACCTCGAATTGGCTCAATCACTATGTGGTGGAAGGCGCCAAATAGCTTGGCGGTGCCCGTCCAGCTTCTGCCGTCTTGGATAACCGTTTCAAACACCGAGCCGGTGAGCTGCGGATAGAAGGTCGGGTGCTGTGGTAAGGCTGCTTCCGCGGCCTGAACGATGGCCTGTTCACGGATGTAAAAAACAACGGGCGTATCTAACAGGCGATTGAGCCGCGCTTGCACTTCTGACCGGCTGCTTATCCGTCGGTCGCCCCAAACGATCTCACCATTCTGTAGGCTTGGCTGTTCCGTGACGTTTTCCTGCAGCATGTTGAAGACTGCAGCCATCTGGCGTTGCACAATCTCTTCACCGGAATCATTCTGAATGACGCGGATCTGAAATGCCGACGGAAGGATCAAAACAAGACCAAGTGTCAGTACGCCAAGCAGGGCGACAATGGTTAGCTTTGCGGAAAGGCTTAAAGATTGGCTCATGATCAGAAATCAGCGGTAAAACAGCGATTGGTGTTCGAATTTGTGCCCGGTAACAGCAATCGATGCGGCGAATGCCATTGGTGATACTGGCTCTCTAGCACACAGCCATAGGACGTAACACCATCAGTTTTAGACGATCACGCAACCGCATGCAGTGTTATCCGCCGCTCATGGCCGATTTCGGGGCCTGTTTGTGTCGGCGGGGGCACGAGATTGATCGCCTACATCCGATCCGCCATGCGAAATCGATAGTTGCTGTCGGTT
Organism: Alphaproteobacteria bacterium SS10; assembly: GCA_019192455.1. Classification (NCBI taxonomy): domain Bacteria; kingdom Pseudomonadati; phylum Pseudomonadota; class Alphaproteobacteria; species Alphaproteobacteria bacterium SS10. The sequence continues at coordinate 673,799 of JAHCML010000003.1, forward strand.
GGTGAATGCGATTAAGCTTCAATGCATGAATTTGATTAAGCGCGATAGCGGTCTTCTGATCGCCCTCGGCCTACTCGGTGGCCGACTTACCATCCCTCGTTTGGGGTGAGCGCTTTTGATCTGCGGTGAGGCAACCGCTCATCAGCCCCATCGAGGGAACTTCCAACAACTTGATAGCGGCACGACATGGCATGAGCATTCGCCTGACCGCCGCAAGTCAGCTTCCGCCACGATATAGATTTCAGTGATCTGGTTGCGTGTAAGGCCAAATGGGCCAGCAGCCGTTGGAGAAAACCGATGACCGATACCGCTTCTACAATCAAAGCCGCCTCTGAAGACAACCGCGTTGTGGTCTTCGACACCACGCTTCGCGATGGTGAGCAATCACCTGGCTGCTCCATGAACCTGGAGGAAAAGCTCCGCGTTGCGTCACAGCTTGAGGGCATGGGCGTTGATATTATTGAGGCTGGGTTCCCAGCCGCTTCAAACGGTGATTTTGAAGCGGTGCAAGCGATTGCGCGTCAGGCAAAGACCTCACGAATTGCCGGTCTGTCCCGGGCAAGCCGCCGGGATATTGAGCGTGCAGGCGAGGCGGTAAAACCCGCCCCGCTAAGCCGTATTCACACCTTCATCTCAACCTCGCCCCTGCATATGGAGCATAAGCTTCGTATGACGCCGGATCAGGTGCTCGAGCGCGTGCAGGAGAGTGTGACTCTGGCCCGCAATCTGGTTGATGATGTGGAGTGGTCGGCAGAGGACGGCACCCGGACAGAGCATGACTTCCTGTGCCGTTGCGTTGAGACGGCGATCCGCTGCGGTGCCACCACGATCAATATTCCCGACACCGTTGGCTACACAGTGCCGGAAGAATTCTCGGCGATGATCAAGATGCTGTTCGACCGCGTCCCGAACATCGATAAGGCGATCCTGTCGGTTCATTGCCACAACGATCTGGGCTTGGCTGTCGCGAATTCTCTCGCTGGTCTGCAGGCCGGTGCGCGTCAAGTTGAGTGTACGATCAATGGCATTGGTGAGCGTGCCGGTAATGCTGCTTTGGAAGAGATCGTTATGGCGATCCGCACCCGGTCTGAGCTGTTCGATCTGCACACCGGTGTGGACTCAACCCAGATCATGCGGGCATCGCGCCTGATCTCCACGATCACTGGCTTCTCGGTGCAACCGAACAAGGCCATCGTTGGCGACAACGCCTTCGCCCATGAGAGTGGTATTCACCAAGACGGCATGCTGAAGCACGCTGGCACCTATGAGATCATGACCCCGGAATCCGTTGGCTTGACCGAGAGCAATCTGGTTCTGGGTAAGCATTCCGGTCGCCATGCGTTCCGAGAGAAGTTGAGCGAGCTCGGCTATGATTTGGGCGATAATGCGCTGAACGATGCCTTCCAACGCTTTAAGGATCTAGCTGACCGGAAGAAGGACGTCTTCGATGAGGATCTGATCGCTCTCGTTGATGATGAGATCGGCCATGACAATGACCGGATCAAGTTCAAGTCGGTCCGCATTCAGGCGGGTAGCGAGGGCCCACAAACCGCCCGCATGACCCTGATCATCGATGGTGAGGAGCAGGCGCAAGAGGTTGAGGGCAATGGGCCGGTCGATGCCTGCTTTAAGGCAATCCGCGAACTCTTCCCCCATGAGGCCAAGCTTGAGCGGTATGAGGTGAAGGCCGTGACCGGCGGCACCGACGCGCAAGCCGAGGTGGTGGTGAAGCTTGAAGAGAACGGGAAATCCGTCCTCGGCTCCGGTGCCGATATCGATACGCTGGTCGCCAGCTGCCGCGCCTATGTTCACGCGCTGAACAAGTTGCTGGTGAAGCGCGAGCGTAAGGCACCTGACGCCCTTACCGCGTAGCCAACCAGAGACTGAAAACATCGCGCCCCGCGGCCTCGACTGACCGTCGATTCCGCGGGGTTTTGTTTGTTGCCGGGCTTAACTGTCCTGCTTCATCCAAATTCTCAGCAATGGTTGTGGATGAGAACCGCTTGAAATCAGGCATTTAGCGAAAAGTCTTGGCGATTTTTCTGGCTCTTGGCACCCCCTCCGGGTGTATGTTTGGGGCGTCTTATCAATTCCTCCGTTGAAACAGCGCACTGGCGCCAAGCTAGGCGTTGCCAAGCCTCCCATGTTTGCAAAGCTGCTCGGTTTTCTCTCGGCCGATATGGCCATCGATCTCGGTACCGCCAACACGCTGGTCTACGTCAAAGGCCGCGGTATTGTTCTGAACGAACCCTCGGTGGTGGCAATCGCCAACCAGCGCGGTAAGAGCCAGGTTCTGGCCGTCGGTAATGAGGCCAAGCAGATGCTGGGCCGGACGCCCGGTAACATCCAGGCCATTCGCCCGCTACGCGATGGTGTGATCGCCGATTTCGATATCGCGGAAGAGATGATCAAGCACTTCATCAAAAAGGTGCACAACCGGGCCAGCTTCGCGAGCCCTGAGATCATCATTTGTGTGCCATCTGGTTCCACGAAGGTGGAACAGCGCGCGATCCGTGAGAGTGCGGAGGCAGGCGGCGCTCGGATGGTTCATTTGATTGAAGAGCCAATGGCAGCCTCTATCGGTGCTGGCCTGCCGGTGACTGAGCCGACCGGTTCCATGGTCGTCGATATCGGCGGTGGCACGACCGAGGTCGCGGTCATCTCCCTCGGTGGCATTGTCTATGCCCGCTCTGTCCGCGTTGGTGGCGACAAGCTTGATGAGGCGATTATCGCCTATATCCGCCGCAACCATAACCTGCTGGTCGGTGAGGCGTCTGCCGAGCGGATCAAAAAGGAAATCGGCTCTGCTTGCCCACCGGATGATGGTGAGGGCCGGATGATGGAGATCAAAGGCCGCGACCTAATGAACGGCGTGCCGAAAGAAATCATGATCAGCGAAAGGCAGATTGCCGAAAGCCTGGCCGAGCCTGTTGCCGCGATTGTCGAGGCAGTGAAAGTAGCCCTTGAGCACACGGCCCCCGAACTGGCTGCCGACATCGTTGATAAGGGCATTGTGCTGACCGGTGGCGGTGCCTTGCTGGGTAATCTCGATTACGTGCTGCGGCAGGCGACGGGCCTGTCCGTAACGGTTGCCGACGATCCGCTAACCTGTGTTGCACTCGGCACCGGTAAGGCGTTGGAAGAGATGAAGGTTCTGCGCAACGTCCTCGTCTCTGACGGCTAAACCCGTCGATATTGAGTCTTATCGGTCACGAAAATGGGCTGAGAGCTTGGTTTTTGGCCCAGTTCCGGCGTTTTAGCCGCCCCGTAGTTGACCAAATCCGCAGGTCTTGTGAAGCTGTTGGGACATTGCTGTTAAATCAGAAATGGTTTGCAGCCCAATGATGTCCGGATACTCGTTTTAACGTCACGTCATTAAGCGACAGATATGGTCAAAGCACCGCGACCCGCTACTAGCGTTATGGCTCTGCCGAAGCCCTCGGCCAGCCTGCGTTGGGTCGCGCCGATGATGCTTCTGCTGGGTCTGGGGCTTATCGTCGTAGATCGTGTCCGCCCAGAGATGACCGCCGGCATCCGCACCGGTGTTGCCGACTTTACCGCGCCCGTCATGGCCGCGATCACCGACCCCGTTACCGCTATCGATGCCACCATGAACTGGGGGCAGGGCCTGATCGCACTTCATTCAGAGAATGAGCGGCTGCGACTTGAGAATGAGCGGTTACGGGCCTGGTATATCGCCGCCCAGCGATTGAGCGCTGAGAACCGCAGCCTGAAAACCCTGGTGGATTACGACGCCAACTGGCTCGACCCGGTTCTGTCCGCCCGCGTGGTCGCCGATACCGGCGGTGCTTTTGCCCGGAGCGTGTTGATCGATCGTGGTGCGCAACATGGGCTGACCAAGGGGCAACCCGCTGTTACGGCGCGCGGCATTGTTGGCCGGGTTCAGGACATCGGTCAGCAATCGGCGCGCATTCTGCTGCTAACCGATATCAACAGCCGTATCCCCGCGATGATCCAGAAGAATGGTGATCGTGTGGTGGTCGCCGGTGATAACCAGAGCCAACCTCGGCTGGATTACCTAGTCGGTGAAACTCCCTTAGCCGTCGGTGACCTGGTGGTGACCAGCGGTATTGGCGGCATCTTCCCGGCCGGACTGCCCATCGGCACCGTTTCTAGCCTGGAAGAGGGCGTCGTTGGCGGCTTTACCGCCCGCCTGGATACCAGTGTGGATCTGCCCCGGCTGGCTGCTGTTAGCCTGATGCCAATCGCCCGTCCATCCACGCCTGAGGCAGCCCCCGCGGTTGAGGAAGCAGAAGGTGCTGCGGCAGAATCTTCAGCTGGCAGTGAGGGGCAGTAAGCGCCCAGGCCATGGCTGAAACCTTTGTTGATTTTCATCCGCTTCGACTGCTTGGCCGATTGCTGCCTAGCCTGACTTTGGCCTTCATGGTCGTGCTTGGCTTGATGTTGCCAGCCAATCCATGGACCGGGCAAAGCATGCCGCCATTACTGTTAATGGCAGTTTTTGTTTGGGCGGTTTACCGGCCCGAGTTTCTGCCGCTGCCAGTGGTGTTTGGTTTTGGCGTTATCTTTGACGCCTTGCTTGGGCTACCCCTTGGCATTAGCGCCGTTCTGTTGGTTGCCATTTATTGGCCCGTGACCCTGCAGCGCCGGATATTCCTGCGCGAACCGTTTCCATTCCTTTGGCTCGCCTTTGCCGTGATCTTGAGCGTGGTTGAGTTGCTGCGTTGGGTCCTGGTTGCGGCACTCACGCTGGAGCTACCGCCAATTGGTCTCGTCTTGGCCAATATCGTTTTTGGCTGTGGTATTTTCCCGATTATTGGCTGGTTACTAATCCGGTTGAACCACTGGATCGGCAGCTTGGACTACGCAAACTAGATGGCTGGCTATGCCCCGTGATTTAGATCGCGAACGTGTTGTTGGCCGCCGGGCCCTGATGCTCGGCGCTGGGCAGGCGTTGCTGTTCACCGGCCTGGGCGCACGGCTGTACCATCTGCAGGTGCTTGAGCGTGATCGCTATGCGATGCTGGCTGAGGATAACCGGATCAGCCTGCGCCTGATCGCGCCGCTGCGGGGCGTCATTCAGGATCGCCACGGTGTGGATCTCGCCACCAACCGCCAGGCCTTCCGCATTGTCATGGTCTCCGAACAGGCGCCAAACGCCGCTGCGACCCTGGCCAAGCTGCAGGGCTTACTGCCGTTAGAGGATGATGACGTTGTCGATGTGTTGGAGGAGGTTCGTCACAAGCGATCCTTCATCCCCGTCACCGTTATGGAGAATTTGAACTGGCAACAGGTCTCCACCGTTGAGGTGAACCTGCCGGACCTGCCGGGCCTGCAGACCGAGGCAGCGCCGGTTCGCTACTACCCTTATGGCCCGGCCCTTGCCCATGTGATTGGCCATGTGGGGGCCGTGTCACCGGATGACCGTAGCGGCGAGCCATTGCTCGATTTGCCATCTTTTAAGATCGGCAAGAACGGTTTGGAGCGGCGGCTTGAGCATGAGCTGCGTGGCAGCGCAGGTACCAGCCAGGTCGAGGTTAACGCCGTCGGCCGCGTGATCCGAGAGCTGGACCGGGAAGAGGGTGCCGCAGGTAGTGAGGTTGGCCTTACCCTGGATATGGGGCTTCAGGCCTTCACCTATCAGCGCCTGTCGACGGAGCGCAGTGCCTCCGCCGTAATCATGGATATCTATAGCGGTGAGATTTACGCGCTGGCCTCCCATCCTGGCTTCGATCCAAATGATTTTGTCCATGGCATCTCGGCCAAGAAATGGCAGGGCCTGCTGAATGATCCCGCCGCACCACTGACCCATAAGGCGATTGGTGGTCAGTACCCGCCGGGCTCAACCTTCAAGATGCTCACCGCCCTGGCCGGACTTGAGGCCGGGGTGATTACCGAGGATGAGCGCATCTTCTGCGGTGGTCATATGCAGCTTGGGTCCCACCGGTTCCATTGCTGGAAGCGTGGCGGCCACGGCCATATGAACCTTGCCGATAGCGTCGCGCAGAGCTGTGACGTCTATTACTACGAGCTGGCGCTGCGCCTCGGCATTGACCGGATTGCCGCCATGGCTCGACGCTTTGGTTTGGGTGATCGGACTGGCATTGATCTGACCGGCGAACGCCCTGGCCTGATCCCGGATCGGGAGTGGAAGCGTACGCAACGTGGCGAGCCCTGGCATAAGGGAGAGAGCCTCATTGCCTCCATTGGTCAGGGCTATGTGCTCTCAACACCGTTACAGCTGGCCGTGATGACGGCACGCCTTGCCAATGGCGGGTTGGCGGTAACGCCGCGGATCATGCGCAGCGAGGGGGAGGAGACGATCCCGGTTCGCGAAGCGCCAAAGATCGATATCAACCATCAGCACCTTCGTATCGTGCAAGAGGCCATGGCCAAGGTTACGACCCATCCTCGGGGTACAGCTTACCGCTCGCGCATCGACCAAGAGGGTTTTGAGATGGCGGGTAAGACCGGCACATCCCAGGTGCGTCGCATCTCACTGGCCGATCGCCGTGCCGGGATTAAGAACGAAGATCTGCCGTGGAAGTACCGGCACCATGCGCTGTTCGTTGGGTATGCGCCGTTGGATCAACCACGTTATGCCTGCGCTGTGGTCGTCGACCATGGCGGCGGTGGTTCAACGGCGGCGGCACCGATTGCCCGTGACCTGCTGCGCGCGGTGCAAGAGCGACGACCCGCCGATACCAATCCGGGGGCTATTACCCCCATCGATCAACCGATTTAGCCGAGGGAGTAAGTTATGAGCCTCGCTGAGATTGGTGGCCGGGATAGTGATTGGCATCCGCTTCGCCGGATCTTGGGCATTTCACCCGTCTTGTTGCTGTTGGTAGTCGCCATCGGCGGGATTGGCGTTGTGGCGCTTTATTCAGCCGCCGGCGGTTCAATGGATCCATGGGCCAGCCGTCATGCCGTCCGTTTGGGCATGGGCGTGCTGGGCATGCTGGTGATTGCACTGATTGACCTGCGCTACTGGTTCCGATTTGCCTTTGTCATCTATGGCGCTGGGTTGCTTGGCCTGGTCGCCGTGGCCGTAATCGGTGAGATGGGCGGCGGCGCGCAGCGTTGGCTGCAGATTGGGCCGCTACAGATCCAACCATCTGAGTTTATGAAGATCGCGGTGATCTTGGTTTTGGCCCGCTACTACCACACGCAAACGCTGGAATCCGTGGCACGGTGGCGAAGCCTGATTGTCCCGGGCATTCTGATCGCCATGCCAGTGGCACTGGTCTTGAAGCAGCCGGACCTTGGCACCTCAATCATGATTGCCGCCGGCGGTGGGGCGATCATCTTCCTGGCCGGTGTTCAGCTTTGGAAGTTTGGCCTCGGCGTTGCCCTCGCGGGGGTGGCGATCCCAGTTATCTGGACCCAGCTGCATGATTATCAAAAGCAGCGGGTGCTGACCTTCATCAATCCGGAGAGTGACCCGCTCGGCGCCGGTTATCACATTGCCCAGTCTAAAATCGCGCTGGGTTCTGGCGGGGTATCTGGCAAGGGCTTTCTACAAGGGACCCAAAGTCACCTGAACTTCCTGCCCGAGAAACAGACCGACTTTATCTTCACCCTATGGGCGGAGGAGTGGGGCCTGATCGGTGCCCTGGTGATCCTGCTGCTTTACGGTATCGTGCTGGTCTATGGGATCTGGCTTGGCCATCGCTGCCGGAACCACTTTGGCCGGTTGTTGGCACTGGGCCTCGCGATCAACCTGTTCCTGTATCTGGCCGTGAATATCTCAATGGTGACAGGCCTGATCCCGGTTGTGGGGGCGCCGCTGCCACTCATCTCTTATGGTGGCACGGCAATGCTGGCCGTGATGGCGGGGTTTGGGCTGATGATGGCGGTTTCAATCAATCGTGACACGCAGATAGAGCGTCATCCGCGTCGTTTGCCAGGTTTTGACTAATTAATCCTTCGGCGCGCCGAGTTTATCGGTGGCAATGCCCAGGGTCTCTAGCAGCCCCTCTGCGATTGCGCCGCCATCGCCGGTAATCCGATTTGTTATCACCACCTCAATGGCGTCGATATGGGCGCCGATAAGGTCTGCGCGCCTTTGGGTCAGACCGGGTAAATCGCTTGCAAACTCGTACAGGCTATCACTGACGCTGGTCAGTAGGTCGAAGCCGAATGTTCCCGCGACGCCCTTGATCTCGCGTGCGGTCATAGCAATCCGTTCAAGCGACTTCGCATCCGGGTTTTTGGCATCCTTGACCTTGTCATAGGCAGCCTTCAACGCGTCCAACTCATTCGCCATTTCAGTCATGAAGGCATCTGCGCGGGCATTAATCTGATCTTGCGCCGCTTCAATCTTCTGGTCGCCAAACTTGCCGGATGGACCACCCGACTTCTTCTGCAACGCGCGTGAGGCGGGTAGGAACTGCACAAGGTCGTCTGACCCGGCATCCTTGCCATCGTCATCACTGATCATACGCTTAGGGTCCTATGTCCTGAAAAGCTGCCTAATGAGGCGAAGCCCAAGAGATTAGCGCTTGCGGCGGTCTTGTCCATCAAATGGAATGTCGCGGCGTCGCCTATCGGGGCCAAAATAACCGGCTGCCTTAACAAATGCGCGGGGTTTCTCAATCACTGAGGTCAACCTTGCGACAATTGTTTTTACCGAAACCGGTTTGGTCAAAAACTCCGTAACGCCATCATCACGGGCATCAATCACCCATTCCAGGGTCGAATAGGCCGATACCATGATGAATGGAATGAACTGCACGTCGGGATTTGGGTGCTCCCGAACCCAGTTCAAGAGTTCAATGCCGCTAACCGGCTCCATCGCCCAATCTGAGAAGACGATATCGAACACAACGCCGGTGCCATCACCGGAGGCTTCGATATGGCCTTTTGCTTCCTCGCCATTGGTGGCGGTGACAACCGTGCCAACCGATAGCGCATCCAGAATGTCGGCCATCAATGACCGCATAAAGTCACTATCCTCAACGACGAGGACATTGACGGCGGATAGGTCGTATTCGCGGTGCATAAGCGAAAGGCTGTTAGCTTGCATTGGGCGCGGCGTATCCGCGTCCTGATTGCATACGAATATAGGTCGAACAGGGGCTTAAGGACATGGCGCAGGTGGTTTTCGCATCGCCATCTTTTGCTGTTGTTGCCTTCAAGTTGCAGGCGTATAAGCGCGAATAGCACCGGATTTAACCGGTTTGCCGACCAAATAATCGCAGTGAGGGACGACCATGCGCAATGTACCAACGACTGGTGGCGATGACGCGAAAGCCACCCATGACGCCGCGATGTTTGATGAGGTGATGGCCGGTTTTGGCCTTGATAAGGTGCCCGGTGGTGCCGCTGACCAGCCAGCCACGATCCGCTATACCTCTGGCCCCGATGCGCTCCCGGCTAATGCTACCGCCGATGATATCCGCCATGCCGAGGCTATGNGCTCTTTACCCAGTCACCCGGCCCATTTCGTGCCAGCGGCCCGTAAAGCCATCTAATCGCTTTCGTAGGCCGCTCTACAGCTCAAGCTGATAGCTATGCGGTGTGTAGCGGAAGCCATTGCCACTTGCCTGCACATAGCCCAGCGATGGGAACGGCATGTGATAGCCGATAAAGGCCATCTCGTCCGTGGCTAGCATGTCGAACACACGACGGCGGGTCGCGGCGGCCTTGCCTGGATCGAAGTCAAACTGGAAGTGCCAATCTGGGCGCTGCAGTGAGAAAACGAAGTGATTGGCGGTATCAGCGGTTAGCAGCACGCTCTTCCCGCCATTATCAATCCGGAACAGTGTGTGCCCAGGCGTATGGCCATTGGCAGCAACGGCGGTGATGCCGCTGACCACATCCTGTTCATCATCGATAAACGTCATCTTCTCCGCTAGCGGGGCGACCCGCTCCATGACGAGGGCATGGATGCCCGAGACCTGCTCATTGCTGGCGAGGTCTGTGTTGGTCCAGAAGTTGTACTCTGTGGTTGACGCGACATATCGGGCATTGGGGAATGCTGGTTCACCATCCTCCATCAGGCCGCCGATATGGTCCGGATGCATATGGGTGATAGCGATCACGTCGACCTGCTCCGGCGTGTAGCCGGCAACTGCAAGGCGATCGCGCAGCAGGCCCGCATTTGGGCGTCGTACATCACCATTGCCAGCATCGAACAGCACCAGCTCTTTGCCCGTATTCACCAGGGTGGGGGTAAAGCCCAGCTTGATCCCATCGGATGGCAGTAAGTTTTCACCGGCGAGGGCATCAACCTCTTCCTTTGCAACATTGCTGCCGAAGAATGGGTGCACCGTTGGCACCGACACAAAGCCATCGGCAATCGTTGTGATCTCGAAATCGCCCAGGGTGAAGCGATTGAAGATAGCGCTATGCGCCCCAAGCAGTGGGGCCGCCGCTTGCACTGGTGCGGTTAGCATGGCGCCCATGGCAGCGGTTCCGGCAATGGCCACACGGCGGGTGATCTTGGGGTCAGTGGCGGACATGACTGGTCCTTCTCGCTTCGAAGATTGTGGCCAAGGCTAGAGCATTTGGCTCGGCGGTACGGGATGATGCGCCTGAAGCGCTAGCACCGCAAGTTGATCACGTAGATGTGGTTGCCGATCCTGTGGCGAGATCGATCAGATCATCAATGCTGCGCAACCAGCCACGGTTAAGGATCAAGCCACGTGCAGCTTTTAGCACCTGCCGCTCATGAATGGCGCGGGTGGCTGGGTCTTCAATTAGCTCAAGGTCTTCAACATGTGAGATACCGATGACCCGGCGCGTCATCTTTGCGCCAGCAAACCCGGCGGTATCCAGGAGTACAGCTGCCAGATACTCATCCAAGAACCTGTCGGTTAGCTGCTCGTCGAATAAACGCGGCGTAAGAAGGGCACGGTCGCTCATATCGCGCGCTGCATGGGCTAGGCGCCGGAACTCTGCAGTAAAGGTCAGCCAGAGATCACTGATCATCGTCAGAATATCTTGGGTATAGGCATTGCGGTTCACCGCTTGCCCCTTACGGTTCGTTGCTCCATGTCCGGCTTGCGCGAAATGGGCGATCAGCAGGTTGCCAATGATCGCACCGATATCGAAACCCATGGGGCCGTGAAAGGCCCATTCATGGTCGATAACCCGTGTGTCGTCTGCCGTGACCATTACTGAGCCTGTATGCAGGTCACCATGGATCAACGCCTGGGTCTTGGTGCGGAAGGCATAGTTTAGCTTTGACGCCTCAAAATGCAGGTCACGATCGCCGTGCCAGGTCTCGACTAATGACTTTAGTTGGTCATTCCAGCGGTTGAGCGGTGCCGACCAATACGGGCCGTTGAAGATCACTTCTTCCGTCGTGGCGCATAGTTCAGCATTGCCAGCAAATCGGCTGACCAACGCCTTCTTATCCGTTGTGTCGAGGGCCAGATCGCTTGTGTGGAACAGGCTAAGCGCCAGGAACTGACCCATATGCTGGCCAAGCAGGGGTAGGGGCGTTGCATCAATCAGCGCCTGTCGCGCGACCCTATGCTCGCGTAGGTCCTCCAGAACCAGTAGCGGCAGCTGGTCATCATAGTCCAGGACCGCGGGCACAAAGTTAGGGCAGATGCGTCCATGCTCGATAAGTGCGGCATGTTCAAAGTCGAGGCGGCTTTGCGGGAAGGGCCAGCCCTCGCCAATGACCCGGATGTAAGGCGGCGCATGCTTGGCGATGACAGAGCCTGATGGCCCCGCCACCCGAAAGACGGAGTTCATGTTGCCGTCGCTGACCTCTGTCAGCTGCCATTGTCCAGGATCACCAAGCGCGGCCTCGACAGCTGGACGGTTGGACAAGGCCGACCGCATGGCATCGCTGGTGGTCAAAAGTGAGGGCATGGGCCAGGGCTCAGCATTGTTGCCAGATTAATTGGATGGCCCCGCTTTACCCTGCTGATCATCGAACGGCTAGGCGTTTTGGAGCGATTAGCCGGATTGTGATGGCCCAGTGCCTTAGAACGGCCGGAGCGGTCGTCCGGTCACGCCCTTTGGTTTCATCGGGCGGGCAAAGAGCGGCAGGCCTAACGCCTCGCAGCGTTGGATCAGACTGACCCGACGTGGATCCATCAGGCGGCTATTGCGGCCAGGGCTTCTCTTCTCTTCCCCGAAGAATTGTGGGTTCTTCCGAAGTGATGCACCTGTCCGGTTCGCAAGGCGCCGATCCTTATCCAGGTAGTTGCCACCGGCAATGTGCCAGCCCAGCTTCTTCGCGGCGTCGTCCGGAATGTGCTTATCCGCCTTCATGCCGTCCTGGCGCAGCTCTTTATAGTACTCCGCGAAACCGTCCTTGTAGATCGACACCAGCTTGGTTCGGAAATAGCGTTTAAACGCGGCTAGCTGGGCCCGGCCGTCAATTGCCGACCCAGGGTCATCCGCGACCGCTCGCTCAAACGCGGCATGGACGGTTCGGTAGTATCGCATCTCACTGGAATGCTCTTTGGCCTGTTTGCCCAGCTCCATATGCCCAATTTCGGAGAGGACCTGCGCCTCGGTTGAGGCGGCATCAGCCTCAAGCAGCATGTTCCAGATGATGAAGTCCTTACGTTTCAGCCTATCGACCTGATCCGGCTTCATCACCGTCTCATATTGCAGGGCATGGCGGATTTCATGGGCGAGGGTAGAGACCAACTGTTCCGGCGGTGCATGGCTTGAGAGGTAGATAATCCGATCCTCAGGATCGATAGAGCCATACTCTTCCAGGCTGTCATCAAAAACGACGGTGAATGGCTTGCGACCGGTATCGCGCATCATGGCAGTGAAGGTTGGGCTTTGGCTCAACGCGTCTAGTGCATGGCTGAGAATGCCTTGCAGCTCTTCCAGTTCGTATTCGCCGTCATCCTCATCCGCATATTCGACGACGAACCGCTTGTTAAGGTCGATGCGTTGACCCTTTTTGCCGCCGCTGTGCGTGCGTTTTGGGCCGCGCGATGGTTTTGGGCCGCGCGATGGTTTTGGTCCGCGCGATGGTTTTGGTCCGCGTGGTTGGGGGCTCATGAGATGCCCCCTTGCGGGTCATTGGGTTGGATCGTGCCAAACTCAATAGACCCATCCCCCTGTATCAGGGCGGCAAATGGTTTTGACCTGCCGGCCTCCGACCAACTGCCAGTCACGCGCCAGGCGCCGTTATCAATCTGTTTGGCTGTCAGCTCTTCGACGCTGCGCGGCTCGCGCCCATGGGCGGTGAATTGCCAATAGAACTGCAGGTAGTCGGCCAGGGTCTCAGGCGTCAGCGATAGGGCGTCCAGCCGATTGAGGTCGGCGATTAGGCCCGGGCTGAAGCGGATTAGTAGTGTCGTGTCATCAGATAGAAGAACGGCGTAGCGGGTGCGGCGGCTGATGCCCTGACCCTGACGAAGGCGGAGTAGACGTCCATTGCCGTGACCAGTCTGGGGGAGAAAGCTGAGTGGTCGTTCGGCAATCCTGGTGCTGCTTTGCTTGCCGATCCGTTTGCCCAAAGCCTGTGAAAGTCTGGGCCAGATCTCGGCAACCGCATCGGGCGCCAGTGGTGTCCATAAATCTGCTGCGTCTACTGCCGGTTTTCCTCCTACCTTGGACGGGGTGTCCAAGTTGCTCAAAGCTCTCTCCCATTTAAACTGAGGGAAAATTAAGCAGCGGAGAGCGCTTTCCTTCAAGGGAATAAATAGTCATGTGGCGCATGATGAATACGATGCGCATTTTATTGTTACTTGGATCGGTAATTCCTAAGTTTTGGTCACACTGAAGCGGCGTAAATCGGCAAATATTGGTGGTGATCCTGACGACTATCCGGCGGTTCAATCATGACTTCCGAAGCATAGGGCGTAAGCCTGACCTGTCGCGTCTTGCGCCAATCCTTGGCTTTCCTTGTGGACAAGCGTTTCGCCTGCTTGCCGCACCGGGGTTGATCGGGTAAGCAACTTGCCTTGCTTTACCAACCGGTGTGATTGGAGCCCCATGGAGTATTTTCTGCAGCAGCTGGTGAACGGGCTAACGCTCGGCGCCATCTTTGGGCTGATCGCCATTGGCTACACGATGGTCTACGGCATCATTGGCATGATCAACTTCGCCCATGGCGATATCTACATGGTCGGTGCCTTCATCGCGTTGATGACCTTCCTGCTTCTTGGCTTCGGTGATGTGCCGGTTGTCTCTATCCCTGTTGCGATTGTGTTGGTGTTGGCGGTCGCCATGGCCTTCACATCGATCTATGGATGGGCCGTTGAGAGGGTGGCGTACAAGCCCCTGCGCGGATCGTTCCGCCTGGCACCGCTGATCTCTGCGCTGGGCATGTCGATCTTCCTGCAGAACTACGTCCAGATCTCACAAGGGGCCCGGGTTAAGCCACTGCCGCCGGTGCTTGAGGGCGGTATCACCCTGGTTAAGGGCGACACCTTCGATGTGACGATCAGCTACCAGCAGATCTTAATCATCGTCCTGACCATCGTTCTGATGGCGGCCTTTACCTTCCTGATCCAGAAGACATCGCTCGGTCGTCAGCAGCGCTCTTGTGAGCAGGATCAGAAGATGGCCGCTCTGCTCGGCGTGAATGTGAACCGCACGATCTCCATGACCTTCCTGATGGGCGCCGCACTGGCCGCCGTCGCGGGCACCATGGCCGTGATGTATTACGGCGTGATCCACTTCTTCATCGGCTTCCTAGTCGGGATTAAGGCGTTTACCGCCGCTGTGCTTGGCGGCATTGGTTCGCTACCTGGTGCCATGCTTGGTGGTCTGTTGATCGGGCTGATTGAGGCGTTTTGGTCTGGCTATTTCGATGTGGAATACAAGGATGTGGCCGCGTTCTCGATCCTGATCCTGGTACTGATCTTCCGCCCGAGTGGCCTGCTCGGCAAACCAGAAGTCGAGAAAGTCTGATCACATGGCGGATGCGAAAGCAGAAGCCGAGTTTGATATCGGCGAACTGATTAAAGAGAGCGCCATTGCCGGCCTCGTCGCCCTGGCTCTAACTGTCACCCTGATTGGTATGGAAACCGCCAGTGTGCAAAGCAAGCTGGTGATTGAATACCGCTGGGCTGAGGTGCTGGTTGCTGTCCTACTGGTCGGCTTTGCCCGCTTTGGTTTCGGCCTGGTTCGGGCGGGGCGGTCCATGCCTGGGCTGATTGCCGGTGTTACCGCCGTGATCATCGGCGTTGTTTTGCGCACCAATTTCGCTGAGCTGCAAGCTGAGCGGGTAACCGACCCTTCCCTTGGCTTTATCGCCAGCCGCTTGCCGGCTGTTTTGGGCAGTGGGGTGGTGCAGGCCATCCTGATTATGGGCGGTGGTGCCCTGGCCGTTGGCGCGGTCATCGATCTCTATAAAAAGCGACGCGCCGCTAAACCGGTGGATCCGAAACAACAGCTTGGCTTTTCCGCCCCTGGCGTTGGTGGTCACAACTTGCAGGGCATGTTTGCCGGTCGCGGGCTGAAGGTTGTTGGGGCCATCGGCATTCTGGCCGCTTTTGTCTTCCCATTCTTCTTTGGCGATAATCGTTGGGCGCTCAATATCGGTATCCTGATCCTGACCTACATCATGCTGGGTTGGGGGCTGAACATTGTGGTTGGCCTCGCCGGGTTGCTCGACCTTGGCTATGTCGCCTTCTACGCCGTGGGGGCTTACTCATACGCCCTATTGGCTCTCTATTTTGATTTGAGCTTCTGGGTTTGCCTGCCATTGGCTGGCGTGCTCGCTGCCCTGGGTGGCTTGATCATGGGCTTCCCGGTCTTGCGATTGCGGGGGGATTACTTTGCCATCGTGACCCTTGGCTTTGGTGAGATCATCCGGATCATTTTGATCAACTGGAAGGAATTCACCGGCGGCCCCGATGGCTTGCTGAGCATTCCGCGCCCCAGCTTCTTTGGTCTTGCTGAGTTCACCCGCCGTCCTAAGGAGGATGGCTTGCCCGCCTTCCATGAGATGTTTGGGTTAGAGTTCAGCACTTTGCACCGGGTGATCTTCCTCTACTACCTGATCCTCTTGCTCGCTTTGCTGGTGAACTTTGTCTCGCTGCGCATCCGTAAGCTGCCAATTGGCCGATCCTGGGAAGCGCTGCGTGAGGATGACATCGCCTGCCAGGCGCTGGGCATTAACCGCCGGAACATTAAGCTGGCGGCCTTCACTATCTCCGCTGGTTTTGGTGGTTTGGCCGGGGCGTTCTTTGCCACCAACCAGGCCTTCATCAGTCCTGAAAGCTTCACCTTTATCGAGAGTGCGATTGTCCTCGCCATCGTTGTCCTGGGCGGCATGGGCTCCCAGACCGGTGTTGTTGTGGCGACCTTCTTCGTCATCTTCCTGCCCGAGTATTTCCGGGAGCTGGATGAATATCGGATGCTGATGTTCGGTGCCGCGATGGTTGTCATCATGGTCTGGAAGCCGCGCGGCCTGCTCTCAAATCGCGAGCCGACTGTTCGCCTGCATGGCCGTAAGCCACCGCCAGGTGCCAGCCCAAGCACGGACAGCCCACCACCGGCAACGGGCGCGCCAGCCCCGGCAGGTGCGGCATGACCCAGTATTCGAGCCAGCATCCCCGCCTTTTGAGCGTTCAACACCTAACCATGCGCTTTGGTGGTTTGATCGCGGTTGATGATGTGTCCTTCGACGCCCATGACCGGGAGATCACCGCCGTGATCGGACCAAACGGTGCGGGCAAGACGACGCTGTTCAACTGCCTAACCGGTTTCTACAAGCCCAGCACAGGCATGCTGCAGCTAACCGCGCCCGATAGCCCGGAATACCTTCTGGAGCGGATGGAAGGCCACGACATCGCGGCCAAGGCACGGGTTGCCCGTACCTTCCAGAATATCCGCCTATTTGACCGGATGAGCGTGCTTGAGAACCTATTGGTGGCCCAGCACAACAAGCTGATGAGGGCCTCTGGCTTCAGCTTTGCTGGCCTGTTTGGCCTGCCAGGCTATAAGGCAGCGGAGAAGCAGGCGATTGAGCAGGCCAAATACTGGCTAGATAAAACCGGCCTCACCGACCGCGCGGATTGGGAGGCGGGGAACCTTCCCTATGGTGATCAGCGCCGCCTTGAGATTGCCCGGGCCATGTGCACTGATCCATGCCTGCTTTGCCTTGATGAACCGGCGGCTGGCCTCAACCCGCGCGAGAGTGCGGATTTGAACGAGCTGCTGACCTTCATCCGTGATGAGCACAAGATCGGCGTCCTCTTGATCGAACACGATATGAGCGTGGTGATGAAGATCTCTGACCACATCATCGTGCTGGATTACGGCCGCAAAATCTCTGATGGCCTGCCTGAGGCGGTGCGCAACGACCCAGCCGTTATCCGCGCCTATCTGGGTGAGGAAGAGGATGAGGAGTTGCCGCCGGAAATCGCGGCCGATGTAAGCAAGGGCAGCGATAGCAATGGGGAGCAGCCAAATGTCTGAGGCCCCCATGCTTGAAGTTCGCAATGTCCACACCTTCTACGGCGCGATTGAAGCCCTAAAGGGCGTCTCGCTTGAGGTGAATAAGGGCGAGATCGCAACCCTGATCGGTGCCAATGGTGCCGGTAAATCAACCCTTCTGATGACCCTCTGCGGTAGCCCACGGGCCCGTGAAGGGGAGATCATCTTTGAAGGGCGCGACATCGCCTCCATGCCAACCCATGAAATTGTGCGCCTCGGCATCGCCCAATCACCTGAGGGGCGCCGGGTGTTCCCGCGCATGACGGTGATGGAAAACTTGCAGATGGGCACCCTCGTCACCGATGGGAGCCATTTTGACCGCGACCTAAGCCGCGTGTTTGAGCTGTTCCCACGCCTGAAAGAGCGGAAGAACCAGCGCGGCGGCACCCTGTCTGGTGGTGAGCAGCAGATGCTGGCCATTGGCCGCGCCCTGATGAGCCGCCCGCGTTTGCTACTGTTGGATGAGCCATCACTCGGCCTGGCCCCAATGATCGTGAAGCAGATTTTTGAGGTGCTGAAAGAGATCAACGAGCAGGACGGCATGACCGTCTTCCTGGTCGAACAAAACGCCTATCACGCGCTTAAGCTGGCCCATCGTGGCTATGTGATGGTAACGGGCGATATCACCATGAGTGGCAGCGGTGCCGAGCTCCTCGCTAATGAGGAAGTGCGCGCGGCCTATCTCGAAGGTGGGCATTAAGGAGTAGGGGATATGACAGAACTTCTCGGCATACCGCTGCTCGGTTTCGTTATCGTCACGCTGTTCCTGTTTGGCTTTTGTGCCTTCATGACCGGGCAGGCGCTCGCCAATGGTTGGAACCGCGCTTGGAAGCTTGTGCCCTATGGCGCGTTGTTGGCTTGCGGTGACCGGTTCCTCGGCTTCGCCCTGGCTGGTGGTGATCTGAATTCGATCAGCGGGTTCGTCATCTCCTGGCTTGTCTTGACCGGGATCAGCCTCGCGGCATTCCGCTTTACCCAGGCCCGCAAGATGGTGTCCCAATACCCATGGCTTTATGAGCCTGCGGGCCCGTTTGGCTGGCGTTCAAAGGCCTAAACTGCCTTGTAAAGTGCGCCATTCGGTCGGTTTGTTTAAACACATCTTGCGGCTGGCCACGGTCATGGTAATGTCGCGTGCCAAGCGGTTTTCGCAAGCCTGCAATGTCCGAACGACAGGGGTTGTGAGACCGAACAACCGTGATCGCTGGATACCTCTCTCCAAACCGGGTTTCACCCGATTTAACCAGTGTTTGCGGCCGTGAGAGAAGGAGGCGGGCCATGCAATCTCGCATCGATCCCGGCTCCCCGAACAACTCCAAAGGAGTCTACCAAGCATGACTTTAACCCGTTTTGCCGTTGCGGCATCCGCGCTCGCCATTGGTTTTAGCGCCGCCGTTGCAAAGGCTGAAATCGTCATTGCCACCGCTGGTCCAATGACCGGCCAATACGCTTCATTCGGCGAGCAAATGCGCCAAGGCGCTGAGAAAGCCGTCGCTGACATCAACGCTGCTGGCGGTATCCTCGGCCAACAGGTGGTGTTGAAAGTTGGCGATGATGCCTGTGACCCACGTCAGGCTGTGTCCGTCGCGAACCAGTTCGTGAATGACGGCGTTGTCTTCGTTGCTGGTCACTTCTGCTCTGGCTCTTCGATCCCAGCTTCCAAGGTCTACACCGAGGAAGACATTCTGCAGATCTCACCAGCTTCCACCAACCCGAAGCTGACCGATGAGGGCGGCGACAACGTGTTCCGCGTTTGCGGTCGCGATGACCAACAAGGCGCCATCGCTGGTTCCTTCATCAACGCCACCTATGCCGGTAAGAACGTTGCGATCGTCCACGACCGCACCGCTTACGGTCAGGGCCTGGCTGAGGAAACCAAGAAGGCACTGAACGCCCTTGGCATGACCGAAGCAATGTTCGAGAGCTACACCCCGGGTGAGAGTGACTACTCTGCCCTGGTGACCAAGCTTAACGCTGCTGATATCGATGTTCTCTATGTCGGTGGTTACCACACCGAAGCTGGCCTGATGGTTCGTCAGATGCGCGGCCAAGGCATGGACACGCAGCTGATCTCTGGCGATGCGCTGGTGACCGATGAGTACTGGTCCATTACCGGTGACGCTGGTGAAGGTACCCTTATGACCTTCGGTCCAGACCCACGTAACTTCGATGAAGCCGCTAAGGTCGTTAAAGAGATGCGTGCCGCTGGCGCTGAGCCAGAGGGTTACACCCTTTACACCTATGCTGCGATCCAAGCTTTCGCTGACGCTGCAGAGGCTGCCGGTTCAACCGACACCGCTGCTGTCATCGGCGCCCTGCGCGATGGTGAGTTCGAAACCGTTATCGGTGAGCTGACCTTCGACGATAAAGGCGACATCGAGCAGCCAGCATACGTCTTCTATGAGTGGAAAGACGGCACCTATGCTGAGGTTGCTAACTAATCGCCTTCATTGAGCGTTTTGAGATCAGGCCCGGGCATTGTCCCGGGCCTTTTCTTTTGCTTAATCCTTACTGATGCCGAATAATTCGTTTCAATTTTTATCCAAATATATTCAAAAATATTCGAAATAACGTAAAAATATAGAATTGATATATTTTGACGATTACTTTGTTCGGGCGTAGTTTTGAGGTCTATTTGGCCTTGAGCGGTGCCCGATTTCTATGCGTCCAGTATTTGATTTCCGTTGGTTGCGTCCCCCACAGCCCCTGATGCCTTTGGTAGAGGGCTCGGCGGGCGTAGATGCGCCGCGCTCGTTGCCATCACTTGCCACGGGCAATGATCGCCAGCCGGGTGATCCGTTCCGCCGCATCCGTCGGTTCGGGCGGGCAGAGGACGGGTCCACCACCATCGAATTCGCCGTGGTCGTAATCCCGTTTCTGATGGTCACCCTGGGCACGATTGAAATCACCCTCATGTTCTTCACCGCCAATGCGATTGAGGGGGCGATGGACCAGGCAACCCGCATGGTGCGAACGGGTCAGCTGCAAGATGCCGCCGATCCGGCCCAAGCCTTCCGCAACGCGCTATGCGATCACACGATCACCGTGCCTTGTGATGATATCCGCTTTGAGATGGTGGCCGGCGACACGGTTGCCGAGGTCAGCGCGATTGAGCCGTTCTGGGCGGATGAAGAAAATACCGGCGATGGTGATGTGGACCTTGGTGCCACCAGCTCCTTCGTCATTGCGCGTGCGGCCTATGACTACACCTTCCTGACGCCAATGATTGGCATGTTGGTAGGCGCGGATAGCAGCAATCAAATCGCCATTCAGGCAACCGCGGTGGTGCGTAATGAGCCGTTCTAGACCCCCGCCCGCATCGCGAACCGGTTGGTGGTCTGGCCTGAAGTCGGCCCTAGACCGTTTTAGGCGTGATCACTCTGGATCCTCGGCCGTGGAGTTTGCCGGGGTGTTCCCGATCATGGTGGCCCTGTTCTTGGGCTCTGTGGATGCCGGGCGGGCACTCTGGATGGCGCGGAAGTTAAACACCGCGACCCAATCCGTGGCCGATATCCTCGCGCGTGAAACGGTGATTGAACAGGATGCGTTTCTCGACCTGATTGATGCCGCTGAGATGATCATCGAGCCGTTTAACGCCGACAGCCTAGGCTATGATGTTGGCGGCATCATCTTTGATCCCGATGATGGCGATCCAGAAGTTGTCTGGCGTGAGACCGATAATATGACCCCGGTGCCTGGGATGGCGCAGCTCGCGACCGGTTTGGGTGCTGCGGGTGAGGGGGTAGTGCTGGTCACCATGCGGGCCACCTACGACCCCATCTTTGTGACGGTCTTCACTGGGCCCTTAGAGTTTGAGCGGATGGCGGTGTTGCGAGGCCGCCAGAACGCCTTTGTCGATTTCAATTCAGAGAACAGTAGCTAAAGGCGACGGGGCGCCGGGTGCAGGCCGGGGCCTTGAACCGTATGGAACATTGAGCGGGTGCGGGCGTGAGACTTTGATGGAGTGCCGGTTATGTGCATCAAGCCACAAATCCGAAACGTTAAGCGTCGCCAATCCAGACAACGCCAGGCTGTCGGCCTGACGGGCCCGCTACGTCGGCCAGAGCGCGGTGGTGTGGGCGTCATGTTTGCGGTCACCCTGGTGCCGTTGCTGGCCTTTGGTGGTCTTGCGGTTGATTTTGGCCGCGCCTTGATGGTGCGTAACCAGCTCGCCTATGCCCTCGACGCTGCTGCCCTGGCGGTGGGGTCCTCAACGGGGACCCAGACGGAGCTTGAGGCCCGCATGGCGTCCTTCGTTCAGGCCAATTTCGCTGTTGGTGGGCTGGGCGACACCATTGATATGGATTTGGACGTCAGTGGTGAGACGGTCACCGCCTCCGCCTCGGTCAGGCTCAACACCACCTTTATGGCTGTGGTTGGTCAGGATTTCTTCGATATCGCCGCCCGGACTGAGGTGCTGCGCGAGATTTCCGGGCTTGAGATTGCCATGGTGCTGGATGTTACCGGGTCCATGGCCGGCAGTAAGATTGCCGATCTGCGCGCGGCCTCTCGGGCATTGGTCGATATCGTTTTCGATGATGACCCGAACCCTGAGTTCCTTCGCGTTGCTGTGGTGCCTTACTCGGCCGCGGTGAACCTCGGTGATGAGGCTGAGAATGTCGTCGATATGGATTGGATGGAAAGCGTTAATCCGGAGGATATCGGCCTCGACCCCGATGATCCTGAGCACAACATCACCGAGATTACCTATGACCCCGATGATCCGCTGATGTGGAAGGGCTGCGTTATGGCCCGTGGTGATGGCAATGATGTGCTGGATAGCAGCGCCGATGATGGTGGCGATTGGCAGGCCTATTACTGGCCTAGCTCTTTCGACAATGATTGGGCGACGGCCGGTGTGAACACCAACAATAGCCAGGGCAACAACATGCGTGGCCCCAATATTGGCTGTCCAACGCCGATCCTGCCCCTGACCGACAGCCGCTCCGATGTCGATGCCGCAATTGATGATCTCGACGCCTGGTCCCGTGGTGGCACCATGGGGAATATGGGCATGGTCTGGGGCTGGCGGGTGCTATCGCCCGAGGCACCGTTTGATGACAACGTTCTGCCCTATGATGAGCCGCTTTGGCAGAAGGCCATCGTGATGATGACCGATGGCGACAACCTTCCCTACAAATGGCCCAACATTAAGGATCACCAAGATCTAGATGAGGATGGCAGCACGACGGACAACGTCTCCAACACCTTCTACACTAGTGATTACGGCAGTTATGACCGGGTAGAGGAGGGGAACCTCGGCACCACGTCTAAGAGCACCGCTGAAAGCCGCCTCGATGATCGGTTGGAGGATGTTTGTGCCAATATCAAACAGACCGGCATCACCATTTTCACCATCACCTTTGGTGGTGGGGTGGGAACCTCAACCCGTGAGATCTATGAGAACTGCGCAACCCAGACGGATTACTACTTCCACGCGCCGAATGGTGATCAGCTTGAGCAAGTGTTTGAGGCGGTGGGGCAGCGTCTAACCCAACTGCGGATTACCAGTTAAGCAATCAAGGGCGCGGGCCGGTTAGGTGCTGGCGCCTTTTTTCGCTGGCTTACCCGCTGGTTTCTTGCTGCGGGTGGCAACTTTGCGCCCGGTTTTGGCGCCTGAGGCGAAGTGATCCTTCGGGATCTCAACCGGCCACCATTGATCCCGTGAATTCTGGAACTCCTTGAGGCCACCAAGGCGTCGGTTCCGGATTTGCCACGCCCTGAAGCTAGAGCGGAACGAGGCCGTCAAAAGGACAGAGAGTGGCCCAAGGCCAAGCACAGCAATGGCAACATCGACGGTGCTTGCTGCGGTTATCAGTAGGTAAATCAGGTAGAGAGCAGCCAGGGCAGCGATAACCAGAAACAGAATGGCGCCACCACGTTGCCGCTGATAGGCGCTATACAAATCGTCGGGCCCCAAGTTTTGGCGGTTGATTGCCTCTTCAAAGGTTTCGGTTCGGGCCTTCTGATTACCCTCGACCAGGGCCTCGAACATGTTCTTCGTCATGCCCGCGGTGTCGCTGATCTCCTTTACCGGCAGGAAGGTACGTTGGACCCAGCCGCCAAGACCGCCTTTATCCTTCTTCCGCTTCTTCCAGCGTCCGGCCTTTGGCTCTTCGCTCTCAGTTTTATTGCTCTGGTCTGTCATGGGTGTTTGGTATCAGGCGACAAAGAAACTCGTTTAAGAACGTATCACTGCCGGGTGATGGCCGGGAACTGAAAAGCCAATCAAATGGCCTCGTGCCTGTTCCTGCGTGTTGCAATGGACGAAAAAGGGCCGTCGCCTAAACATTGGCGAACGGCCCATATCTCATCATCAGCCGATGGGTTGATGGATTAGAAGTCCACCGGCGCGATGGCGCTATCGTTGGTCTTATCAACGAAGAAGGTATTGGTTTCTGCCGCTTGGATGCCGGCGATCAGGCCAGCTTGCATCTGTTGAACCTCGAAACGCTGCCAACGCAGGAACATGGTCGTTGCGCGGATCGCGGCAATCTGTTGCCAGACAGAGGCGGAATCACCAAGCGCTTGGGTCAGGGTGAACCAGCGCGGGTTCGTCGCCCGGTAGCTGGCCGCAAAACGAAGCATTTCAAAGAAGCTGCTGCCTTCCGCGCCAGGTGAGCGCTCGCTCAAGTAATCCGGCACACCATCGGCGAGGCCGCTGGTAAGGGCGCGCATCCGCTCCGCCCAGGCATTGGTTTCAGCGCTATCGGTCTCTGCCCGGATGCCGGCCATGTATTGGCAGGTCTGGAACACGAGGGCCATCCGCGCGGTATAGGTTTCACGGTGATGGGCCCGCTGATAACGCTCTGGCGTCATAACCGTGCTCAGCACCTGTGGTGGTGCGCTGCCAACAACAGAGCGACAGAAGTCGATGGAGGCATCGCGGAAGCGTTCGGTGACAACCGAGTAACCCACAAGGGTTTCGGCGCGGGAATCTGCATCCTTGAGGCCTTCCTCTGCCACGGTACAGCCAGTGATTTCAGCGAGGCGGTCGCCGCAATACTCATCCTCCGTGCGCTGGTTCTGCCATTGCGCATTGGCGGAGCGAGTACTGTTGGACGTGTCACGCGTTAGACCACGAAGCCATTCGACATTCTCTTCCAGAATTGCCGCCTGGTGGGTCATCTGATCGGCATCAATCACACCAGACACCGAGGCCACGGTGGCTTGGAAGCTGTGGTCAGGGTTTTCTTGCTGGCGGATATTCTGACGATAGGCGAGGGCCTGACGCCGGTTATTGGCATAGGCGCTGAGGTGGTGGCTGCCCATCTCAGTATCGGCCTGGGTGTTACCGCTAATCTGCGCGTTTAGGGCAGAGAAGTTGAACGCCAGGAGAATGTAGGTCCAGGCAATCCAGGCCTGGGTGTAAACGGTGATCGTGGTGCCGGTCAGACGGACCATAGCAGCACTGGCAAAACATGGGCATTTGGCGCTTCGTGCTTCCCGCATAGCGAGGGTGGCGCCGGCAGCAATGCCGATGCACACAACAATGACCAGCATTGACTGCCAAACTCTGGATCGTCTGGTTTGTATCTGCATGATCCGTTACCCCACAAACTTGGGCTTAAGCGCCCTGTTCTGTCCCTATACTCGTCCGTCTTACCGTGGCTTAGCCCTTACTCTGTCCGGACGTAGGATTCTTCAGCCTTGGTCGCCAGGATTACGGCCAGGTTGCTGGCAATCCGCTGATCCAGCTCAAACCGCTTCCACTCGGTATAGAGGTTGGTGGCTTCCATCACGGCGAGTTCTTTGAGAATTGGCAGTTCCGATGGGGTGCCGGCCATGATGCCGTTAACCCAGTCGGGTGACTTGAAGCGGAACTCATTCTGCAGCGCCATCACCTCGTACAGGCTTTGGCTATCAGCGTGCGGGTTACCGCCGTTGATATTTGGGTCGCTTGAGCCGGTGACGTGCTCACGCAGGTTGTCGGCCCAGACGGCATCCTCTTCGCCCACCTCTTTCTTAAGGCCGGTGAGGTACTCAAAGGTCTCCATCATGGTGTCGACCCGTGCGTCACGGGTTACCCGGTCACGCAGCTTCACTTGACCCAACGGGGTTGCATAATCCTGCCCAACCGGTGGTGGTGGGGTAGGGCCGGCAACGATCTGGGCGAAATCATTCGCCGCCCGGGCAAGCTGGTCATCCAGCGTATCATACTGCATCAGCAGCGGCTTGATATGTGCGTCCCGCAGCTCTGGGCGGTCAGACACCTCTGATTCAGCAAAGGTACAGCGGCCCAGCATCTCAGAACGGAGGCCGCAATACCGGCTCTCCATCTCCTCAAGCGTCGCCGTGGCATTTGCCGCGGCCGTGCCTGAAGTGGTGGTGGTCAGGTTACGCAGATGCATGTCGTTGGCTTCACTGAGCTGACGACGAACCTGCAAGGAACCCAAAGATTTTGGACCTGTGCGGGTCGAGGCATCGTAACCGGAGACACAAGCATCAACACCGGAAGTGAAGTCAGTCACCACCTGGTGGCGTGCTTCCATCCGGGCGAGTTGGGTATACTCACTATTCTGATAGCTGGTCACTTCAGCCATGGTTGATTGTTGTGCAGACAGGCTGGCATTGATCGCACCAAATGACTGGCTGATCATCAGGGTTAGCATGCCAAAGCCGGCACTAATTGCGCCGGTGGATGTGGCAACCGTGCTCGCATAAGCCGGTGGCAAGCAACCGCAAGCCTCGGCATCGGCGGGCATGTAGCTGATTGCCACCCCGGCAAACAGCGAAGTAGCCAACAGTGCTGACTTAAACTTCTTACCCATCATCACATCTACCCCCTCGTCACACGGCCCAATGCCGCATTGATCGATTACATCCTTTGATCCGCGCTCTATCGTTCGAGCGGTAGGGGCGAGCCCCTAAACGGACCAACTAAGTCAAAGCCAAACCGAACAAGCTGGTTCGGCATCCATTGCCTATCGCTTCAAACCGCTATCGAAGGATTATCGACTCCGGCCCAATAGGCGAAACCAAGTCCAGATTGATGTTACCACCCGGCACACCATTGCCGCGGGTCACACCGATCTCAAAGCTGCCACCAATCCAATCGGTATAGGTGTTACCAAAGATGGTGATCGGAATTTCTGGTAGCTGGAATTGCGCGCTCAGCTGGCTGATGATCGCGTCCCATTTCGACGTGATCTGTTGGCACAGCCGGTCAATGATCCGGGTCAGTAGGGCGCTGAAGTCAGGCCAGGTCAGAATCAGTCCAATATTCATCGCCAGGCTCATAAGCTGATCCAGGCAATCAACGATTTGCTTCACGTGACCTGGGTTCGGCAGGGCATCAATCGCGGATTGAACAAACTCATCCTTCGTGTGCTCAACCAACCGTTCCACATAGTCACAGATATCCGGAATACAGGGGTCAAAATCCGCAGCCTCGGCCTGCTGCGTTGGCGTCATGGCGAGTAGGAAGACTGCAAACAGCCCCCCAATCATCAGCCGCCAGCTCGATCGCATCATATCGGCCATGTTAATCCCCTCAACTTATGCCCGCAAATCGGGCGCTTTATCGGGTTAAACCCAAAACCATGCCCATGGAGGGCTCAGTATTACTGTGACAAGCCGCCGACGAAGCTGCCGGCGGCTTGCTAAATCACTTATTGCAGCGGGTTCAGGATCACCCGGTCCCGACCAATTGGTGAATTCAGTTGGATATCGATCTGACCCATCGGTGCCCCGCGGGTTAAGCCGCCGGATAGTGAGCCGCCAAACAGCGTCACATTCTCGCCGAGGATATCTACTGTAATATCTGGGAACTGAATATTCGCCTGAATCTGGCTCACAACCTCATCCACCGCGCGGGTCGCTGCCTGGCAGGCCCGGTTAATCAGGTCGGATAGGATGTTCGACAGCAGTGCCTGCCAATTCAGATTGAAGATCGCACTCACCGTGATCCCGATATTCATCAGGTCAGCCAAGCAATCCACCACCTGCTTCACGTGACCCGGCTCAATGAAGGAGAGCGGAATCATCTCAATATATTTTGCCACCGCGTTGGCAATCCGCTCATCGAGTGAGCGCCGACGGTCGGGCGGGCAGGGGTCATTGGCGTAGTTATCACCAAAGCCCATAACGAACGAACCCTCGAGGCTGGCGCTAAAATCCGCCTTCGCATCGGAAGGCGCCATTACCGTCAGTCCCAGGGCCATTACCATCGCAATGAACAGGCCGCGTAACATGATCTTACCCCCTCTTAATCGCATCCTGGATCAGCGCTAACCGCTCAGGTGCAAAAACCTTATACATCAAATCAAGCCGCGCCAGGTGGCGCAGTGAATCACGAACAACCCTACCGGCCTCAACGGCCGCATCGTCGCCCCCATTGGGCGATAGCAGATTGGCGGCAAGCGCGGCGCCATCGGCCCGCTCTTCTGCCAACCAAGATAATAAGCGTAATCGAGTAGACGCGCGCATGTAAGCAAAAGAAACGCGTGCGGCATCCACCAGCGACTGTGTCGCCGCCAGCTGGGCTAAGTCACCCTCTGGGATGGATTCCAGTGTTTCACCGAGTTTTTCGACAGCATCATTGATTTGGCCGTCGCTCTTCGGCGGCCAGGGCTCTGACTCTTCAATATGGGCGAGGGTGAGCGTCATATTCTCACCCTTATCTTCCCAATATGCCTGGATCGCTTCCGCGTCCAATTTCGGCATGGTGCCCCCTCAATTCGCAACCCGTGCCCAGATATCTGCGCCCGCGCTGTGCGTCAGTACTGATCCGAAGACCCTAACACCTCAACGATTATGCGCCCACCTATATTAACCAAGGTTAATGTATTTTGCGGCCATCACGCGCTCACACCCTCGTGAGTATGTGCACAAATCACGGCCTAATCGGCGTCAATCGCAGGTTGGATCGTCGTATCAAATACCCCCAGTTTTTACCCCCACACTTCTCTAATAGGCCTCATGTGGGCTTGCCATTAGATCGTGTATGATTTATCTTTAGCACAAATTTTAGATAACTTGAAACCGTCAATGCGTTTTTAAGTTGTCAATTGGGGTGTTAAAGGGGTTAACATATTCATGTCGGGAAATGGCTCGGCCGTGAAATTATGTTACGAATTTATGTCAGAAGGGTTTTGTTTCTGACTTAGTGCGAGCTTAGGGGATCTATTGTGAGCGCAACTGCTGCACCGCTATCTGGGGGGATGGCACAATCAACAGATAGGACGCCACGTCCGGGTGATGTGGCCGCCATGCAATCGGGGGTCGATGATGCTTTCGGTAAGCCGACTGACCTAGGTGCTATCTTTGCTGGTGGTAAACCACAGCTTCGCCTCGCTGGCATCGATGGCCAGAACGAAGCGCCAGGCCAAGCGCCCGCTGCTAACCAAGGTCCTCACCACGGGCCAGAGCAAGATTCAGAAGCTGGCCACGTTGCCGGTATGATTCTCACCACGATGCTGCCAGGTGCAGCCGCTATCGGCGCCAAGGTGATGCACGCTCAGGAATTCTACGAGAAAGAAATGAAGTCAGACGGTGCGCACTCTCATATGGGGCGCAAGGCTGACGGCACCCTCACCGTGAACAACGATGAGGTGATCGATATGGGCAGAACTGCTCGCGACAATGCCCTGAAGGCCAAGATGTCTGGGCCGATGGGAATGAGAAGGTAATAGTTTTTAGCGCCGCTCAATGATTGGGCGGCGTCACTGAGTTTAATGATGGTGATATGGCCAGCATGCTGGCTTTAGACTTTTTGAACTGAGTTTTTTTGGCAGTGGCCGTTCTGTTCTTATGAGGTGGGGGATTACCTCAGCAGATCTGGTTAGCCAGTTTGGGAGTGGGGGTTATGAATTCTAACCTTTGGATGTTTGTCTGGATGGTTGCGGTGGCTTTGGTCGCCGTGGTTGTGCCAGGAGTTGCTTGGGCCAGTGGTGCGACGCCACCAGAGGCTGGTTCCGTTGAGGCAATCTGCCAAGGCGGGCTGTTCTGTGTGACGGCCCATGACGTGTCGGCAGGCTGGATTGCCGCGGCGTTCCCTGATTTGGTCCAATTGGCGACCGATGAGGCGCCAACCGGAACGCCGGTTGAGATCACGAGCCCGTCCACCACTCTCGCGGCTGCCTTGCAGGTTCTGAACTCTGCAGCCCTGGCGGTTGGTTCCTTGATCCTCACCTATAAGCTGTTGGCCGGTATCGTGCAGACAGCGAATGACGGTGAAGTGCTTGGTAAGCGCTGGTCGACCCTGTGGGGTCCAGTGCGTGTCGCCATTTCTGCGTCACTCATCGTGCCGACAGCATCAGGCTATTGCCTGGCGCAGGCGCTCGTGGTCGCGATTGCCCTGTCTGGTGTTGGCTTGGCCAACCGGATCTGGGAGGTCACGGTTGAGCAGATGATGACTGCCGATGGCATGATTGGCTCTCAAGTGCACCCACCGCACGAGCGAATCACCAAGCAGATCTTTGCGAATAACGTCTGTCTGCACCTGATGAACGGCCTATGGCTGTATCACAAAGGTGATAATCCCCGTTCTGCGATTGAAGACGACGCCGCTAGTGCCGGTGGTTGGTCAGTGCACCCAAGCTGGGCTGGCTGGAACTGGACCGGTGCGGGCAACATCTATGCTGGCTTCCCTGGTGGTGGCCGTGACTTTGGTGGCGTTCAGTTTGCCAATGGTTCGCTGTTCTACCGTCGCGCTGACTGGCGTGGTGATGGTGATGGCTGGTTCGATCCAAGTGCAACCTACATGGGTTGGACGGTTGTCGATGTTGGCTGGTGGGAAGAGGTGAAATCCTTCTTCGGTGCCTCTAAGCGTCCAGACAGCTGTGGTCGGGTTGATGTTCGGGTTCCAGAAGTTGATGCCAGCACTGGCAGCATCTGGACGTCGGTCACCAATTTCTTCCGCGATGAAGAAGAAGTGACCGCAGAAGCGTCAGCTGCAGCAGCGCTGTCTGGCCTGGCCTACCGTGTTGCTCTGGTTCATACCGAGCAGATGGAAACCCTGGCTAAGCGGTTGGATAGAAACGCATGGCAGTTGGTTCAAACCGAACTGATCCAGCATTTAGACAACCCTGATGCTGCGTATCTGCGGACGCTTGAGCGACCACCAGAGGTGCATGGTGCAGAGATTGCCCAAGCGGCAATTGACTACCGCACAGCTGTGACCAGTCAGGTCAATAATGAGCTGCGCACCTTCTTCACCAGTGAGCCATTGGCGCAGCAATATATCCGCGCCGCTAAGGATGGTGGTTGGGCAGTTGCGGGTGAATGGTTCCTGCAGATCATGAAGATGAACGCCATGGTTCATCGCATGGTGAGTGCAACGCCGGTAACGACGGCTCAACCTGAGCATGATACGCTTTGCGACAAGATCAATTGCTCCGACGACAACGTTGAGGCGATTGTGAATCGTGGCATCGACATCATGCGGAACTTCCATGATGACTCAGTGGCAAGCCACATGCGGGCGATGGCGAGTACGCCAGACCCGGATCCACAACTTCAGGCTCGCCTGCGGTCGATGTACCGGAGTGTTGGTTCCATCGGCAGCAACCAAATCATGGGTGGCAGCGCTGAAGAGCGGGCAATCCAGGTGGTGAGCAATCAGATCATGGCAATCGCCGCGGTCTACGCCACTGACATTGGTGCTGGTGTCCTGGCTGGTGACATGGGCTTCTCCGATGTCCTCGGTGAGGGTGTTGAAGGCCTGTTCATGGGTGGCTTGGTTGCCCTAACCGCTGACGGCTCCGCTGGTGCCGCTGTCGGTTCTGCGACTGCCGCTGCTGGTGAGGGTTTTGTTAGCCTGACCAATCTGCGGATGGATACCGGTAACAGTAACCCAATCGCTGCTGTGATCACCCTGGGCCGTGCGCTCTGGGCGACCGGCCTTGGTATCCTGTTCGCGGTTGATGACCGTCAGTTCACGCCGGCAGACGCCGCGACTGTGATGGCTCTAACCTCCATGCAGCAGGGTTCTGGCATCGTTGCCGGTGTCGGTTCTGAGCTACTGAGCGGTATGAGTGATCGCCTCGCCGGTATCATGGCGTGGATCGGTCGGATCATGCTTCTGCCGGGCTTCCTGCTTGGTTACCTGTTCCCATATCTGCCTTGGCTGCTATGGGTTGGTGGCCTGGTCGGTTGGTTCATCCTGGTGATGGAGGCTGTGATCGCCGCACCATTGTGGGCTCTGGCTCACATGCGGATGGACGGTGAGGGCATCATGGGCCCAGCTGGTAACCAAGGTTACATGCTGGCTCTGGCGTTGCTCCTACGGCCTGCGTTGATGCTGATTGGTCTGATCAGTGGCATGGTGTTGATCTATATCTTCGCACCATTCCTCGGGGTTAGCCTGATGGCGGTCAGTGAGTTGAACCGCGGTGCTGGTTCGGCCCTGGATCTGATGTCAGTGCTGATGTCGATCGGTCTCCTTGCCTTCGTGATGGTCACGACCTGCTACAAGGCCTTCGGGATGATCAACCAGGTGCCTGATCGGGTGCTTCGTTGGATCGGCTCCGGTGGCAGCAGTGATGGCCGCGAGGATGAGTTCCGCTCCGGTGCCTTCGCTCTGGTCAACGCGGCCTCCCTGACCGCTGGTGTCAGTGCCGCAGCCGGTGTCGGTGAAGAGCAAGGCAACAACGGTGCTGGGTCCGGTGAACAAGCCGGCGCCGATGGTGGCCGAGGCGGCTCCGGTCAGCGGATGTCCTCACGGGCAAGCCGGGCCAATGAGAACCTGCCAAGGCCGTAACAGCCAAGGCAGGGGATCATCGGGAGAGCTGGTTAGCCCCAGCCCCCGGATCGCCAAAACAGAGATTGAGAAGCGGCGGGGTTTCCCGCCGCTTTTTCTTTTCGGCGCATCCTGCTAACCCCTGTCCACTAAAGGGCTACACAAAATCGCTGGCTTTGGCCGTGGCATGGCCCAATCTTGAGGTTAGATTTGAGTGATGGGCACAGGTTCAGAATCTGGCCCTGCCCTGTCCAAATAATGATGCCGTTGAACGGTTAGGTGTGATGAACGAGACGATACTGATTTTAGCAGCGCTGTTAGCAGCTGGAGGGCTCTTGTACTGGGCCCTTATCGGTCGACGTCAGAAAACCACGCCAGACGATAAACCCGTTGCCACAGAGCCCGATGACCAATGGGACGCCTTCCGCCTGGTGGCCCCAAAGTCCAAGCGCCTGCGCTGGATGAAGAGCGAGAGCAGTGGCAGTAGCGGCAAGGGCTATTCTGAGATTGGTAAAGGCCCAGACCGTCCAGCACGGTCACGGCCTGCTGGTAAGGTGGGCTTGGTCAATCAGAGCAACCGGGTCTTTAGTGATTGGAAGACGGACCACATTCAGAACCGCTCTGCAGGGCGCAAGGATGCCCATAAGGTGAAGTCCCGCCCCTCACGTAAGCCAAAGCCGAAATAAGCCTTGGATGGGCGCCTGGTTGGCAGGGCTGTCGCTTTACCAATCATCGGGCTGCTTGTCGTAGCCATCTGGCTCTAGGTGAACAGCACTCTTCTATCTCTAAGCATTAAAGCGTCGGCAGGCACATGGACCATGTCTGCCTGTAAAGGGATATGCTTGCCCAGAGGCCTGGGCAACGGGTTAAGTAGCGACGGCCATTGATTGGCGCCAATAATGGGCCCCACGTCATGAATGATGGGTGTCGAGGAAGGGGCTAAGCGGCCGCTAGCTTATGCTGTTGCCAGTTCTGCTGACTGCTCTTCACGCAGGGCTTTGATGAGGGCCTCAATCGTCTCGGGCACGTCATCACGCTTCGGCAGCACTGGCATATCGTCGCTTGGATAATCGAGAGCTGCGGTCGCGGCATCCTCGATGGCGTCCAGGGCTTCCTGGGTTGCGATATCGTCGTCGAGCCAGGCTTCCTGAACCGCCCGAATACCGTCGATGACACCTGCTGCCTCGCTGCCCCAAATCTTGGCGCAGAGATCTTCGAAATCGTCGGCGCCAGCGGTGCCAGTGCTCGGCATAACCGGCATCTGTGCCACCGGTGCGCTGGCCTGCTTCGGTGCAGGCATGAAGGCAACTGGTTGGTCCGAACGCTCGCCCGCATCCTTCTTGCTGCCATCTTCGATTGGCGCAATCTCTTGGTCCGGCACTTCCATGGAGAAGGCGGTCGCACCAATGGCGGTTGTTGAGGCATCAAACAGGCTAACACCACGGTTCTTTGACGCTTCCATCGCCTGAACCGCCATGGCCAGCTCTTCCTCGAGCTTCGGCGCTTCCTGGGCGGCATTCATGGCCGTCCATTGCTCATCGCGCAGGCGCTCAAGCACGGGTTCCACATTACCGGCGCCAGTCATGGCTGGGTCTGGGAAGCGAACCGCGATAAAGCGGTTGAACCGTAGGCGGTTCGCGCTCTTCGGATTGGCGTAATACATCTTCACCCGGGTCATCTTACCGCCGAAGAAGGTGTGGGATTCACCACTCTCTTGCAGGCGCAGATCGATGAACTCTGAGCGACGACGCTCACGAACCGAGGCGTTACGGATGTCGTTATAGTTGTTGAAGGTGGCGTTCGGATCCATGGTGAAGCCAGACACCTCAGCGGCGTAGAACGTGCCAGCGGTGGCATCGAACAGCTTGTTGGTGTGCTCCGGATCCTCTAGCTTCATGAAGGTCTTGATGTTGCAGTTAGCGATGATGGACTCAGCCTCTTTTTCAGAGCGCTTCTTCATCGCGCTAACGTCCTGAGCGGCGAAGACCATCGAGAAACCGAGTGAGCGCGCCTGCGCTGCCATCACGGCCATGCCCGGCACGGTGTAGTAACCAACCTCATCCAGGATCGATAGGAAGGGTGAGGAGGCGTTGGTTGGCTTGGTTGAGATGACGTTTGACCAGTCACCCTCAAGCTTGGCCCCCAGGGTGGCGGACATCATGCCCTTTAGGGAGGCAACAACGATCTTACCGATGTTTGCCAATTCATCCTCGGACTTCTCCAAGGCGGGCAGCAGGACCAGCAGGATCCGGCGGTTCACAACCACATCGTACACATCGATATCGCCCAATTCGTGGTCGAAGATGTGGCCATAGGTACCGGATAGCGAGGTCAGGATCCTGGTGAACTGCATCTGCAGGTAACCATGCTGATCGTTGGCGGTGGCGGCCTGTGGGCGCCCGGCGCGGGCCTCGTTCCAATCGAAGCCAGGCAAGCTATCCAGATAGTTCTTAAGCTGTGAGCGGGTCTTGGCGGGCAGCTCATAGGTGCCGTGCTTGTCGAGGTAGAGGTCGACAATTTTAGGCAGGTTGAGGAAGTCGCCCAGCGCTTCAATGTTCAAAAGCAGCTTGCCACGGTCACGTAGCTCACAAACCGCCATCATGATTGCGGTGAGGAGCGAGATCGCACGGCCTTTCCACATGTCACCTTCTTTACCGGGGTCATCCATCAAGGAGACCAGCATCTCGGTAAGTGACCCTGCAGAGCCGCGAGAGAACGGGTTGAACGTATTACTCTCACCGCCGCCATCGCTGTTACCGGTCATGAAGTTCAGAATTAGAACGTCATCATCGCGGCCAAAGCGGCGGGCGAGGGAGTAAACCTTACCCCACAGGCTGGTATCACCCTTACCATCGCAGTACAGGAAGCCGGAGCCCCAGCTGAGTGCGTTGGAGGACATGGAGACCAGCGTCTCGGTCTTACCGGAACCGGTGGTGCCAAGGATTAGGAAGTGGGTACGGGCGTCACTGTTGGAAAACCACAGCTCATCCCCGCCATTATCCAAATCATTGCCATAGAACAGAATGCCATCGGCGGTCTGGGCCTTACCCGTACCGGGATGCCGATCATTGGGATCGGGCAGCATTGTTTGCGCAGGCAGCTTATAGGGCAGCTTCGCTGGCAGTTTGATCAGGTAGTAGAAATAGCCAGCGCCGATCATCATCGCGATGTCAGACAGGGCCGGGAAGATCACACAGACGGCGATCAGGCTGGTCATGCCGATCGCGGCTAGGCTTGGGTCTTTGGCCCCTTCGAAGAACTGTTGGCCAAGGGTTCGGGTATCACGAAGGAAGGCAAGCGGTGAGTACTGAAACCGCTTTGTATCGACATACGGATTATTAGCCTTAGCCATACCCAGTTCTGTCCCTTGTTAACCCCGGCAAATCCCCAGATCAGTTGGATGTGGTTGGCAGGTCGACATATCGCCCATCAAGCCCATCCCACTGATTGGGTATCATGCCATGAATCCGCCGTTTGCCCAACCGCTGACCGGGCCAAAAGGCAGTTAATTACCGTTATCCAGATTGAACAACGGGTTCTCTTGATTAGCGCCACCTGGTGGGCTGCGATCGTCTAGGCCAAATGCGCTGAGACCACCCGGTTGTTGCGGACGCTGAACTTGGGCATCCCCGCCGCCAAGTGAGGCACCTGGCGCTGGGCCGGATGGCAGTGAGCCATAGCCACCGGTAAACGGCGCGGCCGCTGCTTGGTTACTAGGGGCAGGACCCGCGGTCCCGCCAAAGCTGGTGCCTGGGAGTGAGGAGGCGCCAACGCCACCAACACCACCGGGAACGGCGGCAAAACTGCTACCGCTTGAGCTGACGGCAGCACCATCAGCCATCAGATCCTCTGGGCTGACGGTCGCGAAGTAGATTTCCATCGCTGCGATAACGCCGAGCAGCAGGAGAACTGCGCTCCACCGGGCATACCACCAAGAGTCCTTGGGCTTATGGCCAGCGAGGATCATAGCGGTGCGGGTCATGGCGTCATTCGCCGCCGCTTCATCATCATAGATCGCGACAGGATCTTCAGCCTTGCCGCCATCGGTCGCCATGAAGATGCCCCAGCCATCATCAAGCTTGCTGAGGGTCATTTCCACATCACTCTCACCGGAGAAGCTGCGTAAAGCAGGCTGCCGGGCGTCAGGGAAATAGACAGAGACACGCTCGCCACGAGCGTAGATTTCAGCTCTTTCGGTCTTCGACACGGGTTATCGATCCTATTCTCAAAAGCATTATGGAGGGCGGCCTAAGCCCGATCCGGTTGGATCGTTCTGGCCTTGGTTAGATTATCCGCGCGGCCCGTTGTTTTACCCGCCCCCGTATTTCACCATCAAACTATACCTCATCATGAGGCGGGCGCCTATGAAATCGGCGCTACAGTGGCGACAAAATCCCCTAAATTCCGGGCGTTAAGCGTGATTTGTGGCGATAAACTCTTCGAGACCGAAGACTGCCTCATCCACATCGGGTTCCGGCATGGGGCGTCGGGTGACGATCTCC
Source organism: Alphaproteobacteria bacterium SS10 (assembly GCA_019192455.1). Classification (NCBI taxonomy): domain Bacteria; kingdom Pseudomonadati; phylum Pseudomonadota; class Alphaproteobacteria; species Alphaproteobacteria bacterium SS10. The sequence continues at coordinate 710,336 of JAHCML010000003.1, forward strand.
GCACGCCAATGGGCAATCGCGCCGGCGGACTCAATCAGCGCGGTTGGGCGGCCAACGGCGTTCAAAACGTACCACATGGCCCGATCTTCAAGCTTCAACCACAGGAAGTCAGATGATGCCATCACACCGCCATTGATCCGTGACCAGTCGAGAATGGCCGCCATGGAGGTCTCAACCCAAGCATGCTGACGCGCAACTTTGGTTGGTTCGGCCATCATCTTCATATCGCGAAGGACCTTGTTCACCATCTTGGTCAGCTTGGCATCCTTGGACAGCGCCTTCTCAGCAGAGCCGAAATTGGCTGCGCCCCGGGAAAGGCGGCGCAGGATCTCTTCGCAATCATCGCCCTTCTTGTTGCCGCGTAAGACAAGGGCCGCAACCAAGGCCTGGAGATAGGGTGGGAGCTCAGAAACTGCTGTCCATGGGCGTCGCAGCTGCCTGGATAACGCAGCCCGTGCCGCCTCACGATCCGGTGCGCCATCTTCGATCTGGACGCCGTGGCGATCAGCCCATTCCTTCGGGTCTAGCGCCTCAAGCCAGGCGCCTTCCTTGTCGTCGAGCGGGTTGTTTTTCACGATCGGGCTAATCGCGAACCATTTCTGGCTTTGGTACTTAATTAACCGGCCCAGATCGTAGAACTTCCGCAGCACCGAGTTCGGGTGCTTGAACATCAGAAACCATGTGAAAAACATGATGATGAAGATGGAAGGCCAGGCGATATAGGGGCCGACATAGCCGGAGATGTTGGCAATATCAGACCATTGGTACTGTCCTGGTGGTACTGCCATCATGGCCCGCCGATAGGCCTCCATGCTCGCCGCTTCGTCCTGAAGCCCCGGCCAGACAAAGCCGACGAGCCAAAAAAACGTGCTGATCAACCACATTTCAATGCTGCGGAGATGTAGGACAGCCGAGTGAATAATGTCCTTGTTGTAGAGATACAGCAGGTAGAGCATGCCGAGGCCAAAGCCCATCAGCATGACAATGCCCATCAGCGGATCTGATTGATTGTTGTTACCGCCGCCCTGTGCCATGGCCGCCCGCCTCTAACATCACCAAGGTTCCCCAATTTTGACCGGGAACCGACAAATTTCTGAACACTATAGCTTTTTCGGTCTTTGCTGCCTACGCTTTGCAGGTGGTTAGGTCACCTTGTTAGCCCCCGGCACCGGCCGTGCCAGCGGAGCGAATCTGGGTAATCTGCCGCGACCAGCGTGAAAGCAGCGCATCGGTTACAATCGCATCGTTTCTGAGGACCGAAAAGGCAGACTCGGTCATGCATGCGAGGATGACGGTGGCTGGTAAGTCGGGCATATCGGCAACGCGGACCCCCATCAAGGCGTCCGGATCGTAGCCGATCGGCGCTTCTACTGGATTTCCTGATATCGTCTCCCAGACGGAGCAGGCATCAAGCATGAAGGCTGGTAACAATCCATCTAAGGCAGCCGCCTCATCTGGGGTTAAGTTCTCCCCTGCGAGCAAGATAGGCGTTGCCAAGGATGATAAGACATTGGCAAAAACGCGGGAGAGCTTGTCCGCCTGATCTGTATTTGGGCCGAAGTCCTGCATGATAAGCGTATTAAGGTAAAAGAGCGGATGTCCCGCGGAGCGACCAATCAGTCGGTGGTTGAAGAGTCAATGTTCTTGCGTTGGCTGGCGAACCATTCTGGTAACGGTCTGGTCAAAATTGGCCGGGCCGGGGATACGCTCGCGCTCAAAGTCTCCATGGTTGTGGCCCGCCGATTTGCCATTGGTGACATCGATGCGTCCCCATTCCTCGGTTTACAGCAACCAGAGCTGGTTGCCTTTAACGAGGTGGAGTGGACCCATATCGAACTCTGCCCCAATGTCACTCCAGCAACATTGACCCTGTCATCAGAGGGGTTGAGCGACCAAGACCGGCCACCGCCCGAACAATTGCCTGTGCGGATCATCATTCCGGCCAAAGTGCAGTCGATCAAGCAGTTCCGTCTCAACAAACGTGAGTTTCTTGATCTCCGTCGCATTGTGGTCAGTGATGATGGCAAGGTTGAACGGGTTGCGCGCCTGGCGGTGAAGCGTTTGCCGCTTAAGATGGTGCGGGCAGAACCCAAGGGTGGCCAGGGGGGCGCCGGCGGGCAGCAGCGTGGCAAGCGCCGTCCGGCTAGGACGGAACGCCAAAGAGCTGAGTAATCAGCCTTAAGAATCCGTCGTCAGATGCCTGTTTTTGGGCGTACCTGCCTGTATGTGAAGCCCTAAACTCTCGCTTTATGCGTCGCCATTCATTCATTCTTTCCGGAATTATGCCCGAATATCACAGGCTTGCTTGGCTCTGGCTTGACAAGGAAGGGCCTGCCGAGGCCCCCTCGACGCCCAATGATAGGGTTCTAGGTAGTTTGCAGGTGTATGTTGCGGATGTTGGCCGCAACGTGATGGCGACCTGCTGAGTTTGAGATCACCTGAATGAGCAATCAGGCGCAGTTACCATTCATCTTGTCGACCGGTGCGGCGAAAGCCACCGGCTATGATGAAGCGTTCCTGCCTGATGGCCGCCCGCGTGGGCACTGGGCCGCCCTGATGGCCCAATATCAAATGTTGTCTGCCTCCGGCCTGCAAGAGCGGGTTGAGCGCGCGCGCCAGCTTGCTGCTGATGCCGGTATCTCACTCGGCTATCACAGCGGTGATCCGGCCGGGCAAGAATGGCTGTTCGACCTATTGCCGCTAATCATCCCAGCTGATGAGTGGCAGTACATTGAAGCCGCGGTGGGCCAACGCGCCCGTGTGTTGAGCCATCTGCTCGACGACCTCTACGGGCCGCAAGAAACCCTGAATCAGGGGATTTTTCCCCCTTATTTGGTCTTCGGTAACCCGGATTATCTGCGCCCTGTTCGGGTTGCTGGCGATAAGAAGCCGGGCAGTCACCTGCAGGTCTATGCCGCCGATCTGGTGCGTCGCCCCGATGGCACCTGGACCATCGTTGCCGACCGCACCCAGGTTCCGACGGGCGCGGGCTTTGCCCTCGCTAACCGCCGAATTTTGGCCAGGACCCTGCCAGAGGTCTTCACCAACCAGGCGGTGCGCAGCTGCCGTCAGTTCTTTGATGGCTGGGCGGCGAGCTTACGGGGTGCGGCCAAGGCCAATGGGGCAAATTCACCACGTATGGCGCTCCTAACCCCGGGTCCATTCGCCCCGGGTTATTTTGAGCATGTCTATCTGGCGCGTGAGATGGACCTGACCTTGGTTGAGGGGGCTGACCTCACCATTCGCGGTGACCGCTTGCTTTTGAAAGAGCTAGGCGGTCTGCAGCCTATTGACCTGCTGCTGCGTCGTCTTGATGGCGATTACTGTGATCCACTTGAGCTACGGCCAGAGAGTTTGTTGGGCGTGTCTGGCTTGGCACAGCTGCAGCGGGCGGGCCGGGTCATGATGGCCAACCCAATTGGTAGCGGTGCGGTGCAGACGCCCGCGCTGTTCCCATTCCTGCCGCGCCTAACGCAAGAGCTGCTGGATGAAACCCAGAAGGCCGCCAGTGCCGAGACCTGGTGGTGTGGTCAGCCAGAAATCCTGCGTCAGGTGATCGAGCGGCTTGATGACTACATCATCCTCCCTGCCTTCTATGGCCAGGGGTATCCGGTTGATCCGCTGGAATTGAGCCCACTGAACCGTGCGGCGTTAATCGATAAAATGCGCCACTCGCCAGAAAACTACGTGGCGCAGGAGCGGTTGATCCCCTCCAACGCACCGATGTTGAGTGGTGCCAGCCTACAGTCCCACCCGGTCGTTCTGCGGATTTTCGCTGTCGCGGATGATGAGGGGAACTTCCAGGTCATGCCAGGTGGGTTTGCCCGCATGCCAGTGGGTGGCAGCCCGTTTAGCGGTATCCTGGCCGATGGCTCGATCACCAAAGATGTTTGGGTTCTAAGCGACGCTGAGACCGAAACCGTCAGCTACCCGCTGCCGATAACCATTAAGAGCGTTGAGATTGTTCGCTCCACCGGTGGCCTACAAAGCCGGGTCGCTGACAACCTGTTCTGGCTGGGCCGCCACATGGCCCGGATTGAGGGGAGCCTACGCCTCTGCCGTACGGTTTATAGCCGCCTGCTTAACGCCACCGATGGCTCTCGGGAGATGGCGGAGATCAACCAGCTTGAAACCGCGTTTTGGCGCCATGGGCTGGTTAAATGGGAGAAGAAGATCACGCCAGAGCAGCGCGGTGTACTGCCAAAAACGTTGCTTACCGCCACCTCTGCCGATGGCCCAATCAGTAATGACTTCAAGCAGGCAAACCGCCTGATGCTCGGCCTCCGCGATCGTTGCTCAAACGATATGTGGGACATCTTGAGCCATCTGACCGGGCCACTTCATGACCGGCTGCAGCATGCCGCCGGTGACATTGATCTCAGCCTGTCTGTCTTCGACGAGCTTCTACACAACACTACTGCCTTTGCCGGGCTTGCCGCTGAGGGGATGGTGCGCGGTACCGCCTGGCGTTTCCTCGATTTTGGTCGCCGGTTGGAGACGGCATTGTTCGGTTTGCGGGTTGCCGCGGCCTGTTGTGGCACCGGGCTTGAGCCAGAGCGGATGCATCTACGCCTAGCCTTAGAGCTAGGTGATGCCTTGATCACCTATCGCAGCCGGTATCTAAGCTTGGTTCAGCCGCGCCCGGTTCTGGACCTAATCCTGACTGATGAGACCAACCCGAAGGCTGTGCTGTTCCAGATTGAGAGAATGATTGAGCATGCGGGCGCCTTCCCATATCGGCGCAGTATCAATCCCGCAGCCAAGCTAAAGCAGATCCGCGATGACTTAGATCAGGCCGTGACGCTGTTTGCCGGGCTGGAACCTGGCAATGCCCTTTCGCCTGACCCGGCCGGTGGTGACCTAAGCCTGCATCTGGATCGCTTCCTGTTTGAGGCTGAGCGGGAGTTGCATGCGGTCGCCGGTGAGTTAAGCAGTGCCTTCTTCCTGCACCGGGAGGGCGAACGCCTGCTTGACGCCGACTGGCGCCCCGATAGCCCCGTTCGGGGTGAGGGGGACCAGTCATGACCGATCATCCCACCAGCAATAACCCGCCGGTTAGCCGCCGCTATCACCTGCGCCATGTCACAACCTATGACTATGCGGATGCAGTGGCCTTGGCCCACCACGATCTGTGCCTGCAGCTGCGTGATCTGCCGTATCAGGATGTGAAGAATGCCAGTGTGCGGGTTGAGCCAACGCCGGATATGACCGCTGAGCGTCAGGATGGCTTTGGCAATATCCATCATTTCGTAGCGATTGAGAGCAATCACGACGCCCTTAATGTGGTGGCGGAGGCAACCATTGATGTGCGGGACCGTGAGGTGCCGATGCCGCTCAACACCCCGGCCTGGGAGCAGGTGCGGGCCCTGGTTAGCGGTGATGGCTTCCCAGATACGTTGGAGCCGCTGGAATGCAGCTTGGCTTCCCCCGGTGTTTCAATCGTGTCGGAAGTTACTGATTACGCACGTAAATCCTTCGCGCCTGGGCGCCCTATCTTGGAGGCGGTGCAGGATTTCAATCATCGCATCTTCACTGATTTTAAGTATGAGCCAGGAGCCACGGCGGTAACCACGCCGGTGGATACTGCGTTCAAAGCAAGGGCAGGGGTCTGCCAAGACTTCGCGCAGATCGCGATTGCCGGGCTAAGGGGGCTAGGCCTCGCGGCACGCTATGTATCCGGCTACATCCGCACCACCAATGCCACCCAATCTGTCGCTGATCCTGAGAGCAGTGATGATGAGGGCAAGGCCAAGGCTAAAACCGAACTCACCACCACCTTGCCGATTAACGAGACTGAGCTTCGCGGCGCCGATGCTAGCCATGCGTGGTTTGCGATCTGGTGTGGGCCCGAAATTGACTGGGTTGATCTAGACCCAACCAATGATTTGATCGTGGGTACCGACCATGTGGTGATTGGTTGGGGGCGCGATTACCTGGATATCAGCCCGGTTAAGGGGGTGATTTTGGGCGGCGGGAAACAAGAATTGTCCGTAGCCGTTGACTTGGTGCCCGACGACGCGGCATGACTACGTCTTGGGTTTCAACCTTTTAGGCACCTTTATCCACAAACATGTCCCCAACGAATGACGCGCTGATGGGTGGCTATCAGCCGGGCACCAGCTATTGCGAGATGACCGCGCAGAACCGCGCCGGCGATGCCGGCATGGCGGCGCTAATGGCTCGCCTGCAGAACCTCTCAATTGAAGAGCTTCAGACCCGCGCTGGCCGTGTGGATCGGGAGTTCTACAATCTGGGCATTACCTTCACGGTTTACTCCGAAGCGGACGCCATTGACCGGGTGCTGCCCTTCGATGTGGTGCCACGGGTTCTGACGGCGAAGGAATGGGATGTGCTGGAGGCTGGCGTGGTCCAGCGGGTCGCCGCTATCAATGCCTTCCTCACCGATATTTATAGTGATCGCAAGATCTTAGCTGATGGTGTGGTGCCGTCGGACCTGGTCCTGCAAAACAAGAATTACCGCCCCGCGGCGGAAGGCGTGAAGGTACCCCACAACGCCTATGTGAACATCTGCGGTATTGATTTGATCCGCGATGCTGACGGTATCTTCCGCGTGCTTGAGGACAATGCCCGCACGCCGTCCGGTGTCTCATACGTTATTGAGAACCGGCACATGATGTTGCGGGTCTTCGCCGACCTGTTTGGCGATACCGGTGTACGTGCGGTTGATGACTACGGCATGCAGCTGCACCGGGCGATGACTGAGATGGTGCCAGCCGAGACTGTCGACCCCTCCGTCGTACTTCTATCCCCAGGCATCTATAACTCCGCGTTTTTCGAGCATGTGTTCCTGGCCCGCGAAATGGGTGTCGCCCTGGTTGAAGGGCGCGATCTGTTCGTTGCGGAAGATGATTGTGTCTACATGAACACCATCGGCGGTGCCGAGCGCGTACACGCTATCTATCGACGGGTTGATGATGACTTCCTCGACCCAGAGGTCTTCCGGGAAGACAGCCTACTGGGCGTGCCCGGCTTGGTTCGCGCCTGGCGGGCGGGCAAGGTTGCCATTGCCAATGCAATCGGGACCGGCGTCGCGGATGATAAGGCGATCTACGCCTATATGCCCCGGATCATTAAGTACTACCTGGACCAAGACGCGATCCTGCCGAATGTAGAAACCCACCTTTGTCGTGAGGTTGAGGGGCTGCAATACACCCTCGATAATCTCGCGGATTTGGTTGTTAAGCCGGTGGGCGAGAGCGGCGGCTACGGCATGTTGATCGGGCCTAAATCAACCGCCGAAGAGGTTGAGGAATTCCGCGCTAAGCTGCAGGCGGACCCCGCCAATTACATCAGCCAGCCAACCATTGACCTATCGGTGTCACCAACCGTGACCCAGGATGGCCTGCGTCCGCGCCATGTGGATCTGCGGCCCTTCGCGATTACGGGGGAGAGCACCTGGGTGCTGCCTGGCGGCCTAACCCGCGTTGCGTTGAAAGAGGGCTCACTGGTGGTGAATTCCAGCCAGGGCGGCGGGTCAAAAGACACGTGGGTGCTGAACCAATGAACCAGCATCAGGCGTACATAACCGAGGCGAACGCCTCACCGATTGAGGCCGGAAACCGCAACCGCTTCCTGCTTGCCCGCTATGCTGAGGCCCTGCTGTGGCTCGGCCGGTATGTTGAGCGGGCCGAGAGCACGGCACGCCTGCTGTCGGTTACCCATACCTTCAGCCAGCACAATTCCAGCAATACCAGCTGGCAATCGGTGGTCAGCCTGAACGCGGATGATGAGCGGTTTAAGGCTACCCACCCGGTCCTAACCCAGGAGGCGGTGAAGCACTTCTACCTGCTGGATAGTGAGAACCCATCCTCCATCCTCTCCACGGTGCGTAACGCGCGGGAGAATGCACGGACCCTGCGCCCGGTCTTGTCTAGTGAGGTTTGGACTCAGCTGAACGTCTTCTACAACCGGATGGCGGTGCTGCGCCCCCTCGATATCGCTGACAACAATGTCGTCAGCATCTGCAACTTTGTTCGGGAGAGCTGCCAAAGCCATACCGGCATCGCCGATGGCACCTTCCCGCGCGATCAGGGCTGGTCGTTCTATCGGCTCGGCAAGTTTTTGGAGCGGGCGGATCAGATTACCCGCCTCGTGGACATCAAGTATCACATCCTGCTGCCCCGGGTTGAGGATGTGGGCACCGCTGTCGATGTCTCACAATGGCAGGCATTGCTGCGCGCGGCCGCTGGATACCACGCCTTCCGTCGGGCCCATCCACGTGGCATTGATCCGCTGACCGTCGCTGGTTTCTTGTTGGTTAACAACAGCTTCCCGCGCTCGCTTAGCTTCTGCACGACGCGGCTTGATAACCTGTTGAACGATCTTCGCATGCAGTACGGCCTGCGTGGTGGTGGTAAGGCGCTTGAGGTCATTGATGAGATGCGCGCTGCCATTGCGTCCCGCGGGATCGATGTGATCGTCGCCGATGGCCTGCATGAGTATCTGGACTGGGTGCAGTCCCGGCTGATCGACATCACCGATAGCCTCTATGACGATTTCTTCCGTCCAACCCCGCAGCAGGCCTGATCAAGCCATGCTCGCCTTGCGCCATGCCTGTATCGGCCTGATTGGGCTGTTGCTGCTGTTCTCACCCATGGCAGCCTGGGCGCTGGATTATGAGTTGCGGGTAACCGGCCTCGACCAGCTCGCCGCTGATGATCTCCACGCACTTCAAGATGGTGCGGCACAAGATCCAGGGGCGCTCGCCGACAGCATCTCACAGCTAATCCTTGATGCTGTTCTGCTCGAACAATTGCGCGGTGAGGGGGCGCCCAGCCTCTTCGCCCTAAACCGGCGCGCTGAGAATGATGTCGACCGCGTGCAGGCGGTAATGCGTTCCCAGGGCTTCTACAGCGCCCGTGTCGCCATTGAGGTGTTGAGCGGCGAGCCCACCGATGGCGAAGAAGCGCCCTTGCCGGTAGCGGAGATTGAGGTAACGCCCGGGCCACAATACAGCATCGCCGCCGTTCTGATTGAGAACCCAGACGGGACCCTGCTCAACTTGGTTGAGGCCGATAGCCTGCCGTTAAAACCTGGCCAGCCCGCGTTATCGGCATCGGTCTTGGCGGCGGAGCCTCTCGGTGTGCAGCAGTTGCGGGCGCAGGGCCATGCGCTCGCCACCAGCACCAAACGCCGGGTAACGGTAAATCGTGAAACCCAGGCGCTAACGGTGCGTTATCGCTATCGCCCTGGCCCGCTGGTTCGCTTTGGTGAGGTCACCGTCAAAGGTTTGGAAGAGGTTGGGGAAGCCGCGGTTCGTAAGCGAATCACCGTTGAAACGGGCGCTCTGTTCAACCCGACGGTGCTCGGCAAAACTCGTTCTGGCGTGAGCGGTCTTGGCACCTTCGATAGTGTGACTGCGCGCCTGGTTGGAATGGACGCCGTTGATCCAGAGGCCGATGAAGTGACCCTGCCGGTTGAGGTAGTGGTTGAGGAGCGGGCCTTCCGCACCATTGGTGGTGCGGTCACCCTATCGACCGATGAGGGTTTTGGCGCCGAGGCGCGATGGTCGCATCGCAATATCCTGGGTGAGGCCGAGCGGTTGGAGGTTATCACCAATGTTGGTCGCATTGGGGCGCCGGATGCCCGGGGCATCGATTACGGCATCGCCACCGATCTGCGGAAACCAGATTTTCTGATGGTTGATCAGGATCTAATCGTGGGGGCCACGGCCGAAGTTGAGGCGCCGGATGCGTTTGAGCGCCAAGCCATCGAACTACGGGCTTCGATTGAGCGGCCGCTGTTTGAGGTCGCTGATTTCAGCACCGGCGTGACCCTGGCGTTTGAGGATGTGAAGGATAATGATGATGAGGATGGTGAGCAGTTCGTCACGCTCGCTTTTCCCAACACGCTTAGCTTCGACCGGACCGATGACCTTTTGGACCCAACCGAGGGTTATGCCGTCGATTTCACGCTTGAGCCGGTGCTGACCGTCAATGATGTGGGGTCGTCCTACTTCATCATGGGGACGACAGGCCGAACCTTCTGGAGCCCATTTGAGAGCAATCGCCTGATCCTTGCCGGTCGTGCCGGGCTGGGCGCCATAGCTGGCGCTGATGTGGATGATATCCCCGCCAACCGCCGCTTTTTCTCAGGTGGTGATGGATCGGTTCGGGGCTATGCATTTCAGGCGGTTGGTCCCCGGGATGATGACAATGACCCAAGCGGCGGCCGCTCGGTCTTTGAGATTGGAACCGAGGCACGCATCCGCATTACCGACACAATCGGTGTGGTACCGTTCATTGATGCTGGGATCGTAACGGAGGAGAGCTTCGTTGATTTCAGTGAGGATATGCGGGTTGGTACGGGCCTTGGCCTTCGTTACTTCACCGGTTTTGGGCCCTTGCGGGTTGATGTCGGTGTCCCGGTTAATCCAGATGATGACGATGACGCCTTCCAGGTCTATTTCAGTCTGGGTCAGGCATTCTAGGGCAGGCAGTTGATAGGCCGATCCATTCGCCGTGACCGCGAATGACCGGCCTTATGTGACCAAACCAATGACAGACACGACCTCTCAATCCGCCAAACCAAAGCGGCGCTGGCTACGCGCGCTGATCGCCTTGCTGATGCTCGCGATTGCCTTGCCGGTGCTGATACTGGCCTGGCTGGCGACCGATCATGGCCGGGACACAGCAATTGGTTGGGGCGTGACCACAGCCGCAGAAGCGGGCCTGACGATCGAGCTGGCGGGTGTTGAAGGCGGCCTGTTCGACCGGCTGGAGATCGGGTCGGTAACCGTTGAAAACGGTGTTGAGCCGTTGTTTCAAGGGCAAGCCCTCATCCTTGATTGGCGCCCGTCAGCTCTGCTGCTCGGTAGCCTCTCCGTTCAGGAGTTAGCAGCAGCTAGTCTGTCCTTGGCCCTGCCTGACAGGGACGGCGCACCCAAAGAGCCCAAAAGCTTAGCTGAACAGCTAGGGGCTCTGGATAAGCTAGCCGGTGGCGACTTGCTGCCGATCGATATCCGGCTGGAGCGGTTGGGCCTGAAGCAGGTTGATCTCCTGGCCGCGGGTGAACGGGTGGTTGCCATATCGGCATCTGGTAGCGCCTCAATCGCAGGTGACCTATCCCAGCCATCGACCATCCGCCTTGAGGCGGTGGAGGTAGATGGCCCGGCGACGGCTTCAATCGATGTCGCCCTTGATCCATCGGCAGCAGAGTTTCATGCCGCCATACAGGCAAGTTTCCCCAATGGTCGGTTGCTCGGGGCCTTCTTAGGTTCACCGCAGCCGCTCGACCTGTCTCTGGAAGGTACGGGCGATCTGAATAGCTGGGCCGGACAGCTTCGCGCCGACGCGCCCGGACTGGTGACAGTATCCAGCCCAATTGCCGTGACGCGTCAGGATGGGCAGGTCGGTTTGCGGCTTGAGCCTAAGGTGAGCGGCCTCGCCGTGGCCGATGATCGTGTGGCTGCCCTCTTGGGCCCAGAACCCTCAGCGGTTCTATCCATGGCTTTTGCCGATGATGCCCTGATCCTTGATGAGCTTTCGGCCTCGACCTCTGCATTCAAGCTTGAGGGGCGTGGGCAGCTCAACACCGATGCATTGGAGGCGAGTGAGCTATCCGTGACCCTGACCGGTCAGCCGAGCGGTAACGGTTATGGCTTTGCCCCTGGAGTTTCCTGGGCCTCTCTCGGCGCTGAACTTTTGCTGCAGGAAAAGGCCCTAAACATCGCTTTGAACGCCGTTCAACTTCGGGCTGATGAGGTAGGGCAGGGTAACGCCTCATTCGCCATCACCGCCGATTTGGAGCAGGCGGATTTGACCGCGGGTATTGTGCCTGCTGACTGGGTCCTGTCACTGGCTGAGATCGACCTAATCAATGACGCCGTTGAGGTGCCCGACCAGGTGATCGTGGAAGGTGATCTTCAGCTGGGCCCCAGCATCGATACGGTCCGCCTGTCTATCGATCCCATCGATCTATTTGGTGGTGCCTTGGTTGCCTCAGCAGCGGTGGAGAATGGTGTTCCAACCCAAGCTAACATCCAGGCTGACGGCGTTGATCTTGCGGATGTCGGCGCGGTGGTTCCTGGCGGCTTACCACTTACTGGGCAGATCGGTTTATCGGTTGCCTTGGGGCTAACCGACACCGCCCCTGGATTGCTCGCCGATATCTCGGTGTCAGATGCCGTTTATGAGAGCGAACAGCTGGCCGCGCTATTGGGTTCCCATCCGATTTTGACAGTTGATTGGCCAGATGCGGTACAGGTTAAAAATTTAAATAATATCAGCAAGTTGCGCGCCCATTTTGAGGCGGAAAAACTAGCCGCAACGATCTTGCCAAGGGCGTTGGGTGGCGATGGGCAACGGGTGGATGTCAGCCTGACAATTGACGACCTCGCCATCCTCTCCGAAAGCCTAAATGGCGCCCTGACCATGGCCGGGGAGATCGGCCATCAAAATGGCGATCTAAGCATTGAGATGGGCCAGCCTGTTGGGGAGGCGATCACCGCAGCCGGGCGTAGGATCACCGATCAAGTGCTCTCGATTTCTGCGAATCTCGACTCGCAAGCTATTGAAAACGCCTCGTTCTCAGCCATGGTTTCCGAGGTGCCGGTTGTGCTGGCCGCTGAGGATATCACCCTTGCTAATGGTGCTTTGACACTCCCTGATGTTTCTCTCTCTGTTGAGAGTCTCGTCGCGCAAGCTTCTGGTTTGATTGAGTTTTCTGGTCCGCTTGCTGTTGATGTGAATGTCCGGGGCGATACGCTGAAACCGCTCGGGCGTTTGGCCGGGGTTGAGGGGTTAGATGGGCGCCTCGACCTGGTGGCGTCGGTTGGCGGTAACGCGCAGGCGCCATCGGTTCAGATTGAGTTGCGGGATAACGATGTCTTGCTCAACGGGCAGGGCCTGGAACGCTTGCGTGGCCAGGTCTCAGCCAGCGCGGATGGGGGCGGGAATTCCCTGCAGCTGAATATCGAAGCTGGCGGTGTCGGCATCGGTCCGCGCTTTGATCAACTAGCCCTCGCCATGGTGGCTAATCAACGTCAGGCGGGCGCGGATAGTTTGATCGAGATTACCTCGCTCGATGCCCAGCTTGGTGACCTGCCATTGGGGCTGGCGGCTGCAACCTCGATCACCCTTGCCGGGGCCAATATCACGCTGGCACCGACAACCATTTCCGTCGCTCAGGTGCCGATCAATCTGGATGGTCAGTACGGCCCCGAGGCGGTTAGGGCTTCGCTGACAATGCCCGATACCGACATCGAGTTGTTGGCAGAGCATCTAGGCCTGCCGGATGTGCTTGGCACAATCGGGTTTGAGACTGCTCTGGAGGTCACCAGAAGCAACGCCTCGGCCAGCAGCTCGCTTCGTTTGGACGGGGTTTCGCTAACTGGGGAGGTTGGTGATGTGCTGGCGCCCTACAGCTTTAGTGCCGATATGGGCTGGGACGGATCTGATATCACCATCGCGGCGAGTGGCCAGGATACCAATGGCGCCCTGCCGTTAATGGTATCGGCGAACCTGCCCGCCCAGCTTAAGCGCAGCGCCCAGGCGGTAATGGCGGGGATTGAGCTGCCGGACCCGTTACCACTTGATGCATCGGTGACGGGGCAGTTCGCGCTCAATCTGCTGAACCAGATTGCCGAGGCTGATGGGCATCGCCTGGATGGTCAGCTGGGCATTGATCTGACCGTTGGTGGCGATTTGGCTTCCCCTGTTTTCGGTGGCGGTATCCAGTTGGATCAGGCCTCCTATCTGAACCTGATCCACGGTGTTCGCTTGGATCAGATCAACGGCTCAATCAGCGGATCAGAGCGCGGGCTGATTATCGACAACCTGACGGCACAGGCCGGCGGTGGTGGTGATTTGGCGGGTGAGGGGCGCCTCGGCTTTGATGAGGAGAGCGCGCTTGAGTTCAGCCTGGACTTTAACCAGGCCAAGCTGCTCGAGAGTGATTTGGCTGACGCCACCCTGGATGGTGAGCTCAACCTCAATGGCACGCTGACCGACCATAGGTTGGCGGGCACCCTCAACATCACCGAGGCAGAGATACGTATCCCGAAGCGCCTGCCAAGCAGCGTTGCAACCATTGAGGTTGAGGAAGAGGTCACCGAGCAAACGCCGGTACCGGAGGAAGAGGTAAGCCCAATCAATACCGAGCTTGATCTGGCTATCCGCGCGCCGGGCCGGGTCTATATCCGTGGGCTTGGCCTGGACTTAGAGGTTGGCGGTGGCGTCGATATTGGCGGCACGGCTGCCGAACCGGTGGTTGAGGGGCGGTTTGACCTCTTGCAAGGGCGGCTCGATGTGGCCGGTCAGAACTGGAGCTTTGATGAGGGCGGGTTAAGCCTCAACGCCGATGGTTCACCGCCGGAGTTGGATGTGGTTGCATCCCGCCCAGCCGGGGAGATTACGGCCAAGATCACCGTCTCTGGCTCGGTGGCCCAACCATCGATTGAGCTAACATCAGAGCCGGTGCTGCCCCAGGGGGAGATTGCGTCACGCATCTTGTTTGGCACCGACAGTGCCAATCTGAGTGCGGTTCAGGCGGTACAGGCGACCGAGCTGATCGCCAGCTTGCGCGGCAATAGCGGGCAAGGGGTGCTGGGCACCACACGCGACCTTCTCGGCATTGATGAGCTAAGCGTGGATCAGACCGAGAATGGCGCCAGCGTTCGGGCCGGTCGCTATATCAGCGACGGGGTCTTCGTCGGCGTTAATCAGGGCGTAGGCGATGCCACCAGTGAGGTGGAGGTTGAGGTCGATATCACCGACACAATCAAGTTCGAGGGTAAGACCGGCAACCGCAATAACAACAGCGTTGGCGTCAGCATTGAGTGGGATTATTAACTTACAAAGAAGCGATTAAACGCTTTGATAAAACTAGATTTTATAGATTCGGCTGGCGCTGGCTCTAGGTCGGCGAAAAACCCGTCTTGCGGCTTGCCAAAGAACTTCTCAGCTTCTTCGGCGCTGAATCCGGCCAGCTCCGTCGCTTCAAGATAGGCGGCGATTTGGTCGGCGCGCTTGATCGCCTTTGTCACCCGTTCCGGCAGGAGGGCGGGCAGGCCAAAGCGCAGATGGATCGCCTGTAAAAGTCGCTCTTCAAACTGTTTGTAGTCGATGCCAACGGCCCGCTTAAACGGGCTGATCAAATCGCCCACCACGTATTCCGGCGCATCGTGCAGCAGGGCGGCCAGGCGGTCCGCATCGCTCGCTTTGGGGTGGATATGCGGCAGGATATCAACGACCAGCAGGCTGTGTTGCGCCACCGTGAAGGCGTGGTCGCCTGAGGTTTGCCCATTCCAGCGGGCAACCCGCGCCAGACCATGGGCAATATCCTCAATCTCAATATCAACCGGTGAGGGGTCGATTAGGTCCAGGCGACGGCCGCTTAGCATCCGCTGCCAGGCCCGTTTGTTATCGACCCCACCGGCCATGGTTAGGCAGCCTCGCCAAACACCCGGGCGAAGATCGTATCCACATGCTTGGTGTGATAGCCGAGATCAAACAGTGCGGTGAGGGCGTCCATTTCCAGTGCCGCCAGCACCTCATCATCGCCTTTGAGGGCATTGAGGAAGGCACCGGTGCGGTCGCCCTCAATCGCCCAAACGGCCATCGCATTGCGCTGGACCAGGCGGTAGGCATCTTCCCGGCTTACACCAGCCTGGGTTAGGGCCAGCAAAACGCGTTGTGAGAAGACCAGACCGCCAAGGCTGTCCATGGTTTTGCGCATCTGCTCTGGGTAGACGAGCAGCTTCTCAATCACCATGGCCATCCGGTGGAGGGCAAAATCCAGGGTCACGGTCGCATCGGGGCCGATCATCCGCTCAACCGATGAGTGGGAGATATCCCGCTCATGCCAGAGGGCGACATTCTCCAGGGCGGGGACAACCATCCCGCGCACCAGACGTGCGAGGCCGGTCAGGTTCTCGGTCAGGATTGGGTTCCGCTTATGCGGCATCGCGGAGGAACCCTTTTGGCCTTTGGCAAAATACTCCTCAGCTTCACGCACTTCCGTGCGCTGCAGGTGGCGAATTTCGGTGGCCAGGTTCTCAACCGAGCCGGCAATGCCACCCAGTACGGAGAAGAAATAGGCATGGCGATCGCGCGGGATCACCTGGGTTGAGACGGGCTCAATGGTAAGGCCCATTTTCTCAGCCACATGGGCCTCAACTGCTGGGTCGATATTGGCGAAGGTGCCAACCGCACCTGAGATCGCGCAGGTGGCAATCTCCTCACGGGCGCGGAGTAGGCGGGTACGCTGCCGGTCGAAGGCGGCGTAATGCCCGGCGAGCTTCAGCCCAAAGGTATTTGGCTCGGCATGAATGCCGTGGCTACGGCCGATGCAGATCGTGTCTTTGTGCTCATACGCCCGGTCTTTAAGGGCAGCGAGCAGGCGGTCCATGCCCACGAGCAGTAGGTCGCTCGCCTGCTTCAGCTGCACCGATAGGGTGGTGTCGAGCACGTCGGAGGAGGTCATGCCCTGGTGAACAAAGCGTGCCTGCGGGCCGACATACTCAGCGAGGTTGGTCAGAAAGGCGATGACGTCATGCTTGGTCTCCGCCTCAATCTCATCAATGCGTGAGACTTCGAACTTCCCATGCTCCCAAACCGCCTGGGCGGCGTCTTTTGGAATAACGCCAAGCTCAGCCTGGGCATCGCAGGCATGGGCCTCAATCTCGAGCCAGATTTGAAACTTGTTCTCAGGTTCCCAGATGGCGGCCATCTCAGGGCGGGTATAGCGAGGGATCATTGTGACGTTGTGCCTAGTTACGGGTCTTAGAAGTGCCGTCGCGCCGAAAAACTATTCGGGTTCAATGGCTTCGAGGTCGATTTGAAAGCGGTCGATCACCACCTTGCCGCGGTGCTCGAAGTTGATGGTGATGCGGTTATCGATGACGCTTTGGATCTGGCCATTGCCCCAATCAGGCTGGCCGGGGTGCTTAACCCAGCCACCGGGCACCAAAAATCCAACCTCATCATCACCGGCCATCATGGTCCAACTTCATATCGTTTCGCGCCAGGTTACGGCTCTGACGCGGTTGCTTTCTCAGTCGGCGGCGGTTTTAGCGTGATTATCGATGAATGTCTTGGGCTCATTAAGACTGCGTCAACGCAATCCGGTCATGGTCAATTTGGGCGTCGGGATGGTACCGTTCCGTCCCCGCAAAGTTTGAACAACAACAATAACATTCAACTGTATTCCTGATCGGCTCGCGGTTCGTCCAGCTGAGCGACCAGGTCGGAGGTAGATGGCTTATGTCGCAGCCCTTAGCGGAACAGGCGACCGAACCATTGGCAGAGATCAGTCCCCAGCTGTTGAGCGAGGTGCTGACGACAAAGCTTTGCCATGATCTGGTGAGCCCGGTGGGCGCCGTGAATAACGGCATCGAACTTATCCAAGAGATGGGTGATGACGTGCGCGATGAGGCGATGGAGCTGATCGCGGGCTCCGCCTTGGCCGCAGCGCGACGCCTGACCTATTACCGCCTCGCCTTCGGGATGACCTCTCAGCGGTCAAAGGTATCGGTCGCCGATGCACGGCAGGTTGCAACGTCGCTGTTTGAGAACAGCCGGATCGAATTGGATTGGCCACGATATCTGATCATTCCTTTCGAGGGTGGCGCCCTGCCTAAGGCGGTGTTGAATGTCCTGCTCTTAGCTGAGGAGGCCCTACAGCGCGGCAAAATTGAGCTCGCCAGCCAAGAGGGGCGTGGGCGCCTAACTTTTAGATTGATGGGCAGTGAGCCGGGTTTGTCTGATGAGAGCCGTGCTGCTTTTGACGGGAATGTTGCGGCGGCTGACCTTACGCCACGCACCATCCAGGTCTGTTTGACCGGCTTGGTCCTGCGTGAGCACGGGTTCTTTTTAACCTTTGATCCGGTCGGCACGGACCGGCTCGATCTTCATATGGGGCGCCGTTGAGGTGGGTTGATATCGCTTCAACGGCCGCTGGTATTGGGCAGAAGTAGGAAAAAGGGGCTGTTGCGGGCATGCATCCGCTGGGTCGGGCCCTCGGGTAAGTTCACAAAAACGGAGCGCATCGCCGGGTTATTTAGCGTTTAATAGGAAAATTACGGTGCTCTTGATGGTGCGCGGGTGGCCCCCGTGATCAACACCAACAAAGGGCGCTGGCGGCAACGACTATCCAGCCCGTCTAATTTGTTGAATGCGGGATGGATATAGATGACGGCCGATACGGGGCGGTAAAGTGATGGATGATCTACTTAGCGAATTTCTGACCGAAACCAATGAGAGCATGGACACGCTCGACGTGGAGTTGGTGAATCTTGAAAAGAATCCCAACGACCCCGAGTTGCTCTCAAACATTTTCCGGTTGGTTCACACCATTAAGGGCACCTGCGGCTTCCTTGGTCTGCCACGGCTAGAGGCGGTTGCCCACTCTGCTGAGAACGTGCTCGGCAAGTTCCGTAGTGGTGAAATGTCGGTCACGCCGGTGGCAGTGTCCCTGATCCTAGAAAGCCTGGATCAGATTAAGGTCATCCTTCAAACCTTGGCTGAGACGGAAGCTGAGCCTGCCGGCGATGATGCCGACCTGATCGCCCGCCTTGATGCCATGGCTGATGGTGAGCCGGTGCCAGAGGCTGGCAGTGCTGCGCCACCGGCCGCGCCAGAAGCGCCGGCTGAGCCAGAGATTCCAGCTGATCTGCCAGATGAGCTGACCGAAGACGAAATCCATCAACTCTTCCCAGATTTGAGTGCTGAGGGCGCGGACACGCCGCTTGGTGCCCGTGGTCTGGTGGAAGAGGTGGCCCAACGCCTAGCCGAAGATGCTGCACCGGCGGCAGAGCCGGCGCCCGAGCCGCAAGCCGAAGCGCCAGCCGAGCCGCCAGCGGCCGCACCACCTGCAGCTGAAGCGGCACCTGCCCCGGCCGGCGGTGGCGGTGGTCGCGACAACGCCATCGTGAACCAGTCAATCCGCGTGAATGTGGAAGTGCTGGAAAACCTAATGACCATGGTCAGTGAACTTGTCCTGACCCGGAACCAGCTGCTGCAGATCCTGCGCCAGCAGAAGGATAGTGAGTTTAACTCCCCACTCCAGCGCCTAAACCATGTGGTGTCTGAGCTGCAGGAAGGGGTGATGAAGACCCGGATGCAGCCGATTGGCTCTGCCTGGGCCAAGCTGCCCCGGATCGTTCGCGATCTTAGCCATGAACTAGGCAAGAAGATCGAACTGGTCATGAACGGCGCGGAGACTGAGCTTGACCGCCAAGTGCTTGAGCTAATCCGCGATCCGTTAACCCATATGGTTCGCAACAGTGCCGATCATGGCATTGAGACGCCGAGCGATCGCGCCGCGACCGGTAAGGTTGAGACCGGCACGATTAACCTGAACGCCTATCATGAAGGCGGGCATATCATCATTGAGATCTCTGATGATGGCCGTGGCCTTGCGCTCGATAAGATTAAGTCGAAGGCGGTTGCCAACCGTCTGGTCTCGGAAACTGAGCTGGAGGCGATGACCTCCCAGCAGATCCAGCAACTGATCTTCCGCCCTGGCTTCTCCACCGCTGAGAAGGTGACCTCAGTCTCCGGCCGTGGTGTGGGCATGGATGTTGTGCGCAACAATATTGAGCGCATTGGCGGCACGATTGAGATGCGGTCGGAAGCGGGGCAGGGCTCCGTCTTCACGATTAAGATCCCACTGACCCTGGCGATTGTCTCCGCACTGATTGTTGAGTGTGCCAAAGAGCGCTTCGCCATTCCGCAGATTAGTGTGCTTGAGCTGGTTCGTACCTCAACGAAGAGCGACCACAAGATTGAGAAGATTAAGGGCACGCCGGTCTTACGACTGCGCAACCGTTTGCTGCCGCTGGTCTCACTCAACGAGCTTTTGGAGCTGGATAGCAGCGCCATTCCATTGGAAGAGCGGGACGACCCACTCCGCGATATGGAGACGGATCGCTATATCGTGGTTACCCAGGTCGGCAATTACGTGTTCGGCATCATCGTCGACCAAGTGTTCGACACCGAAGAGATCGTGGTGAAGCCGGTGGCGCCGATCCTGCGCCACATTGAGATCTTCTCGGGCAACACCATTCTCGGCGACGGTAATGTGATCATGATCCTCGATCCAAACGGCATTGCCAGCACCACGGGTGAGATTTCCGTTTCTCGCAGCGACATGCAGGCAGCCGAGGCTCAGCAATCGCGTCAGGCCAATGATGTTGTCTCGCTGCTTATGTTTAAGGCGGGCAATGAAACGCCAAAGGCCGTCCCACTGGCGCTCGTCGCGCGGCTTGAGGATGTGGAGACAACCCGCATTGAGTACTCAAGCGACGCACCGGTCATTCAGTACCGTGGCCAGCTGATGCCGCTTATCCCATATGCCAAGGATCATGATTTCTCAGGTAAAGAGCGGCATCCGGTGCTGGTCTTCACCGATGGTGATAAGTCCATGGGCCTCGTCGTTGATGAGATCGTCGACATTGTTGAAGACGATATCCGCGTCCAACTGGCCCCAGATCAGGATGGCATGGTGGGTAGTGCCATTATCGCCGGTCAGGCAACCGAGGTTATCGATGTTGGCTACTTCCTGAGCCAGGCCTTCGCGGATTGGTTCTCAGCGCAACCACGAGTGATGACAGAGGTTGAGTCTGAGAAGCGCATCCTGCTGGTCGATGACAGCCCATTCTTCCGCAATCTGATGCGTCCATTGCTGGTGGCGGCTGGATATTCTGTCACCACGGTTGATAGCGCCGGTGAGGCCCTGCATGTCTGTAACAGCGGTGAGGCCTTCGATGCGATTGTCAGCGATATCGAGATGCCGGGTATGAGCGGCTTTGAGCTTGCCCATAAGCTGAAGCAAGATAGCCGCTGGAGTGATACACCGCTGGTTGCCTTATCTGCCCACGCAAGTGAGCGGGATCTAGACCGCGGCCGCCAGGCTGGCTTCACCGACTATGTGGCGAAGTTCGACCGCGAAGGGCTGCTACAGACCCTGGCCGAGACCTTCGCAGAGAATAAAGGGGCCGCGTAAGATAATGGCAGTGACAGACCGAAATGGCTCATCTGGCAACGCCCAGGGTGAGGCTGAGCTTTGGGACTATGTGACCATGCGGATTGCCGGTCAGTTATTCGGCATCCCTGTGCTCCAGGTGCAAGATGTGCTCGGTCCCCAACGGATTACCAAGATCCCACTGGCGCCGTCTGAGGTTGCGGGATCGCTTAATCTTCGTGGTCGGATTGTGACCGCTATCGATGTCCGGCTGCGTCTAGACTTGGAAAGCCGGTCGCAAAACCTTAAGGAAATGAGCATCGTCGTCGAACATGAGCATGAGCTTTACAGCCTCATCGTTGATGAAGTTGGCGAGGTGTTGAACTTGGAAGAGAGCACCTTTGAGAAGAACCCAGCGACCATGGATCGGCGCTGGCGGGACGTTTCATCGGGCATTCATCGGCTTGATGGAGAGCTGCTCGTAATTTTGGATATTGGTAGATTGTTGAGTTTTGCAGACTTAACTGCAGCTTAGCGCTACACTGCCAGCGGGGTGCATGTTTTGTCTGAAGTATACTCGGCGCTATGAAGACCTGTTTGGTGGTCGACGACAGCCGCATTGTCCGGCGTGTCGCGCGTAAAATCCTAGAAGAACTCTCGTTTAAGTGTGTAGAGGCTGCCGATGGGCAAGAAGCCTTAAAGCTTTGCCGTGAGGAATTGCCGGAGGTGATCCTGCTCGACTGGAATATGCCAGTCATGACCGGGATCGACTTCCTACGTGAATTGGGGGAGCTGGCTGGCGCCTCAATGCCAAAGGTTGTGTTCTGCACGACCGAGAATGACCTCGACAACATTCGAGAGGCATTGGAAGCGGGGGCGAGCGAATACATCTTCAAACCATTTGATAGCGAGATCTTGCAGAGCAAGTTTCGCCAAATTGGCATGATCTGAGGGGGCATCGGGGTGGTGATCCAACTCGTCATGGCTGCTGGTTTCCGTGCTCAAGCCCAGGGACGCTTGGCCGGTTCGCAGACCGGAGATGATGCGGCATGGCCATGACCAGCGAGAAGACAAGCCCACAGACCGGTAAGGATGCCAGCGATTACCCGAGCGGTTCGCTGAGCCTGGATCCGTGCCGTGTCATGCTTGTCGATGACAGCGCGGTAACCCGTGGTCTGATCTCTCGTTTCTTGGAATCTGACCCGCAGATTGAGGTTATCGCCTCGGTTAATGATGGCCAGATGGCGATTAACTCGCTCAAACGCACACCGGTTGATGTGGTGGTGCTTGATGTTGAGATGCCGGTGATGGACGGTCTTACGGCACTGCCTCTCCTGATGGAGGTGGACCCGGCGGTTAAGATTATCGTCCTGTCTACGCTGACCGGTGCCAATGCGGTTACGACCATCCGGGCGCTTGAGATTGGTGCAGCTGATTGCATGCAAAAGCCATCCTCAAGCCGAGAGCTGACCAGTGCGAACAACTTCAAAGCTGAGCTGATCCGCAAGGTAAAAGCATTGGCCATTAGTGCCAGAACTAAGGGGGTTCGCCCCTCAGATCCGACCCGCCGTCGACCAAGACCGGCTACCGCCGATAAATCGGGTCGTGATGCCGATGCAGCAGCAGTCGCGGATGCTGGCGCCAGGCATTCCAAGAAGAAGATTTTGCTGCGCGCGGGCACAATTCCGGTGCCGGATGCCATTGCTATTGGCAGCTCTACCGGCGGACCACAGGCCTTGTTTGAGGTGTTGAAGCCGTTCAAGGAAGGGGCTCGCCAGCCAATCTTCATCACCCAGCATATGCCAGGAACCTTCACCAGCATTCTGGCCGCCCATATTGCGCGCCAATGCGGTGTTGATTGCCTTGAGGCGAGTGATGGCCAGCCGGTTCTGAACGGTCATGTCTATATCGCGCCCGGTGGTTTCCATATGACGGTGGAAAGCCGGGATGGTGAGCAGGTCATCGTATTGAACGAGGACCCGCCAGAGAATTTCTGTCGCCCAGCGGTTGATCCAATGATGCGCAGCCTGATCCGTGTCTATGGGCGCCGGTTGCTGACCGTGATCCTGACCGGCATGGGTCAAGATGGCCTCAAAGGCTGTGAGATGGCGGCCGAGGCTGGCGGTGGCATCATTGCCCAGGATGAGGAAACCAGTGTTGTTTGGGGCATGCCGGGGGCGGTTGCCAATGCGGGTATCTGTAACCAGGTACTGCCGCTGCCAGAGATTGGCCCCAAGATCTATAAATTAGCCACGCGTTTGGTGAGTTAGGTGGACCATGCGCGCAGGTGATTTTTCCCTTTTTGCAGATTTGGTGAAGAAACAGTCGGGCATCCACCTGACTGAGGATAAGGCCTATTTGCTTGAATCCCGTTTGATGACGGTGGCCCGTAAGCACAACCTCGAGAACCTCGAGGACCTGGCCGATAGCTTGCGGCGCAATGATAATCGTGAGCTGGGTAAAGACATCACAGAGGCGATGACGACGAATGAGTCATCCTTCTTCCGGGATCAGCGGCCGTTTGATCAGTTCCGCAACTTTGTACTGCCACGACTGCTAACGGCACGTCGGGATAAGCGCTTGATCCGCATTTGGTCGGCCGCCTGCTCAAGTGGGCAAGAGCCCTATTCACTCGCCATGATCTTGAAGGAAGAGCAGGCGAAGCTGGCTGGTTGGCGCGTGGATATCGTGGCCACCGACATCTCTGACGAGATGATCGAGAAGGCCAAGCACGGCGAATACACCCAGTTTGAGGTACAGCGCGGCCTACCGATCCAGATGCTGGTGAAGTATTTCGATCAGGTTGGTGACAAATGGGTGGTTAAAGAGGACCTCCGCAAGGCAGTGACCTTTAAGCCGTTCAACCTGATGGAAGAGATGGGACAGCTGGGCATCTTTGATGTCATCTTCTGCCGCAACGTTCTGATCTATTTTGATGCACCGACCAAGACGACGGTGCTCGAGAAGTTGAGCCGTCGCCTTCCAGAAGATGGCCTCTTATTCCTCGGTGGTGCTGAAACGATCATTGGGGTCTCCGACCGGTTTAAGGCGATCCCCGATCAGCGTGGCGTCTTTGATGTGGTGGCCAATGGCCCGCCAGGTTCAAACGTTCTGCTGAAGCAGCATGCAGAAGTGATGGCCTAAGCCTTTAACTCTCTGACATTTAGACAAAAAAAAGAGGCGGTCATAACCGCCTCTTTTGCCTCATACCGCCTCTTGTAGCTCTTCAAGCTGTGGCTCTGGCTCCGGGTCTCTTAAGACATAGCCACGGCCCCAGACGGTCTCGATATAGTTGTCGCCGCCGGTTGCCTTGTTCAGCTTCTTGCGCAGCTTACAGATAAAGACGTCGATGATCTTCAGCTCAGGCTCATCGATGCCGCCATAGAGGTGATTTAGAAACATCTCTTTGGTAAGGGTGGAGCCCTTGCGGAGGGCGAGCAGTTCGAGAATCGCGTACTCTTTTCCGGTCAAATGCACCTGTTTGCCGTCGACCATCGCGGTTCGGTTGTCCAGGTTCACATCCATCACGCCAGTGGTGATGATGCTTTGCGCGTGGCCTTGGCTGCGGCGAATGATGGCTTGGATCCGGGCGATCAGCTCACGCTTATCAAATGGCTTGGTGATGTAATCATCGGCACCAATGCCGAAGCCTTTGATTTTATTATCAGGTTCACTGAGGCCAGAGAGAATAAGGATCGGTGTGTCGACCCGTGCAGCTCGCAACCGGCGTAGCACCTCGTACCCATCAATGTCGGGTAGCATCAAATCAAGGACGATGATGTCGTAATCGTAGAGCTTCGCAATCTCCAACCCATCTTCCCCAAGATCGGTTTGATCAACGATATATCCCTCTGAGCGAAGCATGAGTGATATGCTTCTCGAAGTATTAGTGTCGTCCTCAACCAGTAATGCTCGCATGTGCCGCGCCTCCCAAATCGGGTTGTTCCGTGCCAGTGCGACCAATATAGGACCTAAAAGTTAACAAACATTACCCGCAAATTTATCCCTGATTTCTGGCTCGATGGGATGTCTATGTGGGGCTTCAAAGACCACGCATATGCATGCGGAAAAAAATGTCAGATCCCTTAATCGATAGCTTCAAACACGCTCTTGAGAACGCCGATGCAGTCCGTGAGTACGGTCGCGTCACGGCGATTTTGGGCATGGTGGTTGAGGTGGCGGGCATCCAGCATGCCCTCGCCATCGGTAGCCGTTGCGATATTGAGGCGAGAGATGGCCGTATCGTCCCCGCTGAGGTGGTCGGCTTCCGCGAGCGCAAGGCCCTGATGCTGGCCTATGGTGCGTTGGAGGGGATTGGCCTCGGCTGTCAGGTTGAGGTTAGCCACGATGTGCCGCTGATCTATCCGTCTGATCAATGGCTAGGCCGGATCATTAACGCCATGGGGCAGCCGGTCGATGGTGCTGGTGCACTGCCTGAGGGCGTGGTCGGCATCCCATTCCGAAACAACCCACCACCAGCCCATGCCCGTCAACGCATTGGCGATAAGATCGATGTGGGTGTGCGTGGGATCAACACCTTCCTGACCTGCTGCCGTGGGCAGCGGATGGGCATCTTCTCCGGTTCCGGTGTTGGTAAGTCGACCCTGCTATCCATGATGGCCCGGGAGACCAATGCCGATGTCATCGTTATCGGCCTGGTCGGTGAGCGTGGCCGCGAGGTGCAGGAGTTTATTGAGGATGATTTGGGCCCAGAGGGCTTGAAGCGTGCGGTTGTTGTGGTCGCCACCTCCGATGAACCAGCGGTAATGCGCCGTCAGGCGGCCTATACCACCCTTTCGGTGTGTGAGTATTTTCGCGATCAGGGCCTCGACGTTTTGTGCCTGATGGATAGTGTTACCCGCTTTGCCATGGCCCAGCGTGAGATTGGTTTGTCGGCTGGCGAGCCACCAACCTCCAAAGGCTATCCACCCACCACCTTCTCAGAGCTGGCCAAGCTGCTAGAGCGGGCAGGGCCAGGCGAGAGTGACGGTAGTATCACCGGCCTATTCTCCGTCCTGGTTGAGGGGGACGACCATAACGAACCGATTGCCGACGCCGTGCGCGGCATTATCGATGGTCACATCATGCTCGACCGTGAGATTGCTGAACGTGGTCGTTATCCAGCGATTAACGTCCTTCGCTCGGTCTCACGGACCATGCCGGATTGTAATACCCCGGCGCAGAATGACCTGGTCTCCAATGCTAAGCGCCTTGTCTCATCCTATGAGAATATGGCTGAGCTGATCCGCCTTGGTGCCTATCGTAAGGGCAGTGACCCCGAGGTAGATCTGGCGATTGACCTCTACCCCGGTATTGAGGATTTCATCCGCCAGAATAAGGGTGACCCAACCGATCTTGAGCGTGGGTATGAGCTGCTCGCCGGCGTGCTTGGCACCACCTATGGCGAGGGGGCTGGCAGGGCCGTTTTGGATGGCGAAGCCCCAGCCACAGAACTCACGCCTGAGGGCTTAGAGCCGCCACAGCCTGGGCAGGGTGAGGCTATACCCGCCGATCCAGTGGCCGATATCCGCGCCACGCGGATGCAGCGCCGCCAGGTGGCCGCGATGGCCCAGCAAGATCCCGCTAGCAACTGATCCCTAGGCGTTCATCATGGCCGATTACAAAGCCCTGATCCGCATTCGCAAATGGGCGCTGGATGAACAGCGGCGGCAGCTCGGCCAGCTAAACGCCGCCCTCAACCGAATTGATGAGGAACTCGCACGCCTTGCAGCGGAGTATGAGCGTGAACAGGAGGCGATCGAAGAAACCGACTTCATCGCCGCTGCCGGTTTCGGCAATTACACCGAGGGCATGATTATTAAGCGCCAGGAATACAGCGCAGCCCGTGCCTCGGTCGAACAGCAGATAGAAGCTAAGACCGAAGAGGTTCGCCTCGCCTTCCAAGAGTTAAAGAAATTCGAGTTAGCCCAGGAAGAGCTGGAAGCCGCCGAAGAAGCAGAACAGCAGCGGCTTGAGACAATTGAGCTCGATGATATCGCAATTGAGGGGTTTGCCCGCCGTAAGGGCGATGGTTAAGGCTTTAGAAGGTCACTGGTGAGATGCGGGCTAGCATCTGCTGGTTGTGCCAACCGGGCTGCTTATCCTCAATCGTGACCATCGAACCTTCCTGATAGTCGCTGGTCAGTGGGTCGCGCAGCTGCACCTGAAGCCAACGTGGGATCATCTCGTTATTCAGATCCTCAAGCACACTAATGGCGAGGGCCGGCAGCGAGGGCCATTCCGCCGCCTCAATAAAGCGCCAATACTCACGCATCTCTTGATCATCTAGCAGGTCACGATCTGGGACATAGCGGATCGTCAGGTGATACGGGCTGGACCGATCATGGGCCTGCAGCTTTACCTTTAGATCGACAAGGTAATCATGGCCTGTCGCTGGTGATGTGCGGCAGTTGATTAGGGCTCGACGACTGCGGACGGTCTCAGAATTGAGATAGGCGGGTTGGGGCGTATCGCTGTTCATCATGGTCACTATGTGGGGTGCGCTGGACGGCCAACCAAGTGTTGGTTGGGGTTAGGCGACGACGGGCTTCCCGCCATCACCGCCAGCCCCACGAAAACCGGCAATTCCCAGCGCATCAAGGTTTGGGATGCTTGATGGTTTGCCATGTTGGGCCAGTTTGATCCAGCCCTCACCATTGTGGCGGAAGGTAACGCCACCCTCGAGGCTGCGCGCATCGAGCACATCCCGGAACAAACCCTGCAACTCCTGCCGCATATCGGTGGGGAAGGTGGTTTGGGAGCGGAGGATGACATCGATACGCCCCGATTGTGCCAGGCCATCAATCTGCATCCGGCCTAGCTGCGACATATCCATATCGATCAGGAAGCGGGTGCCACCGGTGTTCTGGCCATCACCGGGGGCATCGTCACCGGTGTCCTCCTGATCCCGGCCGCCATCCGGATCAATTGGCCGGAAATAGAAATCGATCAGCCCAACCTGGCCCTGATGGGCGAGGGGAACGGTCATCGGCCGCCAGTTGCCTGGTAGGACTTCTTCCGACCTGCCAGCGAGGCGGCCAAATTCATCACTGATTTTGCCCATCAGCTCCTTATTGCCGAACCGTTCCAGGCTGCGCATCGTGCCTTCGCCAAGCCAGGCACGAACATCACCAAGGCGGAGGGCGGCCATAAAGAACACTAAGGTAGTACCCAGATTGGCTGCACCAATCTGCGGAACCACTGTGTTAAGCGCCTGGGCCGCTGTTGGGTTTACGGTTTGCAGGAAGGTGCTGGCCTGCTCCAATGATTGCCAACGACCACCGGCGACAAATGGGTCCCGTGGCACCCCAATATCCAGCTGTGGCGGCCCGCCCGGCAGGGCCAGGGTAACCCGACTACCCACTGGTAACTCTCCGCGTGCCTGCAGCAGCAGAACTTGCTGGCCAAGCCGTAGCAGGGTTGGGCCGTCCGCACTGCTCTGCAGAACACTTGCACTAAAGATACTGCCGCTGCTGCTGCCGGTCGGTGCTGGTGGTGCGACCTCACCAGGGCGGGTGATCGATAGAATTCGGATATCGCCCAGATTATTTGCCTGCGGGAAGGCGGGTGGCGCCGTCGAAGGCGCCGGTGCTGCTTGAGCGCTTGCCGTCGTGGCACTCGCTGGCGCCGCGGTCGATGATGCCGACGCATTAGCCGATGGCGACGGGGCGGTGTTGCTTGCCGAGCCAGTCTGGGGCGCATTGCTCGGCACATTGGTTGTTGGTTGGGCCGTCGGCGTCGTCGGTGCACCGCCAAGGGCCCGGGCTGTTGGGCTGTTGGGGTTGGCGTCACTCAACAGGCTCGCCAGCAAGGTGGTGGCAATATTGTTCGGCAGCGCGGCACTGGGCGCCGGTGCTGGCGGCGCGGCTGATGCCGAAGCTGACGGTTGTGCCGTTGGGGCCGTAGTTGGCTGTGGCGCTGGGGCTGTGCCTTGTCCCGGTGGCAGGGCCTGGGCCGTGGTGCTTGGGGTGCCGACATTGGCACCCGGTAAAACCTGGGCCGTGGTGGTCAAACCAGCTTGCAGCGGCGGCAGTGGCGTAACCGACGGCAATGTTGGTGCCGCCGGTGCCACGGGCGCGGTCGCCGCAGGTGGTGCGGCAGTGGCACCGCCAGAAGCACCTGTGGCGCCTGGTTGGTTGCCAGCGGTCAGCAGCACCGCGCCACGCGGTGGATTACCTGCCGGCACTTGTAGAAGGAAATTCTGTCCGGGGCGAAGGCCTAGGCTACTGCGGATCAGTACATCACCAGAGGAGGTCGCAAGGCGGAATAGCGTGCCCGCATCACCATCGCCATCAACGGGTACCCCACCTGCGGCACCTGTTGTTGCTCCAGTGGCGGCGTTCGTGCCCTGTCCCTGGCCACTTGGTGTGTTCGTTGGCTGAAGCTGACCTGAGAGTAGGACTTGCCGGTTCAGAGACTGCAGATTGCTTGGTAGCTGTTCAATCGTCACCGTGCCCAACACGATGGGCTGACCAGGCTGTGCGCCCGTGCCAGTGCCCCGGGCACCGGTCGGTACTAAGCCTGAAATTGGTAACGCATCGGACATGGCAACCCAACACTCCTTAAAACCCTGATTAAAGGGCCAATTAACGCGAGCAATCGTTGCCGTACATGTGGCCTAGGCGGTGGTTTTCTGCCACCCACGGCCCGTTTCATCACTATCGGGACAGGCCGCCCTTGGCCGCTAGCAATTCCGCCAGCGTTTCCGGCTGTGCTTCCTGCAAGCCGGCCGTGACGCTCGTTGAGCGCCCCAGATACGAAAAGTGTAACCTGCCAAGGTCCGCAGCGGCAAGCAAACTGCCGAATCTTGTCGCAGCATCAAGCCGCGTCGCAATCAAATGGCGGGCCCCAATCGCCCGTAATGAGGTGGCAATCGTTCCCGCTTCAACCGCATCGGTACCGGCCGCCAGCACAATAAGTGGTTCAGCCTTTGCCTGGCTTACCATCTCGCCCAGCAGGTCGACGGCTTCCTGGTCAAACGGGTTAACAGCGGCGGTATCAATCAAGACCTGGTGACGCCCCTCGGGTAACTCATCGATCAGTTGATGCAGGCTATGGGGTTCATCGGCGGTTTTAAGCTCGATATCCATAATCCGGGTAAAGGCGGCTAACTGCTCAATGGCCCCAGCTCGCACAACATCGGTGGTGATCACCACTGGCTTCACGCCGCGTAGCACAGCCCGTGCGGCCATCTTGGCGAGTGCTAGGGTTTTGCCACTGCCATGGGGCCCGACCATTAGTAGGGGGCGTTCAGTCCAAAGCTCAGCTGGGGTCTGGAACGAGAATTGGCGGCGAATACCATGGGCTAGCGCCTCAAGGATGCCAGGCTCCATCTCCTGCCGGTCGCGGACCAGGCCAAGCTCTTCATCGATATGATCGCCAATCGCATGGGCCAGGCGACGCGGCGTGCCATGGTCGATTAGGAGTGAGTAGCTGCTATCGGCCAGCTGGTGGACAAACTCAGGCTCACCCTGCGGTTTGGCCCAATCGGGGACCGGGCGGCTCTCCGCTACATCGCGGCGTGGCTCTGCTTCCTCGTCGTCATCATCGCCATAGGCTGCCTCATCATCGGTATCCGGCAGGCTATCTGGTGTCAGCAGCATATTGTCGAGGTCGACGGTTTCCTCGTCATCTTCCTCGTCTTCGTAATCTGCCAGTTCTTCGGCATCACGCAGGGCGCCAGGGTCAGACAGATCAGGCCCAACCTCATAACCGTCATCGCCGCCATCATCGAGGGCGGCCGTAACCCGGAACGCCCCCTCCTGCTCACGGGTGGAGACAATGATCGCATCCTCACCCAGCGCCTCTTTCACAAGGACCATGGCTTCGGCCATCGAGGGCGCGGTGAAGGACTTAATGCGCATAGGTTAGCGGTGCTGAGTTTTGGTGCCGTTAGATTTGGCCAAGGGTTTTGATCTTGGCTTTCGGGTGCACTTCGTTTTGGGACATCACGACGGTTGCCGGGCGGAACCGCTCAACAATCGATCGGACATAGGGGCGAACCTGTGGGCTGGTAAGCAGCACCGGGGTTTCGCCCATCATGGCATGCCGCTCATAGGCTTCACGCACCGCAGAGATGAACTCTTGCAGCTTGGTTGGCGCCATGGACAGCTGCTTCTCATCATCCTGACCGATTAAGCTCTCTTGGAACGCCTGTTCCCATTCAGGGGACAGGGTGACCAGCGGCAGAACGCCCTGCATGTTGCTGTTCACTTCAGACAGCTGACGGGAGAGGCGGGTACGCACATGCTCGGTAATCATCGTCAGGTTGCGGGTAAAGGCGCTCGCCTCGGCCACACCCTCTAGGATGCCCGGCATATCGCGGACCGAGATACGCTCTCCAATCAGGTTCTGCAGAACCCGTTGCAGTCCACCAATGGTGATCTGAGTTGGCACAACATCTGCGACCAGCTTCTGGTGTTCGCGTGGCATCTCATCCAGCAGCTTCTGCGTCTCAGCGTAGGACAGAAGCTCGGACATGTTGTCCTTCACCACCTCGGTCAGGTGGGTGGTGATCACGGTGGATGGATCAACGACGGTATAGCCCTTGAACATCGCTTCTTCGCGGTGCTGCTGGTCAATCCACATGGCCGGCAAGCCGAAGGTAGGCTCGGTCGTTTCTTGACCAGGCAGGGCAATCTTATCGCCCTTTGGATCCATACAAAGCAGCATGTTCGGCATGATTTCACCGCTGCCGCCATCGATCTCCTTCACCCGGATAACGTAGCCTGTTGCTGGCAGCTGCAGGTTATCCTGAATACGCACCGGGGGTAGGACGAAACCCATTTCACTCGCCAACTGGCGGCGCAGACCCCGGATTTGGTCGGTTAGGCGGCTGCCTTCGGCCTGGTTCATCAGGGTTAGCAGGCCATAGCCAAGCTCCAGGCGGATGCTATCAATTGCCAGGGTTGCCGAGATGGGCTCTTCAGCAATAGGTGCGGCTGCGGCCGCTTCTTGTGCCTCTATCTCTTGTTCGGTTTCGACGGTTACCTGTCGCCTACTTATCATATAGGCCGCACCGCCGGTTGCAGCAGCCAGGCCCAGGAATGGCGCCATTGGAATGCCAGGCAGCAGTGCCATGGAGACCATGAGAATGGAGCTTAGCCCAAGGGCATTTGGATAGGCGCTAAGCTGGCCAAAGACTGCCTTGTCAGCTGAACCACTGACACCAGCTTTAGAGACCAGCATACCAGCAGCAACAGAGACGATCAGCGATGGGATCTGGCTAACCAGGCCATCACCAACGGTGAGCAGGGTGTAGTTGTTGCCAGCCTCACCAAAGGTCATGTCCTGCTGGGCAACACCAATAATGATACCGCCGATGATGTTGATGAAGACAATCAGCAGGCCGGCAATCGCATCACCGCGAACGAACTTCGCAGCACCGTCCATGGCGCCGAAGAAGGTGCTCTCATCTTCCAGTTCTTTCCGGCGGGTGCGGGCGGTGTCTTCATCGATAAGGCCAGCAGACAGATCGGCGTCGATGGCCATCTGCTTGCCAGGCATTGCATCAAGGGTGAAGCGGGCCGCGACCTCTGCGATACGGCCTGAACCCTTGGTGATAACGATAAAGTTCACCAGTACCAGGATGCCAAAAACGATAATCCCGATGACGAAATTACCGCCCATCACAAACTGGCCGAAGGCTTCAATCACCTGTCCCGCGGCGTCAGTTCCCTCGTGACCATTAGCCAAAATAAGCCTTGTAGAGGCTAGGTTTAGCGATAATCGCAACATAGTTGCGATCAGCAAGATCGACGGGAATGAGCTGAATTCCAGCGGCTTCTCAATGAACAGAACGGTCATCAAGATCAGCACTGAAAAGGTGATGGAAAGCGCCAGGCTTGCATCCATCAACCATTTCGGCATCGGCAAGATCAGCACCACGAGGATGCAGACAACACCGAGTGCCAGGGCGATATCGCCCCGCATATAGCCGCGAACGGACTTATTGATGTCGGCCAGGCTTGGCAGATTGGCGGGCAAGCCACCACCGCCCGGAGGCGCCTGGTTACTTTGGTCCGTCATGCTGTTCTCTTACTCCAGCTCGCGCTCATCTTAGCCTGCCACCTGATCTGCATCGCCGGGTGCCGGGATGTTGACCCCATCATCGGCATATTGCTTCAGCTTGTTACGTAGCGTCCGGATTGAGATGCCCAAGATGTTAGCGGCATGAGTTCTGTTCCCAAGTGTGTGACTGAGCGTGTCTAAGATTAGGTCACGTTCAACCTCGGCAACGGTACGGCCGACCAAACCACCGGTGCCGCTGGCCGCGTCGCCCCCCTCATCGGTGGTGGCGGGGGCAGTGCTAGGTGTATCCGCAGCTGACTTTGCGGCAACGCTCGCGGCACTTTGGCCGAGGGCGGTTGCTTGGGTATCGGCCGGGGCCAAGATGCTGCTGCTTAGCATGACAGCCTCTGGACCAATCTCGTCACCGGTGGTCAGCAACACCGCACGGTGCATGGTGTTTTCCAGCTCGCGTACATTGCCGCGCCAGTGATGGGCCTCAAGCTGCGCCTTGGCGGCAGCGCTGATCGGTTTTACCGGAAGGCCATTTGCTTCGCTGTACTTCGCAACGAAATGCTCCGCGATGAGCATAATGTCCTGTGGCCGTTCACGAAGTGAGGGCAGGGCGAGGTTTAAGACATTCAGACGGAAGTAGAGATCTTCCCGGAAATCACCGTCACGGACGGATTGCTCCATATTCCGGTTACTGGTGGCAACGATCCGGATATCAACTGGGATTGGTTTATTGCCACCAACCCGGTCAATTACCCGTTCCTGAATAGCGCGCAGCAGCTTGGCCTGGAGGCGCAGATCCATCTCGGAAATCTCATCCAGGAACAGTGTGCCGCCATCGGCCTCTTCAAACTTACCAATCCGCCGGGCCACAGCACCGGTAAAGGCACCCTTCTCATGGCCAAATAGCTCAGATTCCAAGAGGTTATCAGGGATCGCTGCACAGTTCAGAGATACGAAGGTTTTGTCCTTCCGCTTTGACTTGCGGTGGACATAGCGGGCCATCAGCTCTTTACCCGTTCCACTCTCACCGGTGATCAGGACGCTCGCATCTGAGGGGGCAACCTGATCGGCAAGTTTCAGAACTGCGGCCATGGCTGGGTCACGGCTGACAATCTGATGATCCTCAGCCACTGCAGCTTCAAGTATAGCGGCGATTAGGTCGGCATTCGGGGGCAGCGGAACGTATTCCTGCGCACCGGCGCGGATTGCCCGTACGGCGGCCTGGGCATCAGTGCCAACACCGCACGCAACCACGGTGGTGCTGATCCGCTCAGTCTCCAAGCTTTTGACCAGCCGTGCCACTTCCAGGTCCACATCGACCATGACTAGATCTGCGCTTTGCTTACCGCGAAGAGCGGCCAGGGCCTGATCAACCGTGTCGGTTTGCGCCACCTTTGCCCCACGCTTCATCGCCATCTGCGCGGCTTCGCTGATGGGACCTTCCAATTTGGCGACGATCAATAGGCGCATGGGTATTCCGCTAGCTTCCCCGGCTCACCAGCCAGGTCTGGTTCCGATTACTCGAAGTAGTTGATGCGTTTTTCAGGTGGCAGGATGGTGTTGAGCAGCATCTCCAACCGGCGTGGGTTTTCCTGCCGGGCGATGGAGGCGGCACCAACAGCGTAAATCCGCTTGGTTAAGTTCTCTTCATTGGCATTGCGCTCAAGCTTCCCGGCGAGTGGGGTCAGCATCATGGTGCCGAGGACCGCGCCATAGAAGGTGGTCAACAACGCAACCGCCATCGCCGGGCCAATGGTTGAGGGATCTTCCAGGTTCGCAAGCATCTGCACCAGACCAACCAGCGTACCGATTAGGCCCATGGCGGGCGCCACCTCGGCTGAGCGTTTGATGATCGAAATAGCCCGTTGGTTACGGGCGAAATCAGCGCTGATCTCACTGCTGAGGACTTGCTCAATATCGTCACCGGGGATGCCATCGACGATGAGGCCGATTGCCTTGAACAGGAAACGATTGCCCTGAAGTTCGGGTAGACGCTGTTCCAACGCAAGGGGGCCGTTACGGCGCGCCAACTCTGACAGTTCAATCATCTGGGTGCCGATCACAACCGGGTCGCTGATCGTGCGGAACACCGCGTTGTTGACCAGTGTCGGCGTGACCTTGAGTTCGCTACCCGCAAAGGAAACGGCGGTCACGGCCATGGTGCCCAGCACCACGATCAGCACCGATGGCAGGTTGAAGAACGAGCCAAGAGAGCCGCCAACCATGATTGCAGCCAGGATCAAGCCAAAGGCAATCACCAAGCCTAAGACCGTTGTTAGGTCGATTGTTCTACGTTCGGTCATAGAAGACCAATGCCCCCAGATTGTCCTTAAATCCCTGCCACGGAAAGCCAGCTGAATTCGGGCTTATGGCAGGGCGATAGATGCTTCGATGATCGTCCCACACGATCAGTATTGTCGCGCTAGTAACCGGCGGCCGCTTCTCGGGCGCTGGCGAGAGAGGTGGTCACGCACTCCCCAGCTCAGGAGGAGGCGCGATCCGATTTGATGATCTCTGTCATGGTTACGCCGAGGCGGTCTTCCACCACCACAACTTCACCACGGGCAACCAGGCGGTTGTTCACATAGATGTCGATTGGTTCACCGACCTTCCGGTCCAGTTCCACAACCGCGCCACGGCCTAGTTTCAACAGCTGGCTAACCTGCATGGATGACTTACCCAGCACGGCAGAGATCTGCACCGGGATGTCATAGATTGCATCAAGCTCTTTGGCTTGCTGCTCATCCATGCTGCTGCCGCTACCCATATGCTCGTCGAGTGCCTGGGTTACGGTCTCCAAATCCTGGAGTGCCAAATCATTTTCATCAGACATCGTCTTCTACTCCTTGGTGCCTTCATCCTCAGGCTGAGGATCGGCATCCGTTACAACAGCATCAGTTTGGTTAGTTTCATCAATGGTTTGTTCTACGACGGTAGCCTCCTCAATCGCTTGATCAGCGATGGGATCGGCTGGCTGTGCCGCATCTGGTTCAGTCACGGCCGCCTCGTGCTCAGCTGGGGGCGCACTCGCGTCTTCATCGACTGTAGGGGCAGTTGGGTCGAAGCCTAACTCCCGCACGATATGGGATGGCTCGGCCGCGATTGCCTGTTCCAGCCAGTCGGGCAGGGCCTCAAACGCTGGTGGTGCCGGCGTCGGTGTTGGTTCGGGATCAATAAATCCAGCAGGTGCGGGGCCGGGATCAGCTAGCTGGCCTTCCGCATCGCCCTCATGGTCAGCCCCAACCTTTGGTGTGCCAATTCCCTGTGCGGCAAGCGCTTGGCCAGCGGCATTTTCAACGGCACTCCAGATACGATCCAACATACGGTTGGCACCGCCATCAGCCCAATTCATGCGGCAGTCAGCCGGGCCTAAGCTCTCATCCTCAACGATTTTAACCCGGTCGGTGAGGCCGCGGGATTCCATCACTGACCGCAGCTCACTCTTAATCCGTGGCGCGGTGCCTGTAGGCACAGCAATCAGCAGCTCGCGTTCATCGGCATGGGCCTGCAAGGTCTCCCGTGCAAAACGGCCAATCTCCTTAATTCGGCCATCCTCATGAAGCATGGGGGCCAGCTTCTCAGCCACGGCCATAACGCCATCGATAATCTGCCGTTCAGCACTGGCTTGCGCTAGCTGGTCCGTGGCGAGTAGGTGGTCGGCGATCTTGGCGATGTGCTGCAAGGCGAGTGCGGCGCGGTCCTGGCCGTCGGTCTCGGCATGGGCCAATCCAGCTGCCATGCCTTCGGCGAACGCTTCCTGGCGTGCGCGCTGCAGTTCTTCCCGGGTGATACCTGGTGGTGGCGGTGGCGGTGGCGGTTCGTCGCTCTTGGCCTCGGCCGCGGCGAGTTCTTCTGCCGTTGGTGGGATCGGCGGATCGAAGATCGCGTTGTCGAACATGAACTTCTGGATCGGCACACCAAGGCTGGCCGCCCCAGGGGTGGGGCGTGCCTGATCGCCTGCGGATGCTTTTACATCCGGCTCTGCTTCGAGCATCGCGGTGGTGTCGTCAGTAGACAAGCTGATCATCACCTTTGCCGTCAGCGATCACGATCTCACCCTTATCGGCCAGATCTTTCGCTGCGTTCACCAGCACCTGCTGGGCATCATCCACGTCACGTACGCGTACGGGGCCCATGGCCTGCATATCCTCACGCAGGATTTTGGCCGCCCGTTCAGACATATTCGAGAAGAAGAGGTCGCGTAAGGTCTCGCTGGCACCCTTCATCGCGAGGGCAAGCTTTGTCTTGTCCACCGTACGGATAAGTGTCTGTACGCCAGATGGGTCCAGATTGCCGAGATCCTCGAAAGTGAACATGAGGGCTTTAATGCGTTCGGCACTGTCGCGGTTCCGCTCCTCCAACGCACCCAGGAACCGAGCCTCGGAAGCACGGTCTAGGAAGTTGAAGATCTCTGCCATCATCTCGTGGCTGTCGCGGCGGGTTGCGCGTGCCAGGTTCGACATGAACTCGTTACGCAGCGTACGCTCGACATCGTCCAGAACCTCTTTCTGAACGTTCTCCATCCGCAGCATCCGCATGATGACTTCCATCGCGAAGCTCTCAGGCAGCAGGGCGATAACCCGCGCGGCATGGTCTGGGCGGATCTTGGAGAGGACAACCGCAACGGTCTGCGGGTACTCGTTCTTCAAGTAGTTGGCCAGGACCTGCTCGTTCACATTGCCCAGCTTGTCCCACATGGTTCGGCCAGCCGGACCGCGGATTTCCTCCATAATCGAGGAAACCTTGTCGGGGCCGAGGACCTTGGTGAGGAGCCGCTCAGTGCTTTCGATAGAACCGGTGAGGGAGCCCGTATCCGAGATCTTCTCGGCAAACTCCATATAGAGTTTTTCGACCTGGCTCGAATGAACGGAGCCTAGGTTGGCCATGTATTGGGAGAGCTCTTTGATCTCCTCATCATCCATAAAGGACAGCAGGGAGGCTGTGTGCTCATCGCTCAGAGACAAAACGAGGATTGCGGCCTTCTCGGGGCCGGTCAATTCCTTCATCTGCTCTTCTTGTTGGCCTTCCTCGGCGGTGGCAACTTCCGACATCAACCCACTCCAATGCTTGTCAGGTCAGGCCGCGTGATACCCCAACGGGGGGCAATATGGTGCGCGAACCCTGCCATCATGCCTCTTTGCCTTCGTAAAGCCAGTTACGAATAATCGAGACGGCTTCCTCAGGATGTTTCTCAACAATCTCACCGATCTTCTTAAGGGAGGAGGCGCGAACCCGGCCCTCGACCTGCGAGATATTAATCATCTGCTCTAGCTGGCTCTCCACATCGCCCAGATCACCTCCGCCATCAGGCCCAGGCAATGCCTGCATATCGCCGGTTTGGTCGGTGAGGAGGCCGATATCCGATGGGCCTTCCGCTGCCGCTGGCGCTGGGGTCAGCAGACGGTTGATCATCGGGCGGACGATCAGCAGCAGCACCAGGATCGCAACCATCGCCAGGATTAGGATTTCCGCCAGGCGGCGAAGCTCAACCACTGGGATACCGAAGATCATGCCAGAGGCTTCTTCGGGGAACAGTAGTGGGTCACGCTCGAACTGGAAGTTTTCAACAACGATCGTATCGCCACGTGACTGATCGAAGCCGACTGCGCCCCGGGCCAGATTAGCGATCAGCTGCAGATCTTGTTCGGTTCGAGGCTGATAAACCTCATTACCGTCGGCATCGGTAACGTAGCGGCCATCGACCAGGATTGAGATGTTGAGACGACGAATCTCGCCAACCTCGCGGACGGTGATCCGCTCGGTCCGTGACACTTCACGGTTAATAGTCTCTTCCGCCCGGGTCTCGCTGGTGAAGGCGGAGGCGTTTGGACCGCTTACCGGGTCAACATTCGGGATGTTCTCTTCAACGGTGACCGGCTCTGGGCCTTCAAACTCGTTGGACTGGCGTTCTTCCTCAACGGTCTGGGAGCTAAGGTCGACCAGGGTTTCGGGGTCAATCAGAACCTCGGTCTGGTTGACCCGATCAAAGTTGAGATCGGCGGTCAGCTGAACCTGCGCGTTACCAATGCCGACCATCGGATAGATCTGATCTTCAATCTTGCGGATCATTTCCTGCTCACGGGCGCGGCGCCGCTCATCAGCCTCATTCAGTACACCGGCAATACTGCTAGCGTCGGTGGGGCTAGCGAGGGTGCGGCCACGGCTATCGCTAACCGCAACCTTGGCTGGGTCCAGATCAGGTATAGAGAACGCGACGATTTGTTGGACGGCGGCAATGCCTTCGCGATCAAGGCTGCGGCCCTGCTCAAGCTCAAGAAAGACACTGGCGCGCGGGTCCTGACGGTCACGCTCAAAAATTCGGCGCTGGGGCAGAACCAGGTGAACCCGGGCCCGGCGGATATCTTCCATTGAGTTGATCGTCATCTCCAACTCACCTTGGAGAGCACGAACCTCATTAATATTCAGAACTTTTGTCGTAACGCCCAAACCAGGTGGGTCGTCGAAGAGTTGGCTGAAGCCAACGGATCCGCCAGTCGGCAGGCCATTTTGCGCCATCTGCATACGCAGGCGGCCAACCTGGTCGTTCGGCACCATGATCCGGCGGCCGTCGATGCTAACTTGATAGGGGACACCGGCAGCATCCAGCTCCTGCGTGATTGCGCCTGCGTCAGCAGCCTGCAAATCATCGAACAGCAGCGACATCTCAGGCGTCGCGAGGCGCGTAGAGATATAAAGGAAGAAGATAAGCAGGCCGACGGAGATACCCACCAGCACAGCAATTCGCGGCAATCCAAGATTGCGCAGTGTTTCGAGGAAATTATTCACGTGCCATTCCGCCCTCTGCCAAGCCCCACTGATGCTCTGCAAACATCATGCCGAGATCACGATCAAACAATGCCGTCAGCGGCCTGGCTGTTCCGGCATTTTCAGCGCAAAGTCTTTGATTGCAGAGGCTTGTCACTACGGTCCCCGTTAACGGTTGCATATACCACAGGCGGCAGTTTTTGCCTAGCAAGGTCAAGTGTTTTTATCTGGCTAAGCGACT
The DNA here is from genome assembly GCA_019192455.1 of Alphaproteobacteria bacterium SS10. Taxonomy (NCBI): domain Bacteria; kingdom Pseudomonadati; phylum Pseudomonadota; class Alphaproteobacteria; species Alphaproteobacteria bacterium SS10. Next base: position 750,285 of record JAHCML010000003.1, read on the forward strand.
GTCTGCCAAACCGTGTCAAAGCTGCTGCGTTTTCCCGATTCTAACCGGATTCGCTCGCTCTTCGGGTTCAGCAAAACGCAAAATCTGAGCCACAAATTGAGCATTAGTTTCGATGGAACAGTAGCGCAGGTGGATTTTTCGTAACGAGTCGTTGATCAAATTAACGTTTGTTAAACGACTGAAATCCCCGGTTTCATTGACCTTATTCGTCACAAACCCTATATTCTGGTTAGTGATCAAAGGAGGTCATGATGAGTGATGGTCTGAGCATCGCGGCGAGTACCGTCCGCGCTTTTGACCCGCCGAACGAGATCGAGCGTCCGCCGGCGGCCGACATTCAAGACAATGCCATTAATGATCTGGCCGAAGTTTTCTTCATCAGCCCGGTTGCTGAGCTTGATGTGGATACCAGCCTGGTGCTGTTCCAATTCCGGGATACAGCGACCGGTGAGGTGACCCGTCAGTTCCCATCGGAACAGACACTGGCCCAGCGTGACGCCGGTATCGGCCTATCACCGCAGGATATTGCCAACCTGGCAGCTGACGCTGCGGTAGCCTCTGTTTCGCCTGCGCAGGAACAGAATGCGGAGGCGATCGAAGAGCTTCAAGAGGGTAATGATCCACCGCCAGCGGTTGAGGCACCAGATGCTGAGGCCCCAACCACGGTGGCAGCTGCAGCTACGGCAGCACCGGCGCCTGCAGAAGAAACGACAGCACCTCCAGCGGCCCCTGAGGTTGTTCAGGTCACCAGCGGTGCCCCTAGTAACGGTGTTAGTGATGTCACCAATGGTGGCACTGATGCCAATGCGGTGGGCGAGGGCGAGATCCGTAGCTTAGCGACAGAGAGCTAGCGGCGCTTATATAGCCAGTCATACAGAGATAAGAAAAAGGGGAGCCATCGGCTCCCCTTTTTATCTGTGCGATCACAGCCTGTGATTACAGGAAGTTACTCAGCCTTAGGTTTCGAAGCGTCCCGATAATGGAGTAGGAGGCTTCAAGCTGGGCTTCTAGTTGGAACAGGTCGGTGCTCGCCTTTGCGACATCCACATCCTCAACATTTGAGAGGGCGATTTCGGTAAAGGTCAGGACCTCGATGTTCCGCTCATTCGTTCGGCCAACAAAGGCTTGGCGCTCACCTAGAACTTGGACCTCTGCCTGCAGCTTTTCTTGACCTTGCTTCAGCAGGGCAAGGCCACGGTTGAAGACTTCGAAGAACTCAGCTTCGTTCGAGGAGTCGACAACGCCGTTGCTCGGCTGCAAGGTTGAGAACAGGCTCATCGCCTTAATAACGTCCTCATAACCTGTCGTGTTACCGGGAACAGGGTTACCGGCAATACCTGGATTAACGATCACGCTATTCGTCGTGATGTTCACCCCTTGTGAGATCTCACTATCGACGAAGATATCGCCTGGCGGGTTAAGGCCGAGATCACCATTGTACCAAGTGGCGTAATCGTTCGGGGTGGCACTGTTGGCAACAGCAGCATCAGCCGGGACTAGCGCACCCAGGGCAGCGGTATTCGCTGCATTGTTGCTGAAGATGTAATCGAGGCGGGCAAAGATACGATCTGGACCGTTCTCACCGACTGCCTCAGGCCCGATATTGTCGACGCTCAAGGCTGAGGCGGTGAGCAGGTTGAAATAGTTATCAACCCCTGGGATGACGCCATCTGGGACCGCCGCATCATTCTCAAAACCGATAACAGGCGGGCGGGTTTCGCCAGCAACCACGTTGGCATCGGTAACCCCCCGACCCGAGAAGATAAAGCGGTCGTCAAACTGGGTGTTCATCAAGCTGACAAGCTCAACCAATTGGCTTTGGGCTGTTTGATTGGTCTCCGTAACGTCCGGAATACTGCCATCAAGTGCCGTCGTCAGGTCTGTGACCGCCTGATTGATGATCTCATCCATCTGGTTCAGGGCATTAACCTGTACCTGCAGCTGGGTATCGGCACGAGAGATACCGATCTGGTAGCGCTCATAAGTTTGGATCGTCGCGCGTAGCTCTAGAGAGCGGCGAGAGTCGACCCCCAGGCCCGAGAACCGATCGGTCTTTTTACCAGTACCAATCTGACCGCGAAGCAGATCAATTTGGTTCTGCAACCGGCCGATATTGTCCTGGACATTTCTTGCCTGAACGACAGTGGATAAAATGGACATAATTCTATGCTCCTATAACGGCTGGCCTTAGCGGACAACAGCTAGCAATTCATCAAACAGACTACGAACGGTGGAGATCACCTGGGTGGATGCGGAGTAAGAGGACTCAAGCTCAATAAGCCTCGCTAGCTCCTGATCCAGATTAACGCCAGAGAGGCCCAGAACTTCGTTCTCAACCTGGGTGGTAATGAACTGCTCAGCCTCTAGCTGGTTCTCCAAGTCATTCAACTGGTTGGCTTGGAAGGCGATAATCGAGTTTGTGTAATCATCAATCGTCGCGGCGTTTTCTAACCGGGTTGAAATCTGATCATTTGGGCCAACGCCGGTAATCCGGAAGCCGAAATCCGCTGGACCTGGGCCCAGTAGGAACAACGCGCCGTTGGACAGATCTGTGGTTTCGTCACCGAAGACTGTCTGAAGGACATTATCCAAGATCGTGTCATCGGTATCGAGCAAGCGCGGATCACCTGTACCCGGATCAGGGGCGCCCTCCGGTGCAGGACCAAAGAAGGTACCCTCACGAATACGGAATGGCTCATTGACGAAGGTTTCATTGATGACCAAGCGACCGGCTAGACCGACCTCTTGGTTCTCGATCATCCCGGCCAATGGCACGGCGACGAAGTCAAACTCACCATTTGCGCCAGCAGAGGCTGCATCCGCATAATCGGAGGCAGTTGCCGCTGGAACCGCACCTGTACCGTCACCGGCATCCCGGAACAGCTCATAGTGTGATTGGGTTGGTGGGGTCGCGCCGGCATCGCGGATCGAGCCAAAGCGGACCAGTAGATTAGCCGCCAGTTCATCAAGCTGGGCTTGCGCCTGGGGCAGGGTCTCATCCCGCAAACGAAGATTGCCGCCAAGCTTACCGTCAGTGAACGCCGCAGTGACATCCTGGTCGGGACCGCCATTTGGGATATCCAAGATGATCCCGTTGAGCAGGCTAAAGTTACCGGCAGTTGGATCGTAGAACGCCTGGGGCGTAACGTTGCTGCGTTCAAAACGAAGTTCGAACGCACGCTCTTCAATTAGGGCCTGTCCGTTGCCGAGGGAGACAACCAACCGACCATCGGTCTCTTCGTAGTAGCTGATATTGATCTCTTCAGAGAGCTCATTGACCAAGGCATCCCGTCGGTCTTTGAGGTCTGCGGCACTGCCACCTTCAGCCTTTACCAAAATGATCTCTTGGTTCAGCTGGTCGATATCGGCCGTGAGTTCGTTAATCGTTTGAACTGACTCCTCAATGGACAGCTCAGCCTGCCGACGCTGCTCTTGAATGGCATCACTGGATTGGTTCAGCTCTTGGGCAAAGCGATCGGCAGACTGAATGACCTGCTGGTGCAGCAGATTGTCTTCGGGCTCGTTTGCGGCCTCCAAAAACGCATTCTGCAGTTCGGTCATTAAGGCGCCGATGGAATTCTCATCGGAAGGATTGCCAAATCTCACCTCAAGCGCGCTTAACGCTGAGGCCTCAACCGACAGGCTTTCCGAAACCGAGGTCTGCGCCCGGAACTGCCGAAGCAACTCTTGCGGGACAAAGCGGTTCAGCCCGCCAGCGGCCACACCGGCAGCCTGACCGCCAAACGCAAGGTTGGACCGGTTAAGGGTTTTCCGTGTGTATCCCGGCGTGTCCGTATTGGCGATGTTCTGCGAAACAACATCGATATCGCGTGAGTTAACGAACAGGCTGCTGGTCGCAGCGTTAAGTGCCGATGTAAGCGAGGTCATGTCTGACCCTCCATAAATGCATCTTCCCGCGAAGGTAGATGCAATAAGCGGACCAATCAGGCGCCTTGTAACCGCTTGATTTTGATGACAAAAAATAAGCGCGCGATCGGCAATAAATGCCCCGTCGCGCGCTCCGGCAAAATCTGCCCTATCCCCGCTAGGGGAGGTTCCTTTTAGGCGTGGCTATCTACAGATGAGATGCCAGAGGATGGCTGTTGGGTAGGTGGTTGGGCAGGTGCCTGGGCTGCCGCTGTTTGATCAACCTGGCTCTTGAGACCGTCCATGATCTGCTTGTTGATATCGATCAGCGCTTCCAGATCGGCCTCATGATCGAGAACGGCTGTGGTCTCGCGCTCAATAAATAAGGAGATGCTGATCAGCTGCGCTTTCAGCTCTGTTGGCAGGTTGTTTTCCGCATCGAGGAGGTCGACCCGAAAGGCTGACCAGACATTGCGGTTCCACAGAACGGCGTCGACGACGATCTTCTTCTTCTCAACATCCGCTTTGGAATCAGCATAAACCTCCTCAGCTTTGACGAGGGCGGCAGTTACCTGACCCAACAAACGGTACTCAACTTCCCGTGGGCTCTGCGTCGCATTCTGGTTCTGCTGGTATGCGGCGTAGTTGTTCATGAGGCCGTTTCCTTAGTTTCAACATCAGTTTGCTCGTATTCTAGCAATTCTGATTCCAGTTTCATGACAGCCCGGCAGGTTTTTAACGCGCGGTACAAATCACCATTGGCGACATCAAGGTGGATTAAAGACAGGGACTTCTTAATTGGCGGCAGCTGAACCGCGGACATCATGTCCATCATGAACTCCATATAGCGGTCCATGTAGTCCTGCTTACTCTCCGGATCGAGATACATCAGCATGATCATGAAGTAGATGCGCTTCGCCGGTGTGTTGGCGTCGCTCTCTTGCATGATGTCTTTCGCCCGGAGAAGGGCGGCCTTGTTGTGGAGGACAAGCGTGGCGCCACTATCACCTGCCGTCACCACGGCACCGTTGATTACAATCTTCTCGCTTGGCTTCAGTCTAACCTTAAGCGGCATGGTTGCCTCGATAGCGTTGCTGTCGGCTAGGCAGTGTCGCTAGCCCGAATTTGATAAGCCTATGGTACAGCAAAAAAAACAGGCGGGGAAATCCCCGCCTGCCTTCTAAGTCCCGTTTTTTCAGCTGAGCCTTACTGGAAGAGGCTAAGCAGAATAGTTGGGTTCTGGTTGGCAATCGACAGCGTCTGAATAGACAGCTGCTGCTTGGTCTGCAGAGCCTGCAACCGGGCCGATTCACGGGCCAGATCAGCATCGACAAGTGAACCAAGACCTTCTTCAACCGCATCTTGGATGGCGGTGTTGAAGTCGATTTGGAAGTCAACGCTACGGTTATCAGCACCCAGGCTACCAAGAGCCAGAGCAACTTCACGCTCGAAGAACGCAAACGCGCTGTTAAAGACCGAAGCCGTACCCGCTGTCGCACTGTCAGCAGAGAAGAAGGCGTCGGTAGCACGAGCCGATGCGGTCGTCAGATCAGCCAGGGCTGCCTGAGCAATACGAGCACCAATGAACTGACGTTCCACCAGGTTGTTGGCGTCCAGACCAGAGGTCTGGTTGGTGATCGAGGAGATCGCAGCGAAGTCGGCGGTCGCCTGACCATCTGATGCGCCAGCCGCCGTAGTGTCGGATGCATAGACGATCCGGGCAAAAGCCTGGAAGCCGTCAATCGCACCACCGGAGGTACCAGCAGCAACTGCCGCACCCGTACCAATGATTAGGTCATTAGCTCGCAGGGTGATGGAAGAACCATCGATGGAGCGAATAACCTTTGCATCGGCAGCGGTTGAGTAGTTGGCAAAGTTACCGTTCAGTTCACCGACTGCGGTACCGCGGTTACCAGCGATCAGGTTACGCTCATTGTACTCAGCACCGTCGAGGAAGTTCCGCAGTTGGCGGAATTGCTCGGCGAGGTCACTGGAGTAAATTTCGCGTTGATCCTGGCTGATACCTTCATCGGAAAGCTGCGTCAGTTTTTCCCGGATATCGGCAAGAATGTTGGAAGCCTGGGTAGCACCAGAAATCGCAACACTCAGGATACCGCGAGCACCACCGAGTGCACCACCAACAGCTTCGTAGCCGCGGAGGTCACCACGAATGCCCTGTGCAACGGAGAAAACCGAAGCATCTTCTTGTGCGGAGGAAACCCGAAGGCCGGTAGAAACTCGGTTTTGCACCGCGTCCAAATCGCGGTTGACCGAGTTAAGGTTACGGAGGGCAACGAGTGCACCAACGTTGGTATTAATAGAGTTTTGGATAGTCATGACTGTCTCCCTTCTGGATGACAAATTGAACACGGTTTCACCGATGCTTCGCAGTAAACCTGAGCGACAGCGTTTTTGCAATCTTTTATCAATGTTCATCACCAGAAGTTTAACGGCCTTAACCCCCCAATCTGACAAGGCAAACAGCCGGCGCATGGTGACGCCGGCTGTCGCAAGATTTTGAAGTTATTTTGTTTTTTGGCTGCGTTAGTTGAACAGTGCCAGAACGTTTGTTGGCTGCTGGTTCGCAATCGACAGTGCCTGGATCGAGAGCTGCTGCCTGGTCTGCAAGGCCTGCAAACGGGCCGACTCACGGGCCAGATCAGCATCTACTAGATTGCCGAGGCCTTCGGTGGTTGCGTCATTCAACGATGTATTGAACTCAAGCTGTAGCTCGATTGAGCGGTTGTCGGCACCTAGCTGACCCAGCGCATTGCTGATCTCCTGCTCGAAGAACGAGAAGGCGCTGTTGAACACCGATTGGGTGCCCTGAGTTTCGGTATCAGCGCTACGGAAGGCATCAGCCGCCCGGGTGCCGTCATCATTTAGGCCAGCCAAAGCCGCCTGAGCGACACGGGCATTGACCAAAGACCGCGCAACAAAGTTACCGTCAGAGTTCGCCGCAACCGCGTTACTCGCGGTGGTGTCATTACCTGTTAGCCCGTCCGAGCCACCGTCGGTGGTGTCGGTTGAGTAGACAATCCGCGCCAAACCAACGAAGCCAGTAACACCGGAGGAACCACCGGTGCCGAGGACTAGGTCGTTGGCTCGAATTTGGAGGCTCTGGCCATCAATGTTTCGGATTGCATTTACCGACTCGGCAGCCGAATAACCGGTAAAAGCATCACCAAAAGTACCCTGATCACCGGCCAGGATATTCCGACCGTTATATTCAGCATTCTCAATGAAGCTGCGCAGCTGATCGACCTGGGCGCGAAGATCATCGGTATAGATTTCACGCTGCTCGGTGGAGATGCTCTCGTCAGCGAGCTGGGTTAGTCGCTCACGAACATCGGACAGTAGGTTGGACACCGAGGTGGTTGCAGAAATACCGACGGTGACCAGGCCCCGTGAACCAGCCAGCGCACTGCCGACTGCCTCAAAGCCCCGAATGTTTGCGCGAATTCCCTGCGCAACGGAGAATACGGAGGCATCCTCTTGCGCGCTGGAGACCCGCAAACCCGTGGAAATCCGGTTCTGGGTGGAGTTTAGATCGCTGGCAACGCTGTTTAGGTTACGCAGCGCCACCAATGCACCAACATTGGTGTTGATAGAGTTTTGTACCGACATTTGACCGTTTCCTTTCTGGTTAGGTCGAACTCAAACCGTGGCTATTCGCGTTTTGCGGTTAGCCTTGTTCAGCAGCCATGACGGTTAGGCGGTCGGCACATTTTGGTCGGTGAAACCATATGTCCAAGGACGCCGGGGCGCCGTGTCTGCGCCTCGGTTATCCATCGGCCGCATTAAAGATGCGGTTAACGGCAATCAGATTATTGATAGTGCGTTCCAATCAACGCGAGTGGGGGAGGCCCCATCTCTGGCCCCCTCATGACCGACATGCTATGCAAGCGCGTCTGTCGGCACTTCGATCGGCTTTAGATCCATGGCTAAACAATTGACCCCTAAACAGGCGAAAGCCTTGTCCCTGCATGAGGATGCTTTGAAGCTTCTGCAGGAGGACAAAGCAGAGGATGCTCTGCCGCTATTGAAAGAGGCCGCGCTGATCGCGCCTACCTCTCAAAACATCGCTGCAAATTTGGGATTTGCCCATCTGGCCTTGGATGAGAATGAGGAGGCGCTGGCTTGTTTTAAGCGGGCGGTGGCGCTTAAGCCGAACTGGTCACTGGGCCATTACAATATGGGCCTGGCGCTATACAAGCTACGCCGGGTGTCTGAGGCGAGGGAGGCATACGAGAAGGCCCTGCGCTACACGCCAGATGATTTGGCAGCCAGCAACAATCTGGCTCTTTGCTTGCTTGAGACGCTTGAGATTCAGCCAGCATTGGACCTGCTCCAAGATATTTTGGATCGTGATCCGGACAACGTCGATGCAACACTCAACATGGCGAAGCTGTGGAGTATGTTGGATCGACCAAAACCAGCAATTGGCTTGCTTAAGCGACTTGCTGACAAGGTTCATGACGATGCTGAGCTGCTTGTTGATCTCGGCGCTGCCTTACGACGTACAGGCGACTACAAGTTTGCCGCGGAGGTGCTTGAACGCGCCCTCAAGATTGATCCATCTGATACGGCAACCACACTTCAGCTTGCCATGGTGTTGATGGCATGGCGCCAATACAAGAAGTCAATCGAGCTGCTAGAGGCGCTTGATGAAGACCCCGAATTTGAAGCCCAAATTAGCCAACTGCTTGGTGTTAACTACAACTCAATTGGCGAGCTGGAGACTGGGCTTGAATACGGGCTGAAGGCTGTTGAACTGCAGCCCAACAATTTCTCCTTCTATCTGAACCCGATCTTCTCACTGAACTACTGGGTGCCGCCCAGCCCGGAGCGCATTTTTGAGCTAACTAAAAAATTTGACGAGCAGGCGGCGCAAGACTTCAACAAGATACCAAGGTATGAGGAGCCGCCAGCAAAGCCAAAGAGCGAGAAGCTAAGACTTGCTTTCCTATCACCAGATTACCGAGAGCATTCCTGTTCGTACTTTGTGGAAGGGCTGTTCCGTAACCTGGATCGTGAGCGTTTTGAAGTTGTTGGGGTTCCACTGAAAGCCACTTCAGATAGCCGCACGATGATCCTCAAGCAGATTACTGATGATTGGCTGCCCATTTATCACTTAGAGCTTGGCCAGCAGCTTGAGATCCTGCGTGATCGTAAGATCGATATCGCCTTTGATTTGGCGGGCCATACATCGGACAACCTTCTAATCGCGTTTGCTCAACGCTTCGCGCCTGTGCAGGTCAATTGGTTGGGATATCCCAACACAACTGGCGTTAAGGCCATGGATTACCGTTTTATCGACGATATCACAGATCCTGAGGATGCAGATCGTCAGTACTACTCCGAGAAGTTGGTGCGACTACCAGAGTGCTTCCTGAATTATTCACCACCCCAGGCAACGCCGATCATTCTCGATAAATCGCCGAATGATCATATCGTGTTCGTGTCGTTTAACTCGGTCGCCAAGGTTAACAAGGTAGTTGTTGCTGCTTGGATTGAGATCCTGAAACGGGTGCCGGGTTCACGGATCCTGATGAAGGCGCTGCAGCTTGATGATGATGACTTGGTCAAACAGATTTTTGACTCATTGACTGAGCAAGGCGTTGATCGGGATCGCCTTGAAGTCTTGGGCCCAATGCCATCCACCTTCGATCACCTGAATACCTACAATGAAGCCGATATCGGTCTTGATACCTTCCCCTATAACGGCACCACTACAACCTGTGAGGCCGCCTGGATGGGCGTGCCGGTGATTACCACGATCGGTGAAGTTCACTCAGCTCGTGTCGGGGCCAGCTTGAATACGGCCCTTGGCCTTGAGGAGCTTATCGCCAAAGACCCTGAAGAGTACGTTGAGAAAGCCGTCGCCTTAGCGACCGACGTGCCGCGGCTTCGTGCCCTGCAGAACGGCCTTCGTGGCCGGATGGAGAATTCGGTTCTGCGAAATGATGCGCTTTACGCTGAGCGGTTCGGTGCGGCTATCGAGCAAATCTGGGAACAGCATTTGGCTAAGAATGAGGGCCTAGTCTCCAGTGTCTGATGTAGCAGCGGGCGCGCTCGGTAACGCGACGGTGCTGATCAAGGCCGGTATGTTTGACCAGGCAGGGGAGGTGCTCGACCAATTGGTTCAAGAGCACCCTGAAGCAACCCAGCCGCATCTGCTCCGTGCCATGCTGGCCCAGGCTCAGAATGACAAGGCGGCGATGGCAACCGCACTTGAAGCTGTCTTAACCCTCGACCCCAATAATCTGAACGCATCGATTGGCCTGGTTGGCCTGATGGATGATGTCACGTTGTCCGAGGATTTACTGGCTAAGTTGGAGCCTGCCTTAGGGCTTGCCGTTGCCAGTGATCACCGCGCCCTTATTGGCCTTGGTGCCGTTCATGTTGCCCGTGATCAGATGGAGGCAATTCCAGGTCTGATCGAAACCGTGCCTGCCGAGATACTGGCGGGGCTTCCTTATCGGGGAGCGGTGGCGGCCATTGCCCAACGGCTCGATAAACAGGACCACCCTGAAATTGCCTTGAAGATGCTGCTTCAGGTTGTTGAGCGCTTGCCAGACGCAGCCGGGCTGGAAGGTGTCTTGGGCGCCATGGCTTTCCGGGCCGATGAGTTGGATCTAGCGGCGCATTGGCTGGATATCGCGCTGAAACGTGATGATAGCGATAGCGGGATTGTCTTCGCCCGCGCCACCATCATGTTGCGCCAGCGTGAGTGGCAGCCATTGCTAGACTTTGTTCGCCCCTATGAAGAGCAGTTTGCCGATAAGGCCTATCTCCACGAGTTGCGCACCTTTGCCGCCGTTCAGACAAAGGATGAAGAGCTGGCCGATGAGGCATCATCAAAGCTGATGATGCTGGAGCCAGAGAGTGCCACCTCCTTGACCTATCGCGGTCTTGCCTTGGGCGTGATGGGGGAAGAGCAGGCGGCGCTCGACAAGATGCGTGAAGCCATCGCGGTTGACCCAGAATTCGCCATGCCTTGGAGCCATTTGGCCGGCATGCTGATGGGGCTGTCTGAGATTGGTGAGGCTGAAGAGGCCGCCCGTAAGGCGGTCGAGTTAGACCCGAACAACGCGATTGCGCAGCAGCAGCTCGGCCTCTGCATGCGTGACTTGCTGCGTCAGGATGAGGGGCTATCCCACCTGCGTTTGGCAACAGAACTTGATCCAGATAATCCAACCACGTGGCGCGCATTTTTGTTCTCTATGAACTACGCCCATGAGGCTGAGCCAGCCGATATCGCCGCTGGCCACAAAGCATTCGGGGAGCATCTGGCTAAGCGGAATGAGGCCGCGGCTATCATGCCTGCCAAACCGAAAACTGGTCCGCTTCGCGTGGGCTTTGTGTCGGGGGATTTGCGACGCCACTCTGTCGGGTACTTCCTGATGCCGCTTTATCGGCATTTCGCTGACCATGCTGATCGGTTGGAGGTGGTGTCCTTTATGACCAAGGACGACACCGGCGATGACGTTAACAAGCTGCTCAAATCTAAGAGCGGCGAATGGCACAACATCGCTGATGCGGATACAGCCCAAACGGTTGAGACGGTTCGGGCTGCCAATATCGACGTTCTGTTTGATCTCTCAGGGCACACGATTGGCGATCGGCTAGATGCCTTTGCCCAGCGCCTTGCACCTGTTCAGATCAATTATCTGGGGTATGCCAATACCACGGGCATACCGACCATGGATGGACGCATTACGGATGCGGTGGCCGACCCGGTGGGGCAAACAGAGAAGTGGCACAGCGAAACGTTGCTTCGCATGCCAACTTGCTTCCTGTGCTACAGCCCCGGGCCTGATGGCCCCGATGGTGAAGAGCTACCGCCACCCGACAGTGTTGATGGGCGGCGCATTCGCTTCGGCTGCTTTAATAACCTGAGCAAGGTGACAGCCCAGCAGGTCGCCCTATGGGCACGGATCCTGAAATCCGTACCCGACAGTGTTTTCATCTTTAAATCCAAGCAGGTAAGCGACCCGAGTGTTCGTGAACGTATGGGTGAAGTGTTCAAGGCAGAGGGGCTTGATCCAGAACAGCATATTGACTGGCGCAGTGGCACAGATAGTCACAAGGCGCATATGTCGATGTACCGGGAGGTAGATATTGCCCTCGATACGTTCCCCTATAACGGCACCACCACAACTTGCGAGGCCCTGTTTATGGGCACCCCGGTGGTCACCTTGCGTGGGCAACATCACGTCACCCGGGTTAGCTCCACATTGCTATCAGCTATCGGGCGTGATGATTTGGTGGCTGATACTGCCGATGCATATGTCGCGCGGGCAGTTGAATTGGCAGGTGATATCACGGCTGTACGAAATGGTCGTGCAGCCCTGCGGGACCAGATGCTATCGTCACCGCTCTGTGATGCAGAGCTATTCACCGAGCAATTTGTCGATTGCCTAACCGATTTTTGGCGCGCGAATTGCTAGATGGATACAGAGATCAAACGTTTAGGTGTTAGGTCGAAATCCACCTCGCTTATGTCGGGCGGAGCTTACGACGGAGCTTTGATAAAGCCATGAATGAAGAAGCAGTAAAATCTGAAGAACAGGAAGCCGCTCCAGCGCCGAGCACCGCCGCCAATCGCGGTAAGCTGTCGGACTATCTGGCGCATGTTGAGCGCGGTGATAAAGCTCGTGATGAACAGGATTTTGCGACGGCAATCGCTGAGTATCAGGCGGCAGCCCTGCTTCGGCCGAATATGTTTCACCCGCAGATGATGATGGGGAAGATCCTCTATCAACAGGGCCTACCGGGCGAGGCAATCGGGTATTTGCAGAATGCCCACCAGATGCAGCCCACCAATGTCATATTGCTTCTGCACATCGCCGAAATGCTGGCCCTCATGGGGGACAATGAAGCAGCCCAAGGGGTTGTTTGCGACGCCTTGGCCATTGACGATAAGAACGTCAACGCAATCTGCATGTTGGCCCATCTGCTGCACGTCGAAGAAAAGTTTGATGAGGCGATTGAGCTGCTGCAGGTAGCCATTGAGGATGCGCCCGATGAAGCTGAGCTATGGCGCAGCGTTGGCGATGTCATGGCGGCTAAATCAGATAACGAGAATGCCAAGACCTTCTATGAAGAGGCCCTGCGTCTCGACCCTGCGCTACAGATGGCGCAAGAGGGGTTGGACAAGCTCAATGCTAACCAAGATACGGCTGCTGAAGCTGTCCACTAATGACTTGGTAGGGCGGGTATTCCGACCCGTTGCTTGAGTAACCGCACTCACCCATGTTAGCTGGCGCTGCACCATGGTAGATAGCTGCCGTGGTTTCCCGCAGCAGTTGATAACCAGCAGTTTCCCTATGAGTGCTATCCAGACATTGCAGGAGCGGCTTGATGCCGGCACCGCCACCATTGGCGTGATTGGCCTCGGCTATGTTGGGCTACCATTGGTCCATGCTTTCGCCAGCCTAGGCCGGAAGGTCATTGGCTTTGATATCGATGCTGAGCGTGTGGCGATGCTGAATGCCGGCACCTCAGATATTGATCGGGTGCCAAATGAAGCTCTTGCCAGTTACCGCGCCGACGAACGGTTTGAGGCGACAGACAACTTTGATCGGCTGGCGGAAGTTGATGCGATCAATATCTGTGTGCCGACCCCTTTAGACAGGCACCAACAACCCGACCTGAGCTATGTCGAGGCAACAGGGCGAGCCATTGCCAAACAATTGCGGCCGGGCCAGCTCATCGTTCTGCAATCCACCAGTTTTCCTGGTACCACGGCCGAGGTGCTGGAACCCCTGCTGACCGAAACCGGGCTGAAGCGGGGCGAGGACTTTCTGCTCGCATTCTCACCAGAGCGGGAAGATCCCGGCAACCCAACCCACCATCTGGGCAATACGCCCAAGGTTGTGGGCGCCGATGATCAGGCCTCCCTAGATGCCGTCGCAACCCTGTTTGAACCTCTTGTGCCGTCCGTCGTGAAGGTTTCCACCGCCGCGACAGCAGAGGCGGTCAAACTGACCGAGAATATCTTCCGCAGCATCAACATCGCCCTCGTGAACGAGTTGAAGGTGATCTATGCCCGTATGGGGATCGATATCTGGGAGGTGATTGAAGGCGCGAAGAGCAAGCCATTTGGCTTTATGCCTTTCTACCCAGGGCCTGGCCTTGGTGGGCACTGCATTCCGATCGATCCGTTCTACCTGACCTATAAGGCGCGGGAGTATGACCTGGTACCCCGGTTTATCGAGCTGGCCGGCCAGGTGAATATGGGCATGCCCTATTACGTGATCGATCAGCTAGCCACCGGGTTAGAGGAGAAGCTGGGCAAGACCATCCGGCATGCAGAGATCCTGGTGATTGGTGCCGCTTATAAGAAGAATGTTGGCGACACGCGGGAAAGCCCGTCGTTGAAGCTGCTGGACCTGCTAATCAGCCGCGGTGCGAAGGTTCGGTATCACGACCCGCATGTGCCGGTGCTCAGCACCTTCCGGCATTTCCCCGATCTTGAGGGGATGGAGAGTGTGGACCTAGCGACCGCGCTACCAACCGTTGATGCGGTGGTGATCTCCACTGATCATGACGCGGTTGATTATGGACTGATCGCGGATCAAGCATCAGTGATCGTGGACACCCGCAATGCCATGCGGAGCAACCAGCTGACGCCTAAGGGCCTGGTGCTGGCGTAATCAAGATTGGGATATCCCAAAAGCAAGTGCCGTAAGCCCATCCTTCTGATGCGACTTACGGCACTTTTCTTTTGACGGCGGGTGTAACCACGAGGTGTGGGAAGGGGGAAGCGGTAGTTTCACCCACTTCCGAAGCAGTAGAAGCTGAGTCTGTCCAGCTGCGACCAAACCTTCAGAATACCGTCAAACCAAGATCGAATTGTTTGGGAAGGGCCGGCCTAAGAGTTAAAGGCCGGCCTCACGCCCTTATCGGATGTTTAGAAGTTCAGCCAGCATCTGGTCGGCGGTGGTAATCACCTTGGTACCGGCAGAATATGCCCGCTGGGTAATGATCAGCTGAGAGAACTCATTCGCCAGGTCGACGTTTGATTGCTCAAACGACCCAGAGAAGATCTGGCCAGAGCCATTCAAGTTCGCCTCGGTCAGGCTAACCTCACCACTCTCGTTACTGGAGCTGAAGACATTCAGGCTCTCTGACTGCAGGCCGTTCACGGCTGGGAAGTCAGCAAGGGCGATCTTGTAAAGCGGGACGATCTCATCATTCGAGAACACCACATTCACAACACCCTCAGTATCGATGTTGAAGCTCCGGCGGATACCGAAGGAGGCACCGTTCTGATCAATATCAGTGGTCAGGAACTGTGAGTTCAGCTGGGTCAAACGGTCGAGGGTAAAGTCGATCGTCTGCGGGTCCGAACCGTTACCAAAATCGATATTTGCTAGAGTAATCGCGACGTTGCCGTTGGCATTAGCGTCGTGGTTGATCGAGCCATCAGGGTTGAAGTTGATGTAACCGATATTGGCGTTGTCGTTTGTCTGGTCACCACCGGAGATCCGAACCTCCCACCAACCGAATGGGTTAGCGTCTTGAGAGGCCGGGGTACCCAAGGGTGGGAACACCGCTGAACCAGGGTTGGTTGCTGGAACCAATGCCGGGCTAGCTGGGTCATAAGGGACTACCAGCGCGGCGTTGTACTTGCCGGCCGTGGCAATGTTACCGCCACCTGCCAGTTCTGAGTCCAGCTGATCAAAGATCGAGGAGCCAGCAGAAGAAACAATGCCACCAACCGTGACTGCTTCACCTTCCGTGAAGGCCGTAATCACAAGCGAGCCATCGTCACTTAGTGAGGCGCCACCGGCACCGACACCGGCGTTTGGCAGGGCCGCATTGATCTGTGCGATAAGCTCACCAACCGTTAGGGAGGTTGTGCCCAGCGGGATAGTAACCACAACCGGTGCACCGCCAACATCAATGGTCAGGGTCTCAGCAACAGCCAGTGGGATGCCACTTTGGTTAAGCTCTGTATCCAGGGTCAGGTCAGTGCCATCCAGAACCGCATTAGTCAGGTTAGGCGCTGGTGCCTTGGAGATCTCAAGGTTCAAGGTCTGCGGCGTACCGAGGCTATCAAAGACCGTGATCACCCGTGAGAAATCAGAATCGAAGCCAGCAGCCGTCGGACCGTTATTGGTGCTGAGACCGGTAGAGGCATCAAAGTTGATGGCCGGGTCAATCACCGTCGTGGTCTGGTTGAAGCCAGGCAAGAAGTTCAGGTTGATCGGCTCCAAACTATCGAGGTTATCGAAGTTCGTCGGAATGTTGCCGTCATCATCCAGGCGCCAGCCGTACAGAACTTGCCCACCAACCTCTTGAGGGGTCTGCAGGAAGCCATCCTCATTCTCCTCGAACCGACCGGCCCTGGTATAGAATGGGAACTGGATCTGGTTGTTTTCGTTCTGGCCAACAACGAAGAAGCCGTCGCCGAGGATACCAAGATCCTCTTCACGGCCTGACTGCTGCAGCAAACCTTGTTGGTTTACCGTGCCCAGGGTACCGGCGCGAACGCCGCCTGGTTGCAGGATTGAGTTCGTGTTGGAACCAGTCACCAGGTTGGCGAATGTCGTCACCGAGCGTTTAAAGCCAGGGGTCTGGTTGTTGGCGATATTGTTCGAAATCACCGTGAGGGATTGGCTCTGCGCATTCAGCGCGGAAACACCCGTAAATAAAGAACCGAAGACGCTCATCGCTACCTCCTAAGAATCGGTTATCCACCGATATTCAATTTTTGTGCCAATTCGTTGATATGCTGCTTCTGATGCCAGATTAGCCGGTGGTGGTGTCATCATCTGCGGTATCGCTACCGTCAGAATCTGAGGCTGTTTCCTCACCGCTATCGCCGGAAACATCGTCACCGGCGTCATCTTGGACCTGGCCATCTACGCTGGTTGTGCCGGTGTTCGTCGTGCCGACAGGCAACTCAGCTGAGAAGACCTGGGACAGCGGGACCACCAATTCGCCCATCGCTAGGAAAATTTCGCCGGATCGGGTTTCAACCCCGGTGACCCGGCTGCTGACGCCAAGCTCAACACTCACGTTCTCAGCGCCTTCCTTCGGAACAATGTCCAGTTGAAGGGTGTAGTTGCCGGGTTCGACCGATTGGCCATCATCACCGATGCCGTCCCATTCGATCACCTGAAGGCCGGGAATGCCGCTGCCTTGCTGTGTGTAGACGGTATCGCCATCGGCATTAACAACCCGCAGGGTCAAATCTTCCACCTCACCACTCAGGTCATAGACAAAGCGGTTAGAGGTGCCAGCGCCAGCGTTATAGAACTCCTGACCTTCGAAGCTAACGTCGAGGCCGACATATCCAAGCGCCTGCTGCAAGGCGTTACCTTGGGTGGCGGCGATCAAATCGTCCAACTTGGCATTGGTGCCGATCTGCTGCTCAACCTGGTTGAACTGGGTGATCTGATCCGTGAACGTCTCAGTATCCGTTGGGTCCAGCGGATCCTGGTTCTGTAGCTGCGTGGTCAGCAACTGCAGGAAGTCATCGAAATCTTGAGCCAGCTGCGCTGAGTCAGAATCAGCCTGGCTGAAGATCTGGCCGCTTTGGCTGGTTTGTGCCGATTGGTTTGGCACGAGGGTAATTGGATCAGACATAACGCGTCACTCCGTTTTTCCAGGTCCGGCTTTAGCCGTTAGACCTGCACGTCCACTTGGTCTTCTGTGATGATGTCGACATGCTGCCAATCAGCAGCGTCGCTGTTGTCTTCGTCGCCTTCACCTGCGCCACCGCTGCCATTGCCAGCGAATTCAGGGTTGGCATCGCCCTCTCCACCATCGCGGAGAGAGAATTCCAGGCCGTCACTACCCAAGGTCAGGCCAGCATCTTGGAGCGCCTTCTCAAGCGTGCGGCTGTCATTGCGCAGCATGTCGAGGGTTTCCGCCTTCTCAGCAATCAGCTTGCCGGTGACGTTGCCGTCGCCATCAAAGTTCAGCTCAACATCGATGGTGCCCAGTTCAGCTGGTGACAGCTGAATGCGCAGCTGGCTCTGACCGGCTTTGGCGGCTTGGCTGACCTGCAGGCTTACCTGCATGGTTGCCGGGCTCATCGGTGCGCGTGATGGGGTTGTGTTGGCAACCAAGCTTTGGAAGTTGGCCTGGTTGGTGGATTGCTGGGTTGTTGTGGTGGCAGCTTGTGCCGCTTCCTCAGCATTAGCAGCAGCAAACAGGCCGCCACCGGGGTTATCACCGCCACGGCCGGATCCAGATTGACCATTAGCACCCTGTCCAGCTGGGCCGCCCGGGCCATTCAGTGAGGCCAGCTGTGCCGTTGCTGCCAGATTAATGGGGCCACTGCCTGTGCCGCCATTCGTATTGGCGGGCAGGGTGGCTGCGTTCGGGGCGGCAAATGCTTCTGCATCACCATCGCTATCATTGCCCAGGGTTGCCGTTAGGCGGGCATCGCGAGCGGCCTTGCGGTCTTGCAAGTTATCTTCTGCCACCAGCCGTTGCCGGGCGACGGTTTCCACATCCACGGCATCATCTGCTTGCGGCTGTGATGCGCTGGCAGCTGTTGCAGCCAGAGCGTTATCTTCTGTTGCATCCTCGGCCTCATCTTCGCCAAGGGACAGTAATGGATCTTCACCTTCGCCCTCATCATCCTCAAGCCCGTCAACATCAGCGTCCAGGGTAATGCCACCAAGCGCAGGGCTTAGTTCGCTCTGCAGGATTGATAGGAATTCTTCTTCCGTGAGGGGCGTGCCGTTCTCAAGCGTAACCGCCGTTGCCAGCTGCTTTAGGCCATCAAGGTCCTGGGCCAGCTGTGCCGGGTCCATGGCGCGGAGGATGTCTAAATCTTCCTGGGTAAAACCGAAGGGCTGCTCAATCGGCTGCTCTAGAGCATCCTGGAATATTTGATTGAGGAGCGTGCTGACCTGTTGGCCCAGGTCACCAGCTTCGCCATCGGTTGAAACCTGAAGCAGGCCACGGTGGCTGAGGCTTTGATTAAGGGCGGAAATTTCCGCCGACAGATCTTGGGATCCGGCAAACATTTCCGCCAGACCGTCAATCTTGCCTGCCTCGCCAAGTTCACCGTCACCGGTCGTTGCGGGCTTTCCATTGATCGTACCCAGCGCCAATAGGTGCTGCGAGAGCAGGGCGAGAAACTCTTCAGTTTCAAGCTGTTGCTCGCCTTCCTCACCAACATTGGCAGCTGTCGCTTGGATGGCTGACTGCTGCGATGGCCCGATTAGGTCGAGTAGATTGTCCAAAACTTGCATTGCCGGTTTCCTCGCAAAGCACTGGCGTTGATGCCTATGTTGCAAGTCACGGGCCAAGTTTCAGGCTAGGTCACAATTTGCTGAAAATAGAAGGGGTTGTAGGCGAAAAATGGTCGCCACAAAGCTCTCAAAAATTAGAGCTCTTCGTCCAGGCTGACGGCGCCGCTGACCTTCTTGGATGGCTCACTCATCGAGGCATCTTCGGTGTAGGCGTCATTGGGCGACACGGCCTTGCGCACTGACTGAACGATGGTGTCGATAACCGACCGGGTGCCCCGGCGGGCAACATCGATTGCCTGCTCATTCTCATCCATGGCCGCGTTCAAACGCTCAGCCACTTCAACCAGGGTCTCTCGAAGTTCGCCATCCACGTCTTTCAACTCAAGCTGGCGCTTCTGCAGGCGGCTAATCAGGGATTGGTACTCAGTCGCGAGGTCGACCTTATCGGCCTGTAGCTCTGCGAATTTTTGGAAGTCGTGGTTCTGGACCGCTTCGGTTTCCTCATCGAGGAGATCGGTCAGATCTTCCATCAAGACAATCGCATCTTCGACCCGGGTTTCAATCGGAACAGATTGGCGACCGGCAGGGGATGTCTGTGCCGGCTTATCGCTTTGATCGGTCATGATTTTTATCGCCTCACGTGGTCGGCTCAACTGGCCGGCATAACTGGTTGGCTCACTTGGCCGTTTCCGGGGACCCTAGCGGGTCGGCAAGGTGGGAACTTCTTGGGCCGATAGTAGTTCGCGTTTGACCGCATCGGCAATGCCTAGGCCGCCGGTTTCGGCGATCATTTTGCCGTACTCGCTCACCATCAGGCCGCGATACATATCTTCCGCAAAGCCACCACCGAAATTCTCATCAGTTTTAATGCCAGCGAACATCGGCTGTAGCATTTGGCCCAGCACCATCGCTTCAAACTGGGTGGCAACCTTATCGATGCCGGCCAGTTCTTCCGCAGTGTAGGTGCGGCCATTTATAACCTGGCTGCCTTCAGCACCGGCAGCGCCTTTGCCACCCTCACTGATCGCGGCCCGGGCGGCATTCAGCTGATGCATCGCCTGCTGCGATTGCGTCCGGCCAATGGTCGCTAGCGGGTTAACGTTAAGCTGCTGCGGATCCATTAGATGATCTCCAGCTCAGCTTGCAGGGCGCCGGCGGCTTTAATCGATTGCAGGATGGTGATGATGTCCCGTGGGCCAACACCGAGGGCATTCAGACCCTCAACCAATTGCTGCAGGGTGACGCCAGCATCCAAGACCGTCAGCTGGTTCTCAGCTTCCGTATCAATCTCAAGCTCTGTCCGTGGCACCACAACGGTGTCACCGGTTTCAGAGAAGGGGTTTGGCTGCGATACTTGGGGTGTCTCGGTCACCCGGATGGTCAGATTACCCTGGGCAATCGCCACCTCGCTGATCCGCACATTGGCACCCATCACGATGACACCAGATGTTTCATCAACCACGACCCGGGCAATCTGATCTGGGGAGACCAGCAGGCTCTCAATATCCGCGATAAGGGAGACCACATCGCCGCTATACTGCTCTGGGATCTGCAGCACCACCGAGGATGGGTCCTTGGCGAAGGCTGACGCACTACCAAGGCGGGCATTGATGGTCTGAGCAATGCGCAGTGAGGTGGTGAAATCTGGGTTGCGAAGCGACAGCGTCATCTCGGTCAGGCTGTTCAGCTCAAAATCGATCTCACGCTCTACAATCGCGCCGCCTGGCACACGGCCAGAGGTTGGGACACCGCGCACCACGCTGGCGGCATCACCCTGGGCAACAATTGCAGCGGTGGCGACAGGGCCCTGGGCAACGGCGTAGACTTCGCCATCGGCACCAAGCAGCGGGGTCACAACAAGCGTACCGCCGAGCAGGTCTTCCGCATCAGCGAGGGCAGAGACTTGGACGTCAATCTGATCACCCTGGCGGGCGAAGGGGGGAAGGCTGGCGGTTACCATTACGGCGGCCACGTTATCCGTATCAACGGTCAGGCCCCGGGTGTTCACGCCTAGGCGCTCAAGCATGCTGACCAGGCTCTCCTGGGTGAAGGGCGCGCTGTTCAGGCTGTCACCGGTACCGTTCAGGCCAACCACAAGGCCATAACCGACGAGTAAGTTTTCCCGAACGCCTTCAAAGCGGACAATATCCTTCACCCGAGACTGCAGCGACTGGGCGCTGGCACCCTGTAGGGGCAGGCTCGTCATCGCCAAACCAAGGGAGATGGCCACGCAAAAGGCACGGTAAAAACTAAGCTTCATCGTCTTATTCATCTTCGAAAACGTGATCATCACGTCACTCCTTCTCACACCCTGCGGTCGGGAATGCGAATTTTGTGCCAAGTATCGTAGGCCCCGTCGGTCATCCACAGATGGGCCAAGTGCTGGAATTTGCAGGCTTTGTTGGCTTGGTTTCGTGTGAATTGGGGATAAGCCCTTGAGCCCCGGCAGTTTTTGCCCCTTTAAGCCCCGACCAGGAAGGCCCATAGTTAGGCCCATGAGTGTTGATCGTATTGGCAAAACCGGGTCGGTAACCACCGGCGCCACCAGAAAGGCGAAGAAGAGCGCGGACGGCGCTGGCTTCTCACGCCTAATCGATGGTGGGGAGGATGAGGCGGTTGCCGGTGCGGCGACCCAATCCTGCGTGTCCGGTGTTGGCGGTATTGATGCGATCCTGGCGCTTCAACAGGTCGACCCAGACGGTGCCCGCAAGCCTAGGCATCAGGCCGTAGTGCGGGGGGAGAAGATCCTCGGCGCCTTAGAAGGACTGCGCGATGACATCCTGCTGGGCCGGGTATCGGCGGGCACGATGCAGCAGCTAACCAACTTCGTTGAAGACGCGCGGGAGGAGACGGATGATCCCGAACTCACCGCCGTGTTGGATGAGATTGATCTGCGTGCCCAGGTTGAGCTGGCGAAGCTTGAGATGGCCCGGAAAGGCCGCGGTTAATCCACCGGTTTCAATGGTCCTCTCGGACATATTCGCATTTCCTTAATAAATTCATGGGCTTGCTAACAATTCTCTGTGAATTGTGCAGGCTTGCGGTCTGCGACACTCCTGCCTATATTCCGGGCGAATTTTGAGCCGGTCCAACCGGACACGATGCGAGAATTGGAAATCCCCCATGGCCGATGCAGCAGCGAAAAAAGCCGATAAGAAGGTGACACTCCCCGAGGGCTATCAGCCCAGCAAGGATGAGGAGTTCATGAACCCGGTGATGCTCGAGTATTTCCGTCAGAGGCTGCTGGACTGGAAAGCGGAGCTGGTGAAGGACTCAAGCGAGACCCTGATCAGCCTGCAAGATGGTGGCCTGCAAGAGCCCGACATCGCAGACCGCGCCTCGGCTGAAACAGACCGGGCTCTCGAGCTTCGTACCCGCGACCGTGAGCGTAAGCTGATCTCCAAGATCGATGCGGCCCTGATGCGGATTGATGAAGACGAATTCGGCTACTGCGAAGTGACCGGTGAGCCGATCTCGATCAAGCGCCTAGAGGCCCGCCCAATCGCGACCATGACCCTGGAAGCGCAAGAGCAGCACGAGCGCAAAGAACGTACCCAACGCGACGACTAAACTCGCTCCCGTTTAAGACCCGAGATACCCAAAGCAGGACGGCGGCGGCATCTTTTGATGCGCGCCGCCGTCGGCTATTCCCGTGGGGGTGTGAGGGGGACGAGACCCGAACACAATGTGGGGTTGGGGCAAGGGTCTCAAAGACGGGAATAGAATGCTGTTCGTTTAATCCTCTTCAGGCTTGGTCTGTTAACCCGCTCTTAGAACGGGAACAGGATGTCGTAGACCTGCTGGCCATACCGCGGTTGTTGCACGTCGGAGATATGACCGCGGCCACCGTAGGAGAGGCGAGCCTCCGCAATCTTCTCATAAGTGATCTCGTTGGCTGAGGTGATGTCCTCAGGCCGGATCACGCCGGCGACTTGCAGCTCACGCAGTTCGAAATTCACCCGCACCTGTTGGCGGCCTTCGATCACCAGATTGCCATTGGGCAGAACCTGGGTGATTAGGGCTGCAACTTGCAGTTGGATATCTTCCTCACGCTCGATGGAGCCACCACCGCTGCTGCTTGAGTTACTGCCAAGGTTGATCAGGCTGCCAGGGGCCACGGCCTCAGGCAGGATTTCGTCGAGCGCCGCCTCATAACCCAACAGGTTTGAGAGGTTGGCATCTTCGCTGTTCTGACGGTTCCGGCTGGTGTTGTTGTCGAGGGTGGCTTCATCCTCGATCTCGATCACCACGGTCAGGATATCGCCAACCCGCTTCGCCCGTTGATCACGGAAGAAGGCCCGGGCGCCGCTGCGCCATAGGGAGTTTGGCTCATACTCAACCACATCCGGGTTCGGCATGGGCAGGGAGACGGGCTGATAGCCAGCCACTTGCTGCGGGTCGGTAATCGGCGCCAATTCGGGTGCCTTGCCAACATCCTGCAGGCGGTCAACCGTGTTACAGGCTGCCGTCATCAGCGCGAGGCCCATGATGGCGCCCATCCGGCCGACGCTTTGATATCTCTTCATGCGCTCAAACATCTTACTCTCCACTTCCCCTCACAAAACTCAGTCTTCTTAAGTCGCGGTCCCCAAATCGCGCCGGTGCCATGGTTCAGGCGACCGGTAGTTCATTAGTGCAGGTTGACCTCAACCAGGTTGGCGGTGATCGCCACCGCATCGACCATGCGGTTGCTAGTCACATTCATCACCCGCAGGCCCTGGCCTTGTGCCGCATCATCCATGGCACGGCCCTTGGCGGTGAGGGCGATGCCCCCCTTATTCAGGCGGATGGTCACCGGCGTGCCGCGTTCAATCAGGACCGGCTCCCGTAGGTCGCTGGCGCGGATTGGCGTGTTGGCGCTGATCGACCGGCGTGGCGTCATGCCAACCAGATCCGCCATGCCGACCAGGATGTCGCTGTTGATCCGCTCAGACGGGATCTTGATCATCTCAACTTGATGCTCGGCGATAACATCACCACGGCGCATTGGTTCGGTCAGAACCGGCACGGCAACGATGTCGATGCTGCGGCCCGTCACCGTGCCCTCATACTCAGGTGAGCCGGTGGCAGGCGCGACGATGGTCGCGGTAAACCGGCCCGAGATTGGGTCATGGTTCAGGCGGGTAACGGCCATGGTTGGTGGCACATCAACCGGCAGTGAAATGCTGACCGCGCGGTTATCCAGATTGACGCTGATCGTCTCAGCTTCAACCAGGCTATCGGCGGCGATGGCATTCACCAGGTGACGCTCAACCACCGCATGCTCAATCACATTGGCCACACGCTCGATCACCACCCGGTCGAGGGTTGAGCTCGCCTGCCACTGCACCCGGTAGGCGCGGGCAAGGCGGCCCAGGGTGCGGTAGTCGAACACCGCACGGCGACCGGGGGCAGGGGCGGGGGCAACATTCTTCTCAGCCTGATCGGCGGTAAGGCCATCGAACAGGTCACCAAGGGTTACATAATCAGCCTCAACCACCGACTGCCGGCGCAAATCGGCCGCGTCACTGGCGATGCTGGTAAACAGCACCCCGCCAATAACGGTGAGGACGATCGTCGCCTTAACCAGCAATTTTGTGCAGCGTCGGATGATCATGATTTAACCCCTAGAGCCGTGTTTTCGCTTAGCCGACCTGGTTCAGAACGTTGAACATCTCGTCCACGGTCTGGATGACTTTTGAGTTCATCTCATAGGCCCGCTGGGCGGTGATCATGTCGGTAATTTCGTTCACCACATCGACGTTTGAGCTCTCAAGCGCGCCCTGTTCGATGGTGCCGAAGCCGATATCACCAGCAAAGCCGTCAATGGCGTCGCCGGATGCTTCCGTGACGAGGAAGAAGTTGTCACCGATGGCCTCAAGGCCGTTCGGGTTGACGAAGATCGACAGCTGAAGCTGACCGACCTCAACCAGATCTTCCTGGTTATCCAACTTCACAAAGACGGAACCGTTCCGGTTGATGTCGATGGCGATGGCGTCGTCGGGAACCGTCACACCAGGCTCAACAACGAAGCCGTCAGGGGTGACGATCTCACCTTCATCATTGAGGGCGAAGGCACCAGCCCGGGTGTAGGCCGTCTCACCATTCGGCAGTTCGACGTTGAAGAAGCCCTCACCATCGATTGCGATGTCGAGTGGGTTCTCGGTGAACTGCAGCTGACCTTGGGTCTGGATCCGATAGACCGCCTGGGCCCGGGTACCAACACCGATCTGGACGCCGGATGGAACCACCGTGCCAATATCAGAGGAGGTCGCACCAGGGCGGCGGACGTTAAGATAGAGAAGGTCGCCAAACTCTGCACGCTGGCGCTTAAAGCCAGAGGTGGTGATGTTGGCAATGTTGTTCGCAATCACCTCAACATTCAGCTGTTGGGCTGACATGCCGGTGGCTGCCGTATTAAGCGCTTGCATCTGGGTTACTCCTCTTTGCTAGGCGCTAGAGCCTTAAAATTCTTCATCGGTTGAAAGCCTATTGCGTGCCGCTGAGCTTACGGATGGCGCGGCCAATCCGTTCATGCTCCTGCTGCCCCATCCGGTTGGACCGGCTATAGGCTTGGCTAACTTCGATTAGGCTGGTGATGCCTGTGATGGCATTAACGTTTGAGCCTTCAATCATGCCTTGAAGGACTTCACTGCCATCATTCTCAAGTTCGGGCTGGTCGGTGGTCCGCAGGCCATTGCCTAACGGGTCCATGAATTGCTCATTTTCGAATTGGGCAATTTTGACCTGGCCGATGACACCGTTCTCCGTCGAAATGGTGCCGTCATTCGCGACAACGACTTCGACATCGCCATCTGGAACAACTAGCTCGTTGTTGTTCACATCCATCACCGGGTTGCCGGCGCCGGTTACAATGCGACCATCCAGATCTAGCTGGAAGCTGCCGTTGCGGGTGTAGGCAAGGGCGCCACCACCAATATCTACGGCAAAGAAGCCGGGCCCCTTAACGGCCATGTCGAGCGGGCCGCCGGTTTGGTTCATGGTGCCCTGTTCGAAATCGGTAAAGGTGCCGTAGTCAGAAACCAGGGACATGCGCCGCTGGTTAATGTCTCGGAACTCCTGACCGTCCAGCTTCTCGACAAATTCGAGGAAGAGGGGGCGGTCAGCCTTAAAGCCGGGGGTGTTCAGATTCGCCAGATTGTTGGCCAAGATATTCATACGCCGCTGCGTGGCCACTTGATTCGATAAGGCGATATAAATTGTGTTTTCCATCGCTTCCCATCCTGCCGGGCAATCGGTGCCGCTGTTCCTAAAGTTGCGGCGCTCGCTGGCCGGTAAGAGTTTNGTCCCAGACCAATCTGACTGCGCTATCGATGTTCTCACCGACGCCAGACGGGACTGGTCGCTGGGTACAAAGCAGGATGCGTGCCAAACTCTTGGGCGGCGCTAAGCTTTTGTTTTGGAATGAATTTATCGGGGCGTGAAGATTTTGCCGCCAAGGGTGTCGACAGTTTTTCCTAGCCCGATTGGTCCTGGTGGGCAGGTTGCGGCCTGGTTGGATCGATGCCTCATGATGCCGTTTGTTGGTATGGGCCTAGCTGTTTTGCATGTCGCGCCAGTGTCACGCTTCCGATCCTGGCAACTCATCCTCAATTCGCGATCACTTGACGCTGTTTTAATGGGCCGGGACTTTTGTCGCATAAGTTAACTTGCGGTAGGTTAACGCCGTGGCAGTCCTCGGTCGGCTATGATGGCCATGCATTGGTTATCGTTATCCATCCGGAGGCGGATTGCCGGTAACGCGAATAGGTGTCGTTGCTGGCGCCCCTAACGATGAAGCACAGGAATAATCGATGTCTGATTTGACGATGGAGGAAGATGGCGGCGCGGATGAGGTTGAAGAGCTCAGCCGGACGCGCCTCGGCGGTAAGCGGATCCTACTCCTTATATTAGTGCCGATCATTCTGCTGCTTGGTGCCGGTGGTGGGCTTTACTTCACCGGCATGCTTGATGGCCTACTTGGCACGGCTCCACCGCCAGCCCAGACCGCTGAGGCGGAAGGTGAGGGCGAGGGTGAGGGCGCTGCCAGTGCCGGTGCGTTTTTCCTCGATCTGGAAGACATGTTGGTCAACCTCAACACCGAGGGGCGGCAGCCGCGTTTTCTGAAGATGAGCATCAGCCTTGAGCTCGAGCGGCAGTCTGACCTGAACCGTGTGCAGCAGTTGATGCCGCGGGTGCGCGATGAGTTCCAAACCTATCTGCGTGAGTTGCGCGTTGAGGATCTGCAGGGGTCAGCCGGTGTCTATCGCCTGCGGACTGAGCTGCTCAGCCGGGTGAGTCAGGCTGCTTTCCCAGCGCGGGTGCGTAACGTGCTGTTCCGGGAAATTTTGATCCAGTAATCCCGCTTTTTTGAGGGGTTTGGGCAAAACGGTACGAAAACTGCATAGCTATGCCTAGAAGCGCTGCGCCGTTGATTGGCGCGGTTGAAGGTATTGAGGGGTAAGAAGGCCATGAGTGACGTCGATGGCATGAGCGAAGAGGAGCGCCTCGCGGCAGAATGGGCCGCGCTGGCGGAGGGTGACGACGAGTTCGGTGATGGCGAGGCGCCCACGCGGGTCCTCAACCAGGACGAAATCGACAGTCTTCTTGGCTTTGACCAGGATCAGGACGACGACTCTGAGACGTCAGGCGTTAAGGCGCTCGTTAACTCCGCGCTCGTTAACTACGAACGTCTACCCATGCTTGAGGTGGTGTTCGACCGGGTTGTCCGGTTGCTCTCCACTAGCTTGCGGAATTTTACCTCCGACAACGTTGAGGTCAGCTTTGACCAGATCACCTCGGTTCGCTTTGGTGATTATCTGAATTCCATCCCGCTCCCGGCAATGCTTGCCGTGTTCCAAGCGGAGGAGTGGGACAATTACGGCCTGTTGGTTATCGACAGTGCGCTGATCTATTCGATCGTTGACGTCTTGCTTGGCGGTCGCCGTGGCACCGCCGCAATGCGGATTGAGGGTCGCCCTTACACCACGATTGAGCGCAATCTTGTTGAGCGCATGGTCCATGTGGTGCTGGCGGATATCTCCGCTGCGTTCGATCCACTGTCTCCGGTCACCTTCCGGTTTGACCGTCTTGAGACTAACCCACGATTTGCCGCGATTGCCCGACCCGCGAATGCCGGCGTCCTGGCGAAGTTCCGTATTGATATGGAAGACCGCGGCGGCCGTATGGAGCTGATGCTGCCTTACGCGACCCTAGAGCCAATTCGTGAGCTGCTGCTGCAGATGTTCATGGGTGAGAAGTTCGGTCGTGACTCCATCTGGGAGGAGCACTTGGCGGGACAGCTTTACCAGACCGATATCGATCTACAGGCGGTCCTTGGTGAGATGACCGTCCGGTTGAACAGTTTGCTGAACTGGACCCCTGGTACGCAGATCGTGCTGCCAAATGGGCCAGAGCATCTAATTGACCTGCGATGTGGTGAACGGACAATGTTCCTCGCTCGCATGGGCCAGAAGAATGGCAAGATCGCGGTTCGTATCGAGCATGATACAGATGATGATCTGATTGATTAACGGCTTAGCAGCTTGCCTCTGCCATGATATGGGGCGGGCTGTAACCGTGACTTTACAGGCCGGTGCCTCTAATCTTGCGTTGCACCGGCTTTGAGCCAAATAACAACATGTCGTCAGCGTGTGGGCGCGACGGCCAAGCGACGGTAACGTCGGCATCGGGCAACTGCTTTAAACGCCATTTGTTTGTGGTGGCAGGGGCCAGGGGAAGCAAAACGCATGGGCAATATCCTTAGCCTCATTCTGGACGTCACCATTATCGGCCTTTTGATCGCCGTGATCGTTCAAGCTGCGCGCCTGTCACGCAAGCTGACGGTGCTGCGCGAAGCCCGGAAAGAGATGGATGCGTCCATCAAGCAATTCTTTGAAGCATCTGCGAAAGCCGAGCTCGCCATCCGCAACTTCCATAAGGCGGCGGGGGAGACCTCCCAGAAGCTCGATGGTGACACAAAGCGTGCGCAGCTTCTGACGGATGAGTTGAAGCTCATGATTGAGAGCGGCAACGGCCTCGCCGAGCGGCTCGAAGCCGTGGTCGAGGGTGGGCGAGAGCTGCCGAACTATGGTGACGTGCCTGCGACCCAGTCGGTCGCACCAAGCTCACCACCGCCGCTTGCTGCGAACCAGGCCCCGGCAAAACCACAACCCCTTGATCCTGATGCCCCAGCACCTGGATCAATTGAAGCGGCAGCCGCCGATGAAGGCGGGGACAGCACCGGTGGTGATGGCAAGGCTGGCCGTGGCGAGGGACGAAGCCGCGCCGAGCAGGAGCTGCTTAAGGCCCTGCAGAACATGCGATAGAATTGGTATGATTTGTGCTGGTCTCTCAAGAGGCCACCGCATCTGGTGGATTAGAGAAGCTAACAACCGCCACGGTTTTAAAAAGCAAAAGGCACAGTAGGACGATGGTTCCCTCAATCAGATTGCTGCCCATACTGGTCATCATGTGTTTTGTCGTGATGGGCGCGCGTGTGGCTGATGTGGTGACTGGCGAGAGCCTGTCCCGTGACCCGCTAGATTTCAACGCTGTGGTGACCCTGTCCCAGGCCCGTGCTGCGGATGGTGATGAAGAGACTGCCGCTGGCGGTGAGGCGGGTTTCGAACAAGTTGCCCAGGCTGATGCTGACACAATGTCTGATCAGGTTGCGGCCACGGCTGATGGCGCTGACGCAGCTGAGGAAGACCTCTGGTTCGATCCAGAGCAACGTGAGCTAACCCGCTCTGAGCTGCGTCTGCTGCAAGAACTGTCCGAGCGTCGCCAGGCGTTGAACGATCGCGAACGTGGGCTCGACCAGCGGGCTGCCCTGCTAGATGCAGCCGAGGCCCGTTTTGAGGAAAAGCTGACCGAGCTGACCGCGCTCCGTGATCAGATTTCACAGCTGCTTGATCAGCACTCAGAGCAACAGGAAGCCCAGCTGGCCAATCTGGTTGCGATTTATGAGAGCATGAAACCAAAAGACGCGGCACGAATCTTCGATAGCCTCGACATGGACGTGTTGCTAGATGTGGTCGTGCGGATGAAGCAGGTGCGCTCTGCCGCAATTTTGGCGGAAATGCAGCCTAACCGGGCGAAAGACGTGACCCTGCAGCTTGCTGATCGGCGTCGTCTTCCCGACGCGATCGAGGTCCAATAGTGTTGGATTGAGGACACCGGGTATCGATTTTCCGACTCGAATTAACGTCCAGTAGGGACTTTTTCTGGACTTTGAATGCGTCGGCGGTAGGCTTCATAGCTGTGTCTTGGGTGATCCAAACTGGGTACCGCTTTCAAATCGCCGACAAACTATGATGAACTGACGTGGTTACGCGCTTTTAAACAAGCTGCTAAACCAATGTCTGCATTATGGAATGCAGGGGTAATGAGGGGACCGGCGTGATGGAGTTTATGAATGGCTATTGACTTGAATATGCCAATTCTGGTTGTCGACGACTACAAAACGATGCTTCGCATCATTAGTAACTTGTTGAAACAAATCGGCTTTCAGCAGATTGATGAGGCCTCTGATGGGGCGACCGCACTGACTAAGCTGCGCGATAAGGACTATGGGTTGATCATTTCCGATTGGAATATGGAGCCCATGACCGGTCTGCAGCTGTTGAAAGAGGTGCGTGCTGATAATCGTCTCTCGAAGACGCCGTTCATTATGATTACGGCTGAGAGTAAGACTGAAAACGTGGTCGCGGCTAAAGCAGCCGGCGTGACCAACTATATCGTTAAGCCGTTCAACGCAGAGACGTTGAAACAAAAAATCAGTGCGGTTTTTGGCGGCTTCTAAAAGTCGCCATTGGCCTCAAACGCTGGTTCTTTTTTGCCCGCCATTGCCGCGAATTGTCTTTGTGGCGAAAAAGTGGCAGTGTATTTGATAACGGATGCGCGAGCGTCTGGTTTTATAAGTTGGTTTGATAGGCGCTAAACGCGGGGGCGCTCAATACGCTGGTAGTGGCTGTGGTGTTTGGCTGGTCTTTGAGAGAGGCAGGCCTGACCCTTATCAGCCTGGAGTAATTCGATAGATGACAGATCACGACGCAACAGGTGGGCTAGGTGGTGACGGCACTCGTCGCTCAGCTGATGGCCGCCCACTGCCCGAGAAAATCATCGAAGCACACCGTCAGGCCAGTCAGCCACTTACCCGTGACGATGTCGCGGCGATTGTTTCCAATGTGATCGGCTCCATGGATGGTGATCTTCGCGCCAGTAACGTGAAGCTCTATTCCGAGCTCGACGCGATTGCCCAATACATCAAAGCCGCCAAGCTTGAGATTGCAGCCATTCAGCCGGTTGAACGGCAGATGACTGACATTGCTAACGCATCTGATGAATTGGATGCTGTTGTTCAAGCAACTGAGAATGCGACCGGTTCCATTCTTGATGCTTGTGAGGGCATTGAGCAGGTGGTGCCGAAAATCCCAGAAGGCGAGGCCCGAGAGGGTGTCGTTGAGGGCGTCACCAAAATCTATGAGAGCTGCAACTTCCAGGACATCACTGGGCAGCGCATCTCAAAAGTGGTTCGCACGCTGAAGCATCTAGAGACCCGCATTGACGAGCTTCTGGATGTGTTTGGGAACGCGCCGCTGCCGACCCCGCAAAGTGAGCCAGTCAGTGAAGAGGCTGAGCTTGATGATCATGAGCGGATGAAACTCCTCAATGGTCCTGCCTTGCCTGGCTCAGCAATCGATCAAGACGCGATCGATAAGCTTCTCGCAGATCTAGACAACTAACGTCATGTCCCTTGCCGACGACCCGTCTGGCGGTGAAGAAGCCGGTGGTAGCGGTGGCACCGCCACTGTTATGGCGCTGGCGCTGTTCCTGCTGTTGTTGGCCTTCTTCATTCTGTTGGTCGCCATCTCAAAATTTGAATCTGAGAAGATTGATCAGGTGCTGTTTAGCCTTGATGAGGTTTTCGAGGTTGAACCTGAGCTACTCTTGGCTGATGAGGCAGTAACGAACCGCGATGGTAGCCAGATTGCCCGCGAAGACTTCTTTGAAGTGGTCGACAAGGTGTTCCGGGACGAGCTGCAGTTTACCCGCGTCCGGGTGGTGAAGCAGGGGGACAGCATGGTCATTGCTGTGCCCGAAGACGGTCTGTTTGACCCTGGCAGCAGTGATATCCGTATCGAAGCAGCTGGCCTCTTAGGTCGGGTCTCTGAAGCTCTAACCCGTCCAGCTGACAATGGCGGCTATTATCTTGATATGGTGATCCCACTAGGACGCAGTGCAGGTGACCGTGACCTTGCCGTGCGCCGCGCCGGGCGTTTCGCCCGCGGTCTAACCGCCCTTAATGCGCCAGCTTCCTCGATTTCGGTCGGTGTGCGCCAACGGCTTCGGAATGAGGTGCATTTCTTCTTTGAGTTCCGTCCGGATGACGCACCAGTTGTTGTGCCGGTGGTCAACTCGACATCAACTTCTGCTGAACAGGCAGCGTCAGAGTAGCCTCAAAGGCTGCCGCCCGATAGAATAGAGGCCTGTGACCGGAAGTGAGATTCATGCGTGCGGATGCCAATAGCGCCCAATTGACGGCAACCCCAGCGGGGGATGCCCCCGCCTGGATGGTTACCTTCACTGATTTGGTCTGCTTGATGCTGACCTTCTTTGTGATGCTGTTTGCGATGTCCGTCCCGGATGAAGACACCTGGCAAGAGGTTGTCTCTGCCCTAACGCAAACCGATCAGCCGGTGGTTGAGGAAGAGGAGCTCTCACCGCGTCCTGATGCCGAACGCAACGTCACCGTGCTCGATATTCCGCAAGCGGCCAATCTTGATTACCTGGTCTCACTGCTTCGGCAGAAGTTGGATGAAGCAGCAGATGCGCCGGACATCATTTTGAACCGGACGGAGGATCAGCTGGTCCTGTCATTGCCTGGCGACACCCTGTTTGAAGCGTCCAGCGCCGAGTTAACCCAAGAGGGGCGTTCGGCGGTTCAGCCAATCGCACAGATGCTGTCTGGGATTGAGAATCAGGTGCGTTTGTTTGGACATGCCGACCCGACTCCACTCCGTTCTGGTGCCTATCCATCGAATTGGGAGCTGTCCCTGGCGAGGGCTGTCACTGTGGGCAGGTTCTTGCGATCTGGCGGATATCGGGAGGATATGGTCATCGCAGGCATGGGCGACGGTCGATATGGTGACCTACCGGCCACCCTGCCACAGACAGAGCGCTATCGATTGGCTAGGCGGGTTGATATCGTCATCGATCCAGAGGCTACTCAATAGGTACCCTTAGATCGTTCCGATCTTTAGGGTTCGCCTTATTGAGTGCAATCGCGGCTCGTATTATGCCGCATGGATGCGTAGAACTAGCCCCATGGCTGACCCGATGACCACTAAGACAGACAGTGTTCAATCCAGCCCGCCGCCTTGCGCGCCGCGGGCTTCTGCGCCGTTTTCCTGGCTTAAGGGGACCAGTATTGCGGTTGCCTTGGCCGTCGGTGCGATCGTGGTCGGCCCCTCTGTTTTCGCCCAGAGTGTTGATGGTGTTCCGGCCAGTGATGCGCCCTTTAATCTGCTCGATGCAGCGTCTGGTGCCAATGCGAATCAGGGCGTGTTTGATGGAGCCCCGCTGCTTTCTGATGCTGATATTAGCCAGGCACTCAACCCTATAGAAATAAATGTTGGGCAGGTGGCCCAGGCTACAGAGTCTGGAACGACCGCCGTTCCAACAATCACCGTGCGTGCTGGTAAGCATGCCGAGTTCGATCGCTTTGTCTTCGATTGGGAACAGGCAGTTGATTACTCAATCGACCGGCAAGGTGATCAGGTCACCATCAGCTTTGATGCCCCCGGCCGTGCCGATTTGGCGGCGGTTCGGTTTATGCGCCTCAGCTTTGGTGAAACCATCCGGGATGTGGGCGGGGCCAATGGCCTTGCCTTAACAATGACGGTGCCCGAGGGCAGCGAGCTTCGTGATTTCCGTCTTGAGCAGAAGGTTGTTCTCGACATTGTCGCGAGCAGCGAACGGGTCGCAGAGCAAACCTCCGCCCAGGTGGAGGCCGCCGTTGAGCCAGTTGCACCACCACCAGTTCCAGAGGCGCCGCCTGCAACTCAACAGCCGGTCGTAGTGACGCCACAACCGCCAGCAGAGACGGCGACCGCGGTTGCTGGCGCCGAACCGGTCCTAGATGCGGATAGCGCCGTCGTTGCATCGCCTGAGACCGATATCGAGACTGTTACCGCGACAGCCGTTAATGATGGCGATGATATCGGCGCCGCCATTATCGCTGCCGATGCCACCATCGACCTCATTGAGGTGACGGATGGCACAATTGAGGCTGCTGACGGCGAGGATGCTGCCGATAGCGCTGTCACGGTGATCCGAATTGACCCGAATGTACCTGTTGGGGCGGTTGTCTTCACCAGGGCAGACGCGCTTTGGGCCGTGTTCCCCGCAACGGGGATGAGTGTGGCCCCGTTGGTTCAAGGACCTGCGGCGGGGCAGCTTCGCCGCGCTGATGTCTACGCTGTTGAGGGCGGTACCGCCTATCGCTTTCCTCTGCCACCAGGACTGCACCCGCGGGTTAAGCGTGAGGGGCAGGTCTGGGAGATCGCGCTGTCACCAACGGTTACACCGTCCCCCACCGCACGGATTGAGATCGAAGGAACAGATGTTTCCGCCGGTAAGCGTCTGAGTGTGGGCATTGAGGTAACTGGCCAAACCATTGAGATGATCGACCCAACCATCGGGGATCGCCTGGTTTTGGTCCCAGCGTTGGAGCCCGGTCGTGCCGTTCGTGAGGCGCGCCGGCTGCCACAGCTTGAGTTCCTACCAGCTGTACAGGGTGTCGTGATCCGCCCGCTGATTAATGAGCTGGTGGTTGATGCTGGTACTGAAACGGTTAAGGTTCAGGCACCAGACGGCCTACTGCTTTCTGCTGATCGTCAGGCCCTGCTGGCCGCAGCGCCCAATGCGCCAGAAACTGTGGATGGCCTGCGCCTCTTTGATATCACGACCTGGCAACGCGGTCCGATTGCGGCATTCGATATCAGCCGCTCTCGGCTTCAAGAACAGACCGCAGCACAGAACCCTGAAGATCGGGCCGCCGGTTACATCGATCTAGCCCGGCTGTATTTTGCCCATGGTTTTGGCGCTGAGGCGCGCGGCTTAATTAGGCTCGCAATCGAGGCGTCGCCAAACCTGTCTGAGCAACCTGAAGTCTTAGCCTTGCGCGGTGCTGCGACGGCGCTGGAAGGCGGTGGTCGCCGTGCCTTAAACGACCTCAATATTCAAGCGCTTGAGATCCATCCGGAAGCCGCGCTTTGGCGTGGTCTAGCCCTGGCTCGATTGGGGCGCTGGACTGAGGCTGGCCAAGAGTTCGCCCGTTCCGGTGATCTGGTGCTCGAGTACCCGAGTGGCTTGTACCGCGAGGTTGCGGGGCTGATGGCAGAATCGCTGCTGTTCATCGGTGAGATTGATGCAGCCCAGGCTATTGTTGATGATCTGGACCGACGCGGGCAGCTGGTTCGGGTTAACCGCAGCGCTATCAACTTCCTACGTGGTGATATCCTTCAGCGGCAAGGTGAGGTGGAGGCTGGACAAGCGCTCTGGCAGCAGGTTGCCGACAGTGGCACCGACCAGCTGTACCGTGTGAAGGCCCAGTACGGCCTGATCGAGGCAGGCCTTGCCACTGGTGCCATGGCGCCTGAAGAGGCTATCGAGATCCTCGAGCAGCTTCGCTTTGCTTGGCGTGGCGATACGCTCGAGCTAGCCATCTTGCGCCGTCTTGGCACCCTTTATCTCGATACCGGCAGCTATTTTGCCGGCTTTGAACTGCTGCGCCGGTCTGCCGGTTACTTCCCAGGCAGCCAACAGTCACAGGTTTTGACCGGTGATATGGCCCAAGCTTTCCGCCGTCTATTTGTTGATGGTGATAGTGATGAGTTATCGCCAGTTCAGGCTTATGGCCTGTTTGACGAGTTCCGGGAACTGAACCCAATTGGTGAAACCGGTGACAAGGTCATTCAACGCCTAGCGGAGCGACTGATTGAGGTCGATTTGCTGGGAGAGGCGGGCGAGATCCTGCAGCAGCAAGTTGAGTTCCGGGTAACTGGCCTTGAGCGCGCCCGGCTTGGTGCCCGCCTTGCCGGTGTCCGCCTACTTGATGATCTGCCTGAACTGGCGCTTGAGGCGTTAGAGATCAGTGATGTTAGCGAAAGCCTACCGGTTAATCTGATCGAGGAGCGGACCCTGCTTGCAGGTCGCGCTTATCAGCAGATGGGTGAACCTGATCAAGCCTTGGCCAGTATTAGCGGCTTGTCTACCGCAGCGGCTGATCGTCTGCGTGCTGATATTGGCTGGCGTTTCAATCGCTGGTCAGTTGCGGCCAGCGCATTAAACGGCTTGCTGCCTCCAGCGCCTGAAACTGGGCTACCGCTGGCCCCTGGTGACGCACAGCTGGTCATGAACTCGGCTGTTGCCTTGGCCCTGGCCAATCAACAACCCGGCCTGAACCGCCTGCGTGAGACCTATGGTGACGCGATGGCCCTTAGCCCGCTTGCCGATGCGTTCCGGGTCGTGACCCGCCAAGGCAGTGGCGTGCTATTGGCCGACCTAGACACGCTGCAAAGTCAGGTCAGCGAGGTTGATCTGTTCAGCGAATTCCTAGGCAGCTATAGCCGCATTCAAGACGAAGCAGCGGTTATGGACGATAACCTGGATGCGCGGGCAGGGCAGGTTGATCAGACGGCGGAAGTGCCGACCAACTAAGCCGATTGATGCGGGAAGAGGGGCGGCGGTTATCCGCCGCCTAAGACCGGTTGGTTGAAGCTCTGAACCAGCGAGCCAGCAACCAAATACCAGCCATCCACAAGCACAAAAAAGATGATCTTAAACGGCAGCGACACCATGATCGGTGGCAGCATCATCATGCCCATCGACATCAGGACGGATGCTACAGCCATATCAATCACTAGGAATGGCAAGAACAGCAGGAACCCAATCTCAAAGGCCCTGCGTAGCTCAGAGATCATAAAGGCAGGGATCACGACCTGAAGCGGGGTGTCGACGCTGTTCTCTGGTGGTTCAACCTGGCCGATATCGAGGAACAGGCTGATATCCTGATCGCGGGTGTTGGCCAGCATGAACTGCTTCATCGGCACCATGGTCCGCTGAAACGCTTCAGCCTCTGAGATCTCTTGGTTGATCAGCGGCACGATGCCTGCCTGATAGGCGGCCTCGAAGGTTGGGGCCATGATGAATAGGGTCAGGAACAGCGCCAGGCTAATTAGGACGTTGTTGGGCGGCGTTTGCTGCGCACCCATGGCGTTCCGTAAGAATGAGAGAACTACAACAATCCTAGTGAAGGATGTCATCATCACCAAGATAGAGGGCGCCAATGAGATAACGGTCAGCAGCGCCAGCAACTGAATGATACGTGAGGTGCTGCTGCCACCCTCGCCAAAGTCGAGATTGAGCTGCTGCGCCTCTGCAATCCCCGCGGTCCAGGTAAGAAGGCCGCCGGCAACGATTGTGGCAACCAGTGATATTGCCAGCTGCCGAAATGCAGTGCGCAGGGCTGGGTTTTGATACCAACGCGTCGTATCGGGGCGAGATTTCACGTTACTAGCTTGGCGATTGGCCATCATTAACCCTCATCTCGATTGTCATCAGCGCTTTGGGACGCTGGGATGTAGCGTGACTTGGTTGCTTTGCTGCCCTTTGAGGCGGCCTTGGCCGGTCCACTGCCCATGGGGTTGGGGGCGTGCCCAACCTCAACTACGAGATCCCGTTCATGACCAAGTAGGATCAGATGTTCCCGGTCGTCATGGCCAATCAGCACCAGCCGGCGCCGGGCATCCAAAGGCATGATCTCAAGCAGTTTCAGGCGTCGTTCAGACTTGGCGACAGACACCATGCCAAAGCGGCCACCACCCAGTCGGCGCAGCAGGTAGGACAGGCTCAAAATAGCCGCGATCACAAACACCAAGGCGGCGATGTATCGG
Organism: Alphaproteobacteria bacterium SS10; assembly: GCA_019192455.1. NCBI lineage: Bacteria > Pseudomonadati > Pseudomonadota > Alphaproteobacteria > Alphaproteobacteria bacterium SS10. The sequence continues at coordinate 788,314 of JAHCML010000003.1, forward strand.
GTGTAATCAACGATATCCATGGACTGCTACAGGCCTGATCTAATGGGGGCGCAATCCGCGCCGCATTGCATCGATCAAGCATGATCCAGGCCAGCGGGGCAAGGCAGGCCGATCACATCTTTGGGGATGAATGTTAAAGATCAGGCGCTTGTCTCGCCCGGTTTATCCGGGCGGGCAGCTCTATCAACCTTCTGTGCTAGGTTTCGGCGCCCCTGATCGACCGGATCGGCCTCGGATTCGCCGGCAGCCTCTCGTGCTGCTTCGGCCGCGTTGAGCGCGTCGGCCGCTTCCTTCATCTCTGCCATCTTGCCGTTGGCCTTATAGACATAGGCGAGGATCTCAGCGACGGCTTCCATAGCTTCAGTTGGGATCTCAGTATCCAGATCCAGGGTCACCAGCAGCTGGGCAAGGTCCGCGTCCTCACGCACCTTAACGCCGGCATCAAAGGCGAGGCGCACAATGTCCTCTGCCAACTGCCCACGACCCGTGGCCACAACCTTAGGCAGATTCTCGCCGCCAATCTCATAGCTGAGCGCGACAGCGGTTTTACCGTCGCCGTCCTCTGGCTTGGTGCCGCCAGCGAGGGTTACGTCCTTCTGCTGCTTTTGGCCCGCTATCTGCTTTTGATCCGTCATGGTCCCGCCGGTGGTTCTGCCGGTTGCTTACCCATTCTGTGCCCAGTGGCTGTCCCAGGCAATCAGATATTGGGTTTGGCACGGTCCATGCATGTACAGGGCCAAGATAAGTTTGGATTGGCTGGAATAGCCGTTTTCAAGGGATTAACACCATGGACATGTCATCACTGACACTGCACCGGGCGCTCAATGAGAAGATGCACTATCTCTCTCAACGGCAGCGCGTGATCTCTGAGAATATCGCGAACGCCAACACCCCGCATTACGTGCCGCGCGACCTGCGTCCCTTCACTTTCGAAGAAACCGTTGGTCGCCATCAGATGACCCTAACCGCCACTAGCGCCAAGCATATGGAAGGCACACTGGGCTCTCCGCGGCCATTCCGCGACCCAGAGCAGCGCCTGCATTATGAGAGTGCACCTGATGGCAACGGCGTCGTGATGGAAGAGCAGATCATCAAGGGTAACCAAACCCAAATGGACCATACGCTGATGAGCCGTATCTACGAGAAGCAAGTCAGCATGATGCGCATGGCCCTCCGGACCTCCGGCGCCTAATCGCTAACTGGGATTTTATTGCCGGTCTGGATTAAGGGCCGGAAAGTGGGAGAGTTAAGATGGAACTCAAGAACGCAATGGACATCGCAGCAAGCGGCCTTCGAGCACAAGGCACGCGCATGCGGGTGATCACTGAGAACGTGGCCAATGCGAACACCACCGGCTCCACCCCGGATGAGCTGCCATACCGCCGGAAGACCATCACCTTCCGGAACGAGTTGGATCGTGCCAGCATGACCGACCGGGTCGAAATTGACCGTATTCGCAAGGACTTCTCCCCATTGCCGCGGGTTTATGACCCTCAGCATCCGGCCGCTGACCAGCAAGGTTATGTGCTGCGGCCAAATGTGAATACGCTGGTTGAGATGGCCGATATGCGGGAAGCCCAGCGCTCCTATGAGGCTAATCTCAGCATGATCGAAATGAGCCGCGGTATGATCAACTCCACGGTCGATCTGTTGCGCCGCTAAGGGATTTGTGGCTCACTTGAATTAACGGTTAAGCAAAAAGCGACCGGGTAGAACTTGCCCATATATGAAGGGCACCAAACAGGCCAGATTGGCCAATACGGCCCAAGACGGGATGAGCTAGAATGGCGATAAGTTTTGAATCAGCCCTAAACGCCTATAACGCAGCGTCCAGACGCTTTGTTCAAGGGCCAGATGAAAACCAAAACAATGGCCCGCAGGCGCCAGGCATCCAGGGTGATGTGGCGCCCCCAACCTTTGGTGACTTAGTTCGCAGCGGTGCGACTCAGGCCGTCGAAACTATGCGTCAGGGCGAGCGGATGAGTGCCGCGGCCGTCATCGGGCAGGCTGATGTCACCGATGTGGTGATGGCGGTCAATAATGCCGAGGTTACCCTGCAAGCCGTGGTTTCCATCCGTGACCGGATGATTAGCGCCTATCAAGAAATTCTGCGGATGCCGATGTAGGCTGTTTGGGCCTCATCATATCTGGGGCTGATATTTGGCCCGGCTTGGTGCCACGTGATACCCCTTGTGGCGAGGTGATGCGATCATCACCGTACCGTCCGATTGACCATTACGAGGCACATCCATGGAATCATCCGACGTCATTGATGCGCTTACCGAGGCGCTGACCGTGCTGCTTCAGGTCTCGGGCCCAATCATGCTCGTATCACTGGTGGTCGGCCTCACCATTGCCTTGTTCCAGGCATTGACGCAGATCCAGGAAGTTACCCTGACCTTCGTGCCGAAGATTTTCGCGGTGTTTATTAGCCTGCTGTTCCTCGGCCCCTTTATCGTTGCGGTGATGCAGACCTTTATGCAGGTCATCGCTGATCGCATCATTTCATTGGGCGGGTAGGGCAAGGGGCCGCCCATGCTGGAGATACTCGATCAGATTATTTCGGGCAGCTTGTTTGCCTTCATGCTGATCTTTGTCCGCTTTGGTGCCGCGATCTTTCTAATCCCGGGGCTTGGCGATACCACCGTTCCGGCACGGGTGCGCTTGCTGCTCGCCCTCGCGATTGCCTTGATCCTGACCCCAGTTTTGCAGGATCGCCTGCCGCCACAACCACAAACCGTGGACATGCTGGCCATTCTGATCTTCTCAGAGATCATCATTGGCGCGCTGTTCGGGACCGTCATGCGGTTGGTCCTGACTTCACTTGAGGTCACCGGGCAGATTATTGCCCTTAACATTGGCTTGGCGAATGCGTTCCTCTTCAACCCGATGTTTAACTCGCAGTCATCCCTGCCGGCCGCGATGCTGGCGACCACGGGCCTGACGCTTCTATTCACCAGTGATTTGCACCATCTGATGTTTATGGCCCTGGCCGACACCTACAATGTGTTTGAGCCAGGTGCGCCGCTGCCGGTTGGCGATATGGCTGATCTGGTCCGGCGTAAGACCATGGATAGTTTTGCACTCGGTGCCCAGTTGGCGGCGCCATTCATTATCATCACCCTGCTATTCTTCCTTTCCCTGGGCGTAGTGGCCCGGGTCATGCCGCAGATGCAGATTTTCTTTGTCGCCCTGCCGATTCAGCAATTGGGTGGTATCATCATGCTGTTACTGGGTGTCAGCGCCATCATGATGGTCTGGCTGACCTATGCTGACAATGAAGTGGCTATGTTCCTAAACGGCCCCTGACCGATGATTTGCCTGGCGACTGATCGCGAGGCGAAGGGGAAGGCGCCAAGAGTGAGATGGTATGTCGGACGAACAGGATCCGGAAACCAAGACTGAAGAACCGACCGAGAAACGGTTGCGCGATAGCCGCCGGAAAGGTGAGGTCGCGCGCTCTCAAGAGGTTAACCACTTCATGATCTTGCTGGGCGGTGCGCTGTTTCTGCTGACCTTTGCGCCGTTCTCGATCAACTCGATCTATGAGCTCATCGGCTCAGTCTTCCAGCAGGCCCATACGCTGACGATTGATGATGCGTCAGTGGGGGACATCCTCTCGGAACTGGTCACCGATGTGCTGATCGCGCTCTCGCTGCCGCTTGCCATGTTTGTCATCTTCGCCCTGATCTCTGGGCCGATGCAGTTTGGTCTTTTGTTTACCGTCGAGCCCATGGCGCCAAAGCTCTCAAAGATCAGTCTGATCAAAGGGGTTAAGCGCATGTTCTCCCTCTCGCAGTTCGTTGAACTGTTGAAGGGGATCGTCAAGATTGCGGTGATCGGCCTGGTTGCCGTCATCATCATGTGGCCGGTGATGGAGACGTTCTCGGCCTATACCGGCATCACGATCGGTGAGGCGCTGGCCGCCGTCTATATCTTCGCGCTTAAGGTTGCTGGCGGGGCCCTGTTTGTCATGGCCATTATCGCCCTGATCGATACGCTTTATCAGCGCTATGAATTCACCAAAAAGATGCGGATGACCAAGAATGAGGTGAAGGATGAGATGAAGCAGGCCGAGGGTGATCCCCAGATTAAGGCCAGGCTTCGTAAGCTGCGGGTTGAGCGCTCCCGCCAACGCATGATGACCGCGGTGCCTCAGGCCGATGTGGTTATTACGAACCCGACCCACTATGCGATCGCACTCGCCTATGACGGTACCGATATGGAAGCCCCGCAGGTGGTCGCCAAGGGGCAAGATGCGGTGGCGTTACGAATCCGTGACCTCGCTTTTGAACATGAGGTACCGGTGGTCGAAAACCCAACACTCGCCCGGACCCTCCATGCTGCCTATGAGATCGATGATCTGATCCAGCCAGAGCATTATCAGGCCGTGGCAGAGATCATCTCTTATGTCTTCCAGCTGAAGCGGAAAACCGTTGGTGGGCAAGCGGTTGCGGCCGGTGCTGGTGGCCCAGCCAGACCGCCAGAAGGCAGCGAACTTGTTGATCGGGCAACCGCCACTGTCGGCTAGCGTTCCTATCCAATGTTCTAAAATGTTCTCATTCTAAATTGACAATGAGAACAAATATGGTACAAACCTCCTCACAGTTTCAGGGCGATTGCAGCCTTCACGCCACCTGTGCCAGAACCGGAGGGACGGATATGTCATCAGCATTACGCGTTGTTGAGCAGGATAATATGGATAAGCAAAAGGCGCTGGAAGCAGCGATGTCTCAGATTGAACGGGCCCATGGTAAGGGCGCGTTGATGAAGCTGGGGCAGCGCGAGGCGGTTGAGATCGAGGCCATCCCCACCGGGTCACTCGGCCTTGATATCGCTCTCGGCATTGGCGGTCTGCCAAAGGGCAGGGTGGTTGAGATTTATGGGCCTGAAAGCTCTGGTAAGACCACGCTATCGCTGCACGCGGTTGCCGAGTGTCAGAAGCGTGGCGGCACCGCTGCCTTCATCGACGCGGAACACGCGCTGGACCCCATTTACGCCCGTAAGCTGGGTTGTGATGTTGATGAGCTGCTGATTTCCCAGCCTGATGCTGGTGAGCAGGCGCTTGAGATTGCTGACACGCTGGTTCGTTCTGGTGCAGTCGACATGCTGGTTATCGATAGTGTCGCCGCCCTCGTGCCACGGGCCGAGTTGGAAGGCGAGATGGGCGATAGCCAGCCAGGTCTCCAGGCCCGCCTGATGAGCCAGGCGATGCGCAAACTGACTGGCTCAATCTCCCGCTCAAAATGCATGGTGATCTTCATCAACCAGATCCGCCTGAAGATCGGCGTGATGTTCGGTTCTCCTGAGACCACCACCGGCGGTAACGCGCTGAAGTTCTACTCCTCCGTCCGGATGGACATCCGCCGTATCGGTGCGATCAAGGATCGTGATGAGACCGTGGGTAACCAGACCCGGGTTAAGGTAGTGAAGAACAAGCTTGCCCCACCATTCCGCCAGGTCGAATTCGACATCATGTATGGCGAGGGTATCTCCAAGACCGGTGAACTTCTTGATCTCGGTGTTAAGGCCGGTGTGGTCGAAAAGGCAGGCTCCTGGTTCTCCTATAAGGACCAGCGGATCGGACAGGGGCGTGAGAATGCCCGTCGCTTCCTGAAAGAGAATGTCGATATCGCCAATCAGATTGAGGCGCTGATCCGCCAGAATGCTGGCCTTGTCGCCGATGCCATGATGGGCCTTGAGCAGCCAGATGATGATGATAAGGCTGATGGTAAGGATAGCGATGGTGGCGTTGCCGCCGAGTAAGAGCGAATAAGACCGGCCAAAAGACTAACTTGAAGCCGGGCTAAGCCTAGACAGTATATGCGGCGCCGCGTAAAACCGGCGCCGCAATGCGTTTTAGCGCCAGCCGCGCCAATCCCGCTTGCGACGAGCCTAAACTGCTAAATCATTCGCCCTAATCGGACCCGCGCCATGAGCCAGAAAACCGCCAGCAGCACCAATGCCATCCGCCAGCAATTTCTGGACTTCTTTGCAGCGGAAGGCCACCAGCCCGTGGACTCTAGTCCGCTGGTGCCACGCAATGATCCGACGCTGATGTTCACCAATGCCGGCATGGTGCAGTTTAAGAATGTCTTCACGGGCGCTGAGCACCGGGATTACAGCCGTGCGGTCACCAGTCAGAAATGCGTGCGCGCTGGTGGTAAGCACAACGATCTTGAGAATGTCGGCTACACGGCCCGTCACCATACCTTCTTTGAGATGCTGGGTAACTTCTCCTTCGGTGACTACTTCAAGGAGAACGCGATTGAGTTCGCCTGGAACCTCGTCACCCGGGACTATGGCCTGCCAAAGGATAAGCTTCTGGTCACGGTCTATTCGGAGGATGATGAGGCCTATGACCTTTGGCAGAAGGTCGCGGGCTTAAGCACCGATAAGATTATCGGCATTCCAACCTCAGATAATTTCTGGGCCATGGGCGATACCGGCCCTTGCGGTCCGTGTTCCGAAATCTTCTTTGATCACGGTGATCATATCCCCGGTGGCCCTCCGGGTAGCCCGGATGAGGATGGTGATCGGTTCATTGAGATTTGGAACCTGGTCTTCATGCAGTTTGAGCAGGTGACCAAGGAAGAGCGGGTCAACCTGCCCAAGCCATCGATCGATACTGGCATGGGGCTCGAGCGGATTGCCGCCGTCCTCCAAGGCAAGCACGACAATTACGACATTGACCTGATGCGGGCGCTGATTGAGGCCTCCGCCGATGCGACCAACACGGATCCCGATGGGAATCGCAGCGTGTCGCACCGGGTGATCGCAGACCACCTACGCGCGACCAGCTTCCTGATTGCAGATGGTGTCCTGCCTTCCAATGAAGGGCGCGGTTATGTTCTGCGGCGGATCATGCGCCGCGCTATGCGCCACGCCCATTTGCTGGGGGCTGAGGAGCCGGTGATCTATAAGCTGGTGACGGCGCTGACCAATCAGATGGGCGATGCCTTCCCAGAGCTACGCCGCGCCGAGGCACTGATCACCGAGACGCTGAAGCTTGAGGAAAGCCGGTTCAAGAAGACCCTAGCCCGTGGCCTGCACCTTCTGGATCAAGAGAGCGGCAAGCTGGGTGATGGCGGTGTCCTCGCCGGTGATGTGGCGTTCAAGCTTTACGACACCTATGGCTTCCCGCTTGATCTGACCCAGGACGTGCTGCGCGGTGTTGGTAAGACCGTGGACACCGATGGCTTTAATGCCTCGATGGAAGCACAGCGCGCTGAGGCCCGTAAGGCCTGGGCCGGTTCCGGCGATGCCGCGACCGAGACCATCTGGTTTGGCCTGCGTGAGCAGCAGGGAGCGACCGAGTTCCTCGGCTATGACACCGAAGCTGCTGAAGGTGAGATCCGCGCCCTGATTAAGGATGGCGCAGAGGTTGAGCAACTTACCACCGGTGATACTGGCTGGGTCGTTACCAACCAAACCCCATTCTATGGCGAGAGCGGCGGTCAAACCGGCGACACCGGTGTGATGAGCGGTGAAGGAAGTGAAGCGGACGTCACCGATACCCAGAAGAAGCTGGGCGATCTGTTCTGCCATGCGGTCACTGTTAAGTCGGGCACCCTGTCCAAGGGTGATGCCGTTGAGCTGAATGTCGATGCCACGCGCCGTAGCCGCATTCGTGCCAACCACTCTGCTACCCATCTGCTGCATGAGGCATTACGCCGCCATCTGGGTGAGCATGTGGCCCAGAAGGGTTCCCTCGTAGCGCCTGAGCGGCTGCGCTTCGATATCTCGCATCCAAAGCCAGTGAGTGCTGACGAGCTCGTCGCCATTGAGCGTGAGGTGAATGCCCGTATTCGTGAGAATGCGGCGGTTAGCACCCGGCTTATGTCGATTGATGAGGCGATGGACACTGGCGCCATGGCGCTATTCGGTGAGAAATACGGCGATGAGGTTCGCGTCGTCTCCATGGGGGCGGGCGAGGAGGGCTCAAACCGCCCATACTCAATCGAGCTTTGCGGCGGCACCCATGTGTCCCAGACCGGCGATATCGGTGCGCTGCGGGTGGTGGCGGAAAGTGCCGTCTCTGCTGGTGTGCGCCGGATTGAGGCCGTAACAGCCGCTGAGGCGACCGACCTTGCCATTGATCAAGAGAAGCATCTGCTCGCTGCCGCTGAGGCGGTGAAGGCCCAACCGGCCGACCTCGCTGAGCGGGTTAAGTCACTCTTGGATGAGCGTAAGAAGCTAGAACGGGAAGTGAGCGAACTTCGCCGTCAGCTGGCCGCCGCAGGTGGTGCCGGTGCCGCGTCCAATGATGATGCGGCGAAGGAAGTGGCGGGCATTGCCTATATGGGCCGGGTCTTAAGCGATCTGCCAGCCAAGGAACTCAAGCCGCTGGCGGATCAGATGAAGCAGAAGCTTGGCTCTGGTGTTGTGGCGCTGGTCGCGGTCAGTGAGGGTAAGGCCTCGGTCGTTGTCGGTGTTACCGATGATCTGACCGGCAAGGTGAGCGCCGTTGATCTGGTCCGTGCGGCCTCTGCCGCGGTTGGTGGTAAGGGCGGCGGTGGTCGTCCCGACATGGCCCAGGCCGGTGGCCCAGATGGTGCCGCCGCGGACGCTGCATTAAGCGCGGTTGAGCAAGCGATCAGCGAAGCCGCAGCCTAAAGTTCACACCGGTTATTACTTCCTATGCCCCTATTTGAGGACAAGTACTACGCGTCTGAGGCGGATCGGATGGACACGCCGCTGCGTGCTAAGGCGCGCGCGGTGATCAGCCATCCGCTCTGGGAGCGTGGGGTGATCGCATTGATCATCATCAACGCCATTATCCTTGGCATGGAGACGGTGCCGAGTGTCATGGCCGATATCGGCGCGACCTTGCTCTTCATTGATCACATCATTCTCTGGATGTTTGTGGTTGAGTTAACCGTCCGCCTTTATGTCCATCGCTCCCGGTTCTTCCGTGATCCGTGGAGCTTGTTTGACACCTTTGTCGTCGGCATCGCCTTTATTCCCGATGGCGGCGCATTCTCTGTGCTTCGTGCGCTCCGGGTTTTGCGGGTTTTGCGCCTGATTTCCGCGATCCCGTCCATGCGTCGGGTCGTGGCGGGCCTGTTGGCGGCAATCCCAGGCATGACCTCGATTTTCGGCCTGATGCTGATCTTCTTCTATGTCGCGGCGGTTATGGCAACCAACCTGTTTGGTGAGAGTAACCCGCCGCTCTTCGGCAATCTCGCCACCTCTGCCTTTACCCTGTTTCAGGTCATGACCCTTGAGGGGTGGTCGGATGAGATTGTGCGCCCGGTGATGGATAATCACCCCTATGCCTGGGCGTTCTTCGTGCCCTTCATCCTGCTCGCCACCTTCACGATGTTGAACTTGTTCATTGCCGTGATGGTCAGTGCGATCCAGATTGAACAGGATGAGGCGCAGCATGAGATCGAGGCCATCGTTCATGATGACCGAGAGGAAATCCTGCGTGAAATCCGCGCCCTGCGCGATCAACTGAACCGGCTTGAGCAATCAAACGGCAGCCAATAGGTAGGCCCCATGCGTTTTGAGGGTACGAAGGATTACGTCACCACCGACGATCTGCAGGTGGCAGTCAATGCCGCGATCACGCTGGAGCGGCCCCTATTGATCAAGGGGGAGCCGGGGACAGGCAAAACTGTCCTGGCCCATGAGGTGGCGAAGGCGCTCGGCGCGCCGATGATTGAGTGGCACATCAAATCCACCACCAAGGCCCAGCATGGCCTTTATGAGTATGACGCGGTGCGCCGCCTCCGCGATGGCCAGCTGGGTGATGAACGGGTTCAGGATATCGCCAACTACATCGTGCGTGGCAAGCTATGGGAAGCGCTTGAGAGTGATGTTCGCCCGGTCCTACTGATCGATGAGATTGATAAGGCGGATATCGAGTTCCCCAACGATCTGCTGCAAGAGCTGGATCGCATGGAATTCTATGTCCATGAGACGCAGCAGACGGTGACGGCGAAGCATCGGCCAATCGTCTTCATCACCTCCAATAATGAGAAAGAGCTGCCCGACGCATTCTTGCGCCGCTGCTTCTTCCACTACATCAAGTTTCCGGATGCGGAGACGATGGCCGAGATCGTCGAGGTGCATTTCCCGGACCTGCGCGACCGCCTGCTTAAAGAGGCGCTCACCGCCTTCTATGAGCTGCGCGAGGTGCCTGGCCTGAAGAAGCCGCCATCCACCTCCGAATTGTTGGATTGGATTAAGCTTCTGATGGTTGAGGAAATCGATCCAGAGGTGCTGCGGTCTTCGGATGCTAAATCTGTCCTGCCCCCGCTCTACGGCGCGTTGCTGAAGACTGAGCAGGATGTGCATCAGCTAGAGCGTCTCGCCTTCCTACACCGGCGTGAGCAGGGCTAGACCCGATGATTACCTGCTATATTCAATATGAGCTGAACCCCAATAAAATCCCTGAGTTTGAGCATTACGCGCGGCTTTGGATTCCGTTGGTGGAAAAGTTTGGTGGCCAGCACCACGGCTATTTCCTGCCCCATCAGAGTGCAAATGATCTAGCCGTCGCCCTGTTCTCGTTCCCGTCGCTCGCGGCCTATGAGGAATATCGGAAGGCAAGCATGCAGGATGCCGACTGCCAGGCGGCTTTCAAATATGCAGAAGAGACCGACTGTATCCGTCGGTATGATAGACAGTTCCTCCGGCCCCTAGACGCTTAAACGAAAAACGGGCCGGTGCGATGACGCCTCGGCCCGTCTGTCTTTGTCTGATGTGGTTGATCAGAACTTCCAACCAACACCCACACCGATGATCCATGGATCGATATCCACATCGGCGCCGATGGTGCCGAGGGCGGTATTCACATCCACATCGGTGTTGATGAAGACCTTCTTCACATCAAAGTTCAGCAGGATGTTGTCGGTGATGAAGTAATCGACACCGGCCTGCAGGGCGAACCCAACACTTGGGTCATAGTCGATGCTGTTCACCGGACCGCCTGAGGGCACATCATCATCGATGAAGAAGGTCGCGTTAACACCTGCCCCCACATACGGGCTGAACCGCTTTTCTGGCAGCATGTGATACTGCAGCGTGAGGGTCGGCGGCAGCAGCAGAACGTCACCCAAATCCACATTGCCGAGGCTGGTATTGGTGGCCGTCACATCATGTGGGGTCACCGCCGCAATTAGCTCAAGCGCGATGTGGTCGGTGATGAAGTATGAGAAATCGACTTCAGGCACGAATTGCTCATCGATATCCACGGTGCCACCGATTGTATCGATGCTCGCATCTTCATCCGGCTCAACCAGGATACCGCGAGCACGGATCATGAAGTCGCCAGCCTGCTTACCGACAAACGGCTCGGAGGCCCGAGCGTCGCCGGTATAGGCAACAGCCGATAGGGCCAAACCCAAAGTGATGGCAAGGCCAGGGATTGTCTTAACGAACCGCATTGTCTTCCCCTATATTTGACAACGTCCTGCGCCCGCCCTGATTTCAGGGTGCGCAAGAAACAAACAGCGGTTGTCTAGTCCGATCTGGGGTCTAAAACATTGATCTAGATCAATTTTTAAGTCGCGCCCTTGGGGGCGGCATCTCATTGCAACAGGGGCTTATCGACCCCTTTAGGCGAGTTCGAACGCGTTTATGTTCCCGTCATTCTTCTCAGCTCTGCGCGACGCTAAGGTGCCTGTCAGCCTGAAAGAGTACCTCATGCTGATGGAGGCGTTGGCCGCTGGTGAGGCACGCTTCTCAGTGGATGAGTTCTATTATCTGTCCCGCTCAGCGCTAGTGAAGGATGAGCGGTTCCTCGACCGCTTTGATCAAGTCTTTGGTGAGCAGTTTAAGGGCATTGAGACCAGTGCTGAGGAGATGCAGGAGATCATTGCCAGCCTACCGGAAGAGTGGCTGCGCAAACTGGCTGAGAAACATCTTTCGCCGGAAGAAATGGCCGAGATCGAAGCCATGGGTGGCTTTGAGAAGCTCATGGAAACACTGAAAGAGCGCCTGGCCGAGCAGGAGAAGCGTCACCAGGGGGGCAGCAAGTGGATCGGCACCGCCGGCACATCCCCCTTTGGCGCCTATGGCTACAATCCTGAGGGCGTGCGCATCGGCCAAGATAAGAGCCGACATAAGCGGGCGGTGAAGGTCTGGGACAAACGCGAGTTTAAGAACCTGGATGACAGCATCGAACTCGGTACCCGTAACATCAAAGTGGCTTTGCGCCGCCTTCGCCAGTTTGCTCGCACTGGTGCGCCAACCGAGCTGGACCTGGATGGTACCGTGCAATCGACGGCGGAGAATGCTGGATGGCTCGACATCAAGATGCGGCCCGAGCGGCATAACGCGGCCAAGGTTCTGCTGTTCTTTGATGTTGGTGGGTCCATGGACCCGTTCATCCGTATTTGTGAGGAGCTGTTTTCAGCCGCACGAACAGAGTTCAAGCATCTGGAATACTACTACTTCCATAACTGTCCCTATGAACGGTTATGGCAGGACAATGCCAGGCGGCGTAGCGAGGTAATACCCACCATGGATGTGCTGCACACCTATGGCAGTGATTACCGCGCGATCTTTGTTGGCGATGCCGCGATGAGCCCCTACGAAATTACCCATCCCGGCGGCTCGGTCGAGCATTGGAATGAGATTGCCGGCGGCTTCTGGCTTCAGCAAATGCGGGAGGTTTTCCCCCATTCCATCTGGTTAAACCCAACGCCAGAGCGGTATTGGGGCACCACCACCTCAACCACATTGGTGCGCCAGATATTTGAGGATCGGATGTACCCCATGACCCTTGATGGGCTTGATCAGGCAATGCGGGTACTGGGTCGTTAGTTTTCCATCAGCTCTTTCTTTTAGAGGTGCGAGGGTGCCGTCAATCCGGTTTACCGCCACCTGAAAGGGCTTCTCCCCATGCCCCCCTTCAACAGCCCGGGCCTCAACCATTTTGTTGGTGAGACGCAGCACAGTTTGGCCATGTCACTTATGGTCCAAGGTGCTGAGCGCAACCGCGCTGAACGGGCGCTTCATGACGCTGTTGATGACACGGTTGCTAAGGTAATCCGTCGATCCATGGCGGGTGAGGGGGCATCGCTGGACAGCTTCTCCGTAGCTGGCTCCCCAACCGCACCTGCCTTCGATATCGAGACGGCGCGAGCACAGTTCGCGGCGGAGGTCACCTCTGCTCAGGAACAGTTTGAACGCCTCCGCGAGGTCGATACCGGCATACCGCTTGAGCGCGCTGAGCGGCCTGTCCGCCTGTGGCAGCGGACCCGTGACGGGGCGGAGGCTTTCAAGGCTGATATCGCGAGGCTGTTTAAGCCGCTGATCAAGCTTAATGAGCAGTTGGTGGAACAAGGTGAGACACCGCTCACGGCAGCTTCATTCAAAAGCCGCTATGGCGGCATCGCTAATCCATTCCGGCTAGCCACCGACAAGACCTATCGCGCTGTGCGCGCGGCGATGACTGAGGTCCATAAAAACATCATCCTGGCTGAACGGCGGCTGCCACCGTTTCGGGACATCCAATTGGGAGTACACCCTGATCGCCCCAATTCCGTGCCGCGCATTCGTAAAGGGATTGGCGATAACCTAGCCGGGCTTGAGGCAGCAGATCGGCTGATTGGGAAGGCCGAGGCCAAGCTGGCAACCTTTGCCCAACCACTTCGTATTGCTGAGCTGCGCACCCTGTCCCAGTCCATGGGTCAGGTGGATGAGAAGGTGATCGCCCAGGGTGTTGAGCGGTTCCGTGATCCGCTAGCGCTTGAGGCGCTGGCTGTTCGAACTGGTGACCCCGCACTCGCCGATGCGGTGCTAAGCCAGGTGAAGGCCGCCGCCTTGGATAACCTGTCACGGACGATGTTCGATCATTCGGTGAATGCGCAGGATCTGGCCTTTGCTGAAAGTGGGCTTGGCCGGGTGCGCGGTGAGGTTCGCCCATTCCGGGATATGAATGAACGCAACCGCACCATGATTGGCTATCAGGTGCATGACACCGCCTTGATGGCCAACGCGGCTGGTATCTTAAGAATCCTCTCAGACATCGATGGGCCTGCGGGCCCAACCATTGCCGAGAACAAGGTGATGATCGCTGAGAAACTGGCTGCCGACCCGCGTGTTGATCCTGTGTTAACGGCCAGACAACTCGACCAGTTTGATATCCCGGGCGCCAGTGCAGAAACGCCTATTCCGGCGCCCCTAATCGCCGGTGTTATGGGCAATATGGGCTATGACCTCGATGAGGCGCAGATGCGCGCGGTGCTTGAGGATCAAACCACCGATGCGCTGCCGGAACGCCCAACCCATTTGGCGCCGGATCAGCTGCGGCCAAAAACGCGCAGATATCCCTAAGGTTTAGCCATCCCGGCCATTGGTGTTTTCATCGCGCCGTGGTGACTAACTGACATCAAGGTTGCTTCGCCCCAACGCGGCTCTCCCCATCGCTGATCAGCCCCTTGAGGTCGTTCCGGCGCAGCCCCCCGCCTGTTGTTATTTGAGGAACCCTCGACCATGCCCCGTGGAAGCGAAGTAAAAGCCAAATTCGAAGCCCTTATCGCCGCCCAGGACAAGGTGCTGGAAGATATGGGCGCGGAACAGACGGCCACCCTTGAGGCCGCCAAAGAACAGCGCGCACCAACCGTTGCCGCCATTCGCAAATTGGCCGCCGCCCGCATCACCGCACCGAACAGCCCGGATCTGACCAGCTTCAATGCACCGGCCTCTGATGATCAGCCAGCACTTGATCTGCCTGGCCTGGTCACGTCGATCCGTACCGATATTGCTGAGGCAACTGCCGGTTATGAGGAGCTAAAGGCCCATGACCGTGGTCGCGATCTAGCGACCATTACAGCCGAGCGCGATGAGGCACAGGCCCATGCCAAGGCCGCCAACGGCCTGCTGACGCGTAACGAGAAGATTACCCAGCCATTGCTCGACATGAACAAGAAGCTGGAAGCCGATGGCAAACCATTGATCGGTCCCGATACCGAGGATGACTACGCTGGCAAACAGCGTTGGCGCTATGTCTCGGATCCATCTTATCGAGCGGTCCGCAAGGCGATTGCTGAGCATAAAGAGTTGTTCGACCAAGCGCCGAAGAGCGATACGCCAACCGCCAGCGGCAACCCGTTCCGGGATGTGGAGCTGCATGGTGAGTTAAGCGCCGGTGCCACCCGCGCTAATAGCGCGGTTGAGAAGTTGCAGCTAGAGCTTGATGCGGCGACCTTGCGAGGGCGCATGCTGGGTGAAGATCAGATCGCAGAGAAGCTGCGCGAAGCCATCGGCCAACGCGCCCATGACACGAAGTATGCCGAGCAGATTGCCGGCACCTTCCCCAAGTCAGGTGTTACCGAAACCCTGGCTGGTTCGGTGAAGGCCGATGCGCTTGAAACCATCGCTGTCGATATCGGTAGCCAGATGGATGGCATTCAGGCGACCCGGAAGAAGCTGTCTGATCCACTGCGCAAGCTCGGTCGCGCCCGAAGCCGTAACGTCCGGGTGGACGTTGAAGATATTGCCTACAAGGTCACTGGCCAACTCGGCTATCAGGGCGTCCGGGCTAAGAATGCCAGCCGCATTCGCGAAGGGATCGGCAATCACCGCATCGATAATGGCCCCGACACCACGATGATGTATGCGGCCCTGATGGTGGTCATCCTGTCCTCGAATGACAGTGACCCAGCCCTCGCTGCGCAGCAGTTGAGCATTGGCGAGGATGTGGCCAGCCAGGCGGGTATCGATCTTACCGACCTCAAGCCTGATTTAAGCGGTCTTGAGGGCACCATCGCTGAAGCCGGTGTCGATATTGCCGACTTCAACCTCACCGGTGTTGATGCTGGCGACTTCCATGTCGATATCGGCAGTGGTGTTGGCAGTGTTGATGTCAGCACACCCAGTGTCGATGTCAGCGTGCCGTCAATTGATGTCAGCATTCCAACCTCGACCTTTGATGCTGGCGGTGGCGGGATGGGCTTCTAGGCCCCGATACGGCAGGGTTCGTAGCTATGGCTACCGTCTCCATGGTCCGCAGTGACCTTGATCGATTGTCCCGGGACTATGGGGCGCTCAAAAATGATCTCGGTCATCACCGCCTCACAATAACCCGGGAGGCAGAGGCCCAACGTGCGCCGATCATGGCCGTACTGAATGACCTTCTGGATCGTCACCTGAGCGCGCTTGAGCCGGGCAGCTTAAAGCCCTTCGCTGGGCTGCCGGATAAGCGCGGCAATGCCTTTGACCCGGTCAAACGTCTTAGTAATCAGCGGCGAGGCCAAGCCCGCGCCCAGACGGCCTATGATGCCGTCTCAACCCACGATAAGGGGCGGGAGTATTACCGGGTAGAGTCTGACATGCGAGATAACCGCCGCGCACAGGCGGCGGCCGAGCGGCGTGTTGAGGCACTGGCAAAGGTGGTCGAACCTATTGAGGTCGCTAATCGCCGTTTGATCTCAGCTGGTGGCAAAACGATCTGCGCTGAAACGATTAAAGAGTATGAGCGGTTCAGCCTTGGGCGTTGGATGAACGACCCGAACTACGCCACCGCTCGGCAGGGACTGGCTGAGTATCGTCGTGCGGCTAAGCGTGCGGGGCTTTACTACACCCCGATGAAACACGTTGAGGCATACAATGATGCGGTCTTGGAGAAGGCCCAGCTAGAAACCGCCGGTGATAACCTTCGGCTTGAGTTTCAGGCCAGTCAGGGGCGCAACGAGCTGACAACAGATGATGATATCCGGGGCAATCTTCGCCATTGGATACAGCGGGAAGCCAAGAGTGCCGGCTTCATCGAAAAGCTAGCTGCCGATCCGATTAGCGACGGGCGTCTTGATGATCTGCTGGAGAACGCCGTCCGTGCCGAGGCGATGGATCAAATGATTGATCAACTCACGAGCGGCATCACTGCTGTTGAGACAGGCAAGCGCCGTGTTGATGACCAGAGGCGGCAGCTATCGGGCAAGCGTGGAACCGTTCGAAGTTACAGCAGTCACGACCTGTCGCGTGGCTTTGAGAATATGGCGTCCAGGCTTCGCGCCGCAGCCCGCCAGGCCTCTGACCTTCATGTCGCGGTTCGGGATTACAAGTTTGAGGTTGTGCCAGATCGCGGGGCAGGGGCGGATCGCTCGTCTAATCCCATCACGCCGATGATGTACCTCACCATGGCCACCGCTGTGCTGGTCGGCATGTCGGCTTATGAGCAGGGGCGCGGCGCGGGCCTGCTGGGCGTTTCCAAGGATGATTTCTCGGGCCAGGGTGTCGACATCGGTGATCTCAATATCGGTAGCCACATCTCCGGCATCTCAGCACCCGATTTCAGCGCGCCGGATGTAAGTGTTAGCGACCCAGGTAGCGATCCTGGGCTGTCCGGTTTCGATCCAAGTGGCGGGTTCGGGCTGTACTAACGTGGTGATTAGGTCGCGCCTCAACCCTTTTGATACTTCCGTCAACTAGAATGCCCCTCGCTGTCTGTGCTACAGGAAGCGGGTTACGTGGCTTTGTGCTGATGAACACGCTTGAGGTTTATCGGACGGGCCGATCAACACTGACATGAGGACCTGAAATGAACGGGAACTCCACTGACGCTGGCAATAAGCCAGCCGCCATTACTGTTGCCCGCGGTGATGGCATCGGCCCCGAGATTATGGAGTCGACCCTCGCGGTATTGGATGCCGCTGGCGCTAACCTAGACATCACCGAAATCGAGATCGGCGAGAGCATGTTCCATAAGGGACATAGCGCCGGCATCGCACCGGAGAGCTGGGACATCCTGCGCGAGAATAAGGTGTTCTTGAAGGCACCGATCACCACGCCCCAAGGCGGTGGTTTTAAGTCCCTGAATGTGACGATCCGTAAGGGCTTGGGCCTATACTCAAATGTCCGCCCCTGCGTTGCCTACCATCCCTTTGTGACCACCCGACATCCGGATATGGATGTGGTGATTATCCGGGAGAATGAGGAAGACCTCTATGCCGGGATTGAGCACCGCCAGACCGATGATGTGTATCAGTGTCTGAAGCTTATCTCACGTCCAGGGTGTGAGAGGATCGTGCGCTATGCCTTTGAATATGCACGCACAAACCATCGCAAGAAGGTGACTGCCTTCGTTAAAGACAACATCATGAAGCTGACCGACGGCATCTTCCATAAGGTGTTTGATGAGGTCGCAGCGGATTATCCGGATATTGAGGCGGACCACCTAATCGTTGATATCGGCGCGGCGCGAATTGCCGATACGCCAGAGATGTTCGACGTGATCGTCACCCTCAACCTCTACGGCGATATCATCTCAGATATTGCTGCGCAGATCACCGGGTCTGTTGGCCTAGCTGGTTCCGCCAATATTGGTGACCAATCCGCGATGTTTGAGGCAATCCACGGCTCTGCCCCACCAATCGCGGGCAAGGGGATCGCCAACCCGTCTGGGCTGCTTCTGGCCTCGGTCATGATGTTGACCCATGTGGGCCAGCCAAAGGTGGCTGAGACCATCCACAACGGCTGGCTCTCCGCGATTGAGCAGGGCTTCCATACTGGCGATATCTTTGACCGTAAGCACTCAAAGCAGCGCTGTACGACGAAAGAGTTCACCGAGGCCGTGATTGAGCTTCTCGGTTCACGCCCGGATCAGCTGCCGCCGGTTAGCTATTCACCGAAGAATACTGATCGGAACCAATCTGGTGTTCGGATGACGGTGCCACAGCGTTCGGTGAAGACGCTAGTCGGTGTTGATGTCTTCCTTGATCATCCGGATATCTCGCCAGATGATTTGGCCGCGAAACTCATGCCGGTTGTGGGTAATGCCCTGAACCTGCAGGTGATTTCAAACCGCGGCACCAAGGTTTGGCCCGATGGGCTGCCTGAGACGTTCTGTGCTGATCACTGGCGCTGCCGTTTCATCGCCAAGGAGAGCTCAGCGGTGAAGCATACCGACGTGATCAGCCTGCTTGGCCGGTTGAATGAGGCAGGGCTCGACTTCATCAAGACCGAGCATCTGTACGATTTCGACGGGAAGCCGGGCTACTCAGCAGCGCAGGGCACGTAAGCCTTGAGCTGTATTGCTGGCATCAAAGCTCTTTAACGAGGCGGGGTCTGGAGCGCAGTTTCTCCAAGATCTCGCCTAGGCTTTGTGCCTTCAGCAGCCGTTTTTCACCCTGGAACAGCAAATAACCGGTTCGCTTACGCTTCTGATCTGGGGTTTTCACCACGGTCAGCAGGGGTGATTCGTGCGCATGGCGGAAAATTGAGAACATGGCCGCATCCGGCAGATGGTCGATGGCATAGTCTCGCCAATCACCACGGGCGACGAATTCACTGTATAGGCCAAGCAGCTGGGAGAGTTCGGCTCGGTTGAAAAAAACCTTGGAATTACCGCGCCTTGTGCGGTTTCGGTAGTCTGAGAGCCGGATCAGATGGGTCATTCTCGCTCCTTACGCCGGCATGGATTAACCAGGTCTTGGCCATGCCCGATTGGGGTAATTGGCCAGCTGGGTAACCCAAGCACCAACATTATGGTGCGCAATTGCGGCCTAACGGGCAACTGCCCTTTGTGATCGGGGCCGAAGGACGCTATATCAACCGCCAAGTTTAATGATCACCCTTGATGATCTCGGTGATTGCCTGACCGCCGGTTAATGACGCCGACGGCGCAACCACTGACATGACCGATAGATGGCCCGTTAGATGAGTGACCTCTTAAGAGAAATCGACCAGGAACTTCGCCAGGATCGCGCGCGTGAATGGATGGTTCGCTATGGACCAAAACTGCTGGTGGCCGCCGTGGCTATCGTGGCTCTGGTCGCCATTGGTGTATTCCTGAATAAGCAGGAGATGGAGCGACGGGCCGTAGCGACGGCTGAGCTGATTTCGATCCTTGGCGATGAACAGCGGCCAATCGATCTGAATATCGATGCGCTGACCGGTTATGTTGAGGAACAACACGGTGCCATTGGCGCGATTGGTGAGTTCCACCTCGCTGCTGAGCTGGCACGCCAAGGCGATGTTGAGGCCGCCCGTGGCCATTACCAGGGCCTGGCAACCAATGGTGACCTGGCCCCAGAGCTTCAGGATTTGGCGCTGTTATTCGATATTCTGCTTCGCCTTGATACTGACCCGGCAGGGGAGCTGATCCGTGAGCTGCAGCCGCTGACCATGCCCGATGTGACCTGGCGCTGGTCGGCGCAGGAGCTGACCGCACTCCTCCATGTTCGTCAGGGGGATATCGACCAGGCCCGCCGCATCTTCGCTGAGTTGGCGATTACCGATGGTCTGCCGGTCGGCCTGCGTGCACGGGTTTTCCGCTGGCAGGAAATTTTCGGCACGCCTGACGAAGACCCAAGCGCTAGCTAATTCACCGAACGCTGTATCTCTATGACCTCCCGCCCGATCCCCGACAAGCTTGGCATCCTCTGCCGCAGTCTCGTTATCTGCCTGCCGCTATTGGCTGCTGGGTGCGACACGGTTGGCGACTTCTTTGAAGATGATCCGCCGCCGCCACTGCCCGGTGAGCGCCTATCGGTTCTACAGCTCGAACAGCAGCTTGAGCCTGATCCGGAGCTAGCCTCAGCGGACATCACCGTTGGCACGCCGTTTCGTAATTCCGATTGGCCGCAAGCTGGTGGTTACCCGGATCATAATATGGGGCATCTGGCCCTTGATCTGGAGGGGCTAGAGCGGGATTGGAGCCTGGATATTGGCTCTGGCTCAAGCGGCGGTCGCCGCCTTGTGGCACAGCCTGTCGCTGCCAATGGCCGGATTTACGCCCTCGATGCCGAGGCAACGCTAACCGCAATCTCTATCGATGATGGTGACCGCATCTGGTCGATTGAAACCCGGCTTGATGATGAGGATGAGGATGTGCTCAGCGGCGGCGTTGCCGTGGCTGAGGGCAAGGTTTTTGTCACCACTGGCTATGCCACCCTGGCGGCCTTTGATGCCGATAGCGGCACCGAACTTTGGCGCCAACGAATGAGTGCGCCTTCTAGGGCCGCCCCAACGGTCTCCCGCGGCTTTGTCTATGTGGTCACCGTCGACAACAAGCTGATTGCCCTCGATGCCGCCACCGGCACGGTGGTGTGGGACCATAGCGGTCTGGTTGAGGCGGCAGGCCTGCTTGGCACTGCGAGCCCGGCAACCGATGGCGAAGTGCTTGTCGTTGGATACTCTTCCGGGGAGTTGCATGGGCTGCGGCCAGAGAATGGGGCCTCAGTTTGGCAGGACAGCCTGGCGGCAATCCGGCGTTTGGGCATGATGGCCAGTATGGCCGATATCCGCGCCTTGCCAGTGATCAGTGACGGCACCGTCATCGCGCTCAGTCATGCAAACCGCCTGCTGGCCCTGAATGTCCGTAGCGGCATCCGGGTTTGGCAGCGCACGATTGGTGGCACGACGACACCGGTGATTGCGGGCGATTTCGTCCTGCTGATTAGTAATGATAACGAGCTGATGGCCCTCCGCCGTAGTGATGGCCGTATTCGCTGGGTAACTCAGCTGCCACGTTTTGAGGATGAAGAGGATCGCGAGGATCCGATAATCTGGACCAGCCCACTCCTTGCCGGTGGCAAGGTGCTGATCGCCGGTAGCGATGGCGAGATGCTGGTTCTGGAGCCCTCGGATGGCGCCCTGGTCGACACGATCGATCTGCCTGGCGATGTACTGATCGATCCGCTGGTCGTCGACAACACCCTCTTAGTTCTGGATGAGGGCGGCACGCTCTCAGCCTTCCGTTGATCGCCTTTAGGAGCGGCATTTAAGCGATGAGCTTCACCGTCGCCCTTGTGGGCCGGCCGAATGTCGGCAAGTCGACCCTGTTCAACCGTCTGGTGGGCAAGCGCATTGCGCTGGTCCATGACACACCAGGCCTGACCCGTGACTGGCGCCGTGGCCATGGCCGTATTGGGCCGCTGGAGTTCGATGTCCTAGACACTGCCGGCCTTGAGGATGAGCCTGATGAGGCGCTCGAAGGTCGGATGCGACAGAAGACCGAAGAGGCTTTGGGCGAGGCGGATGTGGTCCTGTTCCTGGTCGATGCCCGCGCTGGCATCACGCCGTTGGACAGCTTCTTTGCCAACAAGCTACGGCGTCAGAAGCTGCCGGTGATCCTGGTGGCCAATAAGGCCGAGGGCCGGGCAGGGGATGATGGCTATTACGGCGCCTATCAGTTGGGGCTTGGTGACCCAATCCGCCTATCGGCCGAACACGGGCAGGGACTGAACGTCCTCTATGATGCGCTTGAGCCTTATGCGGCTGAGGAAGAGGCCGAACAGGCTGCCGAGGCTGAGGCCGAGATCGATGGCTGGGCTGATGTTGAAGATGAGCTCGACGCGCCAGACAGTGATGATGACGAACTGCCAGAAGGCATGGATGAGGGTAACTTCATCTTCGATGAAGATGATGAGGCCGAGGATGATATCGATGATGAGGCGCTGAAGGAGCGGCCTATCCAACTCGCCATCGTCGGCCGTCCGAATGCCGGTAAATCCACCCTGGTGAACACCTTGCTTGGCCAAGAGCGGATGCTGACCGGCCCAGAGCCCGGCATTACGCGTGACGCTATTGCGAGTGATTGGGAGCATGAGGGCTGGCGCTTTAAGCTTGTCGACACGGCTGGCCTTCGGCGGCGTGCCAAGGTCAAAAACCGGCTTGAGCAGATTGCCAATGCCAACACCATCGATAGCCTTGAGATGGCGCAGGTGGTGCTGCTGCTAATCGACGCCAATGAAGGGTTCGACAAGCAGGACCTAACCATTGCTCGCCGCGTAGTGGATGAGGGGCGCGCCCTGGTGATCGGCGTGAACAAATGGGACGCGGTGGATGACCGCGCGATGACCCTTCGTGGTTTTGAGGATCGGCTGCAAACCTCGCTGACACAGGTAACCGGTGTGCCTCTGGTCACCATCTCAGGCTTGCGTGGTCGTGGCTTGCCAAAGCTGATGGATGCCGTGCTGGACGTCTATCGCCGCTGGAATACCCGTATCTCAACCGGCAAGCTGAACCGTTGGCTCGACGGTATGGTCAGTGCACACCCACCGCCAGCCGTTCAGGCGCGTAGTATCCGCCTGCGCTACATGACCCAGATTAAGGCCCGGCCACCGCATTTTGCGGTCTGGTGTTCGCGGCCGAAGGAACTGCCTGAAAGCTACCGCCGCTATCTGATGAATGGGCTGCGGGAGACATTCGATCTGGGGGGCATTCCAATGCGCATTTCCCTGCGCAAGACGGATAACCCCTATGAACACCTCAAGAAAAAGCGTTAGAGCACGATCCGCTCGCCGTGCCGCTTATCGTCGGCTGATGCCAACTCGATAAACGCATCGACCTTGGTTGCTGGGTCTGGCTGTGCGCCCTCCTTCTCGCCAGGGAAGGCGAGGGTGCGAAGGCGGGTTGCCATAGGGCCAGGATCGACCAGGTTTACCCGAAGCGGGTCATCGGCCAATTCCGCGGCATAGGACAACACCATCGCCTCAAACGCGGCTTTACTGGCGCCATAGGTGCCCCAGAAGGGCTTGCGCTCAATCGCAGAGGCGCAGGTAACGCCGATAAAGCAGCCACCACGCGCCGACTGACGAAGCAAAGGGTCCAGGCTGCGAATTAGGCGATAGGGGCCTTGGCAATTGGTCCGCCAGGCATCCTCAAACGGTTTGGGGGCACTCTGTGCGACCGGGCTCAACACTTCCATCGTGGCGGCGTTACTGATCACCACATCCAGTTTGCCAAAGCGCTGGTGTAGCGCGCCGCCGAGGCGGTCGATGGCATCACCATCGCGGATATCCAATGGCACCAGGGTGGCGCCCGCCTTTTTGGCTGCCTCAGCGCCCCCTTGCTCTGCCGCTGCTGCCTTTAACTCATCGTCCAACGCTTCCAAGGCACCGACGGTGCGGGCAACCGCGATGATGTGATAACCAGCCTTGGCAAAGCCATGGGCGAGGGCATTGCCCAGGCCGCGAGAGGCGCCGGTAATCAGGCAGATGGGCTGGTCTGTTGGTGCGGTTGTGTCTGAGGGCATGGGAAATCAACGCAAGCGTGTATTGGCCGCCTGTGGTGGCAGCTTAAGTGTCGTGGCACAAGGGGAAAGCGCGGTGTGGGCGCGTGGCTAGTTGCCGCCTCTAACACCAGGGATATAGACAGAGCCACCTTGCGATGGTGCCTGTTGAACCGCGCCGCCACCGGTGGTTGGTGCGGGCAGGGCGCTAGGCGGCGTAAAGGTCTGTGGTCGTTGGCCGCCACCGCGAACCTGGGTTGGCTGGCCAACCGGTTGTGCGGAACCCGGTGCCGCGAAAGATGGCGTCTGGCCCGCAGATGGGAACAACTCATAATTCGGCAGGTTGCGGATCGTTTCTGGCAGGGCGTCAGGATTGGCTGGGCTCAATGGGCCTGGCTGCGCGGCGCGGTACTGGCGTAGCGCCTCAACGGGGGTTGGGCCGGTATCAAATGGGCGGAAATTTGGCTCCTCAGGCATTTCCAGGTTGGCGCACATCATCCACATGACGACGGCCTCCGGATATTGCTGAGAGCATCCGATTAGCACCTGATACTGGCGGCTATTCGGTGGGTACTGATTGATCAGCGAGACGTAGTCTTGCAGCTCTTTCATGTTGTCGTTTCGGCATTGCTGTTCACGCGCCGGGTCACCGCCCCATGCCTCATTGCACAAGCGTACAATCCGCTCCTGCAGATCTTCTAACCCACCCTCAGGCGAGGCGTGGGCAATTGGTGCGGAGGCGACGGCGGCGATGGCACCAAAGATGGCACCAGCAACAAGTGAACGACCGAGACTAAACATCTTGTCCCCGATAAAGGCCGGTAGGCCCGGTTTCTCTAGGGCAGCAGGGCTGCACCATTTCCAAAAGCGGCTGCTTATATTTGCATAAACTAACCCGCAAGCCCACCCGGATGTGGGCCACGGATTTGTTACCAAAACTAGCTTATAGCAAGATCAGGCTTGCCGACGCATTGGCGTTGGTTCGGTACCGATTGCGGCGTTTGAATCCTTGTCCGTGCAGGCCACCGGATACTCACCGGTGAAACATGCATCGCAGAACTGTGGCTGATCGCTCATCCGCTTTGCCTCACCAACGGCGCGGTATAGGCCATCGATGGTAACGAAACTCAGGCTATCCGCATTGATCATGCGGGCCATTTCTTCAACGCTGTAATTGGCGGCCAGCAGTTTGTCCTGGCTCGGCGTATCAACGCCGTAGAAACAGCTATGGGTGGTTGGCGGACTTGAGATCCGCATATGAACCTCAGCGGCGCCGGCGGCGCGTACCATCTCAACAATCTTCTTAGAGGTGGTGCCACGTACGATGCTGTCATCGACCAGAACCACGCGCTTACCCTCAAGCAGGCGGCGGTTGGCGTTGTGTTTCAGCTTCACGCCCAAATGGCGGATTTCGTCGGTGGGCTCGATAAAGGTCCGGCCAACATAGTGGTTCCGGATGATACCCAGCTCAAACGGGATATTGGCTTCTTCCGCATAACCGATGGCGGATGGCACCCCGCTATCCGGTACCGGGACGACCAGATCGGCCTCAACCGGTGATTCCTTCGCCAGCTCATGGCCAATATGCTTACGCGCCTCATAAACAGAGCGGTCGCCAAAGAAGCTATCTGGGCGAGAGAAGTACACGTACTCAAAGATGCAGAACTTTGATGGGCGTTGATTGAACGGCTTTGAGGAGGTGAGGCCCTCACCATCAATGACCACCATCTCGCCTGGCTCAATATCGCGCTCAAACGTGGCGCCAATGATGTCAAAGGCGCAGGTTTCCGAGGCCACAACATAGGCATCGCCAAGGCGACCAAGCACCATCGGGCGAATGCCCATGGGGTCACGCATGCAATACATGGCGTCCTTGGTCATGCAGACTAGGGAGTACGCCCCCTCCAGCTGTCGCATGGCTCCGACTAGGCGCTCAACCACGCTGCCGCCACGGGCGCGAGCCATGAGGTGGATAATCACCTCAGTATCAGTCGTTGCCTGGAAGATTGAGCCGTTGCGTACGAGTTCCTGGCGTACGGTTATCGCATTGGTCAGATTGCCATTTTGCCCCAAAGCAAAACCGCCAAACTCCATCTCTGCGAAGAGTGGCTGTACGTTGTTCGCCTGTGATGATCCGCCGGTGGTTGCGTAGCGGTTATGACCAATCGCGATATGGCCCTTGAGGTTGTCAATGACCTCTTCCTTAGAGAAGTGATCGCCGACATGGCCAAGGCCGCGGTGGTTGTAAAACGCCTCACCATCGGCGGAGACGATACCGGTTCCCTCTTGCCCGCGATGCTGTAGGGCATGGAGGCCAAGGGCGGTCAGTGCGGCGGCGTCATCATGGCCATAAATGCCAAAGATGGCGCATTCCTCGCGCAGCTTATCGTCGTCGAACGGGTTCGCAATCATCCGGCCCAAATTGGGCGTGGTGGTCGGGTCAGCGGTCATAAGCGTTCTCAATCACCAGCGTTATGGGCCTCAAGCACGGTCATGATTGACGATGCTAGTCATTTGATGGGCCTGAATTGTTTGAACCTGACCCAGCATCCTGGGCTGCATCCAAGAGCGCCTCAATCGCCTGGCGCTCCAGAGCCTTATAGCCTTCTTCGAGGATGTCGTCACTGGCGCTTCGTGCATCGCTGTCATTTGCTGATCCGGCACCATCTGCTTGGTTTGGTTCGGCCACGGGGCGAACCTCGTCCAAGGCAGGTTTAGGTCCAGCACTCTCCTTTGCGGGCTCCAGGGCCTCGTCCAGGCCAATGGCAGCAACAGTTTCCTCAGGTAGCAACTGAATGATTGTGTTGGCACCCAATAAAATCAAGTTACCTGACCGGGCCTCACCCAATGTGGCTTCCACACTCTTTGGGTTCGAAATCAGCAGCAGCACGATATAGGCAAGGCAGACAATCAACATGCCGCGCACGAGACCGAAGGCAAAACCAAGAGATCGGTCCAGGGTACTGAGGCTAGATTTCCGAATGGCTTTGGAGATTTGACCAGAGATTAGCGCCATCACGGCAGCCACGACGATAAAGATCACGATGCCGGTCACCGCATTGGCGATCCAACCGGCGGGCAGAACCTGTTCGGCAAAGGGAAGGGCAAGTGGCAGGCCAGCGGCGGCGGCGGTCAGGGCCACCACAACATTCACAACCTGGAAGAACTCTTTAGTGAAGCCACGGAACAGCGCCAGCAAGCCGGACAGCAGCAGGGTGGCAATCGCTGCAATGTCCACCCAGTGGATATTGGCGAGTAGGTCGGCGGTTGCACCGCCCGCATTGGCTGCTTCGGCTTCCATTAGGCCAGAGGCTCCAGTTTTATGACGCCACAGGTTCCGGGCTCATTTGATCGTAGGCGGCATCATCAATGGCCGTTGGCAGGTCCGCCACTGATTTGAAGTGTTCGAGCAATATCTGATCTGCATTGTTCGCCCGGCCATCGCCAGTACCACTGGCGTTTTTCGCCTTGCCGCGCGGCTTTACCGCGGGTGCCCAGGCCTTGGAAAAGCCAAGTTTTTCAGCCTCTTTTGCCCGTGCGGCGGCACGTGCCACGGCGCGTACCTCACCGGTCAGCCCAATTTCGCCAAACACCACTGTGCCAGCTGGTGCGGGCTTCTCCTTCAACGCGCTGATAAGGGCCACAGCCACTGCCATATCCGCTGCAGGCTCGGTGATTCGAAGGCCACCAGCGACGTTGAGATAGATGTCTTCCGTATGGAAGGTGAGGCCACAACGGGTCTCAAGCACGGCCAAGATCATCGCCAGCCGGTTGCTGTCCCAGCCGACTACGGCACGGCGCGGCGTGCCAAACGCGCTGGGCGCCACCAGGGCCTGGATCTCAACCAACAGCGGGCGTGTGCCCTCAATCCCAGCGAAAACACAGGTGCCCGGCACCTGGGCCTGACGATCAGCGAGGAACAGGGCGGAGGGGTTATCAACCGGCGCCAGGCCAGCCTCAACCATCTCAAACACACCAATCTCATCCGTGGGTCCGAAGCGGTTCTTTACCGTGCGAAGGATACGGAAGGGGTGGCCGCGCTCCCCTTCAAAATAGAGGACGGTATCAACCATGTGTTCCAGCACGCGAGGGCCAGCGAGGGTGCCTTCCTTGGTCACATGCCCGATGAGGATGATTGCGATGTTGTGCTTCTTAGCGGCGCGGATCATCTCCTGCGCCGAGGCGCGAACCTGGCCGACACTGCCTGGCGCGCTGTCGAGCGTATCGACAAACATGGTTTGGATACTGTCGATCACCAGAATGTCTGGGTGATCCTTCGCCTCCATGGTCGCGACGATATCGCGGACCGAGGTGGCAGTGGCGAGCCTGACCGGTGCCTTGGCAAGACCGAGGCGTTCGGCCCGCATGCGGATCTGCTCTAGCCCTTCCTCACCCGAGATGTAGGCAACCTCGAGGTTCTGGGAGAGGGCGCCAGCAACCTGCAGCATTAGGGTAGATTTACNGATGCCTGGGTCACCGCCGACCAGCATGGCGCCACCGGGAACAACACCGCCGCCACAGACCCGGTCAAACTCACCGATCCCGGTCAAATGCCGGCGGACCACGCTCTCGGCGGGTTGCAGGTCGGTGAACTGGATCGATTTGCCCTTGGTGCTGCGGTCTTTAAGGCCGCCGGGGTTAAGAGCCTCGGTGCTTTCCTCAACGAGGCTGTTCCAGGCACCGCAGCCATCGCATTTGCCAACCCATTGGGCATGGACCGTGCCGCATTCCTGGCAAACAAAGCTGCTGCGCCGCTTGGCCATAGGCGTTACGGGGCCTCCACCTGCATGGCGATGGGGCCTTGGGCACTGCCGGTAACAAATTGGGTCACATGGGCATTGCCTGGATTATCGATGCTGCTGACCGGGCCGTCCCAGATAAGCTCACCCTGGTAGAGCATAACGATGCGGTCGGCGATCTTGCGCGCGCTTGCCATGTCATGGGTGATCGAAACGGCGGTGGCACCCAGCGCCTTCACCTGCTCAATGATCAGATCATTGATTACATCACTCATGATCGGGTCGAGGCCGGTGGTTGGCTCATCGAAGAAGATGATTTCCGGATCGCCAGCAATGGCGCGGGCCAAACCAACCCGCTTCTGCATGCCGCCCGACAGTTCTGCCGGGAATAGGTCCGCGACTTCAGAGCCGAGGCCAACGGCCGCCAGTTTTGAAACCGCGAGATCGCGGGCGGCGGGACGGGCCATGCCCTTACCCTGCATCAGACCAAAGGCAACGTTTTCCCAAACGCTGAGGCTATCGAAGAGGGCAGCACCCTGGAACAGCATGCCGAAATGTCGATATTGCGCTTCCCGCTCACGACCTCGCAGCCGGGCGGTTTCGACGCCATTGATCTTGATGCTGCCCTTATCGGGATGCATTAGGCCCAGAATATTCTTCAACAGCACAGATTTACCGGAGCCGGAGCCACCAATCACAACGATCGACTCTCCCTTGGCCACATTCAGGTCGATGCCGCGTAGGACATGCTTGGGCCCGAAGGACTTCTCCAGCCCGCTGACTTCAATGATTGGTGCTGTCTGGTCTGCTTGGGTCATTTGACGACGAACAGCTCAGTGATGACGTAGTTGAAGGTCAGGATCATGATTGAGGCGGCAACCACGGCATTGGTGGTGGCTTTACCCACACCCTGGGCGCCACGGCCCGAGTTATAGCCCTGATAACAACCCATTAGAGCGACGATGAAGCCGAAGACGGCGGCCTTGGCGAGGCCAGAGATCACATCGATGGGTTTCAAGAACTCAACGGTATTGGAGAGGTAGGTGGCGCTGTTGAAGTCCAGCACATAGACGCCAATCAAATAGCCACCCAAGACCCCGATGATATCGGCAATCAGGACCAGTAAGGGCAGGGTCAGCGTACCCGCTAGCAGCCGTGGTGCGATCAAGTACTTGAATGGATTGGTGGATAGGGTCCAGAGCGCATCAATCTGCTCTGTCACCCGCATGGTGCCGATTTCAGCGGCGATGGCAGCGCCTACGCGGCCCGCTACCATCAAGCCAGCCAGAACGGGCCCCAGCTCCCGCGTCATGGAAAGGACAACCACCGTGGCCACCGCGCCCTCAGCTTGGAAGCGGGAAAAGCCGGTGTAGCTCTGCAGCGCCAGCACCATCCCGGTGAACAGGGCGGTCAGGCCAACAACCGGTAGTGAGTAGAAACCCATCTGAATCAACTGCCGCCAAACCATGCGTGGGAAAAATGGCGGCGTGATCATGTGGCGAAGCGCCATCCCGGTGAACTGTGCCAGCCGCCCAATCTCGGCCATGGCGGCCAAGGCGCTTTGGCCGATAACGGCGAGCGGGTTGATTGAGCGGGTGGTCATAGGTCTTTGGTCTGTGATCAGGATTTGCGGTCGGGGAGGTGCCCGTTACGAAGTGGTAGCGCCCTCATAAACACGCTTGTAGCGGTTGCCAAGGCTGGTGAGGATTTCATAGCCAATTGTGCCGTGATCGGTCGCCACATCATCCACCGAACGGTGGGGGCCAATGATCTCGACATAGTCGCCGGTTCGGCAGGCATCAAACGGAATATCCGTCACATCAACGCCGGTTAGGTCCATTGAAATGCGGCCAACAATCGGTGCCTTCAAATCCCCGAAGGGCACATGGCCACTATTGCCGCCCTGGCGGATAAAGCCATCGGCGTAGCCAAGGCCAAGGGTGGCAATCTTACTGTCCCGCTCTGCCACCCAGCTGGCGCCATAACCAACCGGCGTGCCAGCAGGAATGTCGCGCACCTGAAGGATCCGCGCGCTTAACCGAACCACCGGCGTCATTGGGTTGTCGGTCCATGGCGTCGGGTTAAGGCCATAGAGCGCCATGCCAGGGCGGGTTAGGTCAAAAATGTATTCTGCCCCCCGGAAGATACCGGCGGAGTTGGCAAAGCTGGCCCGCGTCTCGGGTAGCTTTTCCATGACCGAGCGGAAGGCGGAGAGCTGTTGCTGGTTCTGCTCTGTCTCCTCCACATCGGCGGAGGCGAGGTGGCTCATCACAAAACGCAGATCGAAGCCTTTTAGCGCCTCGGGATCTTCGGCGACTTCATCAAACTGATCAGGGGTCAGGCCGAGGCGGCTCATACCCGTATCGACATGGAGAATGGCGGGCAGTTTGCGGGCCGCCGCACGGGATGCGGAGCGCCAGCGGTGGAGGTCACCAGGATCATTGAGCACCGGGATAATCCGGTGGGTGATCATCTCAACCTCTGAGCCTTGCGTGTAGCAGCTTAAGACCGCGATCTGTGCATCGTCCAAATGGCTACGTAGCTCTATCGCTTCATCCAGCGTGGCCACGAAGAAGAAGCGGCACCCAGCGGCCCAGAGGCGGTTCGCCACCTCTTCAATGCCAAGGCCATAGGCATTGGCCTTAACCACACCGGCGCACATGGCAGAGCCACTGCGCTGTTGTAGGGCCTGATAGTTGCGCGCAATGGCGTCGAGGTCGATGCGCAGCAAGGAGTTGCTGCCAGAGGTCTGGAATGTGGCGGAATCCATCAAGCCGGTCCGGGCCCTTTCCGGGCGTGACTATGGGGGCGGTGCGGGTATCCAGGGTTTGGTCCGCACCCGAGCGGCACAACGCTAGTATTCAGTGTGCTCAATGTCGAGGTCGTCGAAGCGGGTGAGCTGTTCTTCAAAGCTCAGCATCGGGCTGCCAATCGGGCCGTGACGCTGCTTGGCGATGATGACTTCCGCCTTACCATCCATCAATTCCGCGCGTTCCTGCCAGTTCATGAACCGCTCGTTATAGCGATCCTGGCTCTCCTCTGGCCGTTGCATTGGTTCCGCACGGCGGAGGTAGTAACTCTCCCGGAACACGAACATGACCACATCCGCATCCTGCTCAATGGAGCCTGATTCCCTGAGGTCGGCCAGCTGTGGTCGCTTATCTTCCCGCTGCTCAACCGCACGGGAGAGCTGGGACAGGGCGATCACCGGCACATGTAACTCCTTAGCCAGCGCCTTAAGGCCCCTGGTGATCTCGGAAATCTCTTGAACCCGGTTGTCAGAGCTAGAGCTAGAGCCACGCAGCAGCTGCAGGTAGTCGATGACCACCAGGCCAATCTTGTTGGTCCGGTGTAGGCGACGGGCGCGCTGGCGTACCTGACCGATTGAGAGGGCCGGGGTGTCATCGATGAACAACCCAACCTCTTGCAGGTCGCGGCTTGCCTCGATGAAGCTTGGCAGGTCCCGCTCACTCAAATCACCACGCCGGATCTTATCGGACGGGATGCGGGTGACATCGGCCAAGATACGACCGGCGAGCTGATCGGACGACATCTCAAGTGAGAACATTAGAACCGGCGCGCCTTCTTCCCCCTGGGTTTGCTGATAAGCGTGGGCGGCGCGGAACGCGATATTGGTGGCAAGCGCGGTCTTACCCATCGAGGGACGACCAGCCAGGATGATCAAGTCAGAGGGGTGTAGGCCACCAAGCTTGGCATCCAGGGTTTTAAAGCCGCTGGTAACACCGGTGATGCCACCACCGGTGCGATAGGCCTTCTCAGCGGCATCGATGGCCACCTGCATCGCCTGGACGAGGGAGACGCTGCCTCGCTCAGTATCGCCTGACGTGGCAAGGGTGAAGAGCTGGCTCTCTGCCTCTGCCAGCTGTTGGGCGGCGGTTTCATCCAGATTAAAATGACGGGCATTCGCGCTGATGTCATGGCCCAGCTCAATCAGTCGACGCCGCAGGTGCAGGTCGATGATGGCCTCGGCATAGTCGACGACGGCGGCACTGACACCGCCGGCCCCCTGTGCCGCAAGCTCACCCAGATACTCACCACCGCCAACTTCTGCCAGGTCATCATCCTGATCAAAGAAGGTGCGAAGGGTCTTCGGATTGGCTACCTGTCCGCGCTGGATCAAACGCAGAATGGCTTCGAAAATCCTGCCATGGGCGGGGACATAGAAGTGCTCAGGCCGCAGCCGATCTTCTAGTCGGTCCAGCAACCGGTTTTCATACAGAAGGGCACCGAGAAGGGCTTGTTCAGCCTCGGTGTTCTGGGGCGGGAGTGGCGCACTGCCAGAGCCACCATCATCGTGGCCGAACTGCTCTGGGTCGTTTGCGGGTAGGGGGGAGGGCGTATTCATAGTGGGGGTAAGCTACCCGCAGCCCGGCCGATCGCGCACCCCCAAAACAGCAAACGGCCGGCACGAATGCCGACCGTTTCATGCACAGGCTGTTAAACCTGTGAACAACATTTTCAGCCTAGAAAATTAGGCCTTGTTTTCTTCTTCAGCGTCACTGGCAGCTTCTTCGGTAGCAGCTTCAGCGGTCTCTTCTTCAGCGGCTTCCTCGGAAGCTTCTTCAGAAGTGCCGGAGATGGCTTCGATGACGTCTTCGTCGACTTCAGCGATGTCAGAATTTTTCAGCTGCTCTTCAGTGACCAACTCGCCTTCATCGTTGCGGATCAGGGCGCCGCCAGCTTCACGCTGGAGGGTGGCCTCATCGCTAGAACGGGCAACGTTGGCGCTGACGGTCACAGCAACCTCTGGGTGCAGGGTCACGCGGATGTCGAACAGGCCGATCATCTTAATGGCGTCGTTCAGAACAACCTGACTGCGGCCAACTTTAAAGCCAGCTTCGTTCAGGGCGTCTGCAACGTCACGGGCGGTGACAGAACCGTAAAGCTGACCAGCTTCACCAGCCTGGCGGACCAGGATGACTTCTTGGCCGTTCAGCTTCTCACCGACAGCTTCCGCCTCTTGGCGACGCTTCAGGTTGCGGGCTTCCAGCTCTTTGCGCTGGCTGTCGAAGAACGAACGGTTCTCGTCATTGGCGCGCAGGGCTTTGCCTTGTGGCAGCAGGAAATTGCGGGCGTAGCCCGGCTTAACTTTCACAACATCGCCCATCTGACCCAGATTTTCGATGCGTTCCAGCAGGATGACATCAAGCATTTTTAACCTCCAACTTTGCCCCCAACTTCGCATTGATCCAGGCGCGTAAACCCAGGGGCGTATCTAACAAACCAACCAAAATGACTACCGCTAATGACCCGACCTGAACGGTCACACCGATTAGCGCGTAAAACAAAATCCGAAACAGCCAGGTGTATCTCAGCTGGCTAGTGATCTCGTGCACTAAACCCAGCCCGGCCAAGAGGCCCGGCAAGGCAAGAATGATTGCCGCGTTGAGCGACATGAACCCGATGGTGCCTGTCGTCTGAGAGGCGACAACCACCGCTAAGGCGACAAGGCCGCTGTACCAAACTGGGACTGCGACAGCGCCAAACTTAAAGCCCACATCCGTGACCTTGCGCCGCCGGGCGAACCAGGCCACCAGCCTGGCATTCACCAAAACCCAAGACAGCACAGTGATCACGATCACCGCTGGCATAACTTTCAGCAGGCTCAGCCCTTGCTGGGTCTGCTGTACCTCCAAGGGGGTTAGGCCGGTCGCATCCACCTCTCTACTGAGGGTGGCTGACAAGGTATCTAACCCCATTGCCGCCAGTGTCAGGTCTAAGATGACCAACATGCTGGCCATCAAGATCATGAGGAAGCAAAGGCAGTAGCCGAGCTTCTTTCCTGATATCTGGCGCAGGGCCATCGGGTCATTTGCGGCCCGCTCACCCCACAGATTTGTATCGTGGCTACCCACCAATATTGCGATGGGAAGCGACATGCCGACGAAGAAGTAGATCACCTCTTCAACGGTAAAGAAGGTCGCCATCGATCCGATAAGCACAATCAGTGCGATCAGCACGCCATTGATCCCAGCTACAAACCCACACCAAAGAATTGGCACAGGTAGTATCAAGATCAGAGGCGTACCGGACACCGGGTACAGCACTGTGAAATACAAAGCCGCGCTGGTTAGCAAACCAGCCAAAACACCCGATATCACCGGGGCCATCGGTCCTGTCTTCCAAGACATATCCAAGCGGTCCCTGTGATGCGATCTTAACCATCAAGCGCAGACGACCAGGCCGGTGTTGATGTCAAAATCAACCAACCGGCCTGACGTTTGAACTTGCTTACTTCACCACGTAAGGCAGCAGGGCCAGGAAACGGGCGCGTTTGATGGCTTTAGCCAGCTCGCGTTGTTTCTTGGCCGAAACGGCCGTGATCCGGCTTGGGACGATCTTGCCGCGCTCGGAAATGTACCGGGACAGCAGTTTCACGTCTTTGTAATCGATCTTTGGTGCCGCATCGCCAGAGAATGGGCAGGTTTTACGACGGCGGAAGAACGGCCGACGGGCTCCACGCATGTTGCTCATGCCTCTTCTCCTTCGCTTTCTTTAGCTGATTGCTCAGCGTCATCACGACGTGGGCGATAGCCACGGTCACCACCGCGATCACCGCGTGGGCCACGATCGCCACGCTCACCACGGCCACCTGGACGCTCACCACGGTCTTTTTGCTGAAGGATTGCGGATGGCTCTTCGTCGATCTCATCAACGCGAACGGTCATGTAACGCAGCACATCTTCGTTGAAACGCAGGGAGCGCTCCATCTCAGCAATAGCTTGCGCAGGGCCGTCGATGCCGAGCAGGACATAGTGCCCTTTACGGTTTTTCTGGATGCGATAGGCGAGTGAACGAAGACCCCAGTTTTCGGTCTTCTGAACGGTGCCACCGTTTTCTTTAACAATGCTGGTCAGGCTTTCTGCGATCGCATCAACTTGCGCTGCAGAGACGTCCTGCCGTGCAATAAGCACGGTTTCATATAAAGCCAATTTGTTTCTCCTTATGGCTGTTCTATGGGTCTGGCGCCGTGGTTCTGACCACCAAATCGGGACCTAAACTCGGCCGCCCAGACCTAGCCGGGTACCCTTTGATAACCGGCAAGGAGTTGCTTCCATTGGCCATTTAAGTGGCCGGAAGCGCGCGCACTATACCCAGAAAGCGTGGGAAATCAAGCGCTGCGCCTTTCTTGAGCCCAGTATGGGTATGGGCGCCATTCCTTGACAGGAGTTGTGAGCCGGGTATCAAGGCGACCCCGCCGCAACGCACGCTTCCCGTGCCCATAAAATGATGACCATCAACTTATGACCGATATCGCATTCGTTTTTCCAGGCCAAGGCAGCCAAAAGCCAGGCATGGGCCAAGAGTTGGCCAACGCTTTCGGCGCCGCCCGCGAAGTCTTTGAGATGGTGGATGACGCGCTCGGTGAGCATCTATCCCGCCTTATGTTTGAGGGGCCAGCGGAAACCCTAACCCTGACAGCGAATGCCCAGCCCGCTTTGATGGCGTCCAGCCTCGCGGTGGTTGAGGTGCTAAAGCGTGAGATGGGTGTCGATATCACCACCAAGGCCAAGCTGGTCGCTGGTCACTCCCTCGGTGAGTACACGGCCTCCGCTGCTGTCGGCGTTTTCGATATTGCCACCACGGCGAAGCTGCTGCGCAAACGCGGAGAAGCCATGCAGGCCGCCATACCGCCGGGTGAGGGCACGATGGCCGCGATCCTGGGGCTTGAGATTGACGATGTGGCTGCCCTGGTTGAAGAGGCCGCAGAAGGTGACGTGCTCGCCGTCGCCAATGACAACGCGCCGGGCCAGGTGGTTATCAGTGGCCATGCCGCCGCGGTTGATCGTGCCATGGCGCTGGCGAAAGAGAAGGGGGCCAAACGCGCGCTTCCCCTGCCAGTGAGTGCACCGTTCCACTGCCGCCTGATGGCCCCTGCCGCCGACGCCATGGCTGAGGCGCTGGCACAGATTGATCTGCAACCGCCAGCCCTACCGATGGTTAGCAATGTGAGCGCGGAGCCAGTGTCAGCCCCAGCGGATTTCCGCCGCGTGTTGGTTGAGCAGGTGACCAATACCGTCCGTTGGCGTGACTGCGTCGGCCGCATGGGCGATGAGGGTGTTGGCAAGGTTTATGAGCTGGGCACAGGCAATGTGCTGTGTGGCCTTATCAAGCGGATCAACCGCGATATCGAAACCGGTAATGCCGGTACCCCTGAAGAGGTTGAAGCGCTAGCCAAAGCGCTCGCCTAACCCAACGACAAGATAGTTTGAGGATACCCCCGATGTTTGATCTGAGCGGTAAAACGGCACTGGTAACCGGTGCGACCGGTGGCCTGGGCCAATCAATTGCCAAGGGCCTGCATGGCGCAGGTGCGACCGTTATCCTGACCGGTACCCGTGAAGCGGTGTTGGCAGAGGTGGCTAGCGGCCTCGGCAATGACCGTGTGCATGTGGTGCCTGGCAACCTGAGTGCTGAAAACGGCCCGGAGACCCTCGCTAAAGCCGCAGAGGAAGCCGCCGGTCAGGTTGATATCCTGGTTAACAATGCCGGTATCACCCGCGATCAGCTGGCCATGCGTATGAAGGCAGAAGACTGGCAGCAGGTTCTCGATGTGAACCTAACGGCGCCCTTTGCCCTCGCTAAGGCGCTGCTGCGGGGCATGATGAAGCGTCGTTTCGGCCGCATTGTTGGTATCACTTCAGTTGTCGGTGTCACCGGTAACCCCGGCCAGGCAAACTATGCCGCCGCCAAGGCAGGCATGATTGGTATGTCGAAATCGCTGGCCCAAGAAGTGGCGAGCCGCGGCATCACCGTAAACTGCGTGGCACCTGGCTTCATCTCCACCGCGATGACGGACGCTCTAGACGACAAACAGCGTGACACCATGCTGGCCCGTATCCCAGCTGCAGCCTTTGGTGAGCCTGGTGATGTGGCCGCCGCTGTCGCTTATTTGGCAAGCCCGGAAGCGGGTTATGTGACCGGTCAGACCATTCATGTGAATGGCGGGATGGCCATGATTTAAAGCAGGCTCGGGGCGTAAGCCTGTGAACAACGGTGAGCATTGCTTGCCGTATAGTCGTGCGATCCCTCTTGGCGCCCCGCCAAAAACCATGGTAAGGGACCGCGACTTTGCACAAAGGCTGGCGCAGTTCCGCGCTGGTTTCCCAGTTGTAACCCAACAGCAAACACTCAGTTAGAAGGAAGGATTTGGCGATGTCCGATATTGCCGATCGCGTTAAGAAAATCGTCGTTGAGCACCTCGGCGTTGAAGAAGACAAAGTTAGCGAGAATGCTAGCTTCATCGATGATCTGGGCGCAGACAGCCTGGATACCGTCGAGTTGGTCATGGCGTTTGAAGAAGAGTTCGGGGTCGAGATCCCAGACGACGCCGCTGAGAAGATCCTGACCGTCGGCGACGCCATCAACTTCATCAAAGAGAACGGCGACTCCTAATCGGAGATGCCGTCTCGGCCGCGATTTTTGGCGGCCAGGCAGCCCTGGCACTGATGTTATTCGGCATCAGGGCTCGGGCCAGCGCCATTTGCTGGCCCCATTGTCTTAGAAAATGACGGGTATGTG
This sequence comes from Alphaproteobacteria bacterium SS10, assembly GCA_019192455.1. NCBI lineage: Bacteria > Pseudomonadati > Pseudomonadota > Alphaproteobacteria > Alphaproteobacteria bacterium SS10. Next base: position 826,504 of record JAHCML010000003.1, read on the forward strand.
AGGCTGCGTGGTCATCGATTTTGGCTGCGCGGCCCCGCTTCGCATGGTAACCCCTGCGATCCCGAGCAGCCCTGGTTGCTGCCTTACGATTTAAGCGTTCATGGTTTTAGGAGGTGCTTCGATGCGCCGTGTTGTCGTTACCGGAATGGGTATGGTGTCGCCGCTGGCGGGTAATCTGGCTGATAGCTGGAGCCGCTTGATCAAGGGTGAGTCCGGCATTTCTGCCGTTACCGAGTTTGATGTCAGTGATCTGCCATGCCGCATTGCTGGCCAGGTTCCAGACATTGCCGAGGGCAGCCACGGCTTCGACCCTGACCTCACCATGGCGGCAAAAGATCGCCGGAAAAACGACCGTTTCATCCTGCTGGCCATGGCCGCCGCTGATGAGGCGATCAAAGATGCCGGTTGGGCCCCCGATGACGACGAGGAAAAAGACCGTACCGGTGTCATGATCGGCTCTGGTATCGGTGGCCTCGGCACCATTGATGAGTGCTCCAAAACCTTGGAAGAGAAGGGCGCCCGACGTCTGTCGCCATTCTTTATTCCGGCCTGCTTGATTAACCTCGCCTCTGGCCAGGTTTCTATCCGCCACGGCTTCCGTGGGCCAAACCACTCTGTGGTGACCGCCTGTGCAACCGGCGCCCATGCGATTGGTGATGCGGCACGGATGATTGCGCTGGATGATGCCGATGTGATGGTTGCTGGCGGCGCTGAGGCTGCTGTTAACCGCCTTGGCCTTGGTGGCTTCTGCGCTTGCCGCGCGATGTCTACCGGTTTCAATGACACCCCAACCAAAGCTTCCCGCCCGTTTGATAAGGGCCGCGATGGCTTCGTCATGGGCGAGGGCGCAGGTATTGTCGTGCTTGAGGAGTATGAGCACGCAAAGGCACGCGGTGCGACCATCTATGCTGAGGTTGTCGGCTACGGCATGTCTGGCGACGCGCACCATGTGACCGCCCCGGCCGATGACGGCAATGGCGGTTTCCGCGCGATGAAGGCAGCGCTGAAACGTGCGGGCATCGATGCCGGTGATATCGATTATGTGAACGCCCATGGCACCTCAACACCGCTTGGTGATGAGATCGAAATCGGTGCGGTTAAGCGCCTGCTGGGCAATCACGTGGCGGATGTGAATGTCTCCTCGACCAAATCAGCCATTGGTCACCTGCTGGGTGCTGCTGGCGCTGTTGAGGCGATCTTCTCTGTTATGTCGATCCGCGATCAGGTGATCCCGCCGACCCTCAACCTGGAAGACCCCTCTGATGAGGTTGGTGGCATCGATCTAACCCCGCTGACCGCCAAAGAGCGCAAGGTTGAGGTTGCCCTGTCCAACAGCTTCGGCTTTGGCGGCACCAATGCCAGCCTGATCTTCAAGGCAGCAGCGTAATCGGGGCCCCCATGTCGGCCGCTGATACGCCAGAGCCTGATCAACAATCCCCGGATCCGAAACCGGTTAAGGGCCCCGTGCCGCGATGGGTACGTTACCTCGCGGGCGTAACCCTTATGCTTGTCACACTGGCTGGCTGTGCCGTTGGTGGTGGTCTGCTGTGGCTCAATGGCTGGGCAAATCAGGCCGGGCCCCTGGGTCGTCACACCTATGTTCAGGTGCCATCTGGCGCTGGGTTGAAGCAGATCGCTGGTTTGCTCGTTGAAAATGGCGTCATCGATAAGGACTGGCCGCTAATCCTCTGGGCAAAGCTGCAAGATACCGGCCGGAACCTTAAAGCGGGTGAGTATGAATTCCGCCCGGGCATGAGCCCGGAGGGCGCGCTCAACCTCATGCGGAAGGGCGAGGTGGTTATTCACCAGGTCTCCGTGCCTGAGGGGTTTACCGTCGCTGAAGTGATTGCCCGGTTGGATGAGAATGATCGCCTTTCTGGCGGTGTGTGGATCACGCCGCCTGAGGGCTCCCTCCTGCCTGAGACGTACAACTTCGAACGCGGAACCAGCCGTGCCGCCATGCTTGATCGCATGAAGGTGGCGATGGACAACACCGTTGCGGATCTGTGGGAAGGCCGTGCCGAGGATCTGCCGGTCAAGACGATGGATGAGGCGATCATCCTTGCCTCAATCGTTGAGAAGGAAACCAGCCTGCGGGCCGAACAACCAAAGGTTGCCGGGGTGTTCATCAACCGCTTGCGTAAGGGCATGCGACTACAGTCGGACCCAACAGTTATCTTTGCCCTGACAGAGGGGAAAGCCCCGCTAGGCCGCGCACTAACCCGCGCGGACTGGAAGGTCGACCACCCTTATAACACCTATCAGAACAAGGGGTTGCCACCGGGCCCGATCGCCAATCCGGGACGTAATGCCATCGCCGCCGTGCTGAACCCACAGATCCATAACTACATCTTCTTCGTGGCCGATGGGTCGGGTGGCCATGCCTTCTCCGTCACCTATGACGAGCATAAACGGAATATTGAGCGCGCGCGGGCAGCACGCCGGGCAGCACGGAACTAAGCCATGGGCCAGGACAAAGCACCAATCGCAAGCATGACCGGCTATGCCAGTGTCTCAGGCGGCGCGGAGGGGCTCCGCTGGATGATGGAAGTGCGCAGCGTCAATGGCCGAGGGCTGGATCTGAAGGTCCGCACGCCCTCAGGTTGGGAAGCAGCCGATGCGCTGATCAAGCAAACGCTTCGCGACAAGCTTGTCCGCGGCAATGTTAGCGTGACGCTGCAGGTGGAACGTGAGCAGCAAGGCAGCAGCTATCGCCTGAATGAGGCACTCGTGGGTGACCTAAACCATATGGCTGAGCAGATTGTTCGTCTGACCGGTCATGCGGTGTCACTCAACAATATCCTCAGCATCCGCGGTGTGATTGAAGAGGCGGATAGCAGCAAAGACCTATCCGGAGAGGTTGCGGCCGCGCTTGAAGTGCTGAAACCTGATGTGGTCGCTTTGGCCGAAAAGCTGGTCACAGCGCGGCGTGAGGAGGGCAATGCCCTCGCCAGCATTCTGGCAGGTCAGGCCGATAGCATTGAAACACTGGTTAGCAAAGCCGAGGCAACCGCCGGTGACGTGCCAAAAGCACTACGCGAGCGGCTGCTGGCCACCATTGGCGAGCTAACAGCCGAAACCGATATGCCCGTGCCGGAAGAACGGATCGCCCAAGAGGTCACGATACTCGCCGCCAAGGCCGATATTCGCGAAGAGCTGGATCGGCTCGCCGCCCATCTGGACGCACTGCGCAACCTTATGGCTGAGGGGCGGGGCATTGGCCGCCGCCTGGACTTCCTGGCGCAAGAGTTCAACCGCGAGGCAAATACCCTCTGTTCCAAGTCCAGCAGCATTGAGCTGACGAAGATTGGGCTTGAGTTGAAGACGGTGATCGACCAACTTCGCGAGCAAATTCAGAACATCGAGTAACCGTACGGGCCATTAACGGCCAATACGGGTGAGGGAGCGACAGCGTGGGACAGATTAGCCAGGATCCGGTGCCGGCCAGCAGTGGCCAAGATGACCGACCAGAGGCCCTCATCGCGCTGACTGAGCGGTTCCGCAAAATGGCCCTCGGCGATGATACGGAGCCGGTGGCCGCCGATGACGGCATTGTCCGCCGTGGCTTGATGCTGGTTCTCTCATCCCCGTCTGGTGCCGGTAAGACCACCATCTCCCGACGGTTATTGGATGAGAATGATGGGATGACCATCTCAATCTCCGTCACGACGCGGCCCATGCGCCCAGGTGAGATTGACGGCCGCGACTATTACTTCATCACCGAAGAGCAGTTTCAGATGCTGGTGGAGCATGATGAGCTGCTCGAACATGCCGCCGTGTTCGGTAACTACTACGGCACCCCAAAGGCACCGGTTGAAGCGGCACTGAGTGCTGGTCGTGACGTTCTGTTCGATATTGATTGGCAAGGCACCCAGCAGCTGGCTGAGAGCGCACGCCCAGATCTGGTGACTGTCTTCATCCTGCCGCCATCGGCGGAGGAGCTTGAGCGGCGCCTTAAAGCCCGGGCCCAGGATAGCGCCGAGGTCATTGCCAAGCGCATGGGCAAGGCCGCTGGTGAGATGAGCCACCATTCAGAATATGACTATGTAATCATCAACCGTGACCTGGATGAGAGCGTGGGCCGCGTTCAGACCATCCTTGAAGCAGAGCGGTTGAAGCGCGTGCGGCAGGGCAAGCTGATCGACTTTGTCCGTAAACTGCAGCAGGGCTGTTAAGCCGTTTGCAGTAAGGCCTCGGCTAGTCGTCGGTACTCGCCGGGTGCGAGGGCATCGGCCCGCATGGTTGGGGTGATGCCCAGCCCCTCCAGTAGCTCAACCGGTTGATCAGCGATTGGCTTAAGGCTGGCGCGCAGCATCTTGCGACGTTGGCCAAAGGCGGCGGCGGTCACCTTCTCAACCATGTCAAATAACGCGCCACTAATCCCTACCTCTAACGGGGCTAGGCGAACCACGGCACTGTCGATCTTTGGCGGTGGGGTGAAGGCACGCGCCGGAATTGTCATCACCAGGCGCACATCACAGCAAAGCTGCGCCAGCACCGATAAACGGCCATAGGCCTTACTACCCGGAGCGGCGGCGATCCTGTCCGCCACCTCTTTTTGGAACATGAGGGTCAGGCTCTCATAGGCCGATGCTTGTTTCAGCCAACCAACCAGCAACGGCGTGCCGACATTGTAGGGCAGGTTGGCGACGACGGCGCGTGGGGGTGGCACCGCCTCAACTGGATCGACGTTTAGGGCATCGCCCTCAATCACCTGCAAGAACCCCTCGCTGGCATCGGCCAGGCTCCGGTTCAGGGCGGCAAAGCGGTCGTCCCGTTCAATCGCGGTGACGCTAGCCACATCTGCCTCGACTAGGGCGCGGGTCAGGCCACCTGGGCCTGGCCCCACCTCAACCACATGGCAAGCTTGGCTCAGGCCAGCTTCCCGGACGATGCGCCGGGTTAGGTTGAGGTCGAGCAGGAAGTGTTGGCCCAAGGATTTGCGGGCCCATAGATCTTCAGCCTGTAACGCCTCTCGAAGCGCTGGCAGATCCTCGATGAGCGCCTGGCGGCCTGCTAGATCAAGCGGCATGTGCGGTGCGTTTCACGGCGATATCGGCGGCCATATTGATGGCTGCGATCAGGCTTTGTGGTCGGGCAATACCCTTACCGGCAATATCAAAGGCGGTGCCGTGGTCCGGTGAGGTGCGAATGAATGGTAGGCCCAGGGTCACATTGACGGTGTTGTCCATATCCAGGGTCTTAACCGGGATCAGCGCCTGATCGTGATACATGCAGAGCGCCACATCGTAGCTCTCCCGCTTTGATGCCTCGAACAGGGTATCGGCCGGGTGCGGGCCTGTGACATTGACCCCATCCTTCTTCAGCGCCTCGATTGCGGGCTCAATCTCGCGCTCTTCCTCCTGCCCCATCAGCCCGTTTTCACCGGCATGTGGGTTGAGGCCTGAGATGGCAAGCCGTGGCGATTGGATGCCAAACATATCGCGCAGATCGTTATGGACGATGCGGGCCGTGGTCTCGATCAGCCCACTGCGAAGGATCAACGGCACATTGGCCAGCGGGATATGAACAGTGATGGGCACGGTCTTCAACGAGGGGCCAGCCAGCATCATGACAGCGCGTTCGGTCTCAAAGCCCGCAACCTGTGCTAGATGCCCCAGATATTCGGTGTGGCCGGGATAGCGGAACCCCGATTGCAGCAGCACATCCTTGGCAATTGGGTTCGTAACCAGTGCAGCCGCATGCCCTTCAATCACCGCGGCGGTGGCGATGTTAATGCTCTCAATGATCGCATCGGCATGGGCGATGCTTGGCTTGCCAAGCTCGGCTGGCACCTTCATTGGCAAGGGCCAAACATGGATTGTTGACGCATCGCTGGCCGCTGGCAGCTCGCCTAGGCTCTTAATGGCCTCAATATTGATCTGAAGGCTGAGGGCGTCAGTGACACGCTGCAGGCGGTCCGGGTCATCCACCACAACCAGCGGGTGGCCCGCTAGGTCTAAGTTGCCGCTCAACACGGCTTGCAGCAGGATTTCACCGCCAATACCGGCGGGGTCGCCCATGGTGACGAGAATAGGCTTGGTCATGATGATAAGTTGGTAGGCTGTCAGAACAAGAATGCCCGCACCTTAATCCCAACCGGCCAGGGCAGGCGAGGCTTGATCAGCAGATTAGAGCCGCTCATCAATAAACGCTGCGGTCCTTAGGTCGCGTAGATAACGCTGCTGCAGTAGGTCCAGGCGTTCAAGTCCGATATCGCCGCGAATGGTCTCATCATCTGGCAGGCTGATTTCACCCTCTTCACGGTCACAGACCATGATCAGGGCAACAAAGTCACCCAGGGGCAGAGGGGCCGATATTTGGCCGGTTTCCAAGCCATTCACCACATTCTGGAATACGGGGTTCAGATCGCCCACCGCAACTTGCCCCATATCGCCTGATAGGCTGGAGGGGGAGGCATCAATCACCGCCTGCATGGCATCACAGCTATCAATCCCAGCGGCGATATTGGCAGCCTCGGCAACCAAGCTCTCACCAGAGAGTTCCTCGCTCGGCTCAACGATCAGCTGCTTCAGGCTTAGCTTAGCCGCCGCGGCATTGGCGGCTTCCCGCACCCGTCGCACGGCAATCAGGTGATAGCCTTCCTCAGTGCGGATTGGTGGGCTAATCCGGTTAACCCCGATGCGCGGTAAAACAACATCGATCTCAGGAGCTAACTGACCTGGCTGGATCCAGCCCAGGTTACCGCCCTGTTGTGCGCCGAGGCCTTGTGAGAACTGGGCCGCAACGGCAGCAAAAGGGGCACCACGCCGGATCTGCTCAACTAGTCGGATGGCCAGGCTGCGCACCGCCTCATCTTGTGCCGGGTTCTCAACGGGCAGGAAGATTTCCTGAACACCATAGGCGATCTGCCCCTGCTGTTGGCGAAGCTGCTGCTTGCGCATCGAGACATCATCTTCGGAGATGGTCACCTGCCGCCGCAGGCGTGCATTGATCACCTTCCGCCATGCGACGTCAGAGCCGACCTGCTCACGCAATGAGGTCAGCGGCACCCCGCGTCCCGCCAGCATGGACTGGAACTGCTCGGTTTCCATGTTATTGCGCTGGGCCATTAGGCCGAGCTCTTCCTCAATTTCCTCATCACTGATTGGCAGCTCCAGGCGGATGGCTTCTTGCCGTTTCAACTGCTCATCAATCAGGGTTTGCAGCACTTGCTCCTGCAGGCGGCGGCGGATCTCTTCATTGTCTTCCAGGCCGGCGGAAACAATAGCGATGGTCAGCCGGTCCCTTAGGTCTGATAGCGAGATGATGTCGTCATTCACGACCGCGGCAATACCCTCAACCTGCGCCGATGCTTTAACCGGCGTGGTCAGCAGGGCGAGCGAGAAGAGAAGGGCGATCAGGGAGAGGCGATTTAGCGTTAACATCGTTCGTCACATTATCCGTCTTCGGATTGCAGCAGACCGGCGATGCCGGTCAGTACGCTGCAGATAGCTGGAATCCAGGCGGCAACCAATGGTGGAATGGTGCCAGAGGTGCCGAGAGCCTGGGCCAGATCACGTAGGAAAAAGAAAGCAAAGCCGGTCACCAGGCCACCGGAGACCAGAAGCAGCGTCCCGCCCTTGCGTGGCGGGCGGAGGGAGAAGGCGGCGGCGATCAACACCATGCCGATAAACAGCAACGGTTCCGCCAATAGGCCGTAATAGTGGAGCCGGGTTCTGATCGCGGAGAAGCCCGTGCGTTCGAGCGTTTCGATATAGCCGGTTAGGGCCCAGAACGAGATCTGATCCGGCTGGGCGAAGCTCTCTTCAATTGAATTGGCGGTCAGCACCGTCGGGATTTGATAGCCATCAACCTGCCCTGGTGGGCGCCCAGCCTCATTCAACCAGGCATCACTAAAGATCCAACGACCATCGATCAGCTGGCCGGTTTGGGCGTCCAGGCGTCCCATAAACTCATTGCCCTCAAAGAATAGGGCGGTGGCATCCTCAATCCGCATGGTTTCAGGATCAATTTCCCGGGCATGGATGATCGTCTCGGTTAGGCCATCGGCCTCCCGCAGCCAAAGGCCAGAACCGGCGAGGTCGATACCGCTGTTTTGGCCCCGGAAATACTGGTTTTCCTGCTCAACAAACTTGGTGATCAGGACAGAGGAGATTGGGTTCAGGACCCCAACCTTCACCATGCCAAAGGCACCCGCTAGCACCAGGGCGGGCAGCAAGAACTGCCAGGCGGAAACACCGGCAGCCCGGGTCACGATCAGCTCATGGGTGCGGGTTAGGCGCCAGAACGCGTACATAGCGCCGAACAGGATGGCCAGGGGCACAATCTGCTGCCCAACCTCTGGCAGTTTTAGGAAGCTCATCTGCAGGACGGCGGTGACGTCCATATTCGCCTTCTTCGACGCCCGGCGGAACAACTCAAGCGTGTCGAACAGCAGGACGATACCCAGCAACAGGCCAAGCATCATCGCGACATAGTTGGCGAAGGTCGCCCCGATATAGCGGTACAGGGTAAGGGGTAGGCGCATCATGGTTCTACGCAGCCTCCCCACCAATATCGGCGGGCATGCTTAACGGTGGTGGTCGTTTCGCTGCGATATAACGATGCGCACCGGCTAGGGTTAACAGCGCCATGGTGGTGGCGAATGCTGGAATGCCATACATCGCGATCACACCAGACCAGCCGCGATTGCCCGCATCGCTGAGCCCGAGGGCGGCCGCTTCAAGCAGGGCGAGGGCGACAATGGCGGCCGAGATGCGGCGGGTTTGTCCGCGGCGGTTGAACTCCCCAGTCAGCAGGATTGCCAGCAGGGTCAGTGGGATGGCCAAGCCGTATAACGGTTGTGATAGCTGGGCATGCGCCTCGGCAATATAGCGCCGCATCGTCTCCGCATCCGTAGGTTCGGACGGGAACAGCAGCTGCCAGATGGTCCGTTCCCCCACTGCCGGGATGGGTTGTTCCGCATTTCGGGAAAACAGTGATAAATCAATTGTGTAGCGATCAAAGCTAAGCTGTTGAAGGCGGCCTGGTTGCGCCGTTTCTTCCTGGCGGACGCCGTTATAGACCACGACCTGCGGACCTTGTGGCCCCTCACGCAGAACGCCGCGTTCGGCCATGATAATGATCGGCGCTTCCTCGTTCCGGCTGTCCTCAAAGACGATGCCTTGCAGCTCACCACGCTCTTCCCGTTGCCGGACATAGAGTGTCATTTCCCGGCCCAAGGTATTGAAGACACCGGGGCGGATCAGCACGTCGGAGAACTCAGCCGTGAGCTGTTCCTGCTGCTGTTCAAACTGCCATTTAGCGGAAGGTTGGGCGTAGGTGTGCAGGGCGGCCAGTAACAGGGTGACCAGCAACGCCAAAAACAGGCCTGGTTGGGCAAGGTTCCACTGGCTGACACCAACGGCGCGCATCACCACCAACTCAGAATCATTCAACAGCTTATTGTAGACGAAGACGATGCCGATCCCTGCCGCGATGGGCAGCAGGACGGTCAGGAACCGGGGCAGGGTGAATAGGACTAGGGCCAGGAACTCGGTCAGGCCAGCACCGCCATTCACCGCGAGTTCTAGGAAACGCAGCGATTGGGTCAGCCATAGGGCCACCGCCAGGGTCGTGAGAATCAGCCCCGTTGCGACCAAGAGTTGGCCCAATATGTACAAATAAAGCTTCGGCATGTCCGATGCGGTATGTCGCGTTTCAATCGCTGGTGTCGAATTGCTGCCAATTCCTGGCGTGACAATGGCTGCGGGGATGGAAAAGCCCTCTGGCCACGCATGTCAAACATTGCCTCGCGCAAAAACATGACTAACGTAAGGCCGTGGCCACGCTTGTTAAATAGGAACCGGTCGAAGATGGCTGCTTCGTGATCTTATGTATCGCGAGGCCCGCTCCCCACCTTGCCGTTCTGGCAACCGACCTATCTGTTTAACTGTTAGCGCGTATGCTATCCCGCCCGCAGCCCCTGTGTCCTCAGGTGGCTTCCTAGAAGTATTTAAGGAAATCAAATGATTAAAGTGAGTTTCTCTGATCGCGCGCCGGCCAAAACAGGCACGCTGGTGGCCACGGTTTTTGCCGATGGGGAGATGGGCGCGATCGCGAAATCCGTGGATGAGGCCACCGATGGCCTGCTGACCAAGGTGATGGCGCGCCGCAACTTCGATGGCAGCGCCGGTAAGCTGCAGATGATCACCAAGCCCGCTGGCGTTAATTATCACGAGGTGATTCTTCTGGGCCTCGGGGCCGCTGATAAGTTCAGCGCCACGGATTTTGAAGAGCATGGCGGCAAGCTGTTTGCTGCACTGTCTGATGCAGGCATTGAGTCGGCTGATCTGGCGCTCGACCTGCCAGAGGGGGAACTTCCCCTGGAAGCGCCAGAACTTGCGGCTCGCATCGGGTTTGGCGCCGTGCTGCGCGACTACCGTTTTGAGAAGTACAAGACCAAGGCTGGCAAATCTGGTGATGATGCCAAGGACGACAAGGCTGAGAAGCGGCTGACCAAGCTCAAGATCGTGACCCGCGGCGTTGCCAAGGCCCGCACGCACTTCACGGATTTTGAGGCGGTCGCCGAGGCCGTGCACAAGGCCCGCGACCTGGTTAGCGAACCAGCAAACGAGCTGTATCCAGAGAGCTATGCGAAGCGCTGCAAAGAGCTTGAGAAGCTTGGCCTTGAGGTTGAAATCCTGGACCAGAAGACGCTTGAGAAGAAGGGCTTCAAATCCCTGCTCTCCGTCGGTCACGGTAGTGAGCGGGATAGCGCCCTGGTGGTCATGCGCTGGGCCGGTGCCGATGCTGGCAAACCAGCCAAGGGCAAGGCTAAAGGCAAAGGCAAATCCAAGAAGAAGACGGATTTCGATAGCGCCCCAATCGCCTTCATCGGTAAGGGCATCACCTTCGATACCGGCGGCATCTCCCTCAAGCCGCCAGCCGGTATGGGCGATATGAAGTGGGATATGGCGGGCTCCGCCGCTGTTGTTGGCGCCATGGCTGCGCTGGCAGGCCGGAAGGCCAAGGTGAATGCGGTTGGCGTCATTGCCCTCGCTGAGAACATGCCGTCAGGCCGCGCCATCCGCCCAGGCGACATTATTGGCTCCTTATCCGGGCAGAGCATTGAGGTGCTGAACACCGATGCCGAGGGCCGTTTGGTGTTGGCCGATGCGCTTTGGTACACCGAAGATCGGTTTAAGCCGGTCGCCATGATCGATCTTGCCACCCTGACCGGTGCGATCATCATCGCCCTGGGCAAGGAATTCGGCGGCATGTTCACCGATAGTGATGAGCTGGCCGACGGCCTGACCGCGGCTGGTAAGACAGTGGGCGAAAAGGTTTGGCGGATGCCCCTCGACCCTGCTTTCGACAGAATGCTGAACACCGATGCGGCTGACATGAAGAACATCGGTGGCCGTGACGCCGGCAGTGCCACGGCGGCCCAGTTCCTGAAGCGGTTTGTTCGCGATGTGCCATGGGCCCACCTGGATATCGCTGGCATGGCTTGGTCCGGTAAAACGACCCCCCGCACCCCGAAGGGCGGTACCGCCTTTGGGGTTCGGCTGCTTGATCAGCTGGTTCGCGATAATTACGAAAAGTAATTTAAGGTCAGCATCTTATGGTCGGTTCTGAATCTGCCGAAATCCGCTTTTACCATCTGCAACGCATGCCGTTGGAGAAGGCGCTGACCATGATCCTTCGCCGGGTGGTGGAGCGTGATCAGCGGGCGGTGGTGGTCGGCAGTGATGTGGCCAAGCTTGAGATGCTGGACACCCATCTCTGGACCTCACCACCAGAGGCATTCATTGCCCATGGCCGGGCCGGTGATCCGGCGATGGCAGGTTTTGAGGAGCATCAGGCCGTCTGGCTGGATGAGCAGCCCTCAACCCCAAACAAGCCACAAGTCTTGCTGCAGATTGATGGCGCTGAGTCTGACCTAGGCACCGTTTCGGGGATTGAGATTTGCTGTGATCTGTTTGATGGCAACGATGATGCGGCCGTCGCAGCCGCCCGTGATCGGTGGAAGCGATACCGCGACGGTGGATACCGCCTGACCTATTGGCAGGAGACCGAGCAGGGCGGCTGGGCCGAGAAGGCATCGCACCCACCAAAGGATGCCGCAGGCTAGGCCAACTGTTTCTGGCAGCTATGCCAGCGCTTGTCCTTACCCGCCGGGACCGTTATAAGCCCGCGCATATCCAGAGATTGGCGATCCCGCCATCCCCATCCAACGAATGAAGAGAGAGCATCCCAATGGCGGTTGAACGCACATTGTCGATCATCAAACCCGATGCCACCAAGCGTAACCTGACCGGCCAAATCAACAGCCGGTTCGAAGCTGCTGGCCTCCGCATCGTCGCCCAAAAGCGTATTCAATTGAGCAAGGCCGTCGCTGAAGGTTTCTACGCCGTTCACAGCGAGCGTCCGTTCTTCAACGACCTGGTCAGCTTTATGGTTTCCGGTCCGGTTGTGGTTCAGGTTCTCGAAGGTGAAGGCGCAATCGCCAAAAACCGAGAGATCATGGGCGCCACCAACCCGGCTGAAGCTGCTGACGGCACCATCCGTAAGGATTTCGCTGAGAGCATTGAAGCCAACTCTGTGCACGGTTCCGATGCACCAGAGACCGCTGCTGAAGAAATTGCATACTTCTTCGCAGGCACCGAGATTACGGGCTAAGGGTTTACTGGCCAACACCAGTTGATCCGAAGAATCAGAAACGGCCGGGCATCCGCACCGGCCGTTTTTTATTGGCTAGTCTGTCGCTGCGATTAGAGCAGGAAGGCGGCCATCAGCACGAGAATTGCAATGATTACTGCCGTGCAGATGGTGGCGGCCTTGGTGAAGCCACCCCAAAGCTCTTGTGCGCGCTCAACTTGCTCTGGGCTTGCGGTGCGTGGTTCGTTCGACGCCATGGTCTGATCACCCGTCTTAATGGTCTGTGTCGTTAGGTGGCTTGCGGCCAACCATTACCCGGATGTTATGGGCAATGGGGCAGCGAGATACAATAGGTTCCGGTGTCTCAGGATACGGAAATCTTGTCGCCGTCCACTTGGACACGACCACTGGCCAAAAGGGCGAGGGCCTCTGGGTAGATCCGGTGCTCTTCAACAAGGATCCTGGCGCTCAAGCTATCAACGCTGTCATCCGCCTCAACTGGAACCCGCGCCTGCATCAGGATGGGGCCTGCATCCATGTCCGCGCTAACCAGATGAACCGTGCATCCAGCCTCTTTGGCACCAGCCTCTAGGGCTTGAGCTTGTGCGTCTAAGCCTTTGAAATCAGGAAGTAAGCTTGGGTGAATGTTCAGTAGGCTTCCATACCATTTACCGACAAAATCAGCCGATAGAAGGCGCATAAACCCGGCAAGGCAAACGACCTCTATATCTCGCTCCACCATGGCCTGGTGAATGGCTTCCTCAAAGCTCTGCTTGCTGTCGAAACCTTTACGCTCAATCGCGATGGCCTCGATGCCTTCCGCAGCGGCGGTCTCTAGGCCCTTAGCATCGGCCCGGTCCGCGATCACCAGCTGTATTTCCGCTGGATATGACGGGTCATGGGCCGCCTTGATAAGAGAGGCCATGTTGGACCCACGGCCAGAGATCAGCACCGCCGTGCGTTTACGGGCAATGTTGCTGTTTGCGGCGGCCGGGCTCACGACAGCCAATCCTCACGCAGATTGATGTAGGAGACGCGTTCGTCTGGCGTTTGGCCTTCACTTGCCTCCACCGTGCCGATTGGCAGAACGGTCTCACCTTGCTGGGCTAGGATGTTGGATACCTGCTCAACCGCGTCGCCCGGCACAATGACAACCATGCCGATGCCGCAGTTGAAGGTGCGCAGCATCTCAAGCGGCGCAACGCGGCCTGCCGTGGATAGCCAGCCAAAGACTGGGGGCGGGGTCCAGCAATTCAAATCGATCCGGATGCCCAGCCCGTCGGGCAGCACCCGTGGCATGTTCTCTGTTAATCCGCCGCCGGTGATATGGGCGAGGCCGCGAACCTGATCGGTGGCCAACGCGGCAAGACAGCTGCGGATATACAGCTTCGTTGGTGCAAGGAGAGCGGCGCCTAGCGTCTGCTCAGCATCGAACGGTGCTGGGTCATCGAGGCCAGCGCCCTGTTGTTCAACAATCCGCCGAACTAGAGAAAATCCGTTTGAATGCAGGCCGTTAGAGGTGATTCCTAAAATCGCATCGCCAGCTTGAATATGCTCCCCGGTCAGCATCCGCTCACGCTCAACAGCGCCGACGGCAAAGCCTGCGAGGTCATAATCACCCTCGGCATAAAGGCCCGGCATCTCGGCCGTTTCTCCGCCGATCAGGGCGCAACCTGCGCGGCGACAGCCCTCGGCAATACCGCTTAAAATCGCGCGGCCGGTTTCGACGCTGAGTTTCCCAGTTGCGTAGTAGTCGAGGAAGAACAGAGGCTCGGCACCCTGAACGATCAGGTCATTGACGCACATGGCGACCAAATCGATGCCGATTGTGTGGTGGGTATCGCTCTCAATCGCCAGCTTGAGCTTGGTGCCCACACCGTCTGTGCCCGATACGAGGATGGGATCGTTATACCCGGCTGCTTTGAGGTCAAACGCCCCGCCAAAGCCACCAAGACCGCCATCGGCGCCCTTTCTCGCGGTGGAACGGGCCAATGGTTTGATCGCGTCGACTAGTGCGTTTCCGGCATCGATATCAACGCCAGCATCACGATAGGTCTGCGGGCTCTTGGTTTCCTGGGGCACGGTGGGCTATAGCTCTGTGGCGAGATGATTGGGTGTTTTGCTGATACCCAACGTCTAAGAACCAACGACGTCGTCGCGGGCCTAAACGATCAGGTGCAGCGGCGAGTGGAACATAACCGACCCACCGGTCATTGCAATGGTGCCCAGCTTGCGTTTTCCGCTGATCTTGATTGCCCTCACAGCAGGTCTGTTCCTGGCTATTGCCGATGCTGGCCGAATTGCCCATGCGCAGAAACCATCGCTGGTGGCGCTGCACACGGTTGCGGGCATTGATGTCGATGTGACCGCCGATACCGCTGTCGCCGCGCGTGATCAGGCCATCGCGACCGCCCAGAACCTAGCTTTCCGGGTGCTAATGCAACGCCTGACCCTGCTTAATGCGGGCGATCTGCCGGTGATTGAGCGCGAGCGTCTCGACCAACTGATCAAGGATTTTGAGATATCTGGTGAGCGTAGTTCGTCGGTTCAGTATCTCGGCACCTTCACCGTTCGCTTTATCCCTGACCAGGTTCGCCGTTACCTGCGCGAGACAGGCATCGGCTTTAGTGAGGCGTTCCGTCCACCGATGTTGGTGCTGCCCATCATTCAGGATGAGCGTGGGATTCGCCTCTGGGATGCGCCAAACCCCTGGCTTGGCACCTGGCAGGATCGCAATGGTCAGGTTGGCCAGCTGACCCTTATCGCGCCACGTGGCGGTCTGGAGGATTTGGTCACCAGTAACGTGGACCAAGCCCTAAACGGTGATCTGCAAGCGCTGAAGGCAATGCGGGAGCGCTATCGCACTGAGGCTGTATTGGTCGCTGTCGCCCGCTTGGTGCCCGCCACCGATACAAACCCACTCCGCCTCGCCATTGAGTTTCGTGAGTATGGCCGCGCCATTCGGCCTGATGGCCCGCGCGAGGGCGAACGTATCTTTGGGTTCATTGACGCGACCCAGCTAACCCTGGCAGCTGGCGCTGATGAAAACCCGACGGCACTGCTGACCCGGGGCCGCGATGCCGTCATTCAACAGCTGACCACCGCTTGGAAGCAGGAGACGGTCGTCGCCCTGTCCAATGAGTTTGGTCGTATCACCGTGGCACTGCCCGTCGGTTCGTTAGGCGAATGGCAGCAGGCCCAGCGCCGCCTTGCTCAAGAGGGCGCCATCAGCCGGGTGACGGTTTTATCCATGGCCAAAGACCGGGTGCGTCTCGCCTTAGATCATTTGGGCAGTGTTGGTGAGCTGCGCCGCGTTCTGGCACAGCGGGGCCTCCGCCTGTCACCAGAGCCACTATCCCTAGATCCTGCTTTGAGCCCCTCCATCGATACCGGGCTGCTAAACAGCCAGCCGCGTTTGGTTGATGGCCCAACCGGCCCGCAGGGCGCCATTGATGCGCCGGGGCAGGGCAGTGTCTTGGTATCTGAACCCACCTATCTTCTGACCCTTACCGGCGGTTAACGCCCCCCGGGATTACCCATAGAAACAGAAAAAGAGCGGTGATCATGGCGATTCCGATCAAAACGCAAATTCGCTTCTGGGCGATGGTGGCCGTGGTGTTTATCGCCCTGGTTTGGTTGCTGCAGGATGTGCTGGTGCCGTTTGTCGCCGGCTTCGCGATTGCCTATCTGCTCGACCCGGTTGTGAACAAGCTGGCCAAGGGACGGATGCCACGATGGGCCGCTGTTTTATGCGTACTTGCGACCTTCCTCGTTGTCTTTGTCTCGTTGATCATGGTGGCAGCACCGCTGATCACCCAGCAGGTTGGGGCGTTGCTATCAGCAATCCCAGAATTCGCCCGCAAGATGCAGGAGCATTTGGGCCCGCGGATCGCTGAGATTGCTGCCCAATTCTCAAATGAGGATGTGGGGCGCTTGCGAGAGCTGGCTTCTCAATACGCCGGTGCGGTTCTGTCCTGGTTGGGTGGACTGATCCAGGGGATTGTGACCAGCGGTGCGGCATTGGCCAATATCCTCGGGCTGTTTGTGATCACGCCAATCGTCGCCTTCTACATGATGCGGGATTGGCCGCGTATTACCGGTGCTATCGATAACCTGCTGCCGAAGGAACATGCCCCCGTCATCCGTCGCCTGTTCGGTGAGATTGATGGCACCATGGCTGGCTTTATCCGTGGGCAGTTAAGCGTCTGCTTCATCCTCGGCACCTTCTACGCGATCACCTTGAGCCTGGCTGGTTTGAACTTTGGCTTTGTCATTGGGCTGACCTCGGGGCTGCTATCCTTCATCCCGTATATCGGTTCTGGCTTTGGCTTGATCGCCAGTGTTGGTGTCGCGGCATTCCAGTTCCAAGACCCGACCATGGTTGGGATCATTGCCGCAATCTTCCTGGGGGGGCAGCTGGTTGAGGGTAATTTCCTGACGCCACGTCTGGTGGGGGGCAGTGTCGGCCTGCACGACGTTTGGGTGATCTTTGCCCTGATGGTTGGCGGCAGCCTTTTCGGCTTTACCGGTCTTCTGCTCGCCGTGCCTGTTGCGGCCATCATTGGCGTGCTGATCCGCTTTGCGATCAGCCAGTATCGTCAGTCTGGTCTGTACCGTGGCACCGAATGGGGCGGCGAAAACAACGATCAGGTTGGCGGTGTTTCCGAGGCCTTGAGCGAGCCATTCTCGGAATTCGAAGCAGATGACGTAGCCGATGAGCTTGAAGAAATGGCCGGCATTGATGTGGATCCAACCGCGCCGGAACCTGGCAAAGCGTGATGACTAAGCCGGGGCAGTTTCCCCTGCCACTCTCCCATCCGCCGCGCTATGGGCGTGAGGACTATCTGGTTGGTGAGGCCAATCAGGTCGCCATGGAATGGATTGACCGTTGGCCGGACTGGCCGGGGCCGGTTACCTGCCTCGTTGGCCCATCCGGGGCTGGTAAAACCCACTTAATGACCATCTGGCAGCGGCAGAGTCAGGCGCTCGCCCTCGATATCGACGTGCTTGAGCCAACCCAGATCGGGGAGTTGGCCGAGGCGGCCACCAGTTTCACCCTGGATGACGCAGAGCGGCTGATCGGATCAGCAGCAGCGGAAGAGGGGCTGTTCCACCTTTTCAATCGCCTGCGCGCCGATGGCGGGCATCTGCTGCTCACCTCATCCCAAGGGCCTGCCCGTTGGGATATCCAGTTGCCAGATTTGGCCTCAAGATTGAAAACGGTACCACTCATCCAGCTGGCGCCGCCGGACGACATTATGATGGCGGCCTTGCTGGTAAAGCAGTTCAGCGATCGGCAGCTCGACCTACCGGGTGCGGTGATCGATTATATGCTGAAGCGGATGGAGCGTAGCTATGCTGCGGTTCAGGCCTTGGTTGCTGCCCTTGATCAGCAGGCGCTCGCAAAGCAGCGGGCGATAACAATTCCCATGGTGCGCGAGGTGATGGATCAGCTCGACGCGGCAAGCGATAGATCGGAAGAGGATATCTAAACAATGGATCTTGGTTTATCGGGCAAGACGGCACTGGTCTGTGCCGCAAGTAAGGGGTTGGGCCGCGCCTGTGCCATGTCGCTGGCCGCTGAAGGCGTTGGCGTTACCATCACTGCACGAACCGAGGCGACCCTCGCTGCCACCGCCGCGGAGATTGAATCAGAAACCGGTCAGAAGGTTAGCTTCGTCGCGGGTGATATCAGCACGGATGAGGGGCGGGAGGCTGCGCTGGCCGCCTGTCCATCACCGGATATTCTCGTGAACAACGCCGGTGGGCCACCACCTGGGCATTTCCGTGACTGGGATCGGGATGATTGGATCAAAGCGCTGGATGCCAACATGCTGGCCGGCATCCTGCTGACCAAGGCCGTTGTGGACGGTATGGGGGAGCGCCAGTTTGGCCGGGTGATCAACATCACCTCCGCTGCGGTGAAGGCACCGATTGAGATGCTTGGCCTCTCCAATGGCGCGCGGGCTGGCCTGACCGGCTTTATGGCTGGCCTGGCCCGTCAGGTGGCCGGGCAGGGCGTAACGATCAACAACCTACTGCCAGGGCCGTTTGAGACGGACCGATTGAAATCGAACCTGCAGGCCGTTGCCGATCGGCTTGGTAAACCGCTTGAAGAGGTGCGCAACAACCGGATGTCCGAAAACCCATCGGGTCGCTTCGGTCACCCTGATGAGTTTGGCGCCGCGTGCGCGTTCCTTGCGAGTGATAAGGCCGGCTTCATCACTGGGCAGAACATTGTTCTGGATGGTGGGGCGTTCCGGGGCACGCTGTGATCGCCCCGATTATCGCCGCGCGATGATCCAATCATCGCCGGCGGCCTCAATCTCCAGCCATAGCTGGGTAATGCCCGGGTCTTTGTCCTTAAGCTCTTTGCGCCAGGATTTTAGCTGCTTATCAATTCCAGCCCGGGCATCCACATCATGTTCGAGCATGGGGTGGAGGCGTACTTCCTCCATCAGCTCCAACGCTGTGAAGACATCGTTTTGATGGCCCAGTCGATCTTGCAGTCGCGCCATCTGCTTCGATAGGCGCTTAAGTGGCTTTTTAAGGTCGATACTGCGCAGCAGCTCCGCGACATAGCGGGTCTTTTTGATCTTTAGGCGGAACCGATGCTGTCTCGCCGGTGCAATGGCGTCGAGGCGCTGCCCCCTGGCACTCATCGTCAGCTGCTGTTCAATCAACCATCGCGCGGCAATGCCCTGGAAGGGCTGGGCCAGGTGCTTCTCATCCCCTGCCGTTCTACCAAGTCCCTTGGCGCCACCGGAGGCGATGAGGGCGAGGCGCAGCAGGAGATCCGCATAGCGGTGATCATTCAGGGTCTTGAAGACTTGCGTCTTGGCTGCCTGTCGAAGGGCATTGACGGCCGGCCGGATCATTGCTGGCAAATCAGTCGATTTGGCTTTGCGCTTGGTCGAACTTGGGATGTCGTCGGTGTTGCCGTGATCTGGGCTAAGCTCAACCAGTGTTTCGGTCAGGAAGACATCCCAGTTACGCAGAGGGCCGAGGCTCTGCCTTAGCCAGCGTAGGTCTTCCATCAACTCAATGGCTGCTTTGCTGGTCAGCCAGGGGCGGAGTGGGCGGACAATGGCATCCATCCGCCGCAGGGCGACGCGCATCTGGTGCACGCCCTCAGGCCCTGCATCCTCCAGCACGACTGTTTGATTGGCCATAAGGTCGGCCAGCGTTTGTCCGGCCTGCTGCGCAAGGGCATCTCGCGCGGTCTCGCCACGCTTAAGCGGTGCGGCCTCCGATTTCGTGGCTGAGGGGCGGGTGCCCTGGGCCAGGTGATAGCCCTGGGCCGCTTTGCTGCCCGCCGCAAGTCTGGCCCCGCTTACCTGAACTAGGCGTTCGGCAAGGCGGTAGATATCGGCGACAGCACCCTCAACCAGCTCCAGCTCAACCTCACTCAACGGGCGTTCGGTGGCATCGGTTTTGAGGCTACCGCGATCTAGCGCCAGCTCGACCTTGCTGTTCCCAATTTGAACTGTCTGGGCAAGTCGGTTGACGTCACTCTCAAACACTGGCGCGAGGGTGTCTTCCCAACCCTCAGGCAACTTAAGTTTATCCGCATCAACCCCTGCGATGATCATGTCCGTGTCGGGTGTTGGCGTCGTGCTGCCTTCGCCCAACTGCCACTCAAGCTCCGTCCGGCTGGTGCCACCGGCAACACTGCCCGTGCGATCCTTCCACTTAAGGTGCTGGAGCCATTTGCCGCCCTTGTTGCGGATGCGTAGGGCAGCGCCCAATCGCTGAAAGTCGCAGTTGGGCGTGTCGTAGTAACGACTGATAAGCTTTTGATCTTCCTGATTAATCGCAGTCGCTATCCCGTTGAACCATTCGCCATCACTGAGTTCGGTCAAGTTACTTCGCGGCAGGGTGAATTTAAGCTCCACCTCCTGCATTACTAGCGGTGCCTTGGTGTCGCTAATCTCTTGTTTTGCTGCTGTGCCGGTCATGCGGCCAGCTCCCCGGTTAGGGCGCGGGGGATCTGATATAGGACGAGCGAGCCTTTCAGCTCCTGGTTCCCAAGCTGATCCCAGTCTTCGATTTCGAGATCAAAGATGGCGAGGGCTGCTGTGGGAAATTTCCGCCGGATATCGGCGGCGTGTTCAGGCTCTGCTGATGCATCCAGCAGCTCCAGAACCAGCTGCTGAAAATCTGGGTTGTGGCCAATCACCATGAGGCTGGTGATATCGCCTTTGGTCATGGCAATGCGTTGGCGAAGCTCGTCCGTTCCGGCGAGGTATATATTGCGGTCAATCTCAGCCGCGACCGGGTTCGGCCAATCACGCTCGATCCTGGACATGGTCTCCAAGGTGCGCTTGGCAGAGGAGCAGATGATGTGGTCGGGGATTAGTCCGCGTTCGGCGATGAACTTACCCATCTGTTTGGCCGCACGATTACCGCGCGGGGCGAGGGGGCGGTCATGATCCGCCAGGGAGGCATCATCCCAGCTGGATTTAGCATGGCGCAGCAGCATCAACCGGCGTGTTCCCGCCTTCGGTTTCGGGACCTTCGTTTGTCCCATACCACCCGATTTGCTGCCCATGATGCGCGCCGCTCCCTTATTTTGAACTTATGTTTTTTCGCATGTTCCAGAGGTGCAAGCCTTCGGTCAAGCACGGTTTTTTCGTCAACGGGGTGAACCTTTTCTAAAGATTTCCAACGACTTAACACCGATTTGGCTGGCGGCGGGCACACTGATGATCATATATAAGTAAGGTGTTGGGTAGTATTGCAGTCTGCGGCACAACTTGCTGCGGGATCGGGGTCCCTGCCCACCGTCACATATTTTGTAACGACAGTACCGTCGCCGCCCGTTCCGGGTGGCTTCAACCACCTACTGATCCAGTCACGGGTAATGGAAGACGCAGCCGCCACAACTGAGTTGATCAATCGGGAAACTGACACCGGGTTGCCGCCCGCTGCAGAACGCCCAGCACCAGTTGTAAGCATCGCCAAGCAGCCGCGGATTGAGCCCGACGACCCCAAGCGTTTCATCAATCGTGAGCTGTCCTGGTTGGCCTTCAACCAGCGCGTGTTGGAAGAGAGCTATAACGCCAAGCAACCACTGCTTGAGCGGGTGCGCTTCCTCTCAATCTCCGCCAGTAATCTCGATGAGTTTTACACCGTGCGTGTGGCTGGGCTGAAAGGGCAGGTGGCTGAAGGGTTCACCAAGACCACACCTGAGGGGATGACACCCACAGAACAGCTTAACGCGATTAATACCCGTGCCGCGGAGCTGATGCGGGACCAACAGACCTGCTACCGCGCGCTGCGTTCAGAGCTCGCTGAGGCTGGCATCCATGTGATCAAGACTAATGAGGTCTCACAGGCTGACCATGCCTGGCTTGAGCAGAAGTTTCTGACCGACATCTTCCCAATTCTGACGCCGATCGCAATCGACCCGGCGCACCCTTTCCCATTCATCCCTAATGAGGGTTTCGCGCTTGCCGCCAAGCTCCTCAATGATGAAACGGGGGAGGAGATGGATGCGCTGGTGCCGCTGCCGACAGGGTTGGACCGGTTTATTCGCCTGCCTGACGACCCTGTGCGCTTTGTCGTCCTTGAGCGGGTTGTCATTGCCTTCCTCGCTTACTTGTTCCCACCGCCTTTCCGCCTGATCGGCAGCGGTTGCTTCCGCGTGTTGCGGGATAGCGAGGTGGAGCTGGATGATGAGGCGGAAGACCTGGTCATCACATTTGAGAATGCGCTGAAGCGCCGTAAGCGTGGTGAGGTGATCCGCTTGACCTTTGAACAGCGGATGCCAGAGGACCTTCGCGAGTTCCTGCATGAAGAACTCGATGTCTCTGCCGATGACTGCTTTGAATTCGATGGGTTGCTTGGCCTGGTCGATACCAAAGAACTGATCATCGACGATTATCCGGACCTGTTGTTCCCGCCTTACCAGGCCCGGTTCCCAGAGCGTATTCGGGATTTTGGCGGAGACTGCTTTGCTGCGATCCGGCACAAGGACATCCTGGTCCACCATCCGTATGAGAGCTTTGACGTTGTCGTTCAGTTCCTGCGCCAGGCGGCCCAGGACCCCGATGTCATCGCCATCAAGCAGACCCTGTATCGGACCAGTGCCGACTCACCGATCATCAAGGCCCTGGTCGAGGCCGCAGAGGCGGGTAAATCCGTCACCGCGATGGTTGAGATCCGGGCCCGGTTTGATGAGGAAGCCAATCTGCGCTGGGCCCGCGATTTGGAGCGTGCTGGCGCACAGGTTGTCCTCGGCTTCAACGATCTGAAAACCCATGCCAAGGTTTCCATGGTGGTTCGGCGGGAGAGCAAGGGTCTACGCACCTATGTGCATCTAGGCACCGGTAACTACCACCCAATCACGGCGAAGATTTACACGGATCTGTCCTTCTTCACCTGCGATCCGGTGATTTGCTACGACTCTGCCCAGCTGTTCAACTTCATGACCGGCTATGCCCGACCGAGCCGGATGAACAAGTTGGCCGTGGCGCCCATGAACCTCCGCCAGACGCTTGAGCATGGGATCGAGCAAGAGATTGAGCATGCAAAGGCGGGACGCCCCGCGGCTGTCTGGTTCAAGATGAACTCGCTGGTTGATCCAGCCATTATCGATAAGCTGTATGAGGCGTCCGCCGCTGGGGTGAAGGTCGCCCTGATCATCCGGGGTATCTGCTGTCTGCGGGCAGGGGTGCCGGGTCTGTCTGAGAATATTGAGGTCTACTCAATCGTCGGACGGCACCTTGAGCACAGCCGTATCTACTGCTTTGGCAATGGCGAGGGGCTGCCCTCAGAGAAGGCGAAGGTGATGATCTCCTCCGCCGATTTGATGCCGCGCAATCTGGATCGTCGGATTGAGACGCTGGTGCCGATTGAGAACAAAACCGTGCATCGGCAGATCCTGTACCAAATCATGGTCGGCAATCTGAAAGACACTGAGCAGTGCTGGATGATGCAACCCGATGGTCGTTATAAGCGCTATGAGATGCCGCCGGATAGTGATGGTGAGCAGTTCTCAACCCATGAGTATTTCATGACCAATCCTAGCCTGTCTGGCCGGGGTAGCGCGCTGCAGGCTGAGCTTGTGCCGCCGGTGTTGAGCCTAGATCCCCGCCGATAACATTCGGGCCGCACAGCCCAGCCAATAGCCCGCAATCACAGGCCCCAGCTTGCCATCAGTAAGGTTGACGCGTATCACGAGTGTTCTGCGTTTAACTGACTGCTCGTGATCACACCGCCGCTCTATGCCTAATTCTGGAGCCCGCCGCCCGTTAAAAAGCGGCCAGGATGACCGTATCGCCGTAATCGATATCGGGTCGAATTCAGTCCGGATGGTGATCTATGACCGGCTCGACCGAACGCCGCTGCCTATCTTCAACGAAAAACAGATGTGTGGCCTGGGCCGGGGGCTCGCCGCCACGGGGCGTCTAAACAAGGACGGTAAAGAGGCCTCACGCGTTGCTCTCAACCGCTTCGCTTTGTTGATTGAGCGCCTTGGCATCAAGCGCGTGATCGCGGCCGGCACGGCTGCCTTGCGAGAGGCGGAGGATGGGCCGGATTTCGTCGCCCAGCTTGAGCGTGAAACCAATCTCGATATCGAGGTTATCTCTGGCGCTGAGGAAGCGCGGCTATCGGCCTCGGGCGTGATTGCTGGTTTGCCCCAGGCAAAGGGGGTTATGGGCGATTTGGGCGGTGGCTCGTTGGAGCTTGTCGCCATTGATAAGCAACAGCATGGTGATCAGGAGAGCCTGCCGCTCGGCCCATTCAAGTTTCCGGAGAAGCTTAAAGACCGGGATGATGCGGTCGCCTATATCCGCGATCAGTATGAGAGCCTTGGCTGGCTATCAAAGCATAAGGGGCAGAGGATCTACCCCGTGGGTGGCGCCTGGCGGGCGATTGCAAAGCTCCATATGGGGCAGAGCGAGCATCGCCTACACATCATTCACGCCTACGAAATACGCCGGGAAGAGGCGTTGGATTTCACTGATCTGATTTCTCGCCAATCCCGCAGCTCTTTGGAGAAGATGGGGTCAATCTCCAGCCGCAGGATTGATGTCATTCCCCATGCTGCCTTGCTGATGAATGTCCTGATCGAGGTGATGGAGCCAGAGGCCGTGATGTTCTCCTCATACGGTCTGCGTGAGGGGCTGCTGTTTGATCGCCTGGATGCGAAGATGCGGGCTGAGGATCCGTTGCTTTACTCGTGCCGGGCTATTGAGGCGCGCAACAGCAACTTTGATGGTGCGGGCCCGCTGTTCCGTTGGACGGCGCCCCTGTTCCCCAAGGAAGACCCACCCCATGAGCGCCTGCGACGGGCGTGTTGTTTGTTGAGTGATTTCTGTTGGGCGGAGCATCCGGATTACCGGGCTGAGCATGCGTTTCTGCGTGTCCTGCGCTCAACCATGGTTGGTATCACCCATGCGGAACGGGTGTTCCTCGCCACCGTCTTGCACCGTCGCTATGGCGGCAAGTTTGGGGCCCATGCGGTTGCGAGCCATGTGTTGGATGATAAGGAAATGCACCTGGCCGAGGTGTTGGGCAACGCCTTAAGGCTGGCGCAAACTTTGGCTGGTGGCGCGGAGGCGTTGCTTGAGCACACTAAGCTTGAGGTTGGGTCTAAGGAGTTGACCCTGCATGTGGATCCGGGCCACCTCCCGCTGATCAATGATTTGATTGAGCGGCGCCTGAGTGCCGTTGCCAAGGTTTTGGACCTATCGCCAGTGGTCTCACCGAACCGCGACGCGGCGGCCTGATGTCATCGCCTACCGATATCCCGGCCAATACCCATGTGGCAGCCTTGGCCGAGGTTGAGCGTCTATACGCAACCGGTTCCAATGATGCCGCCCGAAGCTTTTGCGCTGAGCTTCAACGTAAGGCGCCCCATGATCCCGCAATCCGCGCTGTCATGCGCCAGATTGTGCAGTCGACCGAGGAATTCGACCGCGATGGCTATATTGAAGAGCTGCTTGAGACCTTAGCGACGGATGAGCCGTTGATGGTGGAGCGGGCCGCCCTTGGCTGGCACTACGTCGCAACCATCGATCGTCGTTATCTGATCCCCGGTCTTACCAAGGCATCGGTTCAGTTGAGGCGGGCTGAGCCACCTACTGATCCGAAGGATGTGGGGCCGCTGGACAATGTCTTCGAACGCCTAAAGCAGTTCGCTAGCCACGTTGATCGCTATGCCTTCTTGGAAGCGTTGGCCCTCGCTGACGATCCGCTGCTGCGCATGGACGACTATGCCGATATTGCTGATGAACAGTTGGGTGAGGCGCTGAAGGGCAGCTTTGATCAGGAAAAGCTAAACATCGTGATTGTCGGCGCTGGTTGTGTCGGGTTGGCGCTCGCCAATACCCTGCAAACTGGCCTTGGCCCTCATGCGCGTATTCTGGTGGTTGAGAACCGCGTTGAACGACGCCACCGCAAGCTGCCCTATAGCCGCGTTTGGCTGACCCATATCAACATGCCAGAGCTTGAGAGTATTCTGGCTGAAGAGGTGGTGCAGGCGCTGGCCCATAGTGGCGCTGATGGCTTCATGGGCGCTTCGCTGGACATCTATGAGACGCTGTTATTGCTGTCCTGCCGCCAGCGCGGGGTGAAGTTCCTGTTCGATGGAGAACCGGATTATGGGTTCCTAAACGGCGCGGGCGTTGATCTTGTGTTCGATGCAACCGGCGGTCGTTTTCAGCTGCCCCCTGACGCTGAACCCGCCCATGCACCGCCCCCCTTGCCACCGGTCACGGTTGATGCGCGCCCAGCCTATGGTGGCCAGTTCGCGGATTTCGGGGTCACGGATCGTACGGACTTCCCGCCGGTTGAGTTTGCGCTCAAGCCCGATGGCCAGCGGATGGTGCCTCATCTAAACGGTGAACCGGTCCGAAGTGCTCTGTTTAAGATCATCGATGTGCCGTTTGATTTGCATGATGAGCTGGTTCGGTTCGTCAGTGCTGAGAACGAGGACTCAACCTTCTACATCTGGCCGGGCCATTTGACGGCTGAGCTGAACAAGCTGCTCGTCCTCATCAATCTTGATCAGGCTGGTTATGAGGGGTTGGCGGCCCGGGTCACGGGTAAGATGCCGCTGGCTGAATTTGCGGCGGCGGGCGCTGTCTCTGGTCTCGATAGTCGGGTAACCGCCCTAATTGATCGCTTGGTGGCCTTGGAACAAACCCAGAATGGCGGGGTGCCTATGCAGATTGAACCGCCATTTCTATATACGCCCTATCTCTGTCGTCAGACCCTGCCACTAGCCCAAATCCATGGTGTGCCGGTCGTGCCGGTGGGGGACAGTCTGTTCAACGGGCATCCAAAGGTTGGCAATGGGCTGCTGACCCATCTTCGTCACCTGCGCAACATCCACGATCTGATGCTGTCGCTATTCTGACCGGCCCGCCAATCCCCGATAGATCGCCATTGCTTCGCTGAGCTTCTCGCCATCGAACAAATCATCGGCAGTGGGGTCGGGCTTGCTTAAGAAGTACCCACCCAAATCGTTATCGCCCGGCTGTAAGTCTAGCTTGTGGAGCAACCCATCAATCACCGGTTTCGGATCGGCGCGAAGCTTGTCCTGATCGACAAATAGGCATTGATCCGCCTGGCCCGTCACATGGGTGAAGGCATGGATCCAGTAGTCGAGCCAATAGTCGGGTGAGGCGGGGTCAAAGCGGCCTGTCGCAAAACCCTCAAACGCGATGGGTTTATGCAGAAGGCCAAAGTCGTAATGCCCGATATCCGCCATATAGCGGCGGATGAAATCATCGCCAGCCTGCAACTCGCTGAACCGCTGATGTTGCCGCCAAAGGGAAGCCGCATGGGCATCCGGGCGCCTTACCGGCACGACAATTTTGGCATTTGGAAATGCCGCGCGTAGATAGGCGAGGCGGGCGATGTTGCCATTGTTCTTTGAGCAGTAGCGGCTGCCGCCGCGCGCTTTGGCCACCTGCGCCATATGCTTGGTCAGGAAGGTATTGGCCTTGGCATCCTGCGTCTCGGCCAACCAAATAGGGATGGTGTCGGTCTTAAACCGGTTGGGCCAGAACAGCTTCCAAATCACCTCTTCAAAGGCCTCTGGGCTGTCCAAATCAATCTCAAGCCCGTCACCATGGGCGCGCTGCTGCTTGGTGACCTGGCGCTTATCCCCACCCGAAAGCCGCCGCCACAGCGTGGGGGCCGTCACGAATGGCATGTCCCGATAGGTATGGCTAGCGATCTGCGGCAGGCTGCTAAGCGCGTTGAGCAATGCCGTTGTACCGCCTCGTGCGAGGGAGGTGATGAAAATCGGGCTTTCAGTAACAGCCTTCGATCCAGCCAGCCGGTGCTCCAAACCACCGGCGGTCTTAAGAACGATTGGACTGGCAAAGGCCAGTACATGCACGGCGCGATCGGTCGCCGAGTATTGGTAGGGTGTGTTGGCCTGATTGGCCGATTTGGGCCGCAGTCGGCGGGCAGTTTCCCCGATGACAATCGCCACAACTGACACGATGATGATGTAGTCCCAGCGCAGCATGAGGCTGAACACGTCATCAACCGCTGTGAGGCCGATAAAGGCTGCGAGGTAAATCGGTGCGGCTGCCAGCACGATGGCGAGGGCGAAGCGCCAAAGGATGCCAAAGCTGGCCCGGATCAGGGCAAAGCCAGCACGCCGAACCGCCACTTCCTTGGCGTCGTCATCAAGCTCGCTATTGGTGATCGCGCAGAGGCCGGTGGTGATGTCGTTCACCGCCGAGCGCGCAATATCGGCGATCCGGCAAAGCCACAACCCGGCGCCAAAGCCGATCACGGCTAGTAGAGAGATGATGAGCGCCAGGAGGCTGAACTCGGGGCTAAACTCAGGGCTGAACACGGGGGGGCTAGGCCTGTGGGTCCGTGTCAGCCTGATCGCTGGTCTTGCCGGCTGACTTCTTACCCTTCATCAGGCGCTTTAGCGGGTACCAGACCAGCCCGATGACCAGGAACAGCACGCCGAGCAGCACGGTGATGGTGACAATGATCGCGCCCAGGCTGGCGCCCGGCCCAATATAGGCGTGGGCGGTGCCAGGCATCGCCATAACCATGGCGGCCAACATAAGCATTAGCGGGGTGGCAAAGCGAAGGCGCGGCACAGTCAGGTCCTTGATCTTGCGACGTGATCGTCAGGGATTACCGAGATCAGTTAGGGCAGGCGCCCCAGCCATTGGTGAAATAGTCCCTCGGATAGATCTTTGCATCCGAAATCTCGCCGACGAACTCATCATCATAGCGATTAACGAACTCCCAGGTGATCTGACGGTTGCCATCAACCTCCAGCACGCGGCCGGCATCAAACTCAACGATGATCATGCCGTTATCGGGCAGGATCTCATGCTGCCCGCGAATGACCGACAGCATCTCCTCGCCGGGCTGCTCACCAAACACCACCTCGGTCTCTCGGGTCACCGGGTCCATGGTGATGATGTTCGTGGTGTAGGGGGTGGTTAGATCGGTTTGGTCATCGATATAGGCAGTGGCCGGGACATTGTTGTTGTAGATCGACAGCAGGCCATCCGGGCGAAACTCTGGGTCATGTTGACGGAACCAAGGGCCCGCCTGATGCCATTTAACAAGTTTGGTATCAGGGTCGATCACCATGATCGTGTGTAGATCCCGCACGGATACCGCCAGATCACCAGCCTCAAACAGGGGGAAGGCATCGGCCATATCGCTGGTCAGTTCAGCTGCCTTGTTTGAATGCACAATTTCCAAATGTGGGATTTTCACGCCTGGTTGAATGCGGCTTGCCGTCGTCGCCCAGTACTCAACCCCGCCATCCCGCATCGCGGCCGGGATTGAGATTGTGTCGAGGATTTCGCCCGTCTCTTCGTCCAGCTTCAGGATCGTATCTTCGCGCACCAACTCACCGCTAAAGGTGGTGGAGTAGGGCGGCATGCGGTCTGGGTCTTCGTTAGAGATCCAGCGATCACGGCCCAGGATCCAATAGCCACCAGCCTCCGCCCGGATGACCGAGTGGTGGGCGCGGGTATTGTTGGTCCAGAGAATGTCGCCGCATTGGTTCAGCTTAACCGCGCCGCAATACTCATAGTTGAAGACCAAATTCCCTTCTGGCGTCAGCAGGGCGCCATGGGTATCGGTGCGAAGTGGGGAGGTAACGCTGGTGCAGACCCGGTCGGCGCGGGTCGGAAAATGCTCAAAGTAATTGAGCGACCATTTGCGGACGACGGTGCCGTCGCGTTCAATCAGTCGGGCTTGGTTCTCACCATCAAAGAACCCGGCCATGAAGACCAGGTGGTCATCGTTGGCGGTATTCTTGGTAACCCCATCGCCCTGATTGCGGGTCGGCTGCACATGGTGGCGGATACCATCATCGGTGAAGGCCTGTTGCACGAAGAGAGTGTTGTAGACCGTGCGCATCAGCGGCAGCGGCGGCAGATTATCCCGATGTGCAAATACGCCATACGTAAAGGCGCCAAACAGCCCAAAAATCACCAGGCTGGCGATGAACAAATAGCGGGGCAGCTGTTCGAGAAATCGAGACATGCGAGGTGTGTTGGCTGTGGGGGTAGATGGGCGGCGCTGCCCGTCAACTCGTGGTGCGAGGCGGGTACCACACAGCCCAAAATCTGTCCATGTTTTGTCGGTGAGGGGCGGCGTTGTTGGTGATTGTTCTGACCATCTGGCAGTGGCGCGCAAAAGCGTATTGGCCCTTTCAAACGCAAGGCGCATCACTGTTGATCTGAAATGATAAGCATGGGACGCGCCTAGATGGCCAAGCTAACCCCAGAACAGACGATCGTGTTGGCTGGTGCCATTACCAAGCCAAGCGGTCGGTTGACCGATCTCGTGGACGCGACCACTCTACCGATCGAAACGGTCCGGGCTGCCTTTGGTAAGGATAGCCCGTTGAGCCATTTGGTCGACACGGCAATTGGCCCACCCGATAACACCGAGTACTTCGCGCTTCGCGGGCAAAACCAAGCGATTGCGCAGCGTTGCCTGGTGGAGAATATCGGCCAAATGGATGTGCCGGGTGCGACCCGCAAAGACGCCGCCGCTGCCTTCGCCAATCGTGAGGTGCGCCAAACCATCCGTAGCCATCTGCGCACCGCTAGCCGCACGACCAACATGGCGACGAAACTTTCCGCATTGGCCCAGGCCGATCACGGCTTTGCCGCCGAAGAGCAGCGTCTCTCCCCCTATATGGAACTGGGCCACAAGCTGCCAAAACCAGCCTTGGTCGAAATCGACGCCCTAATCCGCTGGCGCACAAAACGCTTCGGCGACGTCCCCTTCGCCCAACCCGACGCAACGCCTGGTGGGACGCGGTTGTAGGGTGATTTCTAGGGGGGAGGTTTGCGGGCTATACAAGTCGTGCAGTGAACCTCAACACCCTCAATAACCGGCGCAATGTCTATAGCTGGGTTCAGCAACATTACCGACTTTAGGCTGGGCAAGCTGTTTAAGACTGAAAAGTCACGAATGCCGGTCCCGCCGATCGCCAGCTTTTCCAGATTATCGAAACCTTTGATCCACTGAAGCTTAGTTAGGAACCGCCCACCAACAAAGAGCTCAGTAACTGAGTTCAGCCTACTAAGGCCATCGACGTCTTCATCGTCGACATTGGCAAGCGTCAGTTTCTGAAGAGACTCAGAAGGTTTTGCATCGCCAAAAACCACATCATTATGTTCGGCAATAAACAGTTCGGTAATAGCCGGAGCTGTGATGATGGGCTCAATATCGACGTTCAAGCTTTGGAGCACTAACAGGCGCAACTGCGGCAGCTTTGAAAACGCGGATGCATCATCATCGAATAGAGTGTTGCCGGTCCAGATGCTGGCCAAGTCGGGGTATCCAGAAATCGCTGACCAATCTTGAACACTGCTTTTGTAAAGGCGCAGTTCAACGGCGTCAGCGTGCACTTCTCCTACATTGATGTTCTGAGAATGCGTCTCTTGAATGGTTATGATCTTACGCCCATCTCTCATGTTGATTTGGGGCTCAGGGCTATCAACTTGTTGGATGTTCTCTGGCTCCGCGTCCGGCCAATCCGTCGATAGACGCTCCAAATTGGCGAACTGCTCCTCATCGACAGGGCTCTTGAATGTCGATGCATGAATTCTCAGGTGTCGAAGCGATCTGAGGCAATACAGCTGTTTTGGATCTACGTTCGAGGCATCATTAATAGCTAGTCTTTCAAGGTTCAGTAGGCTGCAAAGGTACTTGTCGAAGCCCTCTTGTGGGTACCGCAGGCTGATCCGTGAGAGGTTTTCAAGCTGGCTCACGCCGCTCAATTCAATCGGCTCGAAGAACCTGATTTCTAGAGACCCAAGGAACTCATAATCCGACAGGCTGACTAGATGAGGTTGTGCGGCATCCCAATACTTCTGCAGGCCATGGTTGATCCTGATCTGGAAGGAGGGATTGATGTGGTCCCCTTTATCTTCCCAGCTTATGGCCGCAGCCTCCAAACCGGCCAAAGCCTGCTCAATCTCACGCACGTAATAACGTGGTCCGGGCATGCCTGGATTGAGCACTGGCTGCCCACTGTTCTCTTCAAGTGTTGGTGCGCGTTCGGGCCCGATGCGGGAGAAGTCGAAGTCTTCGGCTTTGGCGGGTGCGCCCAGTAACAAGGCCGCCGCTGCAATTGCCGCTATGGCGATGGATTTCAGCTCGCTTTTCATGCTGGCACCCTATCACAACCGCACATTATTTTGTGTTCTTAAGCGCCCAGGGCAGGGCTGGCTTGTTGGTTGTGGGCTTGCTCTCTTCGGTTTGATTTCGCACACTCGCTCTTATGAACACCGGCACCCCATATCCGCGCCTGATTGCGCGAATTATTGGCCCGGTCGCTTAGACTAGCGGCCGGGAGCGCGTTCATGCGCGCGCTGGGGCGACACAACGCCGATTGTGGCCCGTTTTTGTTTCAAGACAGCTTGCCTTAATTGCGCTACACCCAGCGCCTAGGAATTCGCCGCTTTCCATCCCGGTTCGTGTTGGGCCGGATATGAGAGCGCTGCTGCTGTTAATCCGAAGATCTGCACATCCGAGATTTGTCCGATGACTTCTGAGTCTAATACCGAACTTAAAGACACTGTTTTCCTGCCAACCACCGACTTTCCCATGCGCGCCGGGCTACCGAAGAAGGAGCCGGAAATCCTCGCCTGGTGGGAGGAGATCGACCTCTACAAAAAGCAGCGTGAGGTTGCCAAGGGGCGGGAGAAATTCGTCCTGCACGATGGCCCGCCATATGCCAATGGCAACATCCATATCGGCCACGCGGTGAATAAGATCCTGAAGGATGTGGTGACCCGCAGCCAGGGCATGCTGGGCAAGGATGCCGTCTATGTGCCGGGCTGGGACTGTCACGGCCTGCCGATCGAATGGAAGATCGAGGAGCTGTATCGCTCCAAGGGTAAGAATAAGGATGACGTGCCAATCCTGGAGCTGCGTCAGGAATGCCGGGACTTCGCCGCCAAATGGATTGAGATCCAGGCCGGTGAGTTTAAGCGTCTGGGCGTGGTCGGTGATTGGGATGCCCCATATCTGACCATGACCAATGATGCCGAGGCGACCATCGTTGCCGAGATCTTCAAATTCGTCGGCAATGGCGGCCTCTATAAAGGCGTGAAACCGGTCCTCTGGTCCGTGGTTGAGAAGACCGCGCTCGCCGATGCTGAGGTTGAGTATCACGAACACCAAAGTCAGATGATCTGGGTCCGCTTCCCGGTGGCGAAGGCCAGCGTGCCAGCGACCGAGGGCGCCAGCGTCGTCATCTGGACAACCACCCCCTGGACCATCCCGGGTAACCGGGCAACCGCCTATGGCGAAGACTTCGACTATGTCGTTGTTGAGGTGACCGAGCTGGGTGAGGGCAGCCACGCGCAGCTGGGTGAGAAGTTTGTTCTCGCTGCCGAGCTGGTTGGTGCCGTAACGGAACAGGCGCGCATCGCCGAGGTTAAGGAGCTGGCCCGGTTCAAGGGTTCAGAACTCGCCGGTACGGTTTGCCGTCACCCACTGCATGCGCTCGATGACTATTACGGCTTCGATGTGCCAATGCTGCCCGGTGACTTTGTCACGACCGAACAGGGCACGGGCATCGTCCATATCGCCCCTGGCCATGGTGAGGATGACTTCAAGCTGGGTAAGGAACACGGTATCGCCGTGCCGGAGACGGTGGCCGAGGATGGTCGCTATTACGAGCGTGTGGCGCTGTTCGCAGGTGAGACCGTGCTCGACCAGAAGGGTAAGACCGGCACCGCCAATAAGGCGGTGATGGCTAAGCTGATCGAGGCTGGCGGCCTCCTAACCCAAGGGCGGTTGAAGCACTCTTACCCGCATTCCTGGCGCTCCAAGGCGCCGCTGATCTTCCGCACCACGCCGCAATGGTTCATCTCGATGGAGACGAACAACCTGCGTGAGAAGGCGCTATCGGCGATCAAGGAAACCCGCTGGGTGCCTGAGAGTGCCGAGAACCGCATCTACTCCATGGTGGAGGCGCGGCCAGATTGGTGCATCAGCCGTCAGCGCGCCTGGGGCGTGCCGATTGCGCTGTTTGTCTCCAAATCCGACGGCAAAGTGCTCGACGACCCCACCGTCATGAAGCGGATTGAGGATATCTTCCGTGAGGAAGGTTCCGATGCCTGGTTCGCGCGGGATGCCCAAGATTTCCTCGGCAATGAATACAACGCCGATGATTTCGAGCAGGTGCGCGACATCGTTGAGGTCTGGTTCGAGAGTGGCTCAACCCACGCCTTCGTCCTAGAAGCGCGGGACGATCAACGCTGGCCAGCTGACCTCTATCTTGAGGGCTCTGACCAGCACCGGGGTTGGTTCCACTCCTCCCTGCTTGAGAGCTGCGGCACACGGGGACGGGCGCCTTACAATGCGGTCCTGACCCATGGCTTTGCGCTCGATGAGCAGGGGCGGAAGATGTCCAAATCCCTGGGCAACACCACGGCACCCCAGGATGTGATGAAGCAATATGGTGCCGACATCCTGCGCCTCTGGGTGATCTCCTCCGACTATCATGAGGATATCCGGATCGGTAACACGATCATCAAAGGTCAGGCCGACCTCTACCGTCGCCTCCGTAACACCCTGCGTTGGACGCTGGGTAGCTTGCACGGCTTCGATGGCTCGGAGCGGGTTGCCCCTGCTGATATGCCGGAGCTTGAGCGTTGGGTGCTGCATCGTCTGACTGAGCTGGACGAGCTGGTGTGCGATTGCCTTGAGAACTTTGACTATCAACGCATGTTCCGCGAGCTGCATGATTTCTGTGCCAAGGACCTATCGGCGTTCTATTTCGACATCCGGAAGGATGCGATCTATTGCGACCGCCCAGATTCCTTGCGTCGTCGTTCGGCCCGCACCGTGCTGGATAAGGTCTTTGACTGCCTGACCACCTGGCTGGCGCCGGTGCTGTGCTTCACCGCTGAGGAAGCCTGGCTTACCCGCCATGGCAAGGAAGCGGGCAGTGTGCATCTGCAGACTTTTGTCGATGTACCCGCAGAGTGGCGAGATGAGGCTCTGGCGGCCCGTTGGGCCGATGTCCGCAAGGTTCGCTCGGTAATCACTGGCGCGCTTGAACTGGCCCGGAAGGAGGAGAAGATCGGTTCTTCCCTTGAGGCGAAGCCGTCGGTTTTCGTCACGCCAGAACTGGCAAAGGCCGTTGAGGGCATTGATTTCGCCGAGGTCGCCATTACATCGGGCGTCGAGTTGACGAGTGGTGCGGCACCTGGCGACGCCTTCACCCTAGAAGAGGTGGCGGGCGTCGGCGTGCTGGCCAATGCCGCTGAGGGTGAGAAGTGTGATCGTTGCTGGCAGGTGTTGCCAGAGGTTGCACCGGTTGATGGCGGCAAGCTCTGCAATCGCTGCGCTGATGCGGTCGCAATCATTCGCACGGCAGCTGAATAAGGACGTCTGGCCAGATGGCTGAGGCTGAAACCGCAAAACCAACCAAGGCGGCTAGCAATAAATGGCTGGCCGCCTTTGGCTTGGCTGGGGTCATGGTTGTGGCCGACCAGATTTGCAAATGGTGGTTTCTGCGCCAGCTCTACGGTTTTGAGGGTGTTATCACCCAGGCCAGCTGGCATCCGCCCATCGACGTCACACCGTTTCTGAAATTCGTCATGGTGTGGAATCGGGGTGTTAGTTTTGGCATCGGTAATACCGATGGTGATTGGCAACCCTATGTGTTGAGTGCGGTTGCCGTGGTTATCATTGGGTTTTTAATCAACTGGTTACGCAGCGCTGATGATCGTTGGTCGGTGCTGGCAATCGGCACGGTGATTGGTGGTGCCATCGGCAATATCATCGATCGCGCACTCTACGGCGCGGTTGCTGACTTCTTTCATTTTTACATCGGTGACTATGCCTGGCCCGCCTTCAATATCGCCGATAGTTGTATTGTCGTGGGCGTTATGATTCTTTTGTGGCGTAGCTTTACGCAACCCGAGAAGGCCGGAACACAACCGGCAGCGGTGGATGCGGGGGCTGGAAACACGAGTGATGGACCCGATAACGGGTCTGACAACCGGGCTGAACGGAGTTGATACGATGACGGGCAAGTTTGCTGGACATCGCGGTATTCCAACCATCCTATCGGTGCTTGCCATCGGTGTGGGCTTGAGCGCCTGCAGCGGTGTGCAAAAGCAGCTGGGGCTTGAGCGTGTCTCGCCTGATGAGTTTGCTGTCGTCTCGCGGGCACCATTATCACTGCCGCCGGATGTCAATCTGCGCCCACCACAACCAGGTGCCGCCCGCCCGCAAGAGGGCANGATGNCCGATGCGGCGGCCGCATCACTGTTTGAGGGGCGCCCCGCACCATCAGAAATTCAAGTTGAGGACCCAGCAGGTAGCCGCCCATTCCCACCACGGGAAGGGGACGTGGTTGATCGCGGTGGTCTGGTCGCCATCGCGCCCAGCGGCACGGTTGAGCGAGCCGTCTCACAAAGCTATGGCGAGCGTGCGATCCTGCGTGCAGCCGGTGCCGATCAGGCGCTGCCGAATATTCGCCAGATTGTGAATGCGGAATCCACCGAGTTGGCTAGCGCCAATGAGAGCTTTACCGACCGTATCTTGTTCTGGCGTGATCCACTTGCGCCCGGCACGATTGTTGATGCCNATGAAGAGCGTCGTCGTCTGCAAGAGAATGAGGCCCTAGGTCGCCCAACCACGGTTGGCGAAACCCCGCGCATTGAGCGTGAGAGCCGAGCCCTACTCGAGGGTCTCTTCGACTTCTAATCCTGGTTCAGCGCTGTCTACAGCCTGAATGTCATCGGTGGGGGCATCACCCATCCGATCATTGATGCCTGTAACCAGGATCGCGCTGCAGAAGACCAGCAGGAATAAGCCACCGCCGCGAATACGGCGCCAATACTCAACGGCCTTGGATTGGCGAGGGTCGGTTAGGTCGATTACCCGTCCGATGGCCCGCAACCGCCGATGGGCAAGCCAAGCGATCCCAGTGCCGAAAATGGCGAACCCGGCCATAAAGCCCAAAAAGGCGTCGGTGATTTCCATCAGTTCAGGCCTTTAGTAGGGTGAGTTTTGAAAGGCTTCGAGCATGGCGGGCGTGGGCTTACCCTTTACCCGGAACATCACGATGTCGGGTGACAGGCGATCCTCAATCTCGCTAACTGCCTCGGCGCCAGCCTGGATATCAGGATCCTGCAACAGACCAAGAACGGCGTTCTTAAGCTCGCCAACTGGATCAGAGCCATCACTCTCAGCTGGCACATCTTTAAGGCTTGAGACCAGCTCACTGGTTCTCGTCGCAGCACCTGCATAGCGATGCCACTGCTCAACCAGTTCGTAGCTGCCATCAAACAGTACGGACACGCCCGGATAATTGAGTGATGTGAAGGTTGAGAAGCCGCCAATGCTGTTGGGGATCTCCGCGGTGCCTGCATTTGGTGGAAGACCAAGCTTGCGCACCACGTCAAAGACCTTGTCCTCGGGTTCGATCCCGCGTTCAGCATTAATCTGGGGCACGATAACTGCTGCCTGCAAGAAGCGGGAGGTCAGAAGAGACTCAGTGCGTACCCGGATCTCGCGAAGCGGCATCTCCTCCAGACACTGCGGTGCGTTAGCGAAAAATTCTTGCCCGCGATTTTTGATGAAGGACATCGCCGTGTTTCGCATCGGCATGAACTGCATCTGACGCTGGCAGGCACCGGTTGCAATGAAGTCGAGCTCTACCTGTCCATTGGCCAGCTTCACGGTGATATCGCCAATGCCAACCGACGTGCTTTGGAAACCATAGGTATCAATGACGTAGGCCAGCTGCGTCTCATTGATGGCTAAATCACCCCAATAACCAGCGGTCTTATAGTGATCCGCGGTCGGCCCATGCAGGGAATATGTCGATAAGGTCGAAAGGGTCTGTGAGTTCTCGGTGGGTGCTGATGCCACCATATTGGTGTAGTAGAACCAGCCAGCGCCAAGGCCGAAGAACAGAAGCAGTAGAATTACACGCATAGAGTTTGAGCTAGGTTAAGTGGGCGGTTGGGCCAAGCACGATTGTTCATGCAAACGCTTGCCCCAAGAAAGGCTGGTGATGTGTGTAGCACTCATCACGTTCCAGATACCGCGAAATATACCCCTGGACAAATCATGGGTATTGGCCATCTCTCCTTATGGGATTGTTAGCGGGCCGGCATGGTGTTCCGGCCCCTTGGAGTTGCGTAGATGAAAACCTCGGCCTTTCCTCACTTTTGGCGCGTCTGTGGAGCATTGGCGGTACTCGTCGCCGGCGCCGTGTTGTCGGCGGACGCGGTTAAGGCACAGCCGCCTGGCCCGATAGGTCAAAGCAATGGAAACGCTGCTGTCTCAACGCCTGACTGGGCAAACCTAGCGGGTAGCCTGCTCGATAACGTTCCCGACAGCATTTTTGAGCCAGAGACGTTTACCCTGGATAACGGCCTCGAGGTTGTGGTGGTGACCAATGACCGGGCGCCGGTCACGATCCAGATGCTTTGGTACAAAGTTGGTTCCGCTGATGATCCACGTGGCCGCTCCGGGCTGGCGCATTTTGTTGAACACTTAATGTTCAAGGGGACTGAGCGCCTCGGCCCCGGTGAGTTCTCAGAGATGATTGCTGCCGTTGGTGGAACTGAGAACGCCTTCACCAGCTACGATTTCACGGGCTATTTCCAGATTGTCGCTAAGGAACACTTGCCGACGATGATGGAGTTTGAGGCGGACCGGATGACTAATCTGGCCCTCGCGCCCGAACAGGTTGATTCAGAACGCAAGGTGATCGCAGAGGAACGCCGCCAGGTGGTGGATTCCCGACCTAGTCGCCGCCTCGGCGAAGCGATGGATGCGGTGCTGTTCGCGGGGTCTCCATACTGGGTGCCGGTGATTGGCTGGACGGAGGATATCGATAATCTCCGCCAGGAAGATGTAGAGCGGTTCTATGAGCAGTGGTACGCGCCCAATAATGCCATTCTAGTCCTGGCCGGTGACGTAACCGTTGATGAGGCGAGGAAGCTCGCCGAACGCTATTATGGCGCAATTCCAGCCAGCGATCAGGTGCCAGAGCGGACCCGCCACGCGCCACAGCCGATGCAGGCGGATGCGCTGATCACCATGCGCGACCCGCAGGTCGAACGACCAAGCTGGGTCCGGTCGACGCTGATGCCTGAGAATATGCTGCGGACGGAGCCAGAGGCCTACGCCCTAACCGTCCTCGGCAGTATCATGAGTGACGGCACGACGAGCCGCCTCCGTAAGCCATTGGTGTTCGATCAGAAGGTGGCGCTCTCCATCGGGATGTTTTCGCGCTCACGCTTTAACTCGGGCTATGTGACGCTGTATGGCGAACCAACCGAGGCCCATACACTTGAGGAGTTGGAAGCAGCCGTTGATGTTGAAATCGCCCGGCTATTGGAGGACGGCGTAACCGCGGAAGAAGTTGAGGCCGCTCAAGAGCGCCTGCTTGCCTCGGCGATCTTTGCTCGTGATGGCCTTAATCGGCCCGCACGCACGGTCGGCAACACCTTGGTCAGCGGCTATACGATTGAGGATTTAGAGAGTTGGGCCGTGCGGATCTCGGAAGTGACACCGGAACTGGTGAATGAGGTCGCAGCGCAAGTGTTCAATCAACAGAAATCAGTGACCGGCTTTTTGCTGCCGGATGATGATGCCGGAGCTTCCCAATGATGGTTCGCCCGTTTTTCTCAGCCATGTCAGGCCGTTTCCTGGTCGTCCTATCTACCCTGGTTCTCGCCATCGGCTTAGTTCGCCCCGCTCATGCTGGTCCGGATATTCAACGGGTGATGTCGCCCGGTGGGATTGAGGCCTGGCTGATCGAGGATAACTCGCTGCCGATCATCGCGATGGGGTTCAACTTCGACGCTGGTTACTCTTTCGACCCTAAGGGAAAGGAAGGTTTAGCCAGCCTCAGCGCCACATTGCTTACCCGAGGTGCGGGTGAGTTTGATGAGCAAAAGTTTCAAGAGCGCCTCAACAACCGCTCAATCATTCTCAGCTTCGACGTCTATTCCGATAATCTCTATGGCAGCCTTAAGACCCTGAGCCCACGTCGGGATGAGGCGTTTGAGTTCTTGCGTCTCGCCCTTAGCGAACCACGGTTTGAAGCCGAGGCGCTTCAGCGCGCGAAAGAACAACACCTTTCCTCACTGCAGCGAAGCCAAGGTAACGGCCAATGGGTGGCCCAGCGGTTTTTGAGCCGTATGCTCTATGGCGACCATGGTTATGCTGGTGAACGCCTCGGCACCGCGGAAGGGATTGCCGCCGTCACTAAGGATGACATGGTTGGCTATACCCAGCGTTTGATGACCCGTGACACCCTGCTGGTGACGGTGGTTGGTGACATTACAGCGGATGAACTCGCTGATCGCCTAGATCAGGTGTTCGGTGACCTGCCAGCTAGCCGGACCGGCCCAGTTGCTGTCGAGAACACCGTGCCGGATCGAAGCCAAGTCGTGGTGATTGAGCGGGAGGTGCCACAGACGACCGTTAGTATTGGTCAGCAGGGGATTGATCGTGCTGATCCAGATTGGTTTGCCGCCAGCATTGCGAACTATATCCTCGGCGGTGGCGGATTTCAGAGCCGCTTAATGAAGGCCGCTCGTGTTGAACGTGGGCTGACTTACGGTGTGTATTCCGGGCTCCGGCCTGCTGATGCCTTTGACGTCATGCTGATGTCAGGCTCAACTAACCACGAAGACGCCGGTGAGTTTCTGGATGTGATCCGTGAGGAATGGCGGGTACTTGCGGAAGAAGGCCCAACCGATGACGAGGTTGAGCGGGCTAAGGGTTACCTGATCGGATCCTTTGCCAAGCGGCTGCTGTCTACCGAGGGGATCGCCAGCGTTTTGTTGGCCATTCGGGAGAGCGATCTGGGTATCGACTACCTGGACCAGCGTACCAGCCTGATTGAAGCTGTCAGCGCGGATGATGTTCGGCGCGTTGCTGCTGAGCTGTTGAACCCGGATGGTTTGCTTGTCTCCGTGGTTGGTATGCCTGAGGGAATCGAGGCGGACCGAACTGTGCCATTGGGCAGCGATATCTTGGATGCCTTGGCTGAAGAGCCATTCGGCGGCAGCTAAGAGCCCGGGTTTTCCCCGATATCCTAATTGCTCCCCCGGGGTTGTCTTGGTGATGACTGCCCGGGCTTGCTAGCTTGGTTGGATCACATCACAACCTGCGACCCTGGTGGTCGACCGCACCATGCCCTTATCAGAGTCTCCCGCTTGGCGGGCTCTAGACCAACATCGGAAATCCCTCGATAGCTTCCATCTTCGAGATGCGTTTGCCGCCGATGGTAATCGGCACACTCGCTTCACCGCTGAGGCCGCTGGCCTGTTTCTCGACTATTCGAAGAATTGGGTAACTGAAGAGACCATGGGCCTGCTGGGTGATTTGCTGACCCAGGAGGATGTGGAGCGCCATCGCGAGCGTTTGTTCGCAGGTGAGCAGATCAACGAGACTGAAGGCCGGTCGGTCCTTCATATGGCCTTACGCAACCGCAGTCAGCAGGTGGTGCTCGTCGATGACCAGGATGTGATGCCCGCGATCCATCAGGTGCTGGAGCGCATGCGTGTCTTTGTTGAGGACGTACGCGCCGGCCAATGGTTGGGGCATAGCGGTAAGCAGATCCAGCACGTTGTGAACATCGGTATCGGCGGCTCTGACTTGGGGCCCCGCATGGCGGTGGCCGCCCTAGCGCCTTACGCTGACCGACTGCAAAGCCACTTTGTCTCAAACGTTGATGGTGCTGATCTGGCCGCCACGCTGGCCGTCGTGGATCCAGAAACAACGCTGTTCATCATTGCGTCCAAGACCTTCACAACCCAGGAGACCCTGGCCAACGCCAATTCGGCTAGGGATTGGTTGTTGGGCCATTTCGAGGGCGACCGGGCAGCTATTGCTAAGCACTTCGTTGCGGTGTCGACCAATAGTGAGGCGGTCCAGGCTTTCGGTATTGATCCGGCCAATATGTTTGGCTTTTGGGACTGGGTTGGTGGTCGATACTCGGTTTGGTCGGCGGTCGGGTTGTCAGTAGCGCTGGCAATTGGGTTTGAGCAGTTTGAGGCATTCCTCGACGGCGCCCATGCCATGGACCGGCACTTTGTTACCGAGCGCTTCTCCCGCAACCTGCCAATGCTCTTGGCTGTACTGGGGATTTGGTATCGCGGCTTCTGGGACCTGCCAGCCCAGGCGCTTCTGCCCTATGACCAATCCTTAAGCCTGTTTCCAGCGCATCTGCAGCAGCTGGATATGGAGAGCAACGGCAAATCCATTGATTTGAAGGGTCATGCGGTTTCGACCCAGACCGGTCCAATCATCTTTGGCGAGCCGGGTACCAATGGCCAGCATGCGTTCTACCAGTTGATCCACCAGGGCACGACGGTGATCCCGTGCGATTTCATTGTGCCCGCCACCGCCCATCACGGGCTGGATGGGCATCACGACATCCTGCTCGCCCATGCAGTTGCCCAGGCGGAAGCGCTGATGACCGGTAAGCCTGCGGAAGCAGTGCGTGCGGAGTTGAAGGCCGAAGGCATCGTCGGGTCTGCGGCCCGATCCCTGTTCCCCCATAAGGTCTTTGAGGGGAACCGCCCATCGAACATGATCCTGATGGAGAAACTGACCCCCTACACACTAGGGGCCTTGGTCGCGCTTTATGAGCATAAGGTGTTCGTCCAGGGCTCGATTTGGCGGATCAACAGCTTTGACCAATGGGGTGTTGAGCTTGGCAAGCAGTTGGCCAAGCAGACGCTGAGCGACCTGACGGCATCTGGTGATCAGCCCGTTGACGGGCATGATTGTTCAACCAATGGCATTCTTACTTGGCTG
Organism: Alphaproteobacteria bacterium SS10; assembly: GCA_019192455.1. NCBI lineage: Bacteria > Pseudomonadati > Pseudomonadota > Alphaproteobacteria > Alphaproteobacteria bacterium SS10. The sequence continues at coordinate 869,392 of JAHCML010000003.1, forward strand.
CGGCGTCACCGTCAGGCACCGGGGGATGGTGCGGCATGATTATCCGTCGCCTGCCCGAGAACCTAGTTAACCGCATTGCCGCCGGTGAGGTCATTGAGCGACCCGCCGCCGTGGTTAAAGAGTTGGTTGAGAACGCCATTGATGCCGGGGCAACCCAGATTGACATCGCTTGGCGTGACGGTGGCAAGCGACAGATCACCATTGCCGATAATGGCCGTGGCATGGATCAAGAGGACCTGAAACTCTCCATCGAACGCCACGCCACCTCAAAGCTCGAGGATGAAGAGCTTGTCGATATCCGCACCCTCGGTTTTCGGGGTGAGGCGCTGCCCTCCATTGGTGCTGTGGCGCGTCTACAAATCACCAGCCGCGCAGAGGGTGATGAGCATGGATGGCAACTGACCGTTGAGGGCGGTCAGATCGGGGAGCTAGAGCCTGCGGGTCGTCAGCCAGGCACAACAGTTGAGGTCCGCGACCTGTTTTTCGCGACACCGGCCCGCCTCAAATTCCTAAAGACCGCGCGCACTGAAACCACCATGGCGATGGAGCTTGTGCATCGGCTCGCCATGGCCCATCCGGCCATTGGTTTCACGGTGAAGAGTGAGGAGCGGACGGTTTTAAATCTGCCAGCCGCCGACCTTGCCACGACGGATGCGGATGAGCTGCTGGCCCGACGCCTCGATGCGGTGATTGGCCATGATTTCATTGCCAACGCCATTCCATTCTCAATTGAGCGTCCAACCCCGGATGGATCAGTTGGCACCATCCGTCTAAGTGGTTGGGCAGGTCTGCCGACCCATGGCCGCGCCTCGTCTAAGTTTCAGTACCTATTCGTGAATGGTCGCCCGGTGCGGGATAAGCTGCTGCTCGGTGCAATTCGGGCTGGCTATATGGATGTGATGGCAAGCGACCGCCACGGCATGGTCGCCCTGTTCCTTGATCTGCCCTCGGCAGAGCTGGATGTGAATGTGCACCCGGCCAAGACTGAGGTTCGGTTCCGGGATGCCGCCCGTATCCGTGCCCTGATCGTAACGGGTTTGCGTACCGCCTTGGCTGAGGCTGGCGTCCAAGTATCAACCGAACGGAGTGAGCAGACCCTCGCTGAGCTTGCCCGCACACCAACGCCGTTTCCATCGGCCTCAAGCAGTAGGCCGATCTATCCACCACGCCCGGTGGAGGCCTGGGCACAAGAGCCAGCCAATGGCTTCATGGACAATGCCCCACCGGCCAGCCGCTTTAGCGGGGCGGGGCCATCATTTCCCAGTGCAGCACCAGCCGCGGCCGCCGTCTCCGCTGAGCCGGCGGTTGAGCAATACCCGTTGGGTGCTGCCGTGGCCCAGCTGCACAACACCTACATCGTCACCCAGACTTCCCAGGGGCTAGTGCTGGTTGATCAGCATGCGGCCCATGAGCGGATTGTGTTTGAGACGATGAAGGCGAGGCTGGCAGAGGGCGAAACCGTCCCGGCCCAGCGCCTCTTACTGCCGGTTGTGGTTGAGTTGGGTGAGGGAGCAGCCAGCATCATGCTGGAGAGCGCTAACAATCTCGCCAAGCTTGGCTTGGAGATTGAGCCGTTCGGGGCTGGCACCATCGCTGTGCAGTCCGTGCCAGCCTTGCTGGGCAAGACGGAGACCACGGAGTTGGTGCGTGATTTGGCCGACCGGCTGGATGAGATTGATAGTGCCGACCTGCTCACCCGTGCATTGCATGAGGTTTGCGCAACCATGGCCTGCCATGGCTCGGTTCGGGCTGGTCGACGCCTAACCATGACGGAGATGAATGCCTTGCTGCGCCAGATTGAGAGCACGCCAGCGGCAAGCCAGTGCAATCACGGCCGCCCAACCTTCATCACGCTTGATCTGGCGTCGGTTGAGAAGCTGTTTGACCGTCGCTGAGGTAGCGGCGAGCCGCCCACCAGATCACATAAGTGGTGATCAGTGAGGCGTAGCTATCAATCGCGTAATGCCAGAGTAGGACCACCGAACCCACCATAATCACGGCAAAGAATACCCAGGTGACAATCGCGAACTTGGGGGAGTGCTTATGGACATAGAGGCTGATCAGGAACGTCGTGCTGATATGCATGGACGGGAAGGCCGATGGGCCATTCAGATCGGTGATCGGTCCATAGAGATGCCAATCTAACAGGATGTCCCGGAAGAAGCAGGTGGCCGATGAGCGTTCGCATAATCCGGCCAAGCCAGCCTCGAACGGGGCCGTTAGCGCGCCATCATAGAAATAGGGCAGGTAGATCGGGCCGACGGACGAGGCTGCCGTCGCGATAATGCAGCCATTGATGTACCAGGCGCCGATATAGGCGAGGATGAATGCCTCGCGCTCTTTCTGTCCTGGCGCGCTAAAGATCACAAAGCCAGCCGCGAAAATCACGAAGAAGAAATAGAAGTAGTAGGCGATATCCAGCAGCGTCACGAAGGCTGGAATGCTCAACACAAACCAAACCAACTCATAGGGCTGCATGCCGAAATGCAGCCATCCATCAACCTTGATCAGCAACGGATCAAGGTAATAGGGGACAATGAGTGGGATCGCGGATTTGATCGCGGGAAAGAACGCTAGCAAGACGCCAAGGCTGAACAGTCCCAACAACGCATCGGCCAAATCGACCTGCTTTAACTTGCGACGGGCACCTAGAATCAAAAGTGCCAGCCCCATCGCCCCAATCGTGTAGCTGTTTAGGGTAGGGAAGAAGCCACTCTCGCCATATTGCCAAAGACCGAGATAGAGGTTGATGGCAAAGCCATGGGCCATAATCAGGCAGGAGAGCCAAATCAGCGGCTTCCGGTGTGGGGCCGCCCGGGTCCAGGCGATTAGCTTCCCGATAGGGCTTGTGGCGGCATCCTCACTCACACCGCATCCTCGGGCTGCAAGCGAAGGAAGTTGAGGCCGGTATCGCCAATATCGCGACGGTCGAGCAGTTGCCAATGGCCGTCCAGAACCAGATGCTCACGCTTCTTAGTTTCCGCCATCAGGAGTGTATCGGCATGAAGCCACCCGGACGCTAGCAGGCCGGCCATGCTGAGCGGCAGGAAGCCCTGTTCATATGGTGGGTCCAGGAAGATTAGATCAACCGGGCGAGGCGCTGCTGGCGGCTTGGTCGCATCCAGCCGTTGGACCTGAACCCGATCGCTGACTTTAAGCTGGTTTGCCGTTTCTCGAATGACGCTGGTGGCGCCCGCGGCCTGATCCCAGAACCAAACCCGTTCCGCACCACGAGATAGCGCCTCAAAGCCGAGCGTGCCAGCACCGGCAAATGCATCCAGCACCAGTGCCTCACCCGTTGTCAGTTTCGCGCCGGTAAGCTTGGCCCAGGGCGCGTGGGCCAGGATATTGAACAAGCTCTCCCGCACCCGGTCAGTGGTCGGGCGAATGGCACGGCCAGTAGGGGCGGTTAACCGCCTTCCGCGCATCTCACCGCCGGTGATCCTCATGCCCGGTTTTTCCCTTTAGGCCCTGCGCCCTGATTTGGGCCGCGACGTGGACCTTTGTTGCCCTTGTTATTAGGCGCTTGGCGTTGGTTGTGTGGCTTACCGTTTGATCGTCCAGAGCTGGGTTTGCCACCAGCCGGTTTGCCCGGGACAGATTTGCCCGGAACAGATTTGCCCGGAACAGATTTGCCTGGGGCGGATTTAGCTGGGCCTGGCTTGCCTTGGTGCTTTTTGCCCTGGTGCCCTTTCCCTTGGGCTGGCTTGTCCGTGGCATCATCAAGCTGCTTACGAGCTGCTTTCTTAGCCTTATGCGGTGGCCGGTTCTTCGGCTTGGCTTTGGCATGGCCAGTTGGCCTGCCTTCCTTCTTTGGGGCGTCCCCAGCGGCGCGACCAATCCCAAGTTGCTCGGCAATAACCTTCGCGCTCAACTCTTCAACGCCGCCCTTGCCCAGGTTACCGAGTTGGAACGGGCCGTAAGAGATGCGGATCAGGCGGTTTACGGTAAGGCCGATACTCTCCAGAACCTTCCGAACCTCGCGGTTCTTACCTTCGCGCAACCCTACGGTGACCCAGGCATTGGCGCCAACCTGACGCTCTAACGCCGCGTCGATGGGGCCATATTTGATGCCCGAAACCTCATGACCATCGGCGAGCTTCTTCAACACATCGGGGTTGACCGTCCCATGCACCCGGGCCCGGTATTTGCGAAGCCATCCGGTGGTTGGTAGCTCAAGGCGCCGTGCGGTCTCACCATCATTGGTGAGCAGCAGCAGGCCCTCAGAATTCAGATCAAGGCGGCCCACGGTGATGACTCGGGGCAGGGCCCTAGGCAGCCGATCAAAGATCGTTTCCCGACCTTCTGGATCCTTATTGGTCGTCACCAGGCCAGCAGGCTTGTGATACCGCCAAAGACGCACAGGTTCGGCATCGGGGAGTGGTTTGCCATCCACCTCAACCCGATCTTGCGGGCCAACCGTAACGGCGGGCGTCTCAAGCACTTTGCCATTCAGCTTTACGCGGCCCGCAGTAATCCAGGCCTCAGCCTCCCTTCGGGAGCAGAGGCCGGCACGGGCCATGCGCTTGGCAATGCGCTCACCCTTGTCTGCATCCTTTGCAGTCTGGGCATCAGAGCTTTGCTGTTCAGATTTTTTGGTGGGGCTGTTCATGGCGCGGTGGTACCTTCCGTCCACGTAAAAGGCAAATGCCGATCTACCTTGATGGAAACCAATCGACCGCGCCGATGCAGGATATCAGCACCGACAACCAGGCTGTCTCGCATGAGGATTTGAGCGATCCCATGCGTCCGCTGGCCCCAGGGGAGCATCCCATGGACCGGGCGATGGAGCTTGCGCGGCTAGCGGCAGAGTTCGGTGAGGTGCCGGTGGGGGCGGTGGTTATCGACAGTGAAACCGGCGCTTTGATCGGGGCAGGCTGCAATGCCACCGAAACTGATGCCGACCCAACGGCCCATGCGGAGATTGTCGCTATTCGACAGGCTGCCGAGACGTTGAGTGAGGCGCGTCTGACCAATTGCGATCTCTATGTCACCCTTGAACCTTGTGTGATGTGCGCTGGTGCAATCAGCCATGCCCGTATCCGTCGGGTCTATTACGGCGCTGCCGACCCCAAGGGCGGCGGCATCGATCATGGTCCGCGCTTTTTTGAGCAGCCCACCTGTATGCACCGGCCTGAAGTCTATGGCGGTATCCAGGAACAGGCCGCAGCACAGCTGCTGCGTGAGTTCTTCAGCGATCTTCGATGATGCCATCTGATCCATGCAAAAAGGGCCCCGGTGATGGGGCCCTTTGCATTTGGATGCCTAGATAGGCCGCTAGATAAAGATATCCGCCGTTACATCGCTCGACGGCACCCCGGCAAAGATGATCCCGCCACCGGCAAAGGTGACGATGGTATTACCAAACTGGTCGACCGTGGCGGTTGAGAGCAACTCACCAACATCGATGTTCACCAGATTGACCCGATCCTCTGCTGCGTTGAAGTCGGAGATCACATCAACACCGCCGCCAAGGGCGATCGTGAAGACGTCGGCACCGCTGCCGCCGATTAGGATGTCATCACCCAGGTTGCCGGCGATGGTGTCATTGTCCTTGTTACCGAACAGGACATCGTTGCCCTTACCACCAAAGATCTGGTCACCGCCCTGGCCACCAAAAATGGTGTCAGCAGCGAAGTTGCCAAAGATCTGGTCCGCTTCCAGGTTGCCGAACAGCAGGTCATCATCCTGACCACCAAAGATGGTGTCCACGTCCTTGCCGCCGAACAGCACATCATTGCCGATATTGCCGTAGAGCAGATCGTTACCGATGTTGCCATAGAAGATATCAGCGCCATTACCGCCGAACCCGACATCAAAACCCTCACCAAATACGGCGAGATCATTACCACCGCCGGCGAACACGGTGTCGGCGCCGAGGCCCAGCTCAAACAGCTCATTCGCGTTGCTGCCGGAGAAGTCGTCATCGGTATCTGTACCGCTGACATCGACGAAGACCTGGTTGGTGCCAGACAGGTTACTCGACTGGAAGTCAGAGACGGCCAGCACACTGTCGAGGATGGTGTCGCCAGTATCAGAGATAGCGAGGGTCAGGGTATTCACCTGGCCAGGAATGACATCAAACGGGATCGTTAGAACCGGGCTAACGCCGTCAAACTCAGTATCCAGGGCCACATTCTGACCCGCGAAGTTTAGCGGGTTGCCGTTCTGGTCAAAGACGAATGAGAAGTCGATGCCATTGGCGATAAAGCTACCGGCCGTAAGGTTGTCATCAATGATGCTGAGCGGCTGGGTCGGGTTGCCATTGAAGAAGCCGACATTGTTACCGTTGATCAGAACCGCGCCGATATCCACGAAGGATGAGTTGCTGAACTCTGGGAATTCATCGGACGCAAAGATCAAATCGATCTGGGCCGTTTCAACGCCAGCATCCGGCGTGAATTGGATCTCTAACAGTGAGGCGTTGAGGCTCTCACCCGCGCCAGAAAACGCAGCCTGGGCAATTGAGGTCATGATGTCGGATCCGGCGGCGCCGTTATCTTCACCATAGCCTGGGCTGGTGTTGGTGTTTGGGATGTTGGCGGCGATGCCCGTGCTCAAGAACACGCCGTTGTTGAGTGACAGGTTTGCGCCGGGCACAGAACCGAATGACAAGGCGTCAAACGTGCCGAAGGCAGATGCCGCACCGGTGTAGGTCACATTGGTGATGGTGATGCCGCTGCCGACAGAGGTTAACTCCCCTGAAACCAGGGCGGTATTGATCTCGTCAGTCGATGCGACTGGCGTAACGAGCATGGACATATTTTATCTCCTGTCCCCCTAAACTCCCTCGTTCCCCGGTTCACCGAGGTAACGCTAGCGTGATTGGGTCTAGGCCAAAACTATGGAAATGGGAAGGTATTAATGTTTGAATTTTATTCAAACAAATCAGATAATTACGTCGTTATGTGCTCGGCTTGGCAGGCAGTTAGTTGACGGTGCCGCCAACCGCGCGCCAGCCAATATCACGGCGGTAGAAGCCGTTGGGCCAATCGATATCTTCAATCGCCACATAGGCCAGGCGCTGCGCATCCTTAATCGTGGCGCCAGAGGCAACCAGGTTTAGCACCCGCCCACCATTGGACATTAGGCGCCCCATATCATCCCGGGTTGTTCCGGCATGGAATACCTGAACGCCCTCATGTTCCAGCGCCCGCTCAATATTCCGTATCTCGGTCAGCTTGTGATAGCTGCCGGGATAGCCATGGCTGGCCATCACAACGGTTAGCGCTGCCTCGTCGTGCCAGCGCAGGTCAAACTGGTCCAACTCACCATCGCGGGCAGCGATCAGGGCGGGGAGGAGGTCGGACATCATGCGGGGCAGGATCACCTGGCATTCAGGGTCACCAAACCGGGCATTGAACTCGATCACATAGGGATGTTTCTCACCATCCCGCTCAACCAGCATCAGGCCGACATAAAGAACGCCAGCATAAGGGCAGCCCTCTTCAATCATGGCGGCCAGGGTTGGCTTGGCAATCTCATCGATCACCCGTTGTTCAAGTGCATCGGTGAAAACTGTTGCCGGGGAGTAGGCGCCCATACCACCGGTATTCGGGCCGACATCACCATCGCCAACACGCTTGTGGTCCTGGGCACTGGCGAGCGGTAGCAGGTTCTCACCATCGCAAAGGGCGAAGAAGCTGACTTCCTCACCCTCTAGGAATTCTTCAATCACAATCTCGGTGCCAGCATCACCAAAGGCGTCGCCGGAGAGCATTTCATCAATGGCCTTATCGGCAGCATCGAAATCCTCAGCGATCACCACGCCCTTACCGGCGGCGAGGCCATCGGCCTTGATGACGATTGGGAACTCTTCACCGCTCAAATATGCCTTGGCGCTCTCAACATCGGTAAAGCGGCCATAGCGGGCGGTTGGAATACCGTATTTCTGCATCAGGTCCTTTGAAAAGGCCTTGGACCCTTCAAGCCGTGCCGCCGCCGCCGTCGGGCCAAAGGTGGCGATGCCAGCTGCTTCCATCTTATCGACCAGGCCGAGGCAGAGCGGTTGCTCTGGTCCCACAACGACGAAGTCGATGGCCTTGGATTGTGCGAACTCGACCAGGCCGTCGATGTCTTCAGCCTTGATATCGACCAGCTGTGCTGTGTCGGCGATCCCGGCGTTACCGGGGGCGCAATAAAGCTCTGAGGCCAGCGGTGAGCCAGAAATGGCCGAGCAGAGAGCGTGTTCACGGCCGCCCGAGCCGACTACCAAGATCTTCATTGTCGTATTGATTGCTAGCTGGTGAAGGAAAAACGCCACCACGGATGCTTGTGATGTGCTGTGCGGTTTGTATCATGCCGCCACCATGGCACAAGACCCCACCACACCACCTGTTGATAATCCCCTGGCGGCACTTGCTGGCCCACCACCCGGTGAGGCGGGAAATCAAACCGCCGGCAAATCCAATGTGCCGGTTTTTAGCGTCGGTGAAATCAGCCAATCGCTGAAGCGGACGGTTGAGGATGCCTACGGTTTCGTGCGGGTTCGGGGCGAAATTAGCCAACCTAAGCGCGCCGCATCAGGGCATATCTACCTAACCCTAAAAGACGATCAGGCGGTGATCGATGGGGTGTGCTGGCGCGGGTCGGCGAATAAGCTGTCAATCAAGCCGGAGGAAGGGCTGGAGGTGATCTGCACTGGTCGCCTGACCACCTATCCCGGGCGCTCAAAGTATCAAATTGTCATCGAATCGATGGAGCTGGCGGGCGAGGGTGCGCTACTCAAAATGCTTGAGGAGCGTAAGCGCAAGCTAGCCGCTGAAGGGCTGTTCGATGAGGACCGCAAACAGCCGCTGCCGTTCCTGCCAGAGGTCATTGGCATCGTCACCTCGCCAACCGGCGCCGTTATTCGCGACATCCTGCACCGCCTTGCCGATCGGTTCCCACGCCATGCCATGCTGTGGCCGGTGATCGTTCAGGGGCCGGGTGCGCCAGAGCAAGTAGCCGCTGCCATTCGCGGTTTTAACGCGCTGCCGGAAACTGGCGGCCCGGTGCCGAGGCCGGACCTGCTGATCGTCGCCCGTGGCGGCGGCAGCCTCGAAGACCTGATGGCGTTCAATGAAGAGGTCGTGGTTCGTGCCGCAGCTGAAAGCGACATCCCGCTGATCTCGGCGGTTGGCCACGAAACCGATACAACGCTTATTGATTTCGCCAGTGACCGCCGGGCGCCAACGCCCACTGCGGCAGCAGAAATCGCAGTGCCGGTGCGCGCTGATCTTATCTACACCCTGCGCGATGCTGAGGATCGGCTGGAGAAGGGGACGCTGCGCTTTGTTGAGCGCTTGCGCCTACAGCTTGATGGCCTGGCGCGTGGGTTGGTCCATCCGCGACAACGGCTTGAGACGGAGATGCAGCGGCTGGATCAGCTCGATGAGCGGTTTGGTCGGGCGATCCAGCAATTGCACCGGGATAAGCAAACGGCCCTGACCCATGCTGCTGCTCGCCTCAGCTTAAAGCCGATGCAGCAGGCGATGAGTCAATCGGGTGCCCGGGTGGTTGAGTTAGGTGAGCGTATGGCCACCGCCCATTTAAGGCAGTTGGAACGCAGCCGTGAGCGGCTAGAGGCGCTATCTAGCCGATTGGAAGCGGTTAGCCATAAGTCAGTCCTCGCCCGCGGCTATGTCATGGTCACGGATGAGCAGCGACAGCCTGTGACCGCAGCTGCTGGCCTAGCGACCGGCAACCCGCTATCGCTTCACTTCACCGATGGTGAGGTCGGCGTTGTGGTTGGTGATGAAACCACCACGTCAAATGCGCCAATGGCCCCTAAGCCAGCACCGCCCAAACCGGCACCCAAGAAGGCCAAACCTAAAGCCGCCAAGCCTTCGGCAGGGCCTGAACAGGGCAGTCTGCTCTAACACCCTCACCAACATCCGGCGGTTCAGCAGCTGTTAACCGGCTTTCCACTAGCCTTCCTCATAACGCGAAGAAGGTGATGTAAGTGGAGAGACCGGCCATGCTCTATGAGGGGATGCCCATTGATGACATCCAGGTTGATTGGCGGACACGGCTGATCGCTTGGTGGGAAGGCTTCGACCTAGACGGGATCGAGAACCGCAAGAAGAAGTCCAAGGCACGTCTCGCCGAAAAGAAGTCCGAGAAGGGCGCCGGCCGCTCAAAACCACCGGAGGCGGTTGAGGAGCAAGAGCCTGCCGGCCTGGACCGTCACGGACGCCCGCTATGGAGCATGACGCGGATTGAACTCGCCGAACTCATGTGGGGCGAGAAGTTCATTGAGCCGGGCGCTGAATCTTGGATCCCCAAGCTGATCTCAACCCTCCCACTCAACCCAACCTCATCGCTGCTGGACCTCACCGCTGGCTTAGGCGGCGTTATTGAGCATGCGGCAGAGCGTTTTGGGTCCCATGCCGATGGGTATGAGGTTAACCCGCTGCTGGTGGAAGAGGGGCGGAAGCGTATTCAGGCGAGTGCTGCAGCAGCGAAATTAGAGCTAAACGAGCTAGACCATGCCAGCTTTCAGATTGCGCGCCGGTATGAGTTCTGTATCGCCCTTAACCTCTTCTACACGGTGGAGAATAAGGACGCGCTCTACCAGAAGTTGGTCACGGTGCTGAAAGACCGTGGGCAGCTTGTTTTCACCGATTTCTTTGTGCCCATGGATGCTGATCTGAATTCGGGCGCGTACAAGGCCTGGATGCAAACCGAACGGCTGGAGCCACACCCGATCACATCGAAGGATATGGAAAAGGGGCTGACCGCCGCTGGTTTCGACGTGCGGACGGTTGAGGACATCACCACCCCATATCAGCGCGAAACCAGGGTTGGCCTATCTCGCCTGCACGATTACCTGAAATCCAAAGAGATGGATGCGGAGGCTAAGCAAGTCCTGACGGATGAGATTGCTTTGCTAACCCGGCGTATGATGGCGATTGAGGCCGGGCTTAAGGTGAAGCGGGTCCATGCCATCCTGCCCGTCAGTGCTGGTAATGATGAGAGCTTCGCGCCATCCATGCCGGAAGCGGTTGAATAATCGGTGTGCGCACTTTAAACCCGCGCAGCCGTTGACAGAAACCGGCTCAGACAGTATCAACCGGGCTCACCGTTTTCTGAGGATAGACCGATGCGTGTTGCAAACTCGCTCAAGACGCTGAAAAAGCGTGACAAAAACTGCCGTGTGATCCGCCGTAAGGGCCGGGTCTACGTCATCAACAAAAAGAACCCACGCTTCAAGGCGCGTCAGGGTTAATTCCGGCTGCTGGCCTGATGGCTAGCGCTGAGAAAATAGAACGGCGGTCCAGCTTCTGGGCCGCCGCTTTTGCGTTTGAGGGCTAGGCCCAAGCGTAAAGCCTGAATGAATCTAAGCCTCGGCGTAGTTCTTTCGCCTCGACATCTTGCCAATGCCAGGATTGAGGGAGTTGGTAGGATCACAGCTCTTGAAGAAGGCCTTCTGCTCATCTGACGCGTGGTAGATGTGTCCGACATTATGCTCTGACGGATATTTTGCACCTCGTTTGTCCAATATTTCCAACATCTTAGATTTGATCTCTTTCGGGTCGTAACCCTTCTTGATCACGTAATCCTGGTGCATGACATGGCAGAAGAAGTGGCCGTAGATCACCCGGTGGCTAATGCCCTGATTGATCTCTGGCGGCAGCTGCTCAAACCAATCGATTTCATTGCGGCGAAGGGCGATGTCGAGCGCCAGAATATCCGATACCTTCTCTGGATTGACGGCGGCATAGCGGACTGGTGCACCCGCGGCGGCAAACCGGTGAAGGCCAGCAACCTTGGCCTCACGCGGGGTACAGGCGAACCAGTCGGTGGTTTCACCATCGATGTTCTCTTTGAGGTAGGCCTCAGCCTCTTCGATCCCGTCATCATGCATCTTAAGGATCAGATGGTGTGGGAACCGCTCATGGAACTCTTCCATCTGCTTAAACAGCGGGTTCGGCCAGAGATAGCTAATCCCTTGCATGATCCGATCGATCAGGTTCTTAGGCAGCAGCGGAATTCTGTTCAGCCGGGCATCGAGCCAACCTTTAAGCGCAAAGATGGTGGGCAGCCGGTCAGTACCCAGCTTGTCGATCATCACCAGCGTGTCTTTGCCGTAGGTTTTGGTGAACTCATACGCCTCTGAGTGCATGTACTCGCCAGACACCGGTAAGGTCTTGAAGTTCCTCAAGACATCCTGGCGCAGCTTGGTCAGGAACGCCGTGTCATGGGTGCCGAGATAGAAGACCTTCTCCCGCTCATTCTTGGCATAGGTGTCGAGGCGGGCAGCAAACACCACAAGCTTACCGGCACAGCCTGAGATGCCGTAGAGGCGTGACGTGTCGGCGTTGTATCGGGATGGTGTGTCCGCATCCACGTCACGGATAACCTCAGGATACTTGGTGTCTGAGGCGTTCCGATTGGTCTTCTCGATGTCCTTTTCCGTGTAATCACCATTCTCAAGCCGGGTGAGCATGGTTTCCGGATCATCGCCAAGCTCTATGCCCAGCTCATTGACCAACTCTAACTTCCCGTCGGCCTTGATCTGCGCATAAAGGGCGAGTTCGGTGTAGGAGGGGCCGCGCTCGCATAACGAGCCGCCGGAATTGTTACAGACACCACCAATGATTGAGGCGCCAATGCTTGAGGAGCCAATTACAGAATGGGGCTGCCGCTCGAACGGTCGTAACATCTTCTCAAGTGAAAATAGGGTCGCACCCGGGAAGCTGATGATCTGCTTGCCGTTATCGAGCAGCTGGATCTGGTTCATCCGATTGGTGCTGAGGATCACCACATCGCGGTCATAGGTGTCCTTGGGCGTGGACCCTTCGGTCAGGCCGGTATTGGCCGCCTGCATGATAATGATCACATCAGCCGCGACGCAGGCTTGCAGAACCCGCCATTGCTCAACCAGCGTGCCGGGGCGCACCACGGCGAGGGCTTCCCCTTCACCAGAGCGATAGCCCTTACAAAACCGCTTCATCGACTTCTGATCGGTGATCACATGGCGTTTGCCAACAATCGCGGTTAGCTCGGCGACCAATCCGTTCTCTTGCATATCCCTCAAACCAGTCTCTCTGTCCGGCAGCTATCACCGGTTGTTTTGATTAGAGATACAGCAGGGAGGGGGGGGCTTGAAATGATCTATCGCAACCTGCGGCCAGTTGGCTTGATTGATCGCTGCTTGCGCCCGGGGCAATTGCTTTGTATGGCCCCTGGCCATGACTGATGCCCCCGCCAATTCATCCACCAATATTGCGACCTTTTCCCGCCAGCACTGGCAGGTAAGTGTGTTTGTCGTGCTGGCATTGATGTTTGGCCTGACTTATCTGGCCGTCTTGCCGCCGCTGAACACGCCAGATGGCCGGGCCCATGCGTTGCGGATAGCGCAGCTAGCCTCTGGTCAGTTCTTACCGGATCGCCTTGATGACGGGCGTTATGGCGGTGAGTTGAGCGAGCGGTTCGTGGCCTATGCCGATGCCAGGGTTACAGGGCAGCCCGAACCGGATTGGCGTTCAATTCCGCCAGATGCCGTGCGGCAGGTCGATTTCTCCAACGCCGCTGCCTTTACACCGCTTGCCCATTTGCCCCAGGCCGCAGGCATGGCGCTGGCCAGCCTGTTTAGTGAGGCACCAGAGGTGCTGGTTATGGGGGCGAGGTTTGGCAACCTGCTGGTCTTCACTTTGTTGGGGGCTTTGGCGGTCTATTTGATGCCGTTTGGGCGGGTCACCCTGGCGCTGGTGCTGTTGCTGCCATTCTCGTTCAGTCAGGCGGCGACGGTTAGTGCCGATGCCCTCAACCTTGCCATGCCGATGGTTTTCCTGGCGTTGATAATGCGCTGGACCGGACTGCCGGCACTCTCAATGCAGCGATATCTGATGCTCGCTGGCTTTGCCGTGGCGCTTGGCCTGTTGAAGCAGACGACGCCTGCCTTTGCGCTGGCCCTAATCTGCCTCTACCGCCCCTTAGGTGGCGGGCCTAAGGCTCTGGTGATGATTGGCTTGCCGGTTCTAGGTGGGCTGACTGTCGCGCTGATGTGGAGTGCGGCCTACCCCTTCTTACCGGGTGAGTACTTCAATCGTGGTGCTGATCCCGCCGCCCAGCTCGCGACAGTTCTGGCGCAGCCCACCCATCTCTTTGCCGTGGTGGCCGACACCATCATGGATCGCTTTTGGATCTACTGGCACAGCGCGATGGGCCTATTCCCGCCAGTGCCAGGTGGGGATGTGTTGAATTGGGTGCCGTTTGGGCTGGCGCTGTTGGTGTTGGTCAATTTGTTGGTTGTAGCCCTGGTCGATGGGCCAGTCCGCCCCGGCCCAAGACGGGGGGCAGCCCTAATCACCATTGGTGCGCTGATCTGTGGTGGGATCATTGCTGCCTTCTGGCTCGCCTTCACAGCGCCGGGGGAGACGATCATTCGCGGCGTTCAGGGGCGCTATCTGACGCCGGCCTACGGCGTGATCGCCTTAGGCCTGACCCTGCTATTCACCCGGCGGGGTTGGTTCCCAGTCTTACGTTACCTGTTGGCGGCTGAATGTCTGTTGGCCTATGCCGCAACGCTGTGGATCGCGTCTGGGTTCTACGGGTCTTGAGCGGGGATCACCTTACCTGGGTTCATCAGGTTCTTTGGGTCGAGTGCCTGTTTCACCGCGCGCATCATGGCGAGCTCGGTCGGTGATTTGTATTTGACCATATCGCTAGTCTTCAGGCGGCCCACGCCATGCTCTGCGCTAAAGCTGCCGCCATGCGCCATCACCAGCGCATGTATAGGCTCAACGATCTCATCCCAATGGCTTAGATAGTCAGCGCGGGTCATGGCTTCTGGCTGCATCATGTTGAAGTGCAGATTGCCATCGCCGATATGCCCAAACACGGTTGGTCTGATCTCTGGCATGATTGCCTTTGCCTTGGCGATACCGGCATCGATGAAGTCCGCGATCCTTGCAACCGGCACGGCGATGTCATGTTTGATTGAGCCGCCCTCAAGACGCTGTGCCTCAACAATCGCCTCGCGAAGATGCCAGAACTCTGCCCGTTCACGGTCGTTCTGGGCCAATACGGCATCCAGAACCGTTTCGCCTTCAATCAGGTTGCCCAGGCTCTCCTCCACCAACTCATTCAGGCGGTCATCTTTCACCCCGGCGGTGATTTCGGCGAGGCCGTACCAAGGGTAGGGGGATTGAAAGGCATCCCGGCAACCATCCATATGTTTGAAGGCCAGTTCCAAACAGGGGCGGGACATCAGTTCAAACGCCTCAACCTGCCCGCCGGTCTTGGCGTTGAGGTCATTGAGAACGGCTAGGGCGTCGGTGGGTGAGGGAACAGCAACCATGGCCGTTACCCGATGTGCCGGGCGCGGCTGCAGCTTTAGGCAGGCACCGGTGATAATGCCCAGCGTGCCCTCACTACCGATGAACAACTGCTTTAGGTCATAGCCGGTGTTGTTCTTGCGCAGGCTGTTCAGCCCATCCCAAATCTGGCCATCGGCTGTAACGACTTCCAGGCCCAGAACTTGATCCCGAGTGTTGCCATAGCGGAGGGTGAGGATGCCGCCCGCATTGGTCGCGATATTCCCGCCAATGCGGCAGGATCCTTCAGCGCCCAGGCTCAAGGGGAAAAAGCGGTCGATCTCTTCCGCCGCTTGTTGGATTTCGGCCAGGATGCAGCCGGCATCGACGGTGATGGTGTTGTCGATCGCATCAATGCCCCTGATGGCCGCCATGCGGTCTAGGGAGATCACCACCGCCTGCTCATCCTTAAACGGCACCGAGCCGCCAACCAGGCTGGTGTTACCGCCTTGGGGGACCATGGCAATGCCATTGGCCGCGCAGCACTTCACCGCCGCGGCAACCTGTTCGGTTGAGTTGGGGCGTAGGATTGCGATGGCTGAGCTCTCAAACTTCCCACGCCATTCGGTGATATAAGCGTTGAAGCGGTCATCACCCGGGGCAATGACGCTGGCCTCACCCAACAGACTTACAAACTGATCAACAGCGTCAGTCATTGGCGAACTCTGCGGTTGCGGCTGCTGCCCGGCGCAGACGGTCATTGATGGCGGCGCCGATACCGTGTTCAGGGATTGGGGCAACAGCGATAGCCTTGGCGCCACTCTCCTCAACCTCCCGCAAGGTTGCGAAGAGGTTTCGCGCCGCCTGGTCCAAATCCCCAACCTTGCTAAGGTTAACGCGCACCGCGCCGCCCTTGGCTGGGAATGGGTTGGGGCCAAAGCCGATATAGGCTTCATCTGCTGCCACCGCATCGCGAACATTGATCCGCAAGGGCAGGCTGGGCGCGTAATGGCGCAGCATTTGTCCTGGTGAGCGGGGGGCTGTGTCCTCTACCGTATCAACCGACGCAATGTCCGGCAGCAGATGGGCAAGGTCATCAGCCGTCACGGCGCCCAGACGCAAGATTGTTGGGGTTGTGCCGCTAAGGTCCAAAACTGTGCTTTCCAGCCCAATCTCGCACTTGCCGCCGCTCAATACGTAATCGATCTCGCCTCTGAAGCCATCGGCCACCATGGCGGCCGTGGTGGGGCTGAGGCGTCCCGATTTATTCGCGCTGGGCGCAACTAAGGGTGCACCAACTGCGGAGATAAGCTCCCTAGCCGTGCCATGGGCGGGTGCACGCACCGCAACGCTTGGTAGGCCGGCTGTGGCTGCCTTCGCCAGCGGCGCATCGTCCCGCTGCGGCAGAATAAGGGTCAGTGGGCCGGGCCAGAACTCACCCATCACCATGGCGGCACGCGCATCGACTCGTGCGATGGTTTCCGCCATATCACGGCCATCCACATGGCAAATTAAGGGGTTCTGCTGTGGGCGCTGTTTGAGGGTGAAAATTGCATCCACAGCCGTAGCATTGGCCGCCAGGGCACCCAGCCCGTAGACCGTCTCAGTGCCAAACGCCACGACACTACCATCCCGTAACGCCTTGGCAGCACGGGCAATTCCGTCGCTGGACGCGGGTAGGATCATCGGCCGGTTTGGGTCGGTATCGGTGGTGGCGGCACTCATAGATGTTTCATCACCATGGTTTGGGCGGGCATGCAAGTCTTCCCCACATGGTGCCGGAAAAGGGGGCCGCGACTTGTCGTAGCGTTTTGCGGCATGTCTACTTGGTTGCATTGCAGCATATCGGCGTTATCGCCGGGTTTTCAGCAGTGACGGAGAGAACGACATGCCCATCATCACAGTTGCCCAGCAAAAGGGCGGTGCGGGTAAGACGACACTGGTTGCCCATCTGGCTATTGCCCTGGCCCAGCGTGGGCTAACCGCCGCCACGGTTGATATCGATCCGCAGGCCTCGCTCTCCCATTGGTATGCTGCCCGGGAAGAGGCGTTGGGTGAGGATGCAACCGGCCTAACCCATCGTCAGATTTCGGGGTGGCGCACCCAGCGCGAGGTGGAAGAACTCGCCAATGAATATGATGTGGTGATTGTCGACAGCGCGCCCCATGCGGAAATGGAGACCAAGAACGCCATTCGCAGCGCCAGCCTGGTTGTTGTGCCGGTGCAGCCGAGCCCAATGGACCTTTGGGCTACCAAGCCAACGCTGGAGCTTGCCGCCGGGGAAAAGGTGACACCCATGTTGGTGTTAAACCGCGTGCCGCCACGCGCCAATTTGGCCGATTTGATTGAGAGGAAGCTGAAGGCGCTGAAAGTGAAGGTCGCGCGATCACAGCTTGGCAACCGGGTCGGCCTTGCCGCCGCGATGATGGACGGGCGAACGATCAGCGAGACCCAGCGCCGCAGCGTCGGCGCCGCTGAAGTTAAGAAGCTAGCCGCTGAGATTTACAAGGCCGCCGGCGGGCAGAAGAAACTGCGCTGAGCTTCTAAACAATACGATGCGCCCGGCACCATAGGCCGAGGGCAGAGGCAACCAGCGCCGACATTGGGAAGAGGATGATCGTACCGATAACTTCCAAGGCCCCAATCGCCGCTGGGTTTTCCGTGCAGCATAGGCTCAACTGATTGGTCAGTGCGGCAAAGGCGGCCAGCGGCAGTGCCGTTAACAGCATTGGCCCGATTAGATAGATCAGCGACATACCGCGTGTGGCCTGCCAAGCATCCTTCGGTTCTGCCACTTTGCCAGTGCTAACCATGGCAAATACCGGGGCAAAGCGCAGGCAGGCATAGCTTGCGATAACAGCCAACACACCGGTGATAATCGAGGCGGTTTCCAGCGCGGGTCTGAAACCAAACTCAAACAGCGCATCCCGTCCGAACCAAGCCGCCATGCGGTGGATGGCGAAAAACTGGTGGTCGATGGAGTGCCAAAGGCCAAAGGCCTGTGACCATAGCCAAAGCGGCGGCGCGACAAGCACGACACCCGCAATGGCAATCCCCAGTTCGCGGAAGCCGAATGGCAGCGGCACGCCCGATTGATGATCATCAAGGGCAACCGTCCGGGTCCATAACCCGGCATGGAGCGCCAAGGCCAAGAAGCTAGCGGTGACTGAGAAGTCCAGGCCGCTAGGTGATGGGCGCTGACTAGCGTCGAGTACCCCCAGGAACGGCAGCGGCAGCGCCATCAGGAAAACAATGCCAATCCAGGGGATGGCATAGCGGACCGACCGATCCGGCTGGCTGAAGACCGCTTGAAAGGTCTCAACCGCGCTTTGCGTGATCTGTCGGCCCAGCTGGCCGTCGCTTTGGCTGGATTGTCCCATAGAACTGAAGAGTAATCTGGCCAGCCCGCTTGTTCGGCGGTCTTAAAGCGCCTGAACGGCGGCTAGCACGGTTTCCACATGGCCAGGCACTTTTACTTTACGCCACTCTTCGCGCAAGACCCCATCACCATCGATCAGGAAGGTTGAGCGCTCAATACCCATATATTTGCGGCCATACATGCTCTTCTCTTTCCAGACCTCATAGGCCTCAGAGACCTGTGTCTCCTCATCAGAGCCGAGGGCGAAGTTCAACTCATGCTTGGCTTTGAACTTGTCATGCTTCTTCACGCTGTCTTTGGACACACCAACGATAACAGCACCGGCAGCCTCGAACTCAGCAAGATGATCACGGAAGCCAATAGCCTCCTTGGTGCAGCCGGAGGTGTCATCCTTCGGATAGAAATACAGGACGACCTTCTTGCCCTTAAGATCGGCGAGTTTGACCTCACCCTCTCCATCGGTGGGCATGGCAAAATCAGGGGCGGGTGAACCAACGGCAACGCTCATGGCGTGAACTCCAGCTATGGTATTTGGATACGGGCCTGCCGCGCCCCGGCGCTTGCGAGATTAGGCGCCGATGATCTCGTCGAATTGGGCGGCAACCGGTCAATGACGGCACTCAAATGTGTTTTCGCAGCCTGGAAGTCAAACGCTGCTTGTTCAGCATTTGCGACTTCTTCCATCAGAATAATCCGGGCTAGTTCTTCCAGGATTGCTGGCGGTGCCTGATTTGGGTCAAAGGCGCCGCTATCATCGGTGATAAGGCGCAGATGGGCACGGACCCGCCGAAACAACCGATGGGCATTAATCAGCCCCTCGGCGACATCTGGCGTGAGCACACCAACCTCGCCTAGGCGGGTTAGGGCGGCGGTTGTGCTGCCGGACAGGATCTGCGGGTGTTGGGCGGCGTAAAGCAGCATCAGATACTGGGCGATGAACTGGATATCGATAATCCCACCGCGCCGATACTTCAGCTGCCAGATAGAGAGTTCGCCATGCTGTTTGGCGATCCGCCCCCGCATATCAGCGACATCCTGCTTGAGTGCGCTGCTGTCCCGCTCTGCCGTCAGGGTTCGATGCAAGATCGCATCAATCTTACCGCGAAGATCGATATCACCGGTCAGCACCCGGGCGCGCGTCAGGGCCATATGTTCCCAGGTCCAGGCATCGCTCGACTGATACTGGGCAAAGCTCTCAAGGCTTACCGCCAGAGGTCCGGCGTTACCCTGTGGTCGTAAGCGAAGATCAGCGTCATAGAGCTTCCCCTCAGCCGTTGGTGCCGTAATTGCAGTCACCAGTCGGGAGGCCAGCTTGATCCAATACTCATTAGGGGATAGGGGGCGCCTGCCATCGGATTCTGGCCGCGACGGATCAACCCGATAGACGAGGACTAGGTCTAGGTCGCTGGTCAGGGTGAGCTGCCCGCTGGCCAGGTTGCCCATGGCAATAATCGATAGGCCGCCACCCTGGAAGTGGCCATGGTTTCTGGAAAACTCTGCCTCGACGAGGGGTTGTAGCGCTTCGAGTGATAGCTCGGCGAGTTGTGCCAGCATCTGTGCCACGCGGTCATGGCTGCTGGCGCCGTTCAGCAGGTGCAAGGCGCCCTGGAACCGCCGTCTCGCTGTCCAACGACGGCAAATATCCAGGCTGTCCTCATACCCCTCTGAAACGCTGAGTTGCTCCTGGAGTTCGAGCTCCAGCTGATGCCGCTTAGGCAGTTGGGTCAGGAAGCCGGGCTCAAGAATACTCTCAAGTAAGCCAGGACGGCGGGTCAGCGTATCGGCAATGGCGGGTGCGAGCCCCAGCACCTTAGCCAGTAGCGCCGGCAACCCAACCGTATTCCGCAGCAGGGCAAAGAGTGGGGCACCTGCAGATAGCTGACCAAGGAAGTCATCCAGCCGGTTTAAGACCCGGTCCGGCTCAGGCATTGCGGCGGTGGCTTGCAGCAGGTCGTCAAGCGAGGCATCCAGCAGTTCGCGTGCCCGTTCCGCTTCCGTTGCCTTGATCTCACCCCGTTGCCAACGCCCAACAATCGAAGCCGCCCGGTCACCATCATCAAAGCCAAGCTCGGTTAGCCTTTGGGCCAGATTGTCTATGGCTTTTGGTCCCGGGTTTGGTGTTCGATTTGCATTGAAGAGTGAGTCGTAACTCGTTGTTACAGTTTCTAAATGCTGATTCAGCTCAGCTTTAAGGTTGGTGGGTGTTGTGGCGAGGCTATCCGCCAAATCCACCCAGCCATCATCGGTGATTGGTAGGCTGTGGGTCTGCTGGTCTTCACGCATTTGAAGCCGGTGCTCGACCTGGCGGAGGCAATGATAAGCATCGGTTAGTTGGTCACGCCGTTCGGCATCCAATCGGCCACTCTCGACCAGGCGATCCAGGGCATCGAGGGTGCGGTAGATGCGTAGGCCTGGATCTTGCCCGGCGAACAACAGCTGTTGGGCCTGGGCGAAGAATTCGATCTGTCGGATCCCGCCCGGATCTAGCTTCACGTTGAAGCCGTTTAGATCGCTGCTATTGCGGGCTTGGTTGTCATCGATCTTGCGCTTGATGGCGTTGATATCTTCCAGCGCCATGAGGTCACTGCCAGCACGCCAGACCCAGCGACGTAACATGGTCATCAGATGGTTAACCGGCCCGGGGTCGCCGATAATTGGTCGGGCCTTAATCATCGCAGCCCGTTCCCAGGTCAGCGCCTGGCTCGTGTAGTAGGTGACCGCGGCGGGTAGGGCGACCGCAAGTGGTGTTGAGGCGGGATCTGGCCGCAACCGCAGATCGGTTCTGAATACATAACCATCGGCAGTTCGCCGCTCGAGCAGCGTGACCAAATCTCTCGCCAACCGGCTATACGCAACCGGGGCATCAAATCGATCAAGCTTGGTGGCAGCCGGGTCGTAGAAGAGGATCAGGTCGATATCGCTGGAGTAGTTGAGCTCACCAGCGCCCAGCTTACCCATGCCCAGAACGATAAGACCGCTGCCCAATTCGGGGCGCTCTGCATGCTCGGCCTCAATGCCCAGCTTGGCCTGGTGGTAGCGCAGCAGGAACCTAATCGCCGTCTGGATAAGGCGATCAGCGCTATGGCTCAGCGCCGTGGTGATCGCGGTGAGATCCCAGAGCTCGAGAAAATCACCGAGGGCAATCACCAAATGGGCCCGGTTTTTTGCGATCCGCAGATGTTTTGACGCCTGATCAAAATCATCGGTGGCGGCCACTGCCTGCTCTGCACTTGCGAGTGCAGCCTCAAGGCTTTCTGGCAGCGGTTTGGCGAGCAGGTCGCCCCCGTCATCCGCCGCCTGCATCAGGGATTGGCTTAGATAGGGTGAGAAGGCGCAGAGCCGGTTCAGCCCATCGGTAAGGGCATTCTGGGCGACTAGTTCCGGGGAATCGCGGCCCTCTAGCTCGGCCAAATTGGTGCGCCATGCCTCGAACCGCTCATGCCAAGCTGATTTCCCCCCAGTCGAGGGGTGTTCGGCGAGGCTTATCGGCGTGGTGGTGGGCAGATCGGCCAACATGTTGAGGCGCTTACGCTTAAGCAGGGGTGCAATGGCTGGTTCAATCCCCATCTACTAGCAGCGATGTGAGTGTCTGTGCGGGATAATTGTCGTGATCCCTGCGCGGAGGTGGCTACGATAGGGCCCATGAGTAACGAGGCAGAGCCAATCGAAGAACCAGCCGAGGCGCCGGAACAGCCCAGCACGGGCCAATCCGGCCAATCCGGTAACCGCTTGTGGCGTGGTTGTCGCCGTGGCGCCATACTCTGCATGGAGGGGGCGGCCATGGTCACCGGCCTGTTGGTGATCCTCGCGGTCATCCTTGGCTGGCGCCTGTCGAATGGCCCTCTGCACTTTGATTTCCTGACCGAGGATGTGACCGAGGCGCTAAACGCCGCCGCTGACCCGTTAACGGTTGAGATCGGTGACCTCGCCATTGTCTGGGATAACAGTGAGGCTCGGCTGAAGCTGACGGCCCAGCAAATACTGGCGCGCCGGAGTGATGGTGGGCTTGCAGCCCAGATCCCCCAGGCTGAATTGGCGCTGGATATTCTGCAGCTGATACGTGGCCGCTGGGTGCTTCAGGAAATCACCCTCATTGATCCAACGATCCGGATGACCAGGTTGGCCGATGGCCGCCTGACCGTCGACCTAAGCCGCACGGCGACAGAAGTAGCCCCCTCGGTGCCACCGACACCTATCCCTGCACCAACGCCCAGCGACGATGGTCAGTCCTTAACTGCCACCACGACCAATGAGCTTGAGCAGGCGATCACCGCCTTCTTGGCAATTCTGGACGCCGGGGCCGGTGGCCGGGCATCGGTGCTCGAGGCCGTCGCGATACGGGATGGTAGCGTGTTGGTGGTCGATCAGATGGAGGATCGGCGGCTTCGCCTCCATGGCTTGGATATCTCGGTTTTGAGAACGCTTGAGGGCTTGGCGCTGATTGGGAATGCCGAGCTGCAGCCGGACTTTGGTCGCCCATCCTTTGATGTGACCGGACGCCTCGACCTGGCGGCGGACAGCATGGATCTAAGCGGCACAATAGCCGTCGATCAGCTGCCACTCAGCATGGTGACCGAGACGGCGCGCATTCAAGCGGGCGTCGATCTCTCAAAATATACGATTGGTGAGACCCATCTGGTGGCGAGCTTGTCCTGGGATTGGCCAGCCATCACCACAATGGGCAGTGGGATTGCTGGCCTTCGGTTGACGGTTAATCAGGAGCCGGACGAGACCCTATTCATCCCAGTTGATGAGGCGACACGTGTTCCGTTGAGTGATCTGCAGGTGGCTGTCACCTACGATCAGGATGCGGGTCGTATTGAGGTTGTCGATACTGCCGTCACAGTTGGCGAGGCAACGATTGAGCTCAGCAGTGTTGCGTTGTTGGAGGATGGGGCTTGGCAGGTTGACGCCGATATTGGCGTGCCCCTCTTGCCCGTACCGTCAACTCTTCAGCTACTGCCAGAGAAGACTGGCATTGCCGGGCTCGATTGGTCCCGCCGCAACGTACGGAGCGGTGTGATCACCGATCTTAAAGCTGACCTGTCGCTCGCCGTGCCGGTTGATGCCCCGGCGACATTTTCAGTTGAGGATCTGACGGGCACCTTCGCCCTTGCCGATGCCACGGTTCAGTACCAATGGGCCTTACCACCCGCGACCGAGGTTGTGGGGACTGGCACCTTCAATACCGAGGCGGTGGTGCTGACCCTGCCATCTGGCCGTATCCATACCGTCCAGGCGCGCGATACCACTGTCACCATTGATGAGTTTGATGCCGAGTTCCCCAATCTTGTGGTCGATGGCTTTGCCCGTGGTCCGTTTAAAGATGTGATGACCGCGTTGAACCACCCGCGCTTTGGGTATGCTGATTTCCTCGGTCTCGATCTTGATGAGCTGGCGGGCACGGTCGATACCAAGATGCGCTTCGAACTGCCGCTCCGCGCTGGTCTGCCAGCGGAGGAGGTTGAGGTAGATGTCGATGGCAATCTTATCGGCGGTGCCACGAACGCCATCTTCGCGGATTTGCCGATCAGCAATGCCAATCTAGCCATGACCATTGATGGTGAGGGGCTTCGGGCCCGGGGGGATGTCACCGCCGGGGCCTTGCGCTTGAGCATCAGCTGGCATCAGTTCTTCAGCCTACAGCGTGCCGTTGGCACCGCCCTCGACTTCAGCGGTCGCATCACGGCCGATGAGTTGGAGGAGGCTGGGCTGCCAGTGTCATCCTATCTTGGGGGCGCTGTTGAGGTGAATGGTCGGGTAGTCGATTACAATGGCGATCACAATGGTGGCGCCACCGAGGTTCAGGCTGCCGTTGAGTTAACCGACACAACCCTAACGCTTGAGACCGCCGGTTTGGACGCAGCGCCAGCCACCGGCAGTATTCTTGCCAATATAAAGATTGAACCGAGCGGCGGCACCGATCTTTCGAGCCTGGCCATTGATATTGATATCGAGGGTGCGGGCCCACTCTCCGTCAGTGCGGTTGGACGGGTTGAGCCAGAGGGCGACTTAGGTATTCGTGCCAATCGTATCCGTTGGGGTGTCACCGACGTGGCAGTCGCCTTTGACAAGGCGGCTAGCGGCGATTGGGATCTCACGGTTGAAGGGCCAACCCTAGACTTGCGCCCCTTCCTCGGGGATGCCGAAGAAGCTGCAGAGGAAGCCCCGGTGCCGGATGGCGCGCGCGCCGGTTGGATGGATGGCGGTGGTGGTGATTGGGTGTCCGATGATGGCCATCGGCGCACCATTATCTACGCCGTTGAGCGTGTGTTGATGGAAGAGGGCGTGGTCTGGCAAGAGCTGCGCGGACAAACCGAGCTCGCCCCGCAAAGTTGGCCATCCGTCCTGATCCAGGGTGATGTGGGTGGTTCACCGGTCACGATTGAGATGTCCGGTGATCGTCAGCAGCCCCTAGAACTCACCATCGATATTGGTGATCTGGGTGGTGTTTTGGCTGCCTATGATTCCGGTGTGCCTGTCCGTGGTGGTCGGCTTCGCTTTGATGGCACTGGTGAACCATGGTCACGCTCTGCCTTGGTGTTAGATGGTGCTGTGGCGTTGGAAGACTTCCGTCTGGCCGACACCCCAGCGCTGGCACAGACGGTGACCGTGTTGACCGAAGAGGGGCTGGTTAGCCTCGATCCCAATGCAGGCTTTGGCTTTGACCGGTTTGAGGCCGAGTTGCTGTTCAAGGATGGCAAGCTGCAGGTCAGTGATGGCCGAGCACGGGGTGGGCAGTTTGGCTTTACCCTTGATGGTCTCGTCGACCTTGATGCCCAGACCCTAGACCTGAATGGGACCCTGGTACCGGTCTATACGCTGAACAGCTTTATTGGTGCGATCCCTCTAATCGGCACCTTGCTGACCGGTGGGGATGGTGAGGGGTTGTTTGCCGCCAGCTATACCGTTGATGGCCCGTTTGATAACACCGATCTCAGCATTAATCCGCTCTCGGCCCTGGCACCTGGCATCATCAGAACGCTGCTGTTCAGCCCCGAGGACCCAACCATTGAGGGGGCGTCAGGCGATCAGCAGGAAGCGCTGGCGCCACCACCGGGAATGGTCGATCATGGCGGCTGACCGCTAATCACCGACGAACACCTCACTGCAACGAGACTGAAACGAGAGTTGATGCGATGACCGCTGCGTCTTGGCCTGCCATCCCCTATGACCGGTTTCAGACGACCGGCCAAAGCTTGCACATGTGGTTACAGATCGTTGGTAAGTTCCGACTGCTGCTAACCCCATGGATCAACCATTCCTGGCATGCCGTGTTCTACGTTAATGAGCGCGGGCTCAGTACCGGGCCGATCCCGGGCGACGGGGTTCAGTATGTGGGGCAGTTCGATTTTATCGATCACCGATTTGAGCTGCGTTCCTCCACCGGTCAATCGATCGGCTTCCGGCTGGAGCCCATGCCAGTTGCTGAGTTCTATCGACAGTTTATTGGGGCGGTAGAGGGTCTAGGGGCACCCAGTAACATTCACCACGCGCCGAATGAGGTGCCGGAGCCGGTACCCTTCCGTGATCAGACGGCACCTGGTGCCTACGACCCCATGGCCGCTCATGATTTCTGGCAGGCATTGATCCGCATTGATGCGGTGTTCAGCCATTTCCGCACGAGCTTCCTCGGCAAGGTCAGCCCGTCGCATTTCTTCTGGGGTAGCTTTGATCTGGCGGTCACTCGGTTCTCGGGTCGATCAGCGCCGCTGCATCCTGGGGGCTTTCCGGCCTTGCCGGATCCGATCACCCAGGAGGCCTATTCCCATGAGGTAAGCTCAGCCGGGTTTTGGCCTGGCGGTGGTGGTGTGGATGGGGCGTGCTTCTATTCCTACGCCTATCCGGTGCCCGCGGGCTTTGATACCGCGAAGGTCGAGCCAGCGGCCGCCTATTTCCATGAGAGCCTGGGCGAATTTGTCCTGCCCTATGCTGCTGTCCGGGAGGCTGATGATCCCGCTGCCATGCTGATGGCGTTCCTGCGGTCGACCTACAACGCTGCCGCTGATCTCGGTGACTGGGATCGGGACAGCCTCGATGCTCCACTTGGCGAGCGAAGGGTGCCGCGCGCGGTTACTTGAGGTCGAAGAATAAGAGCTCAATATCGCTGACGGCCTCAATCGGCCAATCGGCGGGGCCCTCGAACTCAAGCCCATCACCGGCGACCAGTCGCTCATCACCGATTTTAGCGATGCCATCGACCACCTGAATAAACCCGCCATGCCCGGCAGGGATCGGGCGTTGTGCCGTTTGGCCATCGCTTAAAGCCAGACGGTGCAAGGTCATGTCTTGGCCGATGGTCACACCTGGCTGGCTCTCATCGGGGCTGGCCAGTAACTGCCAGCCGTCCTCTGGCGCGGGGAGGGCCGTTTGCTTATAGCCAGGTGCCGTGCCGCGCTCTTTGGGTAAAACCCAAATCTGGAGGAAGTGAACGGGATCGGTTTGGGAGGCATTCATCTCGGAATGGGTGATGCCGCTGCCCGCCGACATGCGCTGGATTTCACCCGGCTTGATGATAGAGCCATTGCCGAGGGAATCCTCATGCCGCAAGGCGCCATCGATCACATAGGTGATGATCTCCATATCCGCATGTTTGTGAGAGCCGAAACCAGCGCCGGGGATCACATGATCCTCATTGATTACCCGAAGGCTTCGGAAACCCATCCGGCTTGGGTCACTGAACCCACCGAATGAGAAGGTGTGGCGGCTGTCCAACCAGCCGGTCTTGGTATGGCCGCGAAGGTCACGTTCATGCAGGCGGTTCATGGGTTAAGCCTCTTTGGGATCGCTGACATCCGGCCCTTCTTGGTTCAGTCGGTTGCGGAGGTCCTCGGCATCATTACGCCGCAGCTGTTCGATGATTTCATCGGCCTCAAGCTCTGAGCTTCCGAGGCCCCGTAAGGCTGCGTGACCGAGGGCAAAGCCAGCCTCTTGGGTTTCCAGCACGACGAAATCAGCATGACGTCGGCGCAGCCGTACCTCATGGGTCCGGTTGTAGGCCCGCACCAGGGTTTTTGCCTGCGGGAAGTGGCGCTGCACGATCTCCAGCTGGTGATCGACGGCGGCCATATTGTTGGAACAGATGACGATGATTGAGGCATGGGCCGCCCCGGCCGCCTGCAGAACCTCGCGCCGACCGCCTTCACCGAAATAGACAATGGCGCCGGAGCCGCGGGCACGGACCACGCGACGTGGATCATTGTCGATCATGGTAACCGGGATGTCCTGGGCCATCAGTGCCTCGGCAGCGACCTGGCCAACCCGGCCAAAGCCGATGATCAGCCCGCGTGCATGGCCAGGCTCGCCATTCTCTGGCGCGTCGTCTTCCGCTGTCAGGCTGCGGTTTGCCAGCTTCATCAAGAACCGCTCAATCAGCGGGGAGACCATCATGGATAGGGTGATGATCACGACCACCAGAGAGCCGAGCTGGGATGACAGCAAGCCGCTTAATGTGGCGGCGGAGAACAGGACAAACCCGAACTCACCATGTTGGGAGAGGGTGGCCGCCACCTTCAATGCGGCCTTATGGTCGCTGCCAAACAAGCGGCCAGCGATATAGACGCCGGTGATCTTAAGGCCGACGGTTATCGGCAGGGCGATCGCAATTGTCAGGATGTTGGCAATTACCGCATCCAGGTTTAGCGACAGGCCAATGGCCATGAAGAACAGGCCGAGGAACAGGCCCCGAAACGGCTCAATATCTGCCTCTAGCTCATGCCGATAAGACGATTCTGCCAGCATCACGCCAGCGATAAAGGCGCCCATGGCATAGGACAGGCCAACCATATCCATTAGCAGGGCGGCACCAATGACCACGCCAAGGGCGCTGGCGGTCATGATCTCCGGTGTTCTGGCCTGCGCCAGTCGGCGGAACATCGGGTCCAACCCATAGCGGCCAATTAGGACCAGCAAGACAATCGCCAGCACGCCGAGAATGACCGAGGTGGTAGCCTCAACTGGGTCGCCGGTTGAGCCGCCTGCCGATAGCAACTGCACCATCAACAGCAACGGCACGATGGCCATATCCTCAAATAGGAGGATTGATAGAGCCGAGCGCCCGGTTGGTGTGCCGCGCTGACCCTTCTCATCCAAACCCTGCATGACCAACGCGGTTGAGGAGAGGGCGAGACCCAAGGCCACGGTGATCGCAACCTTGGGCTCAAGGCCATAAAGTGTGGCTGGAACGAATAAGAGGGCACCGCAGATCATGACCTGCATGAAGCCCCGGCCAAAAATCTCTTTGCGCATCCCCCAAAGGTGATCGGGCCGAAGCTCAAGACCGATAACGAAGAGGAACAACACCACTCCAAACTCGGCGAAGTGGAGCAATTCCTCAGGGTGCTTAGAGTAGCTGAGCGTTAGCAGCGCGCCGGCGCAAATCCCGGCGGCGAGATATCCAATAATTCGCCCGAAACCGAGCTTCTTAACCAGTGGGACCCAGATACAGGCGAGCACGATGAGGCTAAGCGCCTCGGCAAAGTGCCACTCCAACGGATCGAAATTGAATTCCATTCAGTACTCGTATCGCCGATTGCCGGTCTGATTGCTGGGGGATACCATGCCCGAACGCAGGGATACTCCATTGAGTTGGATCAAAGAAGTGGCAGATTGGTTTTATCAACACCGGGGTGAGGCTATTGGGCCCGTTGAAGGGTCAGAGATTGCCTCAATGCTCGACAGTGGCGCGATCGGCGACACCACGCTGATCCGCTCTGCTGCGAGTGATAAGTGGATGGAGGCGTGGGAGGTTGACCACGCCAAGCTGATGTCCGCCACCCTCGATGACCGGCATGAGGAAGGGTATGTCACCCCGGCCACCGCCTGGCGCCGGATTGTCGCCTATGTGTTGGATGCTTTTATCATCAATATCTTAGCGACCGTTTCTGCCTATGCCCTTGGCATCTTCGATGGGGCTGAGGGGGATTTCGGCGAGCAGATGACCACCAGCTTCCTGTTCGCGCTAATGGTCTCATGCCTCTACTACGGCGCAACCATTGGCAGCCACCTGCAAGCGACAGTTGGTAAGCGGGCCATGGGCTTGCGGGTGATCCGTACCACCGGGGCGCCAGTTGGATATATTCGGGGTGGGATGCGGCCGATCCTCTACCTCGTCTCGGGCATTCCATTGCTGATCGGCTTCATCATGGCGTTCTTCCATAATGAGCGCGCAACGCTGCATGACCATATCCTGGGCACGCGCATGATCCTTGTTGATCATTAGGCCCAGGGCTTTTGGGTTTCTGCGGTTAGGCAGCCACCACGCGCACATGCTTTTTCTTCCCGGCGGATAGCTGCGCTTGGCCATCGGCATCCAGCTCGGCGCTGGTCACAGTTGCATCCTGATCTTTCACCTGGTCGCCGTTTACCCGGGCGCCGCCACCTTTGATCAAACGGCGTGCTTCACCCTTAGAGGCGGTAAGGCCAGCCTCAACCAGCAGATCAATGAGGCTGATGCCACCATCAAGGCGATCCTTGGCGATATCGAGGGTTGGGATATCGGTGCCCAGATTGCCCTGCTCAAAGGTTTGCCGTGCCGTTTCAGCCGCCTGATTGGCGGCCTCATCGCCGTGGCAGAGGCGAGTTGCCTCAAAGGCCAGGACCTTCTTGGCCTCATTGATCTCCTGTCCCTCAAGCCGTGATAGGCGGTCAATTTCATCAAGTGGCAGTTCGGTGAACAGCTTCATGAACCGGGCAACATCCGCATCCTCGGTATTGCGCCAGTATTGGTAGTAGTCATAAGCGCTCAGCCGGTCCTCATTGAGCCAGATGGCACCCGCGGCGGTCTTGCCCATCTTGGCACCGGATGAGGTGGTGAGCAGCGGCGTGGTCAGCCCATAGAGGGACATACCCTGCATCCGGCGGCCAAGTTCGACGCCGTTTACGATGTTGCCCCATTGGTCAGAGCCACCCATCTGCAGGGCAACGCCGTGACGCTTATTTAGCTCAACGAAGTCATAGGCCTGCAGGATCATGTAGTTGAATTCGAGGAAGGTGAGGGGCTGCTCCCGTTCCAGGCGCAGCTTCACACTATCGAAGGTCAGCATCCGATTGATGGTGAAGTGCCGCCCAACCTCACGTAGCAGGGGGATATAGGCGAGTTCATCCAGCCAATCCGCATTGTTGACCACCACAGCATCGGTTGGGCCATCACCGAAGGTCAGAAACTTCTCAAACACCCGCCGGATACCGGCGATGTTCTCGTTAATCTTGTCATCGGTCAGCAGTTGCCGCGCTTCATCCTTGCCGGAGGGGTCGCCAATCTTGGTCGTACCGCCACCCATTAGGACGATGGGCTTATGGCCACTCTTCTGCAGGTGGCGCAGCATCATAATCGGTAGGAGGGAGCCCGCATGCAGGCTGTCCGCCGTCGCATCAAAGCCGATATAGGCGGGAATGACCTGGTTTTGCGCCAGATCGTCTAACGCCTTGGCATCGGTGCATTGGTGGATAAAGCCACGACCCTCAAGGGTCTGCAGAAAGTCTGATTTATACGTCGACATTGCGGGCAAATATGGTTGGATAAGCGGGTCAGTTTTTAGCGCCGGAATGTTGTAGGCGCTGCAAGCGACGGCGACAACCGCCGAACGAGCATCACACGCTTGCAGGTGCACTCATAAAGGGGGCAGCTGTTGATGACCGGTACCGATAAACCGATCTGGGCTATTGGCCTGATGAGTGGCACGTCCCTCGACGGGGTTGATGCCGCATTGCTTCGCACCGATGGTGAGGGGTTTGTTGAGGCTGGTTATGGCTTCACCCAACCGTATGAGCAGGGCTTTCGAGATCGCCTCCGGGCCCATTTTGGCAAGGCGGCCGCACCGGCGGATGTGGTTAAGGACCTGACCCTCTATCACGCCCAGGCGATTGACCTGGTTCTGCGTCACACCGGCATGACGGCGGCCGATATTGGCGTTGTCGGTTTTCACGGTCAGACCATCCACCATGATGCCCCGGCGGGGATCACAGTTCAGATCGGCGATGGGCCATTGCTGGCCAAGATGACCGGTATGCCAGTCGTGGATCAGATGCGGCTCGCTGATATGGCAGCGGGCGGGCAGGGCGCACCGCTAGCCCCGGCATTCCATGCTGCAATGGGGTCAGGGCACCGTGACCTGCCCTGTGGTTTTTTGAACATGGGTGGGGTGGCCAACATCACCTATCTGGCGCCGGAAACTGCCGATGGTCTGCCCGAACCAATTGCCTTCGACACCGGGCCCGGCAACGCGTTGATCGATGATTGGGCGCTGACCCATACCGGACAGCCATTTGATAAGGACGGTGCACTCGCGGCCGCTGGGAAGGTGAATGACGAGGTGTTGGCCCAGTTGTTGGCCAATCCATATTTCAACCGGCCATATCCGAAATCGGCAGATCGTGGTGAGTTCATTGATCCAGCGATGGACACGCTGTCACCAGAAGATGGTGCCGCGACATTGGTTCAGTTCACGGTTGAGAGTATTGCCCGGGGGATTGAGAGCCTACCGACCAAGCCAACCCGTTGGTGGACCAGCGGTGGTGGCCAGCATAACCCACAGATTATGGCGGGGCTTAAACAGCGCCTGGTACCGGCTGAGATTGAGCCGGTGGAGGCGATTGGTTGGTCGGGCGATATGGTTGAGGCCTGGGCCTTTGCCTATCTGGCCGTCCGCTCACTAAAGGGGCTGCCGCTCAGCTTCCCCGGCACAACCGGCGTTAAGGCGCCGGTCACCGGTGGTCATTTGCATCAGCCGTCAGATCGAGCGGCCTGATAAGAGGTGGTGCGGCTTACTCCGCATCCTCCATCTCACCGTCCTCGAGCATCGGCAGATCGTCTTCCTCTTCATCCTCTGATGGCGGCTCAACAACCTTATCTTTCATGTTGTCATCCAGATATAGGCTGGAGAGGGCAACCAGATGCTCAGAGTGCTGGCTGAAGAAGTGGTCGGCACCGGGCACAACCTCATAATCGATCGTGATACCTTTTTGGCTGCGCAACTTGGCGACCAATTTCTCTGTCGCGGAGGTTGGAACCATGGTGTCCCGCTCACCCTGGATGATCAGGCCGGAAGACGGGCAGGGGGCGAGGAAGCTGAAGTCGTACATGTTGGCCGGTGGGGCCACGACAATGAAGCTGTCGATCTCTGGGCGCCGCATCAGCAACTGCATGGAAAGCCAAGCACCGAAGGAGAAGCCGCAGACCCAAACGCCGCTGGCATTAGGGTTTTGCACCTGCAACCAGTCGAGGACCGCTGCTGCATCACTCAATTCACCTTCACCACGATCAAACGAGCCCTGACTGCGACCAACACCACGGAAGTTGAAGCGCATCGTGGAGAAACCACGTTGGCGCAGCATCTGGGTGAGGGAATAGACCACCTTGTTGTTCATGGTGCCGCCATGCTGCGGGTGCGGGTGCAGCACGACACCGATTGGCGCGTTCTCAACTTTTGAGTGGTGATAGCGGCCTTCGATACGGCCAGCAGGGCCATTAATCAGAACCTCAGGCATCCTTATCCTCTATGCTCCAGGTGGGGTCTAAATGGGATCGGGCGGTCATCGCACCGGTTTGGCGAGTGCCCATACACGCTGCGGGCCCGTGGTGATAGCACATTTGGGCCAGCAAGCCAGCGATCCGTTTTGTTAACTGATCAGCACTGGCATATGCGTGCTGTAAGCCGCGCTGCCAAGTCATTGCAGAACAGAAAATATTAGCCACCTATGGTTGACTGCTGGACTCAGCTATTATTCAACCCAATCTTTGATGATAACGGTGTTTGTCCGGTTTACCGGCTTTACGAAGAGCGACGTCATGTTTGACCGGTTGTTTGACGATGTGGATGGCATTCTGGCGCGGGATCCCGCAGCCAGGAACCGCTTGGAGATCATCCTGCTGTATCCTGGGCTGCACGCCGTGCTGGCCTATCGGATCGCCAATTGGTTTTGGCAGCGTAAGCTGTTCTTCCTCGGTCGCATGGTTTCGCAGTTTGCCCGTTGGCTAACCGGTATCGAGATTCACCCCGGCGCCACGATCGGGCGTCGTCTGTTCATTGATCACGGTATGGGCGTAGTGATCGGTGAAACTGCTGAAATCGGCGATGATGTCACCCTGTATCAAGGTGTCACGCTGGGCGGTACATCCCTTGTTAAGGGGGAGAAGCGGCACCCAACCATTGGCGATAATGTCATTGTTGGTGCGGGCGCCCAGGTTATTGGCCCGTTCACCGTTGGCCGCTGTGCGCGGATTGGCGCCAATGCGGTTGTGGTGAAGGAAGTGCCGGAGAATGTCACCATGGTTGGTGAGGCGGCGAAGGCCGTGAAGCGGCGCGCTACTGATGCCGAAGGTCAGGCACCCTTTGTCTCTTACGGCACCCCACAAGACCCAGGTAAGCCAGAGGCGGATCGCGCCATCGCTGGCCTGATGGCACATATCCATGGGCTTGAGGAGCGGCTGAAGGCGTTGGAGAGCGGTGCTGATGTGCCGGATGCGGCCTCGACAGAGCAGGCAGAAGCTAAGGAAGAATGGACGCAAAGCGACGATTGCGGTCGGGTCTAATCCCTGGCGGCTCTCTGATCTGCGTTTGAGCAAGCTATGCGCGAGCCTGTCTATCTAGATCACAATGCCAGTACGCCGGTGAAACCGGCCGTACGTGATGCGATGGTCGAGGTACTGTCCGCCACGGGCAATCCCTCATCAATCCATAGCTTTGGACGATCGGCGCGTGGCACGCTTGACCATGCCCGGGGACAGGTTGCCGCCGCGATCAATGCGACGCCGGAAGACATCATCTTCACCAGCGGTGCCACTGAGGCAGATAACGCCGCCCTCCGCGCAACGCCGGTTGCTTCGGTACTGGTGAGTGCGATTGAGCATGATGCCGTTCTGCAAGCGCGGGACGATGTGGTTCAGCTGCAGGTCACAGAAACGGGCGTTGTGGATTTGGTTGCGCTGGATAAAGCACTCGCCAATGCACCGGCGCCAGCCTTGGTCTCGGTAATGCTGGCCAATAACGAAACCGGCGTCATCCAGCCGGTGGCTGAGATTGTTGAGGTAGCGAAGCGCCACGGTGCCTATACCCATTGCGATGCGGCCCAGGCACTCAGCAA
Organism: Alphaproteobacteria bacterium SS10; assembly: GCA_019192455.1. NCBI lineage: Bacteria > Pseudomonadati > Pseudomonadota > Alphaproteobacteria > Alphaproteobacteria bacterium SS10. The sequence goes on from JAHCML010000003.1 coordinate 904,096, forward strand.
GATGCCTGTCGATTTGCAGGCCCTTGGCGTCGATATGATGAGCCTCTCTGGCCATAAATGCGGTGCGCCTGCTGGGGTCGGTGCCCTGGTGGTGACCGAGCGGCTGGAGCCCTCGAAATGGCAGTTCGGTGGCGGGCAGGAGAAACGGCGGCGTCCTGGTACAGAAAACCTCGCCGGCATTGTTGGCTTCGGGAAGGCGGCAGAGCTAGCCGATGAGGACCTTGATGCCTTCTCAAAGCTCGGCGCCATGCGGGATCAGATGGAAGCTGAGGTTAAAGCCGCTGTTCCTAGCGTGTTGATCCTCAGCCAGACGGCCGACCGCTTACCAAACACCAGCAATATTGTACTGCCTGGCGTTCCGGCCCAAACCCAGGTCATGTCCTTAGATCTCGCAGGCTATGCCGTCAGCTCTGGCTCGGCCTGTTCTTCAGGTCGGGTGGATCCAAGCCATGTGGTTGAGGCGATGATCGGTGACCAAGAGCTAGCCAAATGCGCCCTGCGGATCAGCGCGGGTTGGAATACGACGGCCGATGATATGGCGGGCTTTACCGAGGCCTATATCCGCATGGCCAAACGCCAGCTGGAAAAGCTGGCCGCCGCTTAACCCGGAACGCGGGCAATAAAAAAGCCCGCTGGGTAGCGGGCTTCTTCAACGCTTGAAGCGTCAATCTTACATTTTCATGCCAGCGGTAGCTGGGGCAGGCTTAGCTGCGCGGCGCTTTTTGACTTTGCCGAGGATGTCTTCGCCATCAGCATCAACCATCACGCCGTCTTTAGTGCTGACAGCTTCTTTGGCACGTGACTCAGCGCGCAACAGGCTCATTCCGAATTCAGCCATGGATTTTCTCCTTAAACTCTCGCTACCACGCTGGGTTACCAAAGAGGAATCCAGCGTGGCCACCGTTAAGCGGCGTTAAACTCATGCCTTAAGTATCGTTGATCCCTAAGAAAGCTGCAAACCTAGCGTTCTCAAGGAGTATACAACAAATTGCCAAGAACATTGACGGTGCGTTTAGGACAGGCTGGCCAATTTGTAAACAAGGGCCTAAGTCTGTGGCACCAATTCTTTGAAGCTGTGATCCCAAGATGCCCAAAGTTACGTTTATTGAGAGAGATGGCACCCGGCGCGAGATAGAAGCTGCCGAGGGGCTTTCCATTCTCGAAGTTGCGCACCTTAACGATATCGATATTGAGGGGGCCTGCGGCGGTAGTTTGGCCTGCGCGACCTGCCACGTAATCGTTGAAAATGAATGGTTTGGGAAGCTTAAAGAGATTGAGGAAGAGGAAGAGGACATGCTCGACCTCGCTTTCGGCCTAACCCAGACATCCCGATTGGGTTGCCAGATCATTGTCACCAAAGAGCTTGATGGCTTGACCCTCCGTTTGCCGCCAAACTGACCGAAATCGCTACTATGTTACGTCATTTTGCGTTGCTGTGATCGGTTTCACACAGCTGTGGGGTTCAAGGCGATTCGGCTGATCGATCTCAGCCGATTCTATGGTACTGTGTCACGCTGAAGGATGTGTGATAACTGGCCCATACCCCATAACGGGCGTTTCGGGTCAGGCGATACCTCATCTCTTATGTATTGGACCCTGGTTGAGGATTTTAATCGGTTATGTTTGGCAGCCGCCAGAATTGGCGCTCGCACACACGTCTCGATGAACTGCTCAAGCTTTCCGGCCATCTAGCGCATGGCGGCAAGTTGCTGGCTTGCACCCTGGCTCTGGCCGGCGTGCTGTTTTTCGCGGGATCCTCATCCGCAAGTCTGGCCCAAGATGCCGGCTTGAGGGAACTCTATGGCGGCCTGTTGGAGGTTGAACTTCCAACCGATTACGAAGAGATGCGCATAACCGAGATGGAGCGCACCTTCCCAAGCTTGCCACTTCCTGATTACGTCTATTCAGATCGTATCCGCACCAATCTGGTGGCGATCAGCATCATCAACAATCCTAACCCGGATGTTGATCTGCTGACCTATACCGCCACCTGGGCTCGTTCTCTTGAAAGCCAGCTTGAGGGCTTTAGCTGGGTTCAGCGTAAGGTTGCCCGGATTGAGGGGCGTCCTTGGATTGTTTGGCAGTACCGTGCGGTGACGCCAGATTTGACCGAGGGTACAACCACATCTGAAACCATTATGTTCATGAGCATCCTGTCCAAGGATGTGATGGTCATGGTGTTGGGCCACGCGCCGCAGATTTTCTTTAATAAGAATATCAATCTCTATCAGCAGGCGGTCACGTCACTGAACCTGTCGATTGATGCCCCGCAATTGAGCGGTCTACAGGGCGCGGTCCGCTAGAATTTAGCGGCCAGGGAGCCCACTCTTTAGTTGAGCGCATAACTGATAAGCAGGCCCGAACAGCATTGTCGGGCTTGTCACTGTCTAGTGTTAGCAACATATTGCGGCCCATGACCTTGAATGTGGACTTCGATATCGACCGCCCGCCAGCCAAAACGCGGGTTGTGGTTGCCATGTCTGGCGGCGTTGACAGCTCTGTCACCGCGGCGCTTGCCGTGCGCGCTGGCTATGACGTCGTTGGTATCACGCTGCAGCTTTATGATGATGGGGCGATCCGGGGTAAGCAGGGTGCCTGCTGCGCCGGTAAGGATATCCATGATGCCCGCATGGTCGCCGATAAGCTCGGCATCAGCCATTACGTCCTAAATTATGAGGATGTGTTCCGGCAGGCGGTCATGGATGATTTCGCCGATACCTATCTGGCTGGCGCCACGCCGATCCCATGCGTGCGCTGTAACCAGAAGGTGAAATTCCGCGATCTGCTGGATACTGCAAAGGACCTGGACGCCGATGTCATGGTGACCGGTCACTATGTGCAGCGCCATGTTGGCCCAAATGGCCGGGCCCAGCTGGCCCGTGCGGTCGATCCAAACCGCGATCAAAGCTACTTCCTGTTCGCCACCACGCAAGAACAGCTCGACTTCCTGCGCTTCCCGCTGGGTGGCCTGTTGAAGCCAGCAGTGCGTGACCTGGCGACTGAGCTGGGCCTGGTTGTCGCCGATAAGCCTGATAGCCAAGACATTTGCTTTGTGCCCAATGGCTCTTATGCCCGGATTGTTGAGAAGCTACGCCCCGGGGTGATTGAGCCCGGCGATATCGTCCATCTGGATGGGCGGGTGCTGGGCCAACATAATGGCATCATTAACTATACAGTGGGCCAACGCCGTGGCCTCGGCATCGGTGGTGGTGAGGTGCTTTACGTTGTGCGCCTGGACCCTGACAGCAATCGCGTCATGGTGGGCCCGAAGGATGCCCTGTCTAAAGACCGGGTGTTCTTAAACGAGATGAACTGGATCGGCGATGACGACCACCTGAGCGGGGAACGGCAGGTGATGGTCAAGCTACGCTCAGCGATGGCGCCGGTGCCTGGTCGTGTGACCCTCGATGGTCCCGGTGACGGTACTGGCCGTGCCGTTATTGAGTTGGACGAGCCCTATGCCGGTATCGCACCCGGGCAGGCGGGTGTCCTTTATGATGGTGATCGCTGCCTTGGCGGTGGTTGGATCACGGCTGCAGAACGCATCGCGCTCGCCGCCTAATCGGCTTTCGATCGGTCGCTCCTCAGTGACCCAAAATTCCAGCCATTTTTTCAAATTTTATCTAAAATTGTAATTATATATCGGCGCATAGCTCATTTTTGGCTGATGGTTTCAATTTTATACAACCATAACGTGTGTTTTGCATTTCGCTACAGCGCCAGATTGCCTGTCTATTAAGTACTTGAATCGCAATCCCTGGTGTTTCGTATATCGGATGGGCAAAAGAAATGTGAAAAAACCGAGACTCTCGTGTTTTTTTCGTTTGGTCGCCTTGCGGACAAGAAAGTGTCCAGACCACCCTTAAGACGTCGAGAACGTTTTGGAGGGGGACATCCCCATGAACCAACAACCTAAGCTTTTGCAGCAAGACGATGGCGCGGTGTTCACCACCCGTTATCACGAGCGCGGCGATAGCATTGTGTCCGCCGGGCCGCGTTATGAATTTGACGTGACCAAGCGGCTGCGTCAGATCGAGGCAGATACGGTTCAGGGGCTGAATGAAGCGCTTATCGATACGGCGTATGGGGCCGGCGAACCAAACATCGCAGCCTGGATCAGCACGAAGCGGGGGCTCGGGCAGATCAAGGCGGTGCAACCAGAGCAATCTGCAGCACCAAGCGGTTTGGCCGCCAACGGTAATCCAACGCCAGGGGCGAGGGGGGCTCGTCCTGCCGGTGTCCAACCACTGCTTGAACAGCAGGGGGCTGGTTGGATGCTTCGGTTGACCCATGCGGACGCGGAGAGCGGTTATATCCGCACCTCCCGTCCGGGTGGGATCAGCCACCCAGTTACTGAAGAGATGGCCGATTATCGCCAGGGCGTGATCGATGCCCACATGACGCGGCTGGCGCAAGCCGCCTGGAGTGAGCGTGAGCCAGAGGCCATGTCCTTCCTGCGTGATCTGTCCGTGGAGCACGCCGATGATGCCAGCGCCGATTACGGTGTGAGCTTCGCGGTGGAGCGTCAGCAGACCAATGGCAATGTGTTGGGTCTGGCCACGCCAACCCTAACGCCGATGACGCCACGTCGCCCAGAGCCAGGCGCGCCACGTCTTTAAAAATCATTAAGCAGAGAGTGCATAACAGCTTGAAGAATTTGGTGCTTTCATAAATCTCTGTGCACCATGTAATTCGCGCAACAGATACGAGCTGCGCATAAAGATCGCCAACAAGCCTGGGGAGGTGAGTTGGAGGATCTATAAAGAATGGGTGGGGAGATAGGACGGGAACCCTTGATCACCTACCTGGAGGAAACGGGCCAATAGGGCCCAACGCCACTACGTAGGGGAACGGTGTGGATGCCAATTTACTAGAGATCGCTGGCGGTCGTCATATTCATGGCCGCAATGAAAACAGCGATTTGATCGCAGGTCTTCTAAACGGTACCGCCGCGACTAAGGGCGATGGCCCAAAGCGTGTGCCGCAGCCAGCTGATGAAGCGGCTGCCCTTGAACAGATTTCCAAAGCACAAGCGAGTGACAACCCATTCCGCACCCTGGTGCTGGACGGTGGTGGCATTCATGGCCTGGCTCAGGTTAAGGCACTCGCTGAGCTTGAGCGCCGGACCGGCAAGCCAATCTTTGAACAGTTTGACCTGATGGTGGGCACCTCAACCGGTGGCCTGATCTCGCTTGCCTTGGCGACCCCTCATCCGGATGACCCCAACCGCTCCCTGATGAGTGCGCAAGAGCTGGTCGAGTTCTACGAGAATGAAGGCCCAAAGATTTTCGGCACCCGCAATCGCACGGAATCTGGTGTTGATTGGGATGAGAAGCCGCTCGAAGACTTCTTGAAGAGCAAGTTTGGCGATATGCGCATGTCCGATGTGCGGATCCCGGTCATGGTTTCCGCCTATGACGCGGACCGTGGTGAGGCCGTATGGCTGCGTGATCTGGGCCCGGCCTATTGCCAACATTGTGACTCTGACCCACTACTATGGCAGGCCGCGCGGGCGACCTCCGCCGCGCCGACCAAGTTCCGCCCGGTTGAGGTGGATATGGGCGAGGGGCAGGAGCCACGCACCCGTAACCTGATCGATGGCGGCGTCTTCGCCAATATGCCGGCGCTGGAGGCCTATGTGGTGGCCCAGGGTATGGCCCAGGACATCGGCGGCGGCCGCCCGGTTGAAATGCTCTCCATCGGCACGGGCGTTGAGCGCGTGACCATGAGTGCAGAGAAGGTGACCAAGACTGGCGCCCTTGGTTGGGCGATTAACTTCTTTGATCGGTTTAGCCCGATCCGTGAAGTGGCCGAGCAGGGCAAGGAAAGCAGCGCCGACGTACTGCTGAGCTCAAAGCTGGGTGAGCGGTATCACCGCTGGGATATCCCGCTGAAGCATTCCGAGGGTAAGAAGTTCAGCCCATCAGGCAAGATTGACGACGCCTCGGCTGGCAATCTTGAGAAGCTGAGCATGGTTGCCGATGACTTCATCTACAACAACTGGGATCAGGTTGAGCGCATGGCCGACCGCCTGTCCCCAGGTCGTGAGCCAGCAACCCGCCCGGCTAAACAAACCCAGCAAGAGCTGCGCGATCGCCTTAATGCCGCTGATCCGAAGTCGCCAGGCCTACTGGCTCGTTTCTTCGGTTGGGGCAGCAAGAAGAGCACGCTCCTGGCCTCTGGCCCGGATGCCCAGCAGCCGAAGGTTCATAGCGACCTGCTCAGCACCACCTCACCAAAGGCACTGGAGGCCGTCATGGCCCAAGTAAAGGGTGAGGGGGAGCCGCCGCTCGCACCGCCGGCCAAGAACGCAATGGCGTAAGCCGAGTATCAACTTGATCAAGGATTGCGGGGAAGGCTTGACAGCAAGCCACCCGCCGCCTATTTCCCACGGCCTGCAAAGGCGCTATAACCACGCCACCAACCAATCCCAGATTGGTTTTGCAGCCTTGGTTTGGCGGAGTAGCTCAGCTGGTTAGAGCAGCGGAATCATAATCCGCGTGTCGGGGGTTCAAGTCCCTCCTCCGCTACCAATCTTTTCTCGCCTGTTCTGTCTTGTTTGGTCGTGTATGCTCGTTGGGGCAGGCGACCTGATGCCCATGGCTTGGCTGTGCGTCTTTGGTTTTTCTTGGGCACTGACCCTAGACGCTTACGATGAAGCCGCGCAGTACACCGCTCAACGTTAGGCCGCCAAATACCAGGGTCAGCCCCGCCGATCTTAGGTGGTCGTATAGGTTATTCAGCGGCCTTTTGAGGTTTATCAAGATGGCCACCACAAAGTAGATCGCACCGATGGGGATCGCGATCAGCCCGCCATAGACTGCCAAGATATACTCCATGCCGGGTATGTCACCGCCGTAAAATCGTTGCATCGACCAGATGTAAATCACCAGGGAGATAAAGCTCAAGGCTGCCGGCCAGTAGATCGCTACCCTATCCATTTCTGTTTGAGTTCTCAGGCCATTGGTTAATCGACGTAGCTCGCATCGTTCAAAGTCAGCGGGGCACTGATTTAGCGGTTTGGTCCCTCGAAGGCGCGAGCTAGTGCGGCGGCTACATCTATCTGTAGCTCTTCGATTGTCAGTAACTCGACAGCTGTAAGGGTTCTAGTCGCGTTGATCTTCAGTAGGGCTTTCATTCTAGGCGAGCAATCTTTTAACTCGCCCTGGATGAGAGTGGCTGGAATTCTGATAGCCTCAACCCCGGCATGCGTCTTGGCAATTAGATTGCCGTGGTACGCATCACCCAGAATAATCTCGACATCTCCATAGACTGAGCCGGTTTGCTTGGCGAACTTCAGTTCTTTGAGTTGCCCCCCCCGATAGCTCTGCGTTGCCTTTGGTGATGATCCACACCGCGTCCGCTGTTTCACCGGCTCGACAGATATAATCGCCATAGGCAAAGACGCGGCGATCGAATATCCCATCGACAAGCAACTTTGATAATTGCGCTTGATAATCCAATGGTCTTCTCCGGTGAAGCGCTGATGCTGACACTGCTTTATACTTAGCTTTGTCTTTGCTTTTCTCGTAGTTTTTTGCGGCTCTTTGGTCGTGTTTGCTGCCAACTGGTTAGGCTTTGACACATTTTACGTCTTATGGGGTTAGTGATGCTGAAAACCAGCTCGTTCTTTGGTGGCATTGCCGTCTATTTTCTTGGGGTTTGCTGTGGGGCGGCCTTTTTTGATTTGATTATGGGGCTGTCGTTCTTGGCGTTGGTATTGCCTGCCGTTGTCCTTGCATATGTTTTTCATCTTAGGATGCATCGAAAGGGGGGGCAGTTACATCGTCAAACGGAGGCCGCCATTGACGCCTTCTTGCGTCTTGTCCCACCAGACCGGCTTCACTCAGATGATGCCAATGCCGTGCTTTCGCAACTCGGGCGCCTTACACGCTACAGTGATCGGCTAATGGGGTAGGTCGCCACTATTTGCTAACTCCATCTCACCCCGTCTTCACATCCGACGCGAAGCGGGCGGGCATTTAGCTTTTGCTAAGGATGGGTGGTGTCGGGCGTTTGGTTAGTTGGTTGATCATCGCGGCATAAATCAGGCCCAGTAAAATCCCTGCCAGAAATGAATGTGGAAGCATCATCATCATCGATGTGCTCACACCATTTATATTCAGATCCAGATAGTCGTGTGCCAGTTGTAAGGCTTTGATAAACAGCCCAAAAAACAAGCTAGCCGTGAGGTAACCTAGGCGTGGCGAGAAAAACATATAGCGGTGCAGCCAATACAAGACTGGCACAACAGCAATCGACAGAAACGAGAAGATCAGACCGTAGCCCGGCATCAGACATAGCCACAACTTCAGGTCACGACTCCCTGACCCGGCATAACAGACAGAAGATGACAGACCAAAAACGAGGCCCGATGCCACTGCCATGATGATGGCGGCCAGGGCGACGGCGATCAGGTGTTCAGCCAGGGTGGCCAGCCTGGTTTTAGGCGGTTTGATGTCACTTTGATCGCGGTGCCTTGTCAGGCCTTCAATGATGAACGCGTAAACCAAGCCGAGTAGGGCGCCGATCAAGAATGGTTGGGGGAGCCAGATAATCAGAGAGTCGGCCCAAGTGTGGCTACGGTCGATATCCAGAAAATGGTTCGCGAGCTGCAGGGCTTTGATGAAGCAGCCGAAAAGTAGCGCTGAGTTTACGTACCCTAGGCCTGGTTTGGAAAACAGATAACGGTGGAGGCCATAAAGGAGAGGGACCAGGACAATAGACCAAGGCCCCAAAAAAATTCCAAAGCTCGGCATCACGCAAAGCCAGAGCATCAAGTCATACGCATCCCAGCGGGCATGACACACAGGAAGTGACGAGGCGATAACGATGCCAGATATCGCGGCTACAATGGTGCTCGCCAGAATGACAGCGATCAGGTGTTTGAGCATATTGCGCCGTTTCTCCCGATCTGTTGTGTTGCCACCTATTAAGTGGAGAGCCTAACACATCACACCAATGGCTGGCGCTTTCTCACCCCGTCTTCACATCTGATGCAAAGCGGGCGGCGTTTTCTTTTAGGAACTCGCTCTCATCGGCGTCGCCCCAGAAGGCTGGTTGGGCCTTGGGGATGGTGAGCGCCTTTTGGATCTGCGGGCGGGCGTCTAGGCGGTCAAACCAGGTCTTAAGGTGGTCGAGGCCGTCGATTGAAACCTTGGCCCAGACATAGGCGCGGGCCCAGGGATAGGTCGCCATATCGGCGATGGTGTACTGATCACCGGCAAGCCATTCACGACCCTCAAGCCGTGTGTTTAGCACCTCCAGCAGGCGTCGTGTCTCATCCACATAGCGTTTGATCGAGAAGGGCTCTTCCTGCCCATTGGGGGCGGCGATCCGCTGGAAATACATGGCCTGACCCATCATCGGGCCAATGCCGCCCATCTGGAACATGAGCCATTGCAGCGTCTCTGATTTCGCCTTCGGCTCCTCAGGCAGAAACTGGCCGTGCTTCTCCGCCAGGTACCAGAGGATGGCACCAGATTCGAACACGGCGAAATCGCCATTGGACCGGTCCACAATGGTCGGGATGCGGCCATTGGGGTTTAGCGTCAGATAGTCCGGTGCTTTCTGCTCTTTCTTCGCGAAATTAACGAAGGTCAGGTCATAGGGCACGCCAGCCTCTTCCAGGAAGATCACGGGCTTGTACCCATTCATGGTGGCGGCGGTGTAGAGATGGATATCAGGCTGCGACATGGTCATTGCCTCCAAAAACGGTTTCGAGATGCTGGTCAAAGCGGGCGAGGTCGGCCTCAATTTCCGGGTTCTTCATCACGTCATAGGCGGCGAAGGTCGGCAGTGGGGCCATTGCGAAGAATTTGGCATTTAGGTGCACGGGCAGCAGCAGGTCATCGATGCTGGCGCCTTCAAAGAACGGCTCCGCCGGATTATCGAATGCCTCGCGCGGTGCGTTCAGGGTGGTAGAGATCATGTATTTGGTGCCGGTGAGGGTGCCGCCCATGCCGTAATTGGCCTTCGGCGCATCCGATGTACGGCCATCACCGGCGCAGAGGCGCCCATCCATCCCGGCGGTGTAGACCTGGTCCATATACTCTTTGAAAGACCAGGGGATGGTCATCCAGTTCACCGGGAACTGCATGATCACCACATCGGCCCATTGGTGATTGGCGATCTCTTGCTCAACCTCATAGCCCTCGGCCACCTGGGTTAGGCGCACCTCATGCCCCGCCGCCTCAAGATAGGTTTTGGCCCGGTTGATGAAGGTGGCGTTCAACTCCCCCTTGGCAAAGGGGTAGGGCTGATGCCCGTTTAGGATGAAAATCTTGCTCATGATGATCTCTATCTGGCCCTGGCAGCATAGCCGGGCTGCTTGACGTGTCGTGTGACAGGGGGGAGAGTGGGGAGCCAGGTTGAGAAAGACAACCAGTATACTTTTTGTAACCTAGGTCTTGTTGGGATCATTCTATGCGTGCGCGGGTTGAGACAGACGATCAGGGGCGGCGTCAGGTTCATGACGCCTGCGATGAGCCCTGCGCGATTGAGCGTGGCATGCGGATCATTGGTGGGAAATGGACCGGCTCAATCCTCTGGCATTTGAAGGATGGGCCCGTGCGCTTCAACGACCTTGCCCGGATGGTTGGCGGTGCCAGTAAGAAGATGATTACCGAGCGCCTCCGCCAGTTAGAGGGGCAGGGGCTGGTTAAGCGGGAAGTGCTCGAGACCTCACCGGTGTCGGTTCAGTACTCCATCACCCCGTTTGGTGAGACGGCCCTCGGCTTCCTCGACCAGCTGCGGGTCTGGAGTGAGGGGATTACGGATGATCCCGGCCCCAGTTCTTAAGCTGCTCGGCCAGGAAGTCGTAGACCAGGCGGATGCGTGGGCTTCTTAGCAACTCTTGGTGGGTGACCAGCCAGTAATTGATCTCGATCTGGATTTGATCTCTCAGCACGGCCTCCATACCGTCGGTGGCATCGCCGATCTCCTCCGCCATAACGCCGTAGCCGAGGCCAAGCTTACAAAGCTCCCAGCCGACAACGCCGTTATTGGTGATGATCTTGAACTGATCCGGCGTCAACTTCATGCCCATACTATTGAGAACGGTGCGGATGATGTCTGAGGTCTCGAACCCAATGAACGCGGCATCAGGGCGAACCTGATCAATTGAGCTTGGCCGTCCATGCTGATCCAGATAGCCACTGGCCGCATAGAGGTAGGCCATGCTTTGCCTGATGTGACGGGCGATGAGTTCGGGCTGGTCTGGTCTTACATGACGGATGGCGATATCCGCCTCCCGCCGCCTTAGGTCCTGCACCTGGTCGGAGGAGACAATCTCAATCTCAACATCTGGCGCGATGGCGCTTAGATCGCGGACTAGGCTTGGCATGATATAGGCGCAGAAGCCGTCACTCGCCGTGATCGAAACCTGACCGGCCAGGGATTGGAGTCGACCTGAGGCGGTAAGCGATAAGTCTTCCGCCGCATTGTTCATGGTCTTCACGAACTCCAGCAGGGAGAGGCCGCTATCGGTCAGGTTGAGGGCCTTGCCCACACGGTCGAAGAGCAGAACATTCAGCTGTTCCTCCAGTGCGGCGACTTGCCGGCCAATGGTTGGCTGGGTGCTGCCAAGGCGTCGGGCAGCACCGGAGAAGGACCCCGTCTCCGCAGTTGCCAGGAAAGCGCGGGCATGGTTCCAGTCGAAATTTCGCAATCGTTCGTCCATGCAAAAACGTATATCGATTGCACAGAATTTCGCAATTCAACATTTATGCATGCATGGATATACCAGCATCTCAACCGATGAATGGGAATGATTGAAATGACTAACCGTGGTGCTTTTTGGGATCGTATCGCTACTCGCTACGCGGCCTCTCCCGTAAAGGATCAAGCAGCCTATGAGCGTAAGCTGGAGGCCACGCGTGCGCGCCTGACCAAGGATATGCGCGTGCTTGAGATTGGCTGCGGTACGGGCTCAACGGCCATCACCCACGCACCCCATGTCGCCCATATTGAGGCGACGGATATCTCCGCCAAGATGCTGTCGATTGCCGATGCGAAGGCCGAGGATGCGGGCGTCAAAAACATCACCTTCCGCCGCGCGAGCGTGGAGGAATTGGCACTTCCGGCAAAGAGTGTGGACGCGGTGCTGGCATTAAGCTTGCTGCACCTTCTTGATGATCCAGAGAAAGCAATCGGTCAGGTGTTTCAGTGGCTTAAGCCGAATGGCCTATTCGTCATCAACGTTGTTTTTGTGGGCGAGTTTAACCCACTGCTGCGCGGATTATTGCGTGTTGGCCGCGCGCTGGGTTTCGTACCACCGCTCAGCCGTTTCACCAGTGCTGATCTATTCGAGATGTTGACCCGGTCAGGCTTTAGCATTGAGACCTATTGGTCGGTTAGCCATGGCGGCTTCATCATCGCCCGCAAGCGGGGCGGGGGCAGCCATGCCTCTACCTGATCTCATAGATCCCTATGTGGCGGAGCAATCGGAGGCGATATCGGTTGGCACGCTGCGCCTAGGCTCTTGGCGCCTGTGCCTGGAACGGGAGGCATTGTCGACCCCGCATTTAAAGCAGGCCTATCGGGCTATCGCTGGCCGATGGGGGCGTGCGCTGAAGAAGCTCAAGGTTGCCGATGCCTATGGGGCGTTGTTCCAAGCCTTGCCAGGGTTGGCTAGTTTGAAAGCCTCAGTCGAGCCAGTCCGAGTTTTAGATTGTGGTGTTGGTGCGGGTGACTTCTCCGCTGCGCTGGCTGATGCGCTGGATGGTAACGCATCCATAACTGGTGTCGATGTCTCGCCAGAGATGCTGGCCCTGGCCTCAGAGAACCTAGATGGCCAGCGTGATGTCACGTTGCGAGAGGCGGATGTTCGGTCGTTACCATTTCCCGATGATCATTTCGATGTTGTGATCGGCGCGCATGTGCTTGAGCATCTGGCCGATCCGGAAATCGGTTTTGCTGAGATGATGCGGGTGCTGAAGCCCGGCGGTCGAATGGTGCTGTGCATCACGCAGCGTTCTGCATTTGGATTTTACATCCATCTGATCTGGCGAACCCAGGTGAAGCCGGCAGCTTGGTGGCGGGCAATGCTGGCACGGTCCCGACAGCTCAGGGCTGTGCAGCGGCAGGAAGATATCGGCGGCTATTTTTCTAGAATGAGCTGGGTGGTGACCGGCGTTAAGGTGTCCGCTGAGGATTAAGAGCGCTGATCTCTTGATTATCAGAATTTGCATTCTATCTATCGATAGGTAGGTAAATTGATAGTGGGAGCAAACCCAATGGCCCTAAAGATTAATGAAGACTTCAATCAGCGGGTCGTCATTCGACCGGATGATTATGAGTGGGTGCCATCCCCTATGCCCGGCGTCGAACGCATGATGCTCGACCGCATTGGTGATGAGGTGGCCCGGGCAACCAGCCTGGTCCGTTATGCGCCCAACAGTGAATTCTCATCCCACAGCCATGGCGGTGGGGAGGAGTATCTGGTGCTGGATGGTGTGTTCTCTGATGAGCATGGGGACTATCCCGTTGGCACCTATGTCCGGAACCCAATCGGCACCGAGCATACGCCGCGCATCGGGCCTGAGGGGGCAACCATCTTGGTAAAGCTGCATCAGTTTGATGAGGCTGATGCCGATCAGAAAGCCATCGGCACGAGGGACGCTGAATGGTTCCCTGGCATGGTGCCAGGCCTATCGGTCATGCCTTTGCATGAACATGGGACCGAGCGGGTGGCCCTCGTCCGTTGGGCACCCAATACCCAGTTCAACCCGCACCAGCATTGGGGCGGTGAGGAAATCTTCGTTATCGAAGGTACCTTCTATGATGAGCATGGCGCCTATCCAAAGGGCAGCTGGCTGCGGTCACCGCATCTAAGCAAGCATACGCCGTTCACCAAGGAGGATGGCGCCCTGATCTATGTGAAGACTGGGCATCTACCTCAGTAGAGGGCTGGTTTGTTTAGCGGTTGTTGGCTGGAAAAATCCGATAGAGTGCGCCGCTCGGGCTATCGGTCAGGAACCAGATGGCGCCATCGGGACCGGTGCGCACATCCCGGATCCGCCCAAACTTACCGGACAGCAACCGCTCTGCCTCCTCGACCTGGCGACCATCACGCTCAAGCCTTGAAATCAGGCCAGCGGCGAGTGCACCGACGAAGAAGTCACCACGCCATGCTGGAAACAGATCGCCATCATAGATCGTGGCACCGGAGGGCGCGATGGACGGATCTCAGTAGAAGAGTGGTTGTTCCATCCCGACTTGGGCATCACCGGGAAAGGGCCGACCAGAATAATGCGTGCCGTAAGAGATGGTGGGCCAGCCGTAGTTTTTGCCAGCCATTGGCTGGTTAACTTCATCACCGCCACGGGCGCCATGAGAGATGGTGAAATAGATGCCATCTGGGCTGAGCACCGCCGCCTGGGCATTGCGATGCCCATAGGACCAAATCTCTGGCAGGACACCCGGCTGCCCCACAAACGGATTATCAGCTGGTACGGAACCGTCAGGATTTAGCCGAATAACCTTACCAATATGGTTATCCAACGCCTGTGCGAGGGGGGCGTCGCCACGATCGCCCGTCGTGACGAACAAGGTGCCATCAGGGGCGAACACAATCCGTGACCCGAAGTGGCGCCCACCACTCTTCAACGGCTCTTGCTGAAACAGGACATCAACATCGCGCAGTCTTGGCGTACCGCTGCGGTCCAGGGTGGCAGATGCCAGGGCAGTTCTTGCCCGTCCAAGCAGCCCTGGCTCTGCGTAGGTGAAGAAGATGCGTTGGTTGCTGGTGAAGTCAGCTGACAGCACCACGTCCAATAGGCCGCCCTGACCATTGGCCCAAATCGATGGTAGCCCCGGCAATGGCTCAGAGATGACGCCATTGGTGACCAGGCGCAGATTGCCATCACGCTCGCTGACCAGCATGGCGTTCTCGCCCGGCAGGAACGCAACGGCCCAGGGGAACGAGAAGGGGCCCGCAACTTCCTCAACCATTATCGGGCCGGCAGAGCTGGGGAAGGGGCCGTCGGCGGCGGCAGTATCAAATGTGGCGGCCGCGTTAACCATGAGTGTCACAGCGAGGGTCATCAGCCATTTTTGGAGAATATTCGTCATCTCTGCTCACTTTTTGCCGATAGGCGAAACGCGCTGAATGCCAGGGTAAATCCAAGAATTATAGATCGGTCGGTTAACGTCATGCGGGGCTAGAAAGGTTTTGTCCATAACTTCGCCATAGGCTGATCCGCGTGGGAAGAAACATAAACCTAAGCGGATGGTGACCTATGCCCACCTGTGATGAACCGAACGAGTTTGAAGAAGCCGTATCTGTCCTCGTCGTCGATGACAGTGCAACCGACTTCAAATTGATTGAGCGGATGCTGAATGCCGGTGCTAAGGCGCCGATTAATGTCAGCTGGGCCCATGATTGGGACAAGGCCTGCGCCGAGATTGAGCGTGAAGCACATGACGTGATCTTGGTCCGGCAGCATTTCGGTGCCCATTCAGCGGGTGACCTCTTAGTTCAGTTTACGGACCGAACCGCGAAATCGCCCTTTATCATCTTGGGCGAAGCAACAGATACGGCGATTGAGCAGGCCGCCTGGGAATTGGGTGCTGCCGACTTCCTCGTCCTATCGGAACTGACCCCAGTGCATCTGGTCCGATCAATCTGGTTCAGCCGAGCACTGGCTAACCGGCAATGCGCCTTGCGTCGCGAGGCTGATGACCTCCGCTCCGCCCATGAGGAGTTGGTTAAAGAAGTTAGCCAGTATCAGCTGACTATTGATCAGTTTGAGGATACCAGGCGCCAGCTTTATATGGCTGTTGAGTCCGCCGAACAGCGGGAGAAGAAGTACCGTGATTTAGCGGAGCGTGATCCCCTTACGGGCCTCGCCAACCGTGTTCGGTTTGAGCAGCAACTGGCGGCCGCACTGGCCCATGCTGAACGCTCTGGCAAGGACACGGCACTGCTGTTGCTGGATCTCGACCGGTTCAAATCGGTCAACGATACCCACGGTCATACCGCTGGTGATCAGGTCCTCAAGATATGCGCAGAACGGTTGGAAGAGACCGTGCGCATGACCGATGTTGTGGCTCGCCTTGGTGGTGATGAGTTTGCGATCATCGCGACCAATCTGGATCGGGCTGACGGTGCCGTCTCCCTCGCTGAGAAGGTGATTGAGGCGATTGGCGCGCCGATGCAGCTGGACGGGCAGTCCCTGCAGAATGCGCCGCCAACAGTAACCACGGCGACCAGTGTTGGCATTGCCATTACCAATGGCCGCCGCTGGGATGCGCGCCAGATGTTTGGCCAGGCCGATGCAGCCCTTTACCGCGCCAAGGATAAGGGGCGGGGCCTTTGGTACTGCTACAACGAATCCCTGGATCGGGAGCTGCGGCTTGCCAAGATGGTGGAAACCGACCTCGGTGGTGCCTTGGCGAAGGGGCAGCTAACCATCGACTACCAAGCCAAGATTAAGCGGTTCAGCAATGGTCGTGTCGACCTAACGGGGGCAGAGGCCTTCCTCAGATGGCATCACCCCGAACGGGGGCGCGTTTCCCGGGCCGAGTTTACGGCGGTCGCCGAGAGCAACGGTACGATTGTGCCGATCACCAACTGGGTCCTGTTCAAGGCCTGTGAGCAGGCCAGTGAGTGGAGCCGTGACTTCGCCCATCCAATGCCAGTCTCGGTCAATATCGCGCCCAGCTACCTGTTCCGCGATGATCTGATTGATAACGTGGCCGCGGCCCTCGATCGAACTGGGCTTGAGCCATCATTGCTTGAGCTTGAGATCGACGACACGGTCATGGCAACGGATTTTGATCGGGCCCATAACCAGCTTCAGGCACTCGGGCAGTTGGGTGTTAGCCTAACGCTGGATCACTTTGGCACGGGCAATTTCTCGCTCGCCCATGCGCGTGATTTCCTGGTCAATTCCTTCAAGATCGACCGCGGCTTCATCAACTCAATGTTCGATGATCCATCCAGCATGGCGGTAGTAAAGGCCGTCATGGTGCTGGCTGAAAATATGGGTATTGGGTTGGTGGCTGAAGGTGTCGAGAACAGGCGACAGGCAGAGTTCTTTGCCGATGGCACGACGACCCAGCAGGGCTGCTACTACGGTCAGCCAATGGCCGCGGATGAGTTCATGCACACCATTCACGCACCACTCTACGCAACCGCATAGGGCGCAGCGTGATCGGTTCGTGGTCTGGTTTATTCAGCGGCTTGTTGTGAGGCGCTGGGCTGTGGGAATTCAACAATCTCACCATTGTTGAGGCCGAGGGCCAACTCACCCGCGATAAGGCGTTCGGCATGCTCGCCGAATACTTCACGGCGCCAACCTTTGAGGACCAGTAGGTCGGCATCAACACCGTTTACGGCGGCGGTGGCCAGTTCTTCCAAATCCGCAGTGGTGGCGATCATCTTGGTCGCCACGCTGTGGGCGGCGGCGCGACCTTTCAGCAGAACCTTAAGCAGCTCCATTGCGGCTGCTGCTTCACTGCTGATCGGTTGCTTACGCTCAATCTTCGGGCGGTCCTCAGCTGGTGTGCTAAGCGCCTGGCGAATGGTTTTGAGGAGGGCCTCACCGGTCTTGCCCCAGGCGTTGCCGCCAAGGCCACGCACGCGTTCAATGGCGTCCTGGTCGCTGGGGCGCTGTGCCGCTAGCTCTAACAACACGTCATCCTTGATCACGCGGTTGCGGGGCAGATTGCGTCGCTGTGCTTCCGCCTCACGCCATTCGGCGAGCTTTTGGGCGGTCAGCACGAACAGCGGTTCGGTCGACCGAAGCTTGAGGCGCTGCCAGGCATCCTCCGGCTTCACCACATAGGTGTCTGGGTTGGTTAGAACCGCCATCTCCTCAGCGATCCAGTGGCACCGGTTCTGTGCCTTAATCTGCTTTTTCAGATGCTCATAGATCGTACGCAGATGGGTAACGTCACCCAGGGCGTATTTTATCTGCTTGTCGCTTAGCGGGCGTCGTGACCAATCGGTGAAGCGGTTGCTCTTATCAAGTTTGGCCTTCGCGATCTCACGCACCAGCTGCTCATACCCAACGCTGTCGCCATAGCCGCAGACCATGGCGGCCACCTGGCTATCGAATAGTGGGGTCGGGACCTGACCGGTTTCCTGAAAGAAGATTTCCAAATCCTGGCGGGCCGCGTGGAACACCTTCTCAATCTTCGGATCCGCAAACAGATCGTAGATCGGTTGCAGGTCGATACCGTCGGCAAGCGGGTCGATGCAGACAGCCTCATTCGCGCCGGCAACCTGAATCAGGCAGAGCTTCGCGTAGTAGGTGCTGTCCCGAAGAAACTCGGTATCAACAGTGATATAGGGCTCATTCGCCAAGCGTTCGGCGAGCGCGGCCACTTCGGCCGATTTGGTAATGACATACTTCATAGACCGCCAAAACAGCCACAGGCTGAGGACAGCGTCAATGAAACTCACCCTGTTAAGTAGTGACCACTGGGTTAAGACATGGCGTTAGCGCATCACTAAGCGCTGAAGCCTTGCATTGTCGGTCATTTGCCGCCGGATTTGACAGCTTGTCGCAGTGTGCGTCTGCCATTCCGTTAATTCATGCGCCTGATGGCTTTGTCCGCTTGACTTCGGCGCCGCAACGGTGTGGTTTCGCGCCAACTCTTCCATGCACCGAAACGCTAGGGACATTACCCCATGCACGCCTATCGCACTCACACCTGCGCCGAGCTGCGCGCTGACCACGTTGACCAGACTGTCCGCCTGTCTGGTTGGATCAATCGGAAGCGTGACCACGGCCAGCTGCTGTTCATCGATCTTCGTGACCGCTACGGCATCACCCAGGTGGTGACTACAGTGAACAGCGATGTCTTTAAGCAGCTTGAGGAAGCGCGGCTGGAAACCGTGATCACGGTGACCGGCACCGTCGTGCAGCGGAGTGCTGAGACGATCAATGAGAACCTGCCCACCGGCCATATCGAGGTGCAGGTCAGCGAGCTGGAAATCCAGTCCCATGCTGACACCCTGCCACTGCAGGTGAACTCAGATGAGGATTACGGCGAGGAAGTGCGCTTGCGTTATCGCTATCTCGACCTACGCCGGGCGAAGATGCAGCGGAACATCGAGCTTCGCTCAAACATCATCTCCTCGATCCGTCGTCGGATGATTGAGCAGGATTTCATGGAGTTCCAAACCCCGATCCTGACCGCATCCTCACCTGAAGGTGCTCGGGACTTCCTCGTCCCATCGCGTCTGCACCCTGGCAAGTTCTACGCGCTACCCCAAGCACCGCAGCAGTTCAAACAGCTGCTGATGATGAGTGGCTTTGACCGCTATTTCCAAATCGCCCCATGCTTCCGTGATGAGGACAGCCGCGCCGACCGTAGCCCGGGTGAGTTCTATCAGCTCGACTTTGAGATGAGCTTTGTCACCCAGGACGATGTGTTCGAGGCGATTGAGCCGGTCCTACACGGTGTGTTTGAAGAGTTCTCTGATTTCAGCGGCACCAAGCGTTCGGTGACCAAGCCACCATTCCCACGCATCCCATTTGATGAGGCGATGCTGAAATATGGTTCGGATAAGCCTGACCTCCGTAACCCACTTGAGATCGTCGACGTCACGGAAGTGTTTGAGCGTGACGATGTTGAGTTCAAGGCGTTCAAGGGGGTGATTGCCAAGGGTGGTGTCGTTCGTGCCCTGCCAGTGCCCGGCGTCGCCGACAAGCCGCGCAGCTTCTTCGATAAGCTGAATGATTGGGCGCGTGGTGAAGGGGCCGTCGGCCTCGGCTACATCACCTTTGCCGATGGTGAAGGGAAGGGGCCAATTGCCAAGTTCGTGCCCGCCGCCGCACAAGAGCAGCTGAAAGAGATCGCCGGTCTTAAGGATGGTGATGCTGTCTTCTTTGCCTGCGACAAGCCACTGGACGCGGCCAAGTTAATCGGTGCTGCCCGCAACAAGATTGGCCATGACCTCGAGCTGATCGACCCGAACGAATACAAGTTCTGCTGGATCGTCGACTTCCCGATGTATGAGCTGGATGAACAGACCGGCAAGATCGAGTTCAGCCATAACCCATTCTCGATGCCGCAAGGTGGTCTCGAGGCGTTGGAGAACCAGGACCCGCTGACCATCAAGGCGTATCAATACGATATCGTTTGTAACGGTATTGAGCTGTCCTCCGGTGCGATCCGGAACCACCGCCCAGACATCATGGTCAAAGCCTTCGAAATCGCCGGCTACCCTGAGAGTGTGTTGGAAGAACGTTTCGGCGGCATGCTGTCGGCGATGAAGTTTGGCGCGCCGCCGCACGGTGGTTCAGCGCCGGGTATCGACCGGATCGTCATGCTGCTGGCTGATGAGCCGAACATCCGCGAGGTCATCACCTTCCCGATGAACCAACGGGCAGAGGATCTGATGATGGGCGCCCCAGCAACCGTCGAGCCAGAGCGTCTTCGTGAGCTACATATCAAGCCAAACCTACCCAAGGTTAAGGTGGCGGAAGCCAGCTAAGCCGAGTTAGGCGGGCCCCCGTAATGTTCAACAGACAAGACGATAATGGCGATGCCATCGCCCAAAGCTTGGCCCGCATTGAAGAGCGGCTAGATAAGCTTGAGGAGCGGCTAAACCAAGTTGCGCAGGTTGATGTTGCTTGGGGGCTGGTACACGCCACTCAACAGCTGGAGAACCGTGAGAACTTGGCGGCGAAGCTTGGTGTTGCGCCGGGGTGGTTACCACCGACCCGTGGTTGGGCCGCATCACCAGACTTCCTGATGGTACTGGTCCGTTTGGTGGCCGAGATTAAGCCAACCTCGATCGTTGAATGCGGTAGTGGCGTTACCTCAATTGTCTTCTCAAGACTGCTCCAGGGCGTGGAGGGGGCAACTCTACTGACCCTCGATCATGATGAGAAGTTCGCCCAACAAACCGCTGCCCTGCTGGCTGAGCGTGGCCTGCCTGGCAGTGTGACCATGAACCTGGCGGCGGCCGGCATGGCACCGGTGGCGGTCGGTGGGGATACCATCCCTTGGTACCAAACCGAGGGCATGCCATGGCCGGATCAGATTGACCTGCTTTGTGTTGATGGCCCGATCATGAATTCGGAGAACCGCCTAGCGCGCTATCCGGCCTTCCCACTACTTCATGATCGGTTGAGTGAGAAAGCCGTTGTCGTGCTCGATGATGCACATCGCCCTGGCGAACAAGCGATCCTGCAGCGTTGGCTGACCGAGTTCCCCGATTGGCGGGTGGAGATGCTGTCGACCGAGAAGGGCACGGCCGTTCTCCGCCGGCGAAATAGCAAATTCCCTGACACTTAATTGATGGCTGGTTGTTGAGTTGCCCTCTCAGTGGCACAATCTTCCAATGTGATGGGGATGTTAGCCCCTATATTGGAATTGCCACGGACTGCCCATGCTCACAGACCGCTCCACCCTTAAATCTGCCTCTAAACCACTTTCAGCCGTGGTCGCAGTGCTTGCCCTTGGTTTTGGCGCCAGTGCAATTGCGGCACCGGTTAGCAATCAGGCGGGTGAGGGGATTGCCGATCTGTTCCAGCCGCATAAGGCTATCTATCAGCTGAAGATGACGGCGGTTCGTAACCTGCAGCGGATCAGCTCGGTTAGCGGTGAGATGTTCTTCGAGTGGGGCGATGCCTGTGAGGCGTGGACCACGACCCAGAAGTTCCAACTCGACTACGCTTATGTTGAAGGGGCGGGCCAGAAGTTCGTCAGCGACTATTCATCCTGGGAAGCGAAGGATGGGGAGACATTCTCCTTCACCTCCAAAAACCTCAGCAATGGCCGGGTGAACAAGGTTTACCGCGGCAGTGCAGAGCGAGCCAACAGCGGTCGAGGTGAGGCTGATTTTAGCCGTCCTGAGGAAAAGCAGATCGCCATTCCACGCGGTTTCCTTTTCCCGTCGGAACACACCTTTAAGCTGCTTGAGGCGGCCAAGGATGGCCGGAAAATCTTTGGCGCCACCATGTTCGATGGCTCTGATGATCAGGGGCCAGTGCTTGTGAATGCCGTGATCGGTAAGCGGGTTGATGCGCTGGATGAGGCGGAAGAGGATAACCCAGCCTTACGTGAGCCGGGCTGGTCGGTGCGCATGGCGTTCTTCGACACGCAGGGTGACAATAGCGATAGCACCTCAGCGAATTATGAGATGACCGTGACCCTGCTCGAGAATGGGATCGTTCGCGATCTGGCCATCGACTACGATGATTTCTCACTGGCCGGTGAGTTGGTGACGATCGATACGCTAGAGCCTTGCTCGAACTGATCGCTATTTCTTCCCGCGCCCACCTTCTTTAAGCGAGCGGCCCTTCATTACCGCATCGGCACCCATGCGATCCCGCAATCCCTGCATCAAATCTTCCAGCTTGCGCCGGTCACTCTCCGCCGCAAAGGCCGGGTTGGCGGCGTCCAGATCGTCAAACAGCAGATCCTGTGGCGCTTGCTGATCAACATCCTCAACCGGGATGTCCAGGCCAATGCCGAGCAGTCTGAAGGCGGTGCCATCAGCCTCGCGATACAGCATAGGATGCGCTGCCTGATAAAGGCTTTCTGCAGTTCTGATATCAACCGGCAGGGTTTGGCTGCGGGTTCGTAATTTGAAGCTCGCTGTCTTGAGTTTCAGGACGACGGTGCGGCCCTCTAGCTCTTTCTCACGCAGGCGGTCCGCCAGTCTTTCGCATAGCCGCCATAGCTCGCCGGCGAGGGCGGCCGGATCCCGGATATCCTCATTAAACGTTGTTTCAGATGAAACGCTTTTGGTTGCCCGCTCCGGGCTGACATCACGGGCATCCCGGCCCCATGATAGTTGATGCAGGCGCTTGCCCATCTTGCCATAGCGCTGCTCCAGCTTGCCCATTGGGGCGTTGCGGAGGTCGCGCAGGGTTTTGAAGCCATCGCGATGCAGCTTCTCAGCCATCTTCTTACCCACGCCCCAGATGATGCTCACAGGCTTATCGGCGAGGAAGTCTTCAGCCTCCGCTAACCCGATCACGCTAAAGCCACGCGGTTTGTCGAGTTCTGATGCGATCTTGGCGAGGAACTTGTTGGGGGCTAGGCCAATGGACACCGTGATCCCGTGGGTGGCTTCAATATCCAGGGCTAGTTGGGCGAGGGTGGCGGCTGGGGTCCGTTTGTGCAGGCGTTCTGTGCCGGTAAGATCGATGAAGGCCTCATCGATTGAGAGTGGCTCCACAATTGGCGAGACACCTTCCATCATGGCCCTGATGGCGCGTCCGGCCTTGGTGTACTTTTCCATATTCGGTTTGATCACCACGGCGTCAGGGCAGTTCCTTAACGCCTTGAACATGGGCATGGCGGACTTTACCCCATACATGCGCGCCACATAACAGGCGGTTGCCACCACGCCCCGCTGACCACCGCCAATAATGACCGGTTTATCCCGTAGTTCTGGCCGGTCCCGCTTCTCAATCGCAGCGTAGAAGGCATCGCAGTCGATATGGGCGATGCTCAATTCGGCAATCTCATCATGATGGATTAGCCGTCTGCCACCACAGGCAGGGCAGCTTTTCGGGGGCACTTGCCCCTCGGCGATGGCAAAAACCTTCGTGCAGTCACGACATAATGCGGCCTTGGCCGTGGCCATGGCAGGCTTATCCGCGTTATATTCGTGATTGGTCATAATCTTGGCTTAGCTCTTATCACCTTATGCGTCTGCCAACAGCCCATCCCGATGCGGTTCGCCACCTGCGTGGCGCGCTTTGCCATGGGCATCCCAGTGGTTTTGGGCCGGCGGTTAGCTCTCACCAGCTGCCACCATACCTGCCTGAGGTCCCGCTGATCATGGTGGTCGAGGACAATAAGATCAATCAACGCCTGCTGCGCGATATCATTAGAGTTCAAGGCTGGCGAAGTGTTGAGGCCGATGATGCCGATATGGCTGAGGAGATACTCCGCATGTTGAAGGTGCGGGGGGAAGTGCCGGATATGGCGATGGTTGATATCCGCCTGCCTGACCGTTCGGGCTGTGATCTGGTGCGCAGTTTGAAGGCAAATGACAATTGGAAGGTCATGCCGGTTATCGCCGTTACCGCTATGGCTGGACGGGCAAATGCCCAACGCATTCTGGAGGCTGGTTGCGATGACTACATCGCTAAACCGATTTCCGTCGCTCACATCATTGAAACGGTTCACAAATATCTGGGCTAAGGTACACTCAACCTCACATTAATGCCCGTTTGGGATTGATTGCCGGGACCGAAACCGATTTGATCCGGTTATGGCCGTTGATCCCGCTGACAATTTGGCTTTCGAATGACCGCCCGCGTACTTGTTGTTGATGACGTTCTACCCAATGTGAAGCTGCTCGCTGCGAAGCTGCAGCGTGAGTATTTTGACGTGGTCACCGCGTTTAACGGGCAGGAAGCGCTCGATAAGGTGCGCGAGGAAGCGCCCGATATCGTGCTGCTCGATGTCATGATGCCGGGCATGGACGGTTTTGAGGTTTGTGAGCGGATTAAGGCCGACCCACAGACCATGCACATCCCCATTGTGATGGTAACTGCGCTGTCTGATACGTCAGACCGGGTGCGCGGGCTTGAGGCTGGGGCCGATGATTTCCTAACCAAGCCAGTGAATGATGTGGCGTTGTTCGCCCGCGTTCGCTCGCTCGTCCGCCTTAAGATGACCATGGATGAATGGCGCCTGCGTCAGAACACGTCCGGTCAGCTCGGCGTTTTGATGGGCAATGCCAATCTCAAGGAAGAGTCCTACGAAGAGGGCTATGTCCTGGTGGTTGAGGATAGCGTCATTGATCGGGATAAGATCAACGAGACCCTACAACGGGACCGCCATCATGTGCGCGCCGTTGAACGGGGGGAGGAGGCCATCTCCGCCCTGCAGGAAGAAGATTTCGACCTCGTTGTCGTCTCGCTCGCCCTTGAGAATGAGGATGGGCTGCGCTTCTGCTCCCATCTCCGCTCAAACGAGCGTACGCGCCATGTGCCAATCCTAGCCATTGCCGATGACAGTGACCTTGAGCGTAGTGCCAAGGGGCTAGAGATCGGGGTTAATGACTACATCCTAAAGCCGATGGATCGGAACGAGCTATTGGCCCGTTGCCGGACACAGATTCGCCGCCGCCGCTATCAAGAGCGTTTGCGCCTCAATTATGAGGAGAGCCTATCGCTCGCTCTGACGGATAGTCTCACAGGTCTCTTCAATCGCCGTTATCTGCTGGCACACTTGCGTCGCCTGCTGGATCG
Source organism: Alphaproteobacteria bacterium SS10 (assembly GCA_019192455.1). Classification (NCBI taxonomy): domain Bacteria; kingdom Pseudomonadati; phylum Pseudomonadota; class Alphaproteobacteria; species Alphaproteobacteria bacterium SS10. Next base: position 929,271 of record JAHCML010000003.1, read on the forward strand.
CATCGCTGAGAATAAGAAGCCGCTCTCAACCCTTATCTTTGACGTCGATCACTTCAAACAGGTGAACGATAACCATGGCCACGCCGTGGGTGATGAGGTGCTACGGGAGTTGGCACAGCGGGTTGCAAACGGCGCCCGTAGCTTTGACCTTGTCGCCCGTATCGGTGGTGAGGAGTTCGCTGTGGTCCTGCCGGATAGCGGGCTTGATACTGCCATGGCGGTGGCTGAACGCCTTCGGAAAAGCTGTGAGAACCGGCCATTCCGTGTTTCGGGTCCTGTCGGGGCGCTGGACGTCACGATCTCAATCGGGGTCGCCTACGCAACCTCACCGGATGAGAACCCGCTGGAGCTGCTGAAGCGCGCGGATGAGGGGCTCTATACTGCTAAGCGTAGCGGCCGGAACCGGGTCTGCACCGTTGAAGACCCTGAGAAGGCCCGTGAGGACGAAGCGGCAATCGGCTCTACTCCGCCAACCTCCACGGCACCGCCACCAATCCCAGGCGCGGATACCCCGCTGCAGAGTGATAAGGCCGCGACCGAATAGGCGGCATCCCAGAATTCAGACAAACAAAAACCCCGCTAAGGCTAAGCCGGCGGGGTTTTTCACGTTGGCTTTTGAAACCAGCGTTACTTCATTTTCTCTTCTTTGAAGAGAACGTGCTTGCGAGCAACCGGGTCGTACTTCCGGAACTCAAGCTTTTCGGTCATTTGCCGTGGGTTCTTCTTAGCCACATAGAAGTAGCCGGTGCCCTCGGTGCTAACCAGTTTAACCAGAATGGTGGCGGTTTTTGCCATCGTTCAATCCTCTCGCCAGAATGCAGCCCCAACGGTTGGGACGCGGCGTCAAAATTCAGGTGAGCGCGTGATTTATGCGCTGCGCCGGAAGAAGTCAAGAAAACAGGTGTAGGACGGCCCAGTCCGTTTTAGCGCAGATCGTTGAGGCTGGTGGCCAAAGACGCCGAGATCGGGGACGAGGAGGCGGCAGCGAAGACGCTGGCGTCACCACTGATCTGCGCGATCAGGTCCGGCTTACCGATCAGAAGCTTTGCAATCTCTTGGTCATCCGCCGTGTCCTTGGTGGATGGTGGGCAATCCTTGCGACCGTCAGCGGCGATTTCCGCCACCATCGCATGGTCCATGGTGCCCCAATCGATTGAGGCGTGGTCCTGCAGGTTAATGTGGTTGCGCCAGATGCTTGGCGTTGGCTTGGCCCGGTTGCTGATTTGGGTCTCCAGCGCTGGCTTCGCCTGTTCCCAATCACCAAGGCTGGTGCAGATGTTTGGCAGGATGCCAATCTCATGCAGGCCATGACCATCAGGGGTGAAAATCTCAGACCAGGTGACGAAGAGCTCACCATCATTAGGCAGTCGGGTTACGGTTTGAACGCTACCCTTACCGTAGGAGGCGCTGCCGACGACCACGGCCCGGCCGGTTTCCTGCAGTGCGGCTGCAACCACCTCAGCGGCGGAGGCGGAGCCACCATTGACCAACACCACCATCGGGGCACCGTCTAGGATGTCCAGGGTATCGGCGGCAAAGTCTTGGAAGCTTTCTGGGTGCCGGCCAGCGGTACGAATAATCCGACCGCGCTTGATGAACAGATCAGAGACGGCGACGGCTTGTTCAAGCAGGCCGCCCGGATTGCCGCGTAGGTCGAGGACTAGGCCCCGGAAGTTGTCGCCCAAACGTTGGTGGATGACAGAAACGGCGGCGCGGACATGGGCCTCGGTGGCGGCATTGAACCGCTCAATCGTCACGATACCGATGCCGTCTTCCATCCGGCCGATCACGGTATTGGTGATCACCCGCTCGCGCAGCAGGCTGAAATCCTCAACCAGTTCGCCATCACGCTCAACATCGACCATGACAAAGCTGCCAACACGACCGCGAAGTTGGTCACGTACCTGGGTTAGGTCCATGGAAGCGGTTGAATGGCCATCAATGCTGCGGATCAGGTCACCGGCCTGTAGACCCGCATGATAGGCGGGACCATCAGGGAAAACGCTGCGAATGACGAAGGCATCATCGCTATGCTCAAAGGCCAGACCCACACCGCCAAAACCCTCACGGATATGGCGTTCACGGGACCCTTTACGGGCGCTCGCGTAGCGGGAGAAGCGATCAAGCCGGGCGGTCATCCCGGTAAACATGGCCTCAAGCAGGGCTTCACGCTCAACCGCGGCGAGTTGCGTTGACTGAATTCGGGCGGCATCAAGCGCCAGAGTGGCGAGCTGCGCCCAGTTGTCGGCGCGTTGATCCTCTGGCAGCGCCAGGATTTTGGCCGTCTGACCGGCATGATCGATGCGGAGCACACCCTGTTGGATCGAAAAGTCGAGCCGTGGATCAAACTCACTTAGCGCGTTCAGACCCTCAACAGTCACCTCAGAAAGGTTCAGCGGCCGGAAGTAAACCTCTGCAATGCGGCTGATGCCTGCGCTTAGAACAGCGGCCTCCGGCGTCGCCACAACCATGGTGGCGCCGTCATAGCTTTGCGCGCTCTGATAGTTGGGCAGGGTATCGGTGGTGCTACAGGCCGCAAGGATCAGTCCAGCCACCAGAGTAGGGCGGCCAATTGAGAAGCTGCGGCGAAGAATGGCGCCAAGCGTATCACTCACTGACCGGTCCCCTGAACCAGCTGGTTCAGTAGGGTTTTTCAGTGGTGGCTGGTATCGGCTAGTGCCGAAAGAGGTCAGAACACTTGGCATGCGAATCGTTATACCATCGATTCGCTTTCGATTCGCTTCAAAAGTCAGCCCGATTCGCTCTGATCATTGCGTCGGGTGGTAAGTGTGCCCGCTTTGCCCAGTTAGGACCGTTTTGGGCCTTTCCCGGACTTGCCCCGCTTCTTCGGCTTGCTGCGACCGGCTTTACCGCTCTTCTTGAAGCCGCCAGGCCGCCCGCCATTCCGTCCGCGCGGCCCATTTCGCCGCCCCTCTGACGGCGCTTCGGCGAACTCTTCCGGGCTGTCTTCATGCAGGGCAAGGTCGATCAGGCCCGTAACGGGATCGGCATGCTGTACCGTGACCACAACCTGGGCGCCCATGCGGAAATCCCGACCCCAACGGCGACCGGTTAGGGCATGGCGCCGCTCATTCACGATGTAATAGTCATCGGGGAGGGAGCGGATCGGGATCAACCCATCGGCGCCGGTCTCATCCAGGGTGACGAAGGCACCAAATTTGCCAACCCCACTAATCCGACCAGTAGCCCGTTGGCCCAGGCGTTCTGTCAGGAACAGCGCCATATATCGGTCATTGGCTGAGCGTTCAGCGGCTATCGCCTTCCGCTCTGTGCCAGAGATGTGGTCCGCCGTGGTGTCGAGGTCGACGGCATCCGCCTCGGTAAGCCCATCATCGCCCAGATCGTTCAGGGCAATCAGCGCCCGGTGGACAATCAGGTCGGCATAGCGCCGGATCGGGCTGGTGAAATGCGCATAATGGCGAAGGGCCAGGCCAAAATGTCCGTCACATCCGGCGGAATACCGCGCCTGTGCCTGGGCACGCAGGATCAGCTGGTGGATCAACCGCTCATCATCATGACCAACGACCTGGTCTAACACGGCGGCCAGGTGTTTGGGACGGATCACTTGCCCCTTGGCCAGGGTTACATCCATGCCTTTTAGGATATCGCTAAGGCCTGAGATGCGGTCGCGATCTGGATTGTCATGGGTGCGATAGAGCGCTGGCTGTCGGGCCTTATCCAGCGCCTGGGCCGCCGCAACATTGGCCGTGATCATAAACTCTTCGATCAATCGGTGGCTGTCTAAGCGGGGGCGCGGGCGGATATCCGTTAAGTGTCCAGCGTCATCGAAGTGGATAACGGGCTCGGGAATATCGAGATCCAGTGTGCCACGGGCCTGCCGGGCCAGGTTTAGCGCGGTATAGGCGGCATGAAGTGGCTCAATTACCGTCTCCATCAACGCGGTGGCCTGATCGCTCGGCTTACCATCCCGCGCGGCTTGCATCTCCTCATAGGTGAAGCGGGCGTGAGAGCGCATCCAAGCACGCTCAAACCGATGTTTCAGCAGGTTACCATCCCGGCTGATCACCATTCTGGCGACCATGCAGGGGCGATCCTCATCCGGGCGCAGTGAGCAAAGGTCATTCGACAGCCGCTCTGGCAGCATCGGCACAACGCGGTCAGGGAAATAGACCGAGTTGCCGCGTTCCTTGGCCGCCTCATCCAGGGCAGAGCCGCTGCGCACATAGTGGGCGACATCGGCAATCGCGACCGTCAGGCGCCAACCGCCTGGGTTGCTTGGGTCATCATCGGGTTCTGCATGGACGGCATCATCGAAATCCCGGGCATCGGCGCCATCAATTGTCACCAGAGGCAGGGCGCGCAAATCGACCCGCTTTGGATCATCGGCGGCAGGCGGCACCGCGTTTTCTGCAATCTCCAGCGCCTCATCAGGGAAGTCGACGGGGATTTCGTGGGTAGCAATCGCGATAAGGCTGACGGCCTTGGGCGCATTCATATCGCCCAGAACCTCAAGCACTCGCGCTTCCGGTAGGCCTAGGCGACGGCGTTTGCCGCGTTTGTCACCGGTGACCGGCTCGGCCAGCACAAGGTTACCGGGTTGCGCGCCATTGGCGTGCTTGGCGGTAACGGTGAAGTCCGACTTGGCTTTCTTGTCTGTCGGGCGAAGGCGGCCACCCTCATCGCCAATCTCATAAATCCCGATGACTTTACGGGCGGTAATGGCAGGCAGGCGACGCATCACGCGGGCCTCATAGGAACCGTCGGCTTGGGGCTCTAGCTCAGCCAAAACACGGTCGCCACGGCCTAGGCTAGCAGCGCGGCTGCCATCCCGTGATTTCTCACCAACATAGATAACGGGTGGCGGCTCGTCGGCTTCCCATTTAACCGGGCGGCCCAATGGCTCACCATCATCGTCGATGCCAGATATTTCCAGCACCGCGACTCGGGAAAGTTGTTTTTTGGACAACGGCTTACGCGCTCTTCTTCGTGCTGGTCGTTGTCTTCTTTTTCGCCGTTGTCTTCTTAGCGGTAGTTTTCTTTTTGGCTGGGGCCTTCTTGGTGGTCTTGCCACCAGCCTTTGCCGCCTGCTTCTCAGCCTTTGCCGTGATCAGCTCAACCGCCCGCTCAAGCGTGATGTCATCGGCGCTATCGGCCTTCAGCAGTGAGGCCATGATCTTGCCGTGCTTCACATAGGGGCCAAAGCGACCGTTGTTCAGCGTTATCGGCTTCTCATCCTCTGGGTGATTGCCCAGCTCGCGGATCAGGCCGGCGGGCTTACCGCCGCTCTTCTTCAGCTTCTCTGAGATCAGCTCAACCGCGTGATTAACCCCGATGGTCAACACGGTCTCATCATCCGGTAGGGACTGATAGGTGCTACCCAACCGGAGATAGGGGCCGTAGCGCCCAATACCGGCCGAGATCATCTTCTCCGTATCCGGGTGAATGCCCACCTCACGGGGAAGTGCCAGCAGCTTCAGTGCCAGGTCCAAATCTACATTGCCCAATGGGATCTGTTTCGGCACGGAGGAGCGCGGCGGTTTCGGTCCTGCGGCCTTCTTCTTTTTCTTCTTACCCTCAGCTTCCCTGGCGGCCTCTTCAGCAGCCGCTTCGGCTACGTCTTCCGGCTTTGGGCCAAGCTGCACGTAAACGCCGTATGGGCCCTGGCGCAGGGTTACTGGCAGGCCGGTTTCCGGGTCTTCGCCCAGTAGTTTCTCACCACCCTCAACAACGCCTTCTTTCGACGTCTCATCCTGAACTGCGAGGGCCGCCGTGTACTTACAATCGGGATAGCGGCTGCAGCCGATAAAGCCGCCGGTCCGGCCCAACTTCAGGCTTAGTCGTCCCTCGTTACAGGCCGGGCAGACACGGCTGTCGGTGCCATCCTTCCGCTCGGGGAAGAAGTGCGGGCCTAGGTTTTCGTCCAGCACATCAATGACGTCACTGATCTTAAGGTCCTGGGTGTTCGCAACCGCGTTGGAGAAGTCGTCCCAGAACCGGCGCAGTACCTCTTTCCAGACCGCACGGCCGCCGGAGATATCATCCAGCTGTTCTTCCAACCCAGCGGTGAAGTCGTACTCCACATAGCGTTCGAAGAAGTTGGAGAGGAAGGCGGTGACCATTCGGCCCCGATCTTCAGGCTCAAAACGCCGCTTATCCAGCTTCACATAATCCCGGTCCTGCAATACTTGCAGAATGCTGGCATAGGTTGAGGGGCGGCCAATGCCCAGCTCCTCAAGCTTCTTCACCAGGCTCGCCTCGGTGTAACGGGGCGGCGGTTGGGTGAAGTGTTGGTCTGGCTTCACCGCGTTGCGTTTGGGCTCATCGCCTTTAACAAGGGCGGGCAGGCGGCGGCTTTGCTCGTCTTCCTCATCATCCTTGCTCTCCTGATACAGGGTCAGAAACCCGTCAAAGGCAACGATAGAACCGGTGGCGCGGAGCGTGATCGACTTATCCGCGTTGTCGAGGTCGACGGCAGCTTGATCGAGAACGGCAGATGACATCTGGCTCGCCATGGTGCGCTTCCAGATTAGGTCATAGAGGCGCAGCTGCTCTTTGTTCAGATAAGCCGACATCTGGCCTGGGCGACGGCTCAAATCAGTTGGCCGAATTGCTTCGTGCGCTTCCTGTGCATTCTTCTGCTTGGACTTATAAATCCGCGGGCTGTCGGGTACGTATCTATCGCCGTAATCCTGGCCGATCAGGGCGCGTGATTGCGTGATGGCATCCTGGCTCAGCTGGATGCCATCGGTCCGCATATATGTAATTAAACCAACGGTTTCGCCGCCGATATCAACACCTTCATAGAGCTGCTGGGCAAGCCGCATGGTCTGGCTGGCGCCTAGGCCAAGCTTTCGCGACGCCTCTTGCTGCAGGGTCGAGGTGGTAAAGGGCGCAAACGGGTTCCGTTTGGTCTGCTTTTTCTCAATGTCACGGACGTTGAACAGGCTGTCGGTGATCCGCTGGGCGAGGGCGGTCGCCTCGGCCTCGCTACCAATGCTGAGCTTATCTAGCTTCTTACCATCGGCATGGGTTAGGCGGGCGGTGAACGCCTCTCCCTTATCGGTCACAAAATCGACCTCGATCGACCAGTATTCCTGGGCCTTGAAGATCTCAATCTCAGCCTCACGCTCACAAATCAGGCGCAGGGCAACAGATTGCACCCGGCCCGCGGAGCGAGAGCCGGGCAGTTTCCGCCAAAGAACTGGTGAGAGGGTAAAGCCGACCAGATAGTCGAGGGCCCGGCGGGCGAGATAGGCCTGAACCAGCGCGTCATCAATCTCGCGCGGGTGCTCGATGGCGTATTGCACCGCCTTCTTGGTGATCTCGTTAAAGGTGATGCGGTGGACTTCCTTATCGTCCAGCAGTTTTTTCTGCCGAAGGACTTCCTCCACATGCCAAGAGATGGCTTCCCCTTCACGGTCGGGGTCAGTCGCCAGGTAGAGGCGCTTGGCCCCCTTCATCGCGGTGCTGATGTCCTTGATGGTTTTGCCAGCGCGGTCGCCCAGCTCCCAATCCATATCAAAGTCATCATCGGGACGGACCGAGCCGTCTTTTGGCGGCAGATCGCGCACATGGCCGTATGAGGCCAAAACTTTGTAGTCACCACCCAGATACTTCTCGATCGTCTTGGCCTTAGCGGGCGATTCCACGATGACGAGATTTGAAGCGGACATAGGGCGAGACGCTTTTCGTAAGGTGTTGGGTGGGCCTGTTTAGGGCTGTTTTAGGCCCGTGACACGCGGTTTCCTGGGTATCGGGTGATTTGACCGGCGAGCTCTAATTCGACCAGCGCGACCGTCACCACTTGTGCAGACAAATTGCAGACGCGAATCAAGTCGTCAACTGCTGTCGGTGTATCAGTGAGCGCCTCAAGCAGTTTTGAGGCGGTATCCTGGGGGGAATTTTCATCAACCAAACTAACAGGGTCGGCCAGGGCGTCCTCAGCCCGGTCAGCGGTATCACGCAGGGCGCTGATCTGTGCCTGATCGATATTGGTTCTCTTGGCCGTGCTCGCCTCGGCAAAGCCTACGGGTGGGGCATTTAGGATTGGGCGGATGACGTTCAAGACATCCTCCACCGTCTCAGTCAGGACCGCACCCTGCTTGATTAAATGATTGGTGCCGGCACTGCGTGGGTCGGCGGGGAAGCCAGGCACGGCGAAGACCTCGCGGTTTTGTTCAACCGCCCTGGTCGCTGTGATTAGGGTGCCAGAACGTTTGGCCGCTTCAATCACCACAACGCCAAGCGATAGACCGGCGATAATCCGGTTTCGACGCGGGAACATCTTGGCCAATGGCTCAGCACCCCAGGGCCGTTCACTGACCACGGCACCAGTCTCGGCGATTTGGTGATAAAGGTCGCGATGCTGCTGCGGGTAGATGACATCGGCACCGCCCGCCAGAACAGCAACAGTGCCGGTTTTCAGGCTTGCCTCATGGGCCTTGCCGTCGATGCCACGCGCTAGGCCAGAGACCACGGTCAGCCCGGCAGCGCCCAAATCGGCGCCGATCTCGGCGGCAAAGCGTTGACCGTGAACTGAGGCATTGCGCGATCCAACGATGGCAATCGATGGCTTTAGTAGGAGTTCAGGATTGCCCAGCACGGTAATGACCGGCGGCGCATCGCCAATCTGGCGCAATAGTTCAGGGTAAGCAGGCTCACCGCGCACAATGATGCGGCCACCAGCATCCGCAACGGCCCGTATCTCTTTGTCCAGATCGCGCGGGTTTGGCAGCTTGGGGCGCTTCCGTCCCCGGCTGGGTAGGTCAGGTAGGGCCTCAACCACCGCCGCTGCTGATCCAAAGTGGTCTAGCAACTCATCTAAAAGGCCAGCACTCAAACCATCCGTCCGTGCCAGGGTTAGCCAAGCATGGCGTTCCTCGTCACTGATTGGGCCGGATGGTTGGTCGCTCATGCCGGATTATCGCCAGCTTCTGTGGTTGCGGCTTCCTCTGCTGATGCAGTGGAGCGGAGCTTGATCTTGCTCTCTTCACCCTTGATCAGCCGCTGGATGTTTCCGGCATGCTTTAGCCAAGAGATGATGGCGATGATGCCGACAAACTTCAGGCCCTGGATGCCCAAGATCCAGAAGGCAAAACCCGGTGCGGCGGCAAGGGCCACCAGGGCGGAAAGGGATGAATAGCGGAAGATTGCTGCGGTCACGAGCCAGGTTGCGGCGGTCATGGCGCCCACCGCTGGGCTGATCGCAAACAGGACGCCAAGGGATGTGGCAACGCCCTTGCCACCTCGGAACTTGAGCCAGATTGGGAAGAGGTGACCTAAGAAGGCGCCAAAGCCAGCCAACCAACCCATGGGATCGGGGCCAAAGAAGTGGCCAACGGCCAACACCATGACGGCGCCCTTCGCGGCATCCAGCAGAAGGGTGAGAGCGGCCAGGCCCTTATTGCCGGTGCGCAGAACATTGGTCGCCCCGATATTGCCAGAGCCAATGCTGCGGAGGTCGGGGCCACCCGCCAGCTTGGTCAGAATAATCCCAAACGGGATGGACCCGACGACATAACCACCGGCAATGGCGGCCAGGAAATAGGGCCAGGCAAAGCTCCAAGAGACCGGATCAAACATCAGAAAAACCTAGTGACATAGACATTAAGCAACGGCGCGGAGGTCGGTGGCGCGCTCATAAACCGTGCGGCCATCGATCACCGTGCGCTCAACCCACCCTTGAACCGGGCGTTTATCGAAGGCTGAGTTCTTGGCCTTGGACTTAAGCTGTTGTGCTTCAATCTTCCAGGCTCGCTGGTGATCAATCAGGATAAAGTCGGCGGCACTGCCGACGGCGAGGCGACCAGCGGGCAGGCCAAGCAGATCAGCCGGGCGGCTGGTCATCGCGGCAATCAAGGGGATCAGATCGATCCGCTCTTTATGCACAAGCTCTAGGGCAATCGGCAGCATTGTCTCAACACCAATCACCCCGATGGCGGCCTGGGCAAAGGGCTGGCGCTTACTGTCTTGATCCTCAGGCATATGGTCGGATGCGATCGCATCAATGGTGCCATCGGCGATGCCGTCGATGATCGCTTCCCGGTCCTCATCCGTGCGGAGCGGTGGGGACACCTTGGCAAAGGTGCGGTAGTCGCCGACATCAAACTCGGACAGGGCAAAGTAATGCGGAGCGGTATCGCAGGAGACGGGCAGGCCACGTGCCTTGGCCTGGCGGATCGCCTCAACTGACTGGGCGGTCGAGATGTGGCCAGCGTGGTAACGCGCGCCTGTCATCTCAACCAGGCGCAAATCACGCTCAATCATCATCACCTCGGCGAGGCGCGGTATACCTTTAAGCCCTAGCCGGGTCGCCGTTTCACCGCCATTCATATGGCCACTGCCAGCCAGTGAAGGTTCTTCCGGGTGCTGGATGATTAACCGATTGAACTGCGCGGCATAGCTGAGCGCCCGACGCATCACGGCGGCATCACCAATGGCCTTCGCACCGTCGGTGAAGGCTAGGGCGCCAGCCTCTGCCAGCAGGCCGTATTCGGTCAGGTCCTTACCGCCCAGCCCCTTGGTGGCGGCGGCATAGGCATAGAATTTGGTGCCCCGGATTTCCCGGGCTTTTCGGGCAATAAACTCAAGCCCTGCCACATCCTCAATCACCGGATCGGTGGTGGGTAGGCAGACCATGCTGGTCACCCCGCCGGCGGCCGCAGCCGCAGAGCCGGTGGCCAGGGTTTCCTTATGCGCCATGCCGGGTTCGCCAACGGTTACCCGCATATCGACGAGGCCGGGGGCGAGAATTAGGCCGGCGCCATCAATCACGACGGCGCCGTCTTCCTTAATGTCCTTGAGGGCACCTTTACCAACAGCTGTGATCATGCCGTTCTTGGCGATCAGGCCGCTGTCCTTCTCCGGCGCAAGATCCGTGTTGGTGGCGGGATCGATGATCCGAACGTTTTTGACGATGGTTGTCTTCATTGATCAGCCCTCCGTCCCGGTTGCGTCACCGTCGGGCTTGCCCTTTGAGTGCTCTTCGCGCTGCCAAACATTATGCAGCAGGTCGAGGCAGGCCATCCGCACCGCGACGCCTAGCTCAACCTGATCCAGAATGGCCGACCGGTTGATGTCATCGGCCAGCTCCGAGCCGATCTCAACGCCTCTATTCATTGGGCCGGGGTGCATGACCAGTGCTTCTGGCTTCGCCACGCCCAGCTTTTCATAGGTCAGGCCATAGAAGTGGTAATACTCCCGGATAGAGGGGACGAACTGGCCCTGCATCCGCTCCATCTGCAGGCGCAGCATCATGACGATGTCTGCATCCTTGAGGCCTTCGCGCATGTCGGTATAGGCGGTGCAGCCCATCTCCTCGATCCCGCTGGGCAGCAGGGTTGGCGGGGCAATCACCCGAACCTGGGCACCCATGGCGCTCAGCAGGTGGATGTTTGAGCGGGCTACCCGGCTATGGGCAATGTCCCCACAGATCGCGACTGTTAGACCCTCAATCTTACCCAGCCGACGCCGGATGGTGAGGGCGTCCAGCAGGGCCTGGGTCGGATGCTCATGGGCACCGTCACCGCCGTTTAGGACGGCGCAGTTCACCTTCTGAGAAAGTAGTTCGACCGCACCTGATTCTTGATGTCGCACGACCAGGAAGTCCGGGTGCATGGCGTTCAGGGTCATCGCTGTATCAATCAGCGTCTCACCCTTCTTTACCGAGCTGGTGGCCACCGTCATGTTGATGGTGTCAGCGCCAAGCCGCTTAGCGGCCAGCTCAAAGCTGGTGAGCGTGCGGGTTGAGTTCTCAAAGAACAGGTTGATCACCGTGCGGCCGGCTAGCAGGTCGGATTTGCCCGATGCCTCCCGGTTCAGCTCAACATATTCATCGGCCTTATCGAGGATGGTGGTGATGTCGTAGGGCGGCATGCCCGCGATGCCCAGAATGTGCCTGTGACCAAATTCTGGCATTGAAAACGCCATGTTCTGCTGTTCTGGCGCTTCCTTTTTCGGCGCAGGCGTAGATCGGGCGCTCGGCATCGGCTCGTTCCCTAAAATCGGGCGAGGGGTCTCCGCGCCCAGCAAATTGTCGGCTAAGCGCGCAACCTAGAAGGTTTGCCGGTGAAAGTGAATAGGGAAAGGATGCAGCGGTTCCGGTCAGCCGATATTCCGGATTGCGTCCAAGGCACCTTGCAGGATGTGGCTCGCCGCCATGGCATCAACAACGGCTGCCCGCTTGGCACGGCTTAAATCCGCCTCGCCGATTAAGAACTTGTCGACCGCACTGGTTGATAGCCGTTCATCCCACATGGTGATTGGCGGGTCCTCTTGACCGAAAAGCTTGGTGTCGGCCGCCGCTGCTTTGCGTAACTCGCCGATGAAGCTGTTGGTCGCCTGCACCCGTGGGCCCTTGCTGCCATCCATATTGAGCGGCAGGCCAACCACAAAGCCTTGAGCCTGACGGTCATGCCAGATCTCGCTGAGGCGCTTTAGGTCTGCCGCCAGCTTGCGCCGCTGAATCGTCTCAACAGGGGAGCTTAGGCTTAATCCACGGTCGGCGGCGGCGACGCCGATGGTCTTTTCGCCCAGATCGAGGGCCAGAATGGATTTACCGGGGCGGATGATAGTGGCGAAATCGCCTAGTTCGAGGACGGGCATGGCTAAAAAAACGGCATTCGCCGGTTTGGGTGTAGTGAGCGCTTGAAATAGTGGCGGGCGCTGTCTACCACAGGGCCGTTGCGTCGACGACGTTGAATTCGCGGAAACGCGGTCAGCGCCTGTTCCCCAGCCTTAGCTTGAAGCGTTTGAACAGCCCACGTTGAAGAACCATGAGCATCGATCAAAACACCGTGGCGCGGATTGCGCGCCTTGCCCGCATCGACGTGCCAGAAGAGAAACTGGCACCCATGGCCGATGAGTTAGGCAACATCCTCAAATTTGTTGAGCAGCTTGCCGAGGTTGACACCGATGGGGTTGAGCCCATGACGTCGGTTGTCGCCATGGAAGCGCCGCAGCGTGAAGATGTGGTCAATGACGGCGATGCTCGTGAGGCCGTGCTGGCCAATGCGCCTGAGGCTGTTGAAGGCTTCTATGTTGTGCCGAAGGTGGTGGAGTAAGCGACCATGTCTGGATCTGAACTGACCAAGCTGACCCTTGCTGGCGCCCGCGACGGCCTGCGCAACAAGGATTTCACCGCTTCTGAGATTACCGAGGCCCATGTCGCCGCCGTTGAGAGCGTGCGCGACAGCAATGCCTATCTGGTCGAAACACCAGAGATGGCCATGGAAGGCGCCAAGGCTAGTGATGAGCGCCTTGCCAAGGGTGAGGGGCGTCCACTTGAGGGGCTGCCGCTCGGCATTAAGGATTTGTTCTGCACCAAGGGTGTGCAAACCACCGCCGGTAGCGCGATCTTGAAAGGCTTTAAGCCTGAGTATGAGAGCACGGTGACAAGCCAGCTATGGCGCGATGGTGCCGTTATGTTGGGTAAGCTTAACCTGGACGAGTTCGCCATGGGCTCGGCCAACATCACGAGCCATTACGGCCCAGTGAAAAGCCCGTGGCAGCGCCCGGGTGAGAACCGTCCGCTGGTGCCTGGTGGCTCCTCCGGTGGTTCAGCCTCCGCCGTTGCTGCGCGCGCCGCACTGGCCGCGACCGGTACGGATACCGGTGGTTCAATCCGCCAGCCCGCAGCCTTCACCGGCATTGTCGGGTGTAAGCCAACCTATGGCCGTTGCTCGCGCTGGGGCATTGTCGCCTTTGCCTCCTCACTGGATCAGGCCGGGCCAATGACCCGCACCGTTCAAGATGCAGCGATCATGCTTGGCTCAATGGCTGGTTATGATCCTAAGGACTCCACCAGCGTTAATCGCCCGGTGCCAAACTACGAAGCTGCACTGACCGGAGACATCCGCGGCCTGAAGGTCGGTATTCCAAAGCAGTACCGTGTTGAGGGCATGGATGCCGAGATTGAGGCCATGTGGCAGCAGGGCGTCGACTGGCTGAAAGGCGAGGGCGCTGAGGTTGTGGATGTGGAACTGCCCCACACCTCCTATGCGCTGCCGACCTATTACATCGTGGCACCGGCTGAATGCTCATCCAACTTGGCGCGTTATGACGGCGTTCGTTACGGCCTGCGGGTTGAGGGTGAAGACCTCAACGACATGTACGCAAAAAGCCGTGCCGCTGGCTTCGGTGATGAGGTGAAGCGCCGGATCCTGATCGGCACCTATGTGCTGTCAGCTGGTTACTACGACGCCTACTACATCAAGGCACAACGGGTTCGTGCACTGATCGCGAAGGACTTCCAGGAAGCGTTCAACAAGGTTGATGTGCTGCTGACCCCAACCGCGCCAAGTGCGGCCTTTGCCGTGGGCGAGAATGCCGATGACCCGGTGGCGATGTACCTGAATGATGTGTTCACCGTGCCGGCCTCGCTCGCTGGTCTGCCCGGTATCTCAGTGCCGGCAATGATGAATAAGGATGGCCTACCGCTCGGCTTGCAGCTGATTGGCCGCCCATTTGATGAAGAAACCGTGTTCCGCGTTGCTGGTGTGCTGGAAAGTGCCGCCGGGATTGATGCGGTGCCAAACGGACTGATGGCGGCGTAACGCGGCCAGCTTTGGGATTTCGACTAAGGTTAAGGAAGGGTAGGGCATGAAGGTTCAAGAGCTACAAGAGGTGTTAAACCGCCTCGAGCCGGATGCCGATGTGGCAGTTGCCCTGGACTACCAGGATGATGCCGATCTTGGCGTGCATGAGATCATGCAGATCGACAAGTTCGAGCTGGAGAATGGCGATGTCGCCGTCATCCTGATCGTTGAGGTCAATGGCAAGGACCCGGAAGGTGCACTCGCCTCCGTTCCGCCAGCGGCCAATAAGAACTAACCAGCTGATACAGATTTAACGCGTAAGATTGGACTGACCCATGGGTTACACGGTCGAAGGTGAAACAGGCACTTGGGAGATTGTTATCGGGCTGGAAGTCCACGCCCAGGTGATCTCCAACACCAAGCTGTTCTCAGGTGCGGCAACGGATTTCGGCGCGGAGCCGAATACCCAGGTTAGCCTCGTCGATGCGGCGATGCCCGGTATGCTGCCCGTCCTAAATGGTGAGTGCGTGCGTCAGGCTGTGCTGACCGGCCTTGGCATCAATGCTGAGATCAATCTGCGCTCAGTGTTTGAGCGGAAGAACTACTTCTACCCAGATCTGCCCCAGGGCTATCAGATTTCCCAGTATGAGCACCCGATCGTTGGTAAAGGTGAGATTGAAATCGACCTTGATGGTGGCGTTGTCCGCAAAATTGGCGTTACCCGTCTGCACCTTGAGCAGGATGCAGGTAAGAGCCTGCACGACCAGCATCCGACTAAGACATATGTCGACCTAAACCGGTCTGGTGTTGCGTTGATGGAAATCGTCTCTGAGCCCGATCTGCGTGGCCCGGATGAGGCGGCAGCGTACCTTAAGAAGATGCGCGCGATCCTTCGCTATCTCGGCACCTGTGACGGGAATATGGAAGAGGGGTCAATGCGTTGCGACGTGAACCTCTCTGTTCGCAAACCCGGTGATGAGTTCGGCACGCGCTGTGAGATCAAGAACGTCAACTCAATCCGCCACGTCCAACAGGCCATTGAGTTCGAGGCTCAGCGTCAGGTCGAGGTAATCGAGGGCGGCGGTAAGATTGATCAGGAAACCCGCCTTTGGGATCCGCGCGCTGGTGAGACCCGTTCCATGCGTTCTAAGGAAGAGGCGCATGATTATCGCTACTTCCCAGACCCTGACCTGCTGCCCCTAACGCTGGAAAGCAGCTGGGTTGATGAGCTGAAGCAGACCCTGCCAGAGCTGCCCGACGCCAAGAAGCACCGTTTCATTGATGATTATGGCCTGACCCCATACGACGCGGCCGTCCTGGTCGCTGACCGAGAGTCCGCGGATTACTTTGAAACGGTTGCTAAAGGCCGGGATGCGAAGCTCGCCGTTAACTGGGTCACCACGGAGTTGTTCGGCGTGCTGAACAAAACCGGTGCCACGATCACCGATAGCCCTGTAACGGCAGAAAACCTCGGCGGTTTGATCGATTTGATCGCTGACAACACCATCTCTGGCCGGATTGCTAAGGATGTCTTCGCCGATATGATTGAGAGCGGCAAAACTGCCGATGCAATCGTTGAAGAGAAGGGGCTGAAGCAGGTTTCAGACACCGGCGCGATTGAAGCGATGGTCGACGAGGTACTGTCCGCTAATACCGATAAGGTTGAGCAGTATCGCGGCGGTAAGGACAAGCTGTTCGGCTTTTTCGTGGGCCAGGTGATGAAGGCCAGCCAAGGTAAAGCCAACCCTGGTGTGGTTAATCAGCTACTCAAGGACAAGCTGTCTGGCTGACCAAAGTCGCCATAAGCTGGTGAAATAAGTTAAAATTTTATATATCATTCACCTTCATCAATTGTTTTGCATGGGGCGATACCGAATGATCTGGAAAAATGTGAGAGCAATGGGGCTCGCATTGGCAGGCCTCGGCTTGGTCATGGCGATCCCGGCTTCTGGTTTGGCACAGTCCCAAGCTCAGACGAACTCTGGCCCGACCCTGATCACGCCTCGCGTGGGATCACCAATCGGCAATGTCCAAGAAGGTAGCCTGCCGCAAACCCCTGAGGTTCAGCAGCCCACACCGGAAGAGATGCGGCGTTTGCTGCGCATCCGCCTGATGAATATTGAAGGCGGCGATGCCTATGTTCGCCAAGCTTGTGGCGACACGACCTGGCAGGATGACTATAAGGCCGCCCTTGATCAGATTGTCCCTAGTGACATGCCGACCGCGGTCCAAGCCTTTAAAGATGGCTGGGCTGAGAGTAAGGAACGCCTAGGCAATCAGATCGAATCTTGCGATGCCTTGATCGGCAGTTCCAACTGATCAGGCTGCCAAGGCCGCCTGCCAAATCTAACCTTTAGAGTGTCGCCGCTGCGATTGATTTCGGGCGCCTACCACGCCTGCCTGGTTCGCTGACCACCGGGGCATCGCTCAAATAGCGTTCAAGCTCGCCCATGGTCGCCTGAAGGCGGGTTAGTTCTCGCTGATCATCCCGGTCGACAACTTCCATGCTGGTTAGCTTGTTATCGATAAGATCGATCAAGGTCTCCAAAGTCTGACGTGAGAAGGAGGGGGATGTTGATTGCTTCGCCAAACTGCCCATTTTGCTGCTCCCGTGTTGCCGTGCCACTAATCTGCCAACACCAGCATGGGCGATAGGATTTAACGGCACCTTAACGGCGACCATTCCTTCGTCTGATTTATTCACCGAGGTTAATTGGGGAAATCTGCGCTGTGCGGCTTATGGCTGATTGACCTAGCCTTCGACCCCGTTTAGATAGGCGATCCGGATGGTGCGGTGGCCGAGCGGCTGAAGGCGGCGGATTGCTAATCCGTTATACGGGTAATGCCCGTATCGAGGGTTCGAATCCCTCCCGCACCGCCATTCTTTCCCAAGCATTTTGGTTTATCGACGCGCCCTACTGATGGATGGCGCTGTCTTGGCAATCACTGGTTTTGCAGTCGCATTGATTAGACGACTGACACCAGCGTTCCAAAGCCTTCGTCCAATCAATGGTCGAGCAGGCGGTCAAGCTTGCGATCATTAGGGTAAGGGCAAATGCCCGAAGGGTTGGCGTCATTATCCAGTCCCTAAAGCAAGGTGAGTACCAGGGTGCGGGTATCACTGTCTTAACTGGATTTGCTAATCGCCCCTATCAAATTCTAGGGGCCGACAAAAACCCGCTCGTCCAGGGCATCCATAATGACCTCGCGCAGGCTGTTTAGGCCTATCGGCGCATTCAGGACCCCATCAAACAGTTCGCCCACGCTCTGTTGGCTTGTGGCTCTATCGCTAAGAATGATGGGCGTTCGGTGGTTGGGGCTGCCAGGGCCTCGAAGCTGTTTTGCAAATGCTTCTGTCGATAAGGCGCCGTCTAAGCTGCTCGCACCGTCACCCTCAGTGATGATGGCATCGAAACGGGTTTTTCCGGCAATCGCCAACCCATGCGCATGATCAGTTGTGCTGTGCACGCTCCACCCCAACATCTCGGCATACTCAGCGAGAGATTGTCGGGAGGAGGGGGCCTCAGCGATATGTAGCAGTGAGATGCCGTTGATATCGGTCATGATTGTCGCTTCCGATAGGTCTGGGGGAGAAACGCTCGCCTACTGCGGTGCGGGGGTATGGGGCTGGTTCAGGCTGGCACTGCCGACAGGGCTTCACGTAGGCGGTTCAGACGATTGCTTTCGCCTGAGGCGCTAGGCTGCCTAAGCTCGGCGGCCAAGGTCGGTGCCAACTGATCGGCATAATCCGCGCACCAGCCCTCAATCATCGCCATGAGCGCCCTGGTAAAGGTATCCCCGCCAGGTCCCGACTGTTTTCCGGTCTCTGCTACCTCAATAAGCAGGCGAAGGCTGTCTGCTGCCTTAAGCAAGTCGCGCAGCACATCCATATCGTCTTGGTTGCTCACCATTACTCGGCCTCCACGAACTGTTTGGGTGGCTGAATGGTCTTATGAGGAGCCAAGCCGCCAACGAGGCCAGATTAATGGCTTAACCTTTACGTATACGAAAGAATGTTCTGCGTTGTTACGCTGCGTTGCCGAATTTGTCGCAGCCTATAAGCTCTTTAGTTGTAACGGATTATGCGGTTTAGCGTGCGTAGATACTCATCAATCAGCTCTGGATCGTTGAGCACTGTACGTACAGCCTCCAGCGCTTCCTCTGCGCTTAGTTGTTCGGCATCAAGGGCTGCTTGAAGCCGCTGGACCTTGCTATCACTGCCTAGGCGGATTGCTGGCGCTAGGGCGAGGGGGACACCGCGCTGATCACCACTTAGGACGATCAGTTCCGCTTGCGATAAAGCGCGCTCGTAATCCTCTAGCCTGAACGCATTCATTGATAGGGGGATCCGGAACCAGCCGGGCGGGTTGGTTGTTAAGGTCATGCCCTGCTGGATTTTTACGATGCCATCATCCCAAGCCCCACCGAGGATCTCAGCCCAACCCTGAAGCACCCGTAAATCAGGTTTGGAGGGGTTAAGTTTCACAGCACGGCGATAGCTGTCTCGTGCACCCTCATGATCGCCTTTGGCCATCAGGATTGAAGCCAGATACTCGTGCCCCTCAGCATTGAATGGGTCCAATTGGATGGCCTTGATTACGTCCGCTGTTGCTTGCTCAAGCTGGGTCTCATCTGACTGATCACCGGCGCGGCTCCAATCCAAGAAGGTTAGGAAGCCATGGGCAGCCCAGATAGAGGCTTCGCTTGTATCGATGGACACCAGGTCATTTAGGCACTGGCGTGTAATCTCACCCTGCGCAGGGTCCTTAGTCTGATCATAGGCGTGCCAACGTAGATGGCATTCATGGGCGCCGATGGGCCTTGCCGCTGTTTCTTCACCATCGTTTGAAAGGCGTTCTTCCAACCAGTCCAACTGGCGCATCGGGATAAAGCCGTTGGGGCCAGCCATTAGGCGGACAATGTCCTGAACGCTATCGATGGTCTGCGCCTCAAGAGATTGGTCCTTCACCCCAACCTCGGCCACCCGGCTCCAAACCACCTCAAGTGATGCGGCGCTGACTAAGAGAAGGGTAATGCGGAGGTGATCGCCAGCCTGGCCGATTGTGCCACGCAGGTAATAATCCGCAGGCCGAAGGTTTAGGGCGGCAATGCCATCCTCATTCCCATCGACCGGTCGCACCCGCACGATATGCATGTGCGAGAGGTCAGAGACGATCTGCATCCGAAGGCCTTGGGCGACAAAGCCTAGATCAGGTTGGCCTGTGAAGTCTGTAAACGGCTCAACATTGATGATTGGTCGGCTCAAGCCTTCTGAGAGGTCGACCTCAAGCCTATCCACCGCTGCCCCAGCAGAAATCGGGTCACTTATAGGTCGCCATAAGATAGCTGCCGCAATGATCAATGCCGCTAAGACAAAGCCACTTACAATCGACCACTGCAGATTTTGAGGGCGGGCAGAGGCTTGGCTCCCTTGGGCAGGGGCAGCCGTCTCATCGGCGGCATCTTGTACTTCGAAGAGTGGACGATAGCTGCCCTTAGGCACGACGATCCGGTACGCATCTTGCCGTCCTGCGGTTGCGCTGTAATGCTCAAGTGAGCGGCGCAGGCGATTAACCTCAACGCGGACGATACTGTCATTTGTGGGGTCGAAGTCGTCGCCACGGCCTAATACATCGGTGCCTATCGTATAGGCTTTCAGGCCAGGGCCACGGCCTTCCAACTCTTCAGTGACAAGGTACTCTAGCAAGCTGGATAGGCGTGAGCGTTCACCAAGGGCGCCGCTCTCACGGATCCGGCTGATGATCTCTTCAATCTCAGCGTTGGTTGGGGTGTCCGTGGACGCCATGGATGGTGCTGACCAGTTTGGCCGCGTTGGCGCCTACTCAAAGCCCGGGGACGGGCGAGTTGCCATGTGCGCAACCATAGAAGCTATTGCAGATTGCTACATATTGCCGTTGCAACATGTTGCTAGGCAAGCCGTATCTAGAAAGTTGGGTTTAGTGCCGGTGGGTTAGGGCGCTCGGCTCAGCGCTGTGGCAGATCCCGATAACGCTCAAGGATTGCGGTGATGGTCGCCACATCCTCATCAGCGTCAACCAACTGCTCCAAGTCCAGTTTGCCCAGCTGCCAGGCGACATGCAGGGCGCTGGCCTGGCCAGCCTGACGCGGATCCAATTGCTTGGCCCGCAGGGCCTTAACCAGGGCTAGCAGCAGCTCTGCTGGATCATCGCTCTGGTAGTTGGAGCGGAGATGTTGATAGCGATCATCAAAGGCAATGGCTTGCTGGTCGACCGCCAGGTTGAGTGGCGGGCGCGTATCGCATTGGGTGAGCTCTTCTGCTGGGAACAGCTCTGGCTCGATAATATGTGGGTCGATATCACGACGGGATAGCGGCGCCTGCCACTCCTCATCGCGATACCGCGGCCATAGGAAGGAGAGCATATTCATCGCTGCTGCTCCTCAGTGCCGCGTTCATGGGCAAGGCGGGTATTCCAGGCCTTAATCAGGCCCGCGATCTCCCGTGCCGTGCCTGCAATACCAGCGCGCTTTGGCCGTGCAATCTCATCCGCCTGACGTTGGCGCTGAATGCCTCGCTTTAGCGTTACATTGAGGATGGCCATATCGGTTTCATCGCTATGAACGAATAGGCCAGGCTGGCTCAGTAGCTTTAGATGGCGATCAAGAGCTGGATCAGCCGCTTTCCCAACCGCGTAGCTGTCACCGGCAAAACCGGTTGCGGTCGCTTCGTTATGCAGGCTCAGCTGATCCGCCATATCAATGGTGTCCAGATCGACGATGATTGCATCGACACTAGACCAGCCCAGCCCCTTTGATGGCATCTCAGGCTTTGAGATGATCTCAAATCCGGGGAGGGCGGTCGCCAATGCCTCAATCAGCGCGTCCTGTTCGGATACCAATGCAATGATCGGACGGGAGGCATCTAGGGTTACCGGATTGCCAGCGCCAGCGGTCATAACTTCACCATCGGTTGCAGTGTTGATCGTCTTCATGCGGCAGCCCCTGACCGGCTTTGGTCATTGGCTGGGGTTGCAACCAGCTCTGGCTGCATATTGCGGAAGGCTGGATCGTTCGCGCTGGCATTTACCAGCACCACAAAGATTGGCCCCTTGGTTAGTCGGGTTGTTGCCTCAACCTGCCGCTCAAGATCAGAAAGCTTATCGTCACGGTTCACCACCAGGACCACGGCATCGGATTCACCAACGACAAAGCGTGACAACACATCAGTGGTCAGGCGGTTGCCTTGATAAATCAGGCAATCGGTTGCCTTGCGATTATTGCGGATCATGGTTTGGGTGGTTTCCACCGACATGGAAGGGCGGTGGTAATCGAAGTGGCCGCCACCTGGAATGATCGACAGGATCGGCGACAGGAACAGTGGCTCTGGAATGTCGCTGATGAGGGCTGGCTTGCTGTCCTGCTCCCCAACATTGGCGAGGCTGCTCAACCGTGGTTTGAAGTCACCATCGATCATCAGCGTGCTGGTACCAGCGCCGGCAAAGGATTGTGCCAGTTGCATGGTGAGTGGTGCGCAATTGGTGCCTTCACTAACCGGTGCCACGACAATGGCCCGGGCGCGGTCGGTATGTTTACGGATGCCAATCTCAAGCTCGGCACGGATATGGTTCACCGCCGGTGGTGCCATGCTGTCCATCTCATCCATCGTGCCAACCACACCGATAAGCTCGACGCCATCAATGCTGGCCAGCTCATCGCTATAACCAACCCGGCGGCGCAGCATGTAGAAGCCGACAAAGCCAGTTAGGGTGGCGCCAAAGGCCATGACGACGGCGAGACCAGCCGCGGTCTTACGGCGGTTGATCGTTGGTTGGGCGGGCACACTGCCTCGGGATAGGATTTCAATGCTGCCAGGCAGGCTGTTGCGGCTCTCAACCCGCACCTTCTCAAGGGCGCGGCGGGTCTCTTGCAGCATGGTGCGGTTTTCGTTGATGTCATCATCAATCGCAGTGACATCGATCAGCTTGGCATTAAGCCGCTCAGCATCCGCCAGAAGGGCGACCAAGCGCGCTTCTTGAACAGCCATCATTTCATTCAGCTGCTCTGATGATTGCTCAGTGTCGCCAGCCCCAGATGACAGGCCGCCACTCTCGCCCAGGCGATTGATCAGCTGATACCGCTCATCAATGGCAGCATCAATGATGGCAAGTTCTTGCGCGGCAAACGCAACCGATGGGTGCTTCTCAGCATAACGTTCGCGGAGGGTTGAAAGATTGGCCGCACGCTTGGTCCGCTCAAAGCTTAAATCTGCGAGGGTGCGGTCCTGCATAACAGCCCGCTGGATTGAAGCATCAAGCGAGCCATCGCCAATGATCTTCCCATTGTCGGCAAGCTGACGAAGCGAGGCCTCAATATCCGAAATCGTGGTTCGTGCTTCCTCGATCTGTTCAAGGCGGAGCTTGTGCGTGGCGCGCACCGTGGTGGCATCGTGTTCACCACCAACATTGAGGAGCACGGCATAAAGCTGATCCAGACGGGTCAGTAGCTCTTGCTCACGGGCAATCAGCTCTCGCTCACGAATGGTTTGGCGTTGGTCCAGCTGCTCAACATGCATCTGCTGGTAGGCATCCAGAACCGCGTTCACCATGACCTTGGCGGAATCACGGTCGATGGAATCTGCCGTAAGCTCCAGCATGCTCTGCATCTTGCGGGCGGCGAGGCGCTGTTCAAGCTCATCAACCGTTTGGGCCACGTCACGCGGCGGCTCTGGCTCACGGTTAAGCAGATAAAGCGCACGGTCCAGAACCGGACGGCTAGTCAGGTAGGTCAACTCGCTGCTGACGAACGCATCGAATAAGCGCAGGCGGCTGTCATCCCGCTCCGCGTATAGGATTTTGGGCTCTTTCGCGGCGATACGGATCAGGCCGCGACTTTGGAAGATTGGGTCAATCACCAGCCATGCGGCGGTTGCCATGACAGCGCCTAAGACCATGAAGGCCACGGCCGCTTGGGCCCAGCGGTCGCGCAGTGCGCGGTAGGCGATGACCAGCGGGTTGATGAACTCGCCTTCTTCATCGAAATCAGATTGCCGCTCTTGAAACAGTGGCTGATGGTGCAAGCCATGTGGCGGGGCTGCATGACCGTGTGACCAAGCATCGTGATGCCCATCGGTCGCTGGCGCTGGCGAGATGTTCAGATTGCCCGTCGCTTGCGGCTTCTCTTGCGCAGGCTGGCTTGGGTGAGCAGCGGCTTGCTGTTGCTCGTCCAGAATTGGCGGGACATTCGCCTCTGGCGTTTCGGCTGCCGGGGCTGCCTCCTCAACATGACCATCAGCTGCCTGTGCCTGCAGCATCAGGCGCTCGCCACGTGGGTCGATCATGATGAAACGGCTGGCAACCTGCTGGTGCCGCTGATTGATACGGGTGATCGAGATTAATGCTGGGAAACGAACTTCGAGCCCGTCCGAGACGAATTCGATCTGAATGCTCTCTTCCGTACCCAGGGCGAGTTTCCGGAAGGGCAGACGGCGCACGGTGAAGCCGGACATGTTCCAGTCACGGACAGTGATCTTCCGTCCCCGCCAAATCAAGGTCAGCGGAGTTGACGCTGTCGTGTCTTGGCGTCTAAATCGACCGGCGCGTGGCACGTTAAGAAACTCATAACAAAGAATAACTCTCTGTTGATCCCGCAAGCTGCGTGCCAAAAAGAGCGGTAATATGTTGTGTGTAATGGGTAATTGTCGCGTTATAAAATTGCAAAATGCGGTATACGATACCCTGTGGCCCATTTTGCAATGGATATCTGTTGCGTTCTGCAATGCTTTGATTATTAGAACAGGCGCATACAAACGGCCGCTCAATACCGCTCCGCTTGCTCCCATTTTTGATGATCTCTCGCGGCCAAATTATTGATTTTGGCCACCAAATTGATCGCGATGTAGCATAACCCAGCAAGCCAAAGATGGGGTCTAACGGCCAGTCTTTGCATCAAGCCAACTGGCGGCGGTGTTGTTGAATTTTGCGGGGGCTGGCTAGCTTGTTCTAGCTCTCGGTTGCCGCGGTAAACGCGCTGTCGAACCCTGACAAGATCACCAAGGCTTTTGGGCGCATTGGTCTGAATGATTGCATCGGTTTCAACCACCTGACCGAGCTTTGCGATCTCTCGCGACATCCATTCATCATCATTGGTGATATCAGGGATGGTTTGCAGCAGGTACCCAGCTTCAGATGATTTTAGGGCGTAACAGCCGCCAAACTTGCCACCGTCGAAATAGGGATGGTGGGCCCAGGCGGCATAGAACAGACGAACAGGAAGGCTGGCATCGGTAAGGTTAGGGGTGAAGTCACCAACAGCCGCCACGGCAGCCTCTGTTTGCACCCCGTCGTGAAGCGTAGCGATTTCAGCGGGGCCGACCTCGATATCGGCATCCATAACAATCCAGGTTTGGCCAGTCGCTATGGCCGCACCGGTCCGAAGTGCGCCTGTCTTTGACCCCTCATCAAGCTCTATCAACGTGACATCTGGCCAACCTGTCCGAACTATATCAGCGGTGTTATCGGTGCAGCCATTGGCGATCAAGATGGCCTGCCATTTGCCATCTCGGAGGTCGATTAAGGCGTTTCCGGTCAACAGCTTAGACAGCGTTCGTTCAATAATCCGTGCCTCGTTATAGGCGGGGATGATGAGGCTGATGACCGCCTGGCTCGTCATGGTTTCTGCCCCGATACGTCGACGAATTCGGCAACCATTTGAAGTAGGCCTGGGTCTGCCCCTTCCGGCAGCCGCGCCGGCGTCTCCACCTGCCCATCGCCATCCTCCAGGGCCTTAATGCAGGCGGTTAGATCATCAGCGCTGGAGATTGCGGTGACGCCTGGCACATTGGTAAAGCGCTCTAAGGTGGCCAGTTGATGATCATTACGATGTTCACCGTACCGGGCTTCCCGGGCCATGATCGCGACGGGCTTACCAAGCTGAAGCGCACCAAGAATGGTGCCGATCCCGGCATGGCCGATGATCAGGTCGGCTTGCGCCATCATGGCTTCAAAGTCCCTAGCTGCCAGCGTTTCAGCAGAGGCCATTAGGTTTGGTGGGGCGCCACCTATACCGATCTGGGCAAACCAACCCCAGTCGGTACTATCGGCGGCACATTGATCCGCCAGCTTTACCAAACGGTCGAAGGGCAGCTGCTGGCCAACGGTGACGAGCGCACGCTTCATGCGGCAGCCTCCCGTTTGCCCTTTGGTTGCCCATCGGTTTCATCGGTATTGGTGGTTAGGCCAACCAACCCTTCGAAGACTGAACCGGCATAGGCTACACCCTCGCGCTCTGCGACCTCTGGCCATTGGCTGTAGACGGTGATGCCATGCTTCTTAGCGAGCCGCGCTGACATGGTGAGCTCGCGTGCATTGGCGACGCTGTCGATAAACAGACCCTTTGCACCAATCCAACGGCCCATGATGAGGGCTAGGCAACCCGGTGCTGCCCCTGTGCTGATGATATAGCCGGGGCGATGACGCAGCAGCAGCCAAGCAAGCTGAACAGTCACAATTGCAAGCCGCAGCTTGGTATCGCGATTGCCATCGGCAATTCGGTGATAGCGCCTTCCTGGAGCGCCTGCGGCGGTCTTGAGAAGGGGGGAGGCGTAGATGGTTCGATCATCGGGTAGTGACGATGATAGGCGCAGCAGCTGGTGCCAGTGTCCGCCACCTGACGCGATGGCCAGAATGGTTTGGCGTTGGGTCATGCCGCATGCTCCGATGAGGAAATGCGGTCGGTATCTTCAGTTTTAGCGGCGGGCTTGGCGCGGTCATCAGCCAGTGCCGCCTGATAAAACTGATCGACGCGATCCAGCTTGTTTCGCCAGTAGCCGAGCGTCGCAACGCGGTCCCTCGCACCGTCAACCAGTGCGGCGTAACGCTTCGGGTCCAGTAGTAGTTGGCTGACTTCACGGGCCAGATCACCGGCCAGTTGCTCCGGATCGATGGCCTTCACCTTAATGCCAGACCGGTTGTCGACCACATGGCCGGGGCCCCCACGATCAGTGGTCACAACGGGCAGGCCATGACGCATGGCCTCAAACACAACATTGCCGCTTGGCTCCCTAAAGCTCGGGAACAGAAAGATGTCCGCATCCTGATAGAGCGCCTCTGTTTCAGCTTTGGCTACCTGACCCAGGAATTGGATCTTAGCGCTCACGCCGAGCCGTTCAGCCTCAGCCTTACAGCGATCAATCTCTGGACCCTTACCGGCGCTGATCAGCGTTAAGTCGGGGAACCGCTCATGAAGTCGGGCAAGACATCGTATGGCATCACGTAGGCCCTTCGTGCGAACACCCCGGCCGATATGAAGCAGTGTCTTCGGCTCCCGGCGTCGTGGGGTGAGGGGCGCCAGGTTGGGGATGCCAATCTCACTCTCCACTGAGAATGATTTGATCCCGATATCGTCCAAGGCCTCCTGAACATAGGTGCCGGCACCCATGATGTGTGCTGCCTCTCGATAGCTTCGGCGCAGCCATGGGTCATGCTTTAGCCGCAGATGGTCAACCGCACGGAGGCGGGCATACCAGGCATCAATCGGCCCGTCTTGGGTGAAGCCTGGCGGTGTCGTCAGTGACCCTGCCAGGGGGCCCAGAATGTAAGGTTTACCAAGGCCTGTCGCTGGGCATGGATAGCGCATGGCCAGGGGGCCAATCTGATGCACGAGATCGAAGTTATCGAGGTTGTCTGCTAGCCAGCGCCGGGCCTTGCGATAGAAGAAAGCATAGGCGGGTTTCATCATGGCATTCAGTCGCTCATGCACGCGAAGCCATGAGGGTTCTGGCCATGAGACAACCTTCAGATCTTTGATCTGCTCTTCCAACGGCGTACGGCCCGCCCGCTGCATGGTAAGGACGGTCACGTCATAGCGCATGGCCAGGTGGCGAACCCAATCGCAAGCAGAGCGGGATTCACCGACATCGGTGCCATCACAATATGGGGTGATAATAACAAGCCGCATAAGCGCTCTACGCCGCCTCCGGGTCTTCTAGTCGGTTGGGTGTTGGTGCCCCGATGGTGGCGCCTGATGTTGCCTGCCAAAGCGTCGGAACAGCTTTCGATACCTGCCAGAAATGGCGTGCCCGATCAGCCGCTATCGCTGGCTTCAAAAGCCACCCAATCGTGCCCCAGAATACTGCCCTAGATGTGTTGAACTTCATCAATAAGAACCAGGCGAGGCGGGCTGACATAGCGCCCCGGCATTGGTGGTGCAGTCGGATAATCGCCTCGGTTAGCATCACATCGCGCTTGTAGCTAAGTGGCTTGGAGCTTCCGCCGCCATGGTGGGTGATATTGCCAAGGGGGGCCTGGCAAACACGCCAACCGCCTGCACGGAAACGCATGCACCATTCGGTTTCCTCACCAAAGAAGAAGTAGCTGGCATCCATCGGGCCAATGGCCTCGACAGCTTGCCTACGCACCATCAAGAAACATCCCGACAGCGTCTCCACATCACGCATTGGGGCATCGGCACTAACATCGGCGATAGCGGGCTTGGGCATAAACTTGTGGAGGCCTAGCAGCTTCGCACTCAAATACCTGAGGCCAGGGAAGGGGCGGTCGCTGATCTGTCGGCTGCCATCGGTATTCAAAACCTGGCATCCAAGCGCGCCAACATTCGCTTCCTTATCGAGTGCCCGAACACAATTGATCAGCACGTTATCGAGGATCTCAGTATCCGTGTTTAGCAATAGCCAGTATCGGCCACGACATTGGCCAAAGGCCTGGTTGTTGGCCGCGGCAAATCCCCGGTTTGCACTGTTCTGGATAAGCTCAACCTGCGGGTAGGTGCTTTGGACCAGCGCCACTGACCCATCGGTTGAGCCATTATCGATCACGATTACCTGGATCGAGAGGTCACCCAGATGTCTGAAGACAGAAGCGAGGCATGCATCAAGCAGCGCTTGGGTGTTCCAATTCACGATGACGATTGAGAGGTCGGTCTCGATGATCTGGTCGCTCATCGCTCACCCCCCAACGATCTGGGGGAGGTTGCCTGTTTGGTCGGCAGCCCAGCCATCCAGGCGCCACTACCGATCAGGAAGAAGAACCAGGCAAATAGCGCGTTCCAGAAGTGAACGGTCAGCCCAACAATGATCAGGCTGATAATCGTCATGCACCAGGCGAGGCGACAATTGCGGGTTCGTTCATCAGCGATCGGTCGACGGCACATCATCAGCATCGTCGCCAGGGTCGCACCGACCAGCATGCCAACGGCTGGCAGCCCATAACGCATGGCGGTTAGCAGCCAGAAGTTGTCGACGCTCGGCCCCATCCAGGCAGCCCGTGCCCAATCGCCAAGGCCAATCCCAAACCATGGGAAGCGCGCAACCTCGGCAACCCCATAATTCCAGATCAGAACCCGGGTGTAGGCATTCTGCGCACTAAAGGTAAGGTGCTGAACGAAAACAATAATCGGGTTTCTGGTCGCGAGAAGATCAACCGCGATATAGGCAAAGGCGAAGCCCAGCAACAGGATGTACCAACGCCCCTTAAAGACGCGGGTCACACGCTCCCAGCCAATAAAGCCCGCCTGCGATGCATAGGCGATCAATGGGCCCGCTGAGAGAGACATAAAGGTTGCGATGCCAATCACACTGGCCCGTATACCGTTGCGGAAGCTAATCCGTGATCGGCCAAGAACCATGTAGGGACCGGCGAGGGCGGTTGAGCAGAACACGCCCAGAAGAATGGGGTGATCAAATGGACCAAAGGCGCGATCTAATCCCAGCCTTGGGTCAATCACAGGGATGGGTGGGCCGCCAAAGACAGACCGCGCCAACTCCCGAATGAAGTGCTTACCGGTAATGGCTTCTGGAATGGTGACGATGGCGAGGCCAATAACGATCAGCAAGTGCAGCTTGAGCATTGCCTCGTAATCATCGGCATTGCGGATGTAACAGCGGGCAATTAGATAGGCGCCCACAGCCTCCAGCCCATAAACGCCGCCACTCTCAATCATCACGGCGACACCGCCAAAGTTCATTAGCGAGAGGCCAACCCAAACGGCATGCCCGGCGACCAGCCAGTCAGTGATAATCAGCTTGCCGCAGCGGCCGCTGAATAGGCGAATGAGGGCGGTAAACAGGCCGAAGATAATCAGTATTCGGTAGGGGGAGAGGCGAAGTCCGCCAAACGAAACCGAGGTTTCCGGCGGCATTAGTAACAGCAGCATCAAGCCGGTAACCGGCCACGCCAGATGCCGTAGCGGATTGCGAACCGATCGTTTAGCCCGCACGGGCGGTACGCCAGCGGGGTTACCCTGCCGTGGCAGCACATCCGACGCTTGGATTGTCCATCCACTCATACAGATGCCGGGTGGTTATAGGGGAACCGCAACATGGCTTCGGTGCTGCCCAAATAGGTCGATCGATATCCCGGGATATTCCGGTCATAGTGCACCGCACCCTACGCGCGCGGTCTTTGACTAAGGTTCGCAAGCTGGGTGCCATGCAGAAGGGCAGCATGGTGCATTTCATTAACCAATTGTTTTTAAATTGAAAAATGCACGGTTGTTGTGTGTCTACGAAGCAAAAGCGTTGCGTTTCAGTTGAATCAATATTGCATAATGCAATGATTTTTGACTTTCGACCCATCTTGCAAAACGCAATCATTGCAAAATGCGACACCCTGGGTTTGGTCTATATTGCTCATCTTGTAACCCGCTGTTTTTGTTGGCTTTAGGCTGGCATGCCAGTTTGGCAACCATCTTGCTCATAACTACGCGCAGGCCGCGATGGCTGCTGGTAGGGCTGAGGGATACGATGGGTATTCTTCCAGACAATGTGATCGAGGAACGCGCCGCGCTGTTGAGCGACACGGTGCCAGCCGATGCGTCTGAGGCGCCGGTCACCCGCGGCCAAATCCCAACCGTTCCGCCGATGTCAAAGCTGTGGTCGCTGACCCAGCGTGGGCTGGCCTTGATGACGATCATCATCTCGTCGCCAGTCTTCCTAATGCTGTTCATTGCGGTGAAGCTAACCTCCCGCGGTCCGTTCCTTTACCGCCAGACCCGGTACGGTGCGGGCGGCCTTCCGTTTGAGACCCTGAAGGTCCGGACCATGACGGTCGGCGCCGATAAAGATCAAAGCCGCGCCATCTACGTCGCGGCCGGCGACCCGGAAATTACCCGCATCGGCCGGTTGCTGCGCGACCTGAAACTCGATGAGCTGCCACAGCTGTGGAATGTGGTCCGTGGCGATATGGCGTTGGTTGGCCCGCGCCCGATTGCGCCAGCGCTTCAAGAGCAGTTGGAAGAGAAAATCCCCGGCTTCCGTCTGCGTTTGGCGGTACAGCCTGGCCTGACCAGCCTTGCCCAGATCTGCATTATCCGAAACGCCGAGGGTGCTGGCATGCTGCGCGATTGGCAGATGCGGTTTGAGGCGGAGATGCACTACATCGCCAACCGCTCCTTTGCTTATGATGCCATCGTCATTGCCATGACGGTTCTGTACCTAATCCGCCGTGTGTTTAGTGAAACCGTAATCCGCCGTCTTGGTCGTGCCTTCCAGGTTTCGGCCGCAACCGCTGCTTGCCTACTGCTGGTTGGTTGCCTCGGTTATGGCGGTGAGGTTGAGACCGATGGCCCGCTGACCCGGCTGCAGGTTACCGATAACGGTCCCGTTGCCCTAAGCGGTGAGCCAGCGCGCGATACCAAGGCAGCTATTCAGCGTGAGGCCGTACGGGTCGAAGCACTCGCGGCGGGTGAGCCTGATCCGGCCTACCGCGTTGGTCCTGGCGATATCCTGTCCATCAACGTGTTTGATGAGCCTGGCCTCAACCAGCTGTTGCTGCGGGTTGATGATCGCGGCCAGGTGCAGATCCCGGTGCTTGAGAACTTTGAGGTTGAGGGCAAGACCGAGGTCGAAATCCGAGATGATCTGAAAGAGGCGTTTTCAGATCGGTTTAAAGATCCATGGGTGCTGGTGCAGGTCGCCGAATACCGCAGCCAGCCAATCTATCTGTTGGGTGAGTTTAACTCGCCGGGCGTCCGGTATCTTGAACGTCCGACGAACATTGTTCAGGCAGTAAGCCTGGGCAATGGCATCCGGGAGAGCGCGTCACTCAGGGGAGCGCAGCTGCGCAGGGATGGGCGCGTTCTCCCGATCGATGTCGAGGCGTTGCTGCGCGACGGTCGGGAAGAACAGAATATCTGGCTTCAGCCGGGTGATACCTTGTTCATGCCCAACGCGTCTGAGCGTCAAGCCTATGTGCTCGGTGCTGTTGAGGACCCCGGTGCTGTCTCACTGGCTCGCAAGCCACTGACCCTTCTGCAGGCAATTTCCCAAGTGGGTGGACCGCTAACACCGGCCGCTGATATGCAGCAGGTGCGTATTATCCGCGCCCATTCACCGCTAGAGGGTGAGTTGCTGGTCGTCGATGCTGACGCCATCCTCTCTGGCAACATGTTGGACCTGCCATTGCAGGCCGATGACCTTGTGTTCGTTCCAAAGAGCGACATTGGCGACTGGAACGATGTGGTCGCCACCATTCTTCCATCGCTTCAACTGGTTGGCGCCACGCTCCAACCCTTTGTTCAGGTTCGCTTCCTATTGGATGACGATTGAGCCATGGCCGGATACCGACATCACGGGGGGAGGGGCCGCGCCTTGTTCGCGCCTTTCGCGCTCGCCGTCGGTTTGGCGGCTGGCATTGGGCTTGGCCTAGTCCCGCTATCAGCCTTGGCGCAACGTGAAAGCCCGGTTCAGTCCGGTGCTCGGCCCCTTGGCCTGGATATCGTGGCGCCGGTGAACCGTGCCCGTTCTGACCGGCCAAGCCGCCGGTTCCATCGGAATGCCTACCCGGTCATCTACGACAATCTCGGGCTTGGACCAACCGACACAAACTGGACCGGGGTTAACGATATCGTTGCCCTGGACCCCAGCGATATCGTGCTGGTTGAGGAGTACGACGTCCGTGTCTACTTCGTGAATGAGCGGTCAGACTCTGCCAATGCCCTTGGTTTCTTTGACCGCCCGGCTTCACAACCAGACAACAATTACGCGGGTATCAATCCGCAATTGATCTTCCCCGACGCGTCATCAGCAGTCGATTTCTGGGATGGAACGGGGCAGATCACGCGCAATCAGGCGACACCGCTGGCGCCAGGTGATTTCGTTGATATCGGCACGTTCTCCGCCGACACCAATCTGGACTTCTTCCTGCTGCCCAACGGTCAAACGCCCGCTGCGTTTAGTGAGGCGGACATTAACCCTGGCGGTTTCCAGCAGTTCGTCGCCTTTGCCCAGGCGGACAGCCCCTATCTGGTGCTGCGGGTTGAGGAGCAGTTCACTGGTGCTGATAACGAGTTTGATGATGCCGTTTTCGCCGTTGATCTGGGCGTAAACAATGTTCGGGGGCTGATCGCAGCCTCTGTCCCTCTACCAGCCCCAGTGCTGGCTCTGCTGTTGCCATTGCTGCTGTTGGTGCGTCGTCAGTTGCAGGCCTACCGCGCGAAGCGTGATGCCCTGTCCGGCAAGCCTTGCGGGGTGGCGGCATGACAGTCTTGAAACAGATGCCAGGCTGGCTTGTTACCAGCGTCGCCTTTGTAATTGCAGTCCTGCTGCATCAGGAGGCCTGGCAATACATCTTGCAGCAAGCGCTGCGGCCAGAGCGGTTTGATTTCTGCATCATCGCCTTGCTGTTGGTTGGATACTTCATCTACCGCAAACAGGACGTGCTGCGCTTCGGTATGCCATCGATTTGGATGCTGTTGGCCGTTATCGGGGGCAGTTTGGTGGCCTCAAGCTTGGCGGCTAGTGCCGATATCTTGGTGCTAACCCATCTGGCAGCGCTCGCTGCCGCTGGTGGAGTTCTGATTGCCGGGCTGTTGCCGAGTGGCCGTGTTGCGGGCGGGGTCGCCACCGCCGCCATGGTGTTCACCCTGCCAATCCCTGGCATCGTCAACGACTTACTAACCCCAATGCTCCAACGTGCAGATGCGCGGATCGTCGAATTCACGCTGCGGGCGCTTGAGTTCGATGCGGTCCGTCAGGGCAACCAAGTTTTCACCAATGAGGCAGTGATCCGTATTGAGCAAAGCTGCAATGGGTTGATGCTGCTCTGGCCAATTCTAGTCAGTTCATTCCTCGGCTTTTGGTTGAGCAGCTATACGGTTGCCAGCCGTGTTCGGTTGATCGCAGCCATTGCCGTCTTGGCATTGATCGCCAATCTGCTGCGCTTACTCGGCATCTCGTTTGCCTATGTGTTGCTGCCAGAGACGGATGCCAATCTGGTTCATGACATCCTTGGCTACGGCACGATGGTGGCCTTTGGTGTACTGCCGCTGGTCCTGCTAGATCCGGTGCTAACTGCGCAACAAATGGTTTCTGATGAGCCAAAGCCGTCAGCACTAAAGCCATTGGCGGCACCTGTTTGTTTTGCAGCCATTTGTGCCTTGGTCATCGGTGTGGCCGCACCAACCACTGTGGCTGCTGAGCGCCGTGCCGTGCCCTTGCCGATCGCCCATGGTGGGTGGGTGAGTGAGGCACTCGACATCACCGATCAAGAACTGCAGATCCTGGCGCCACGGGCGATTGCGAAGCGACGCTACGTCAACATGGACGGCCCTGGGCAAGAGGTGGTTCTGCTGGTTGCCATTTATGACAACGCCATGGAGGCTGGCGCCCATAATGCGGATCGCTGCTTTGAGGCGCTTGGCTGGACCAAGCTGCAGCATCGCAGCCTGTCGATGGTTAGTTTTGGTGAAGGCGCATCGGCGGCCAGCCAGCAGGTTCAAGAGTATGTTTTCCAGCGCCTCTATTTCCGGCAGCGGGTGTTTGAGGCCTTGGTCCCGCTTGATGTCGAGGATGGCGCCACGGCAGGTACGGTTGCTCGCATTCAGCTGGTTCTGCCGGAGGGGTTAACTGCCGCCCGCAATCAATCATTGCTGCGCGAGTTTGGCAGCCTGGTATCGGAGATCGAGCTATGACCGATCAACCGACCAGACAGATACCATGGGGCCGCATTGCCCTGGTTCTTGCCCTGCTGATTGTCATGGGGGCAGGGGCGCTCGGCTTACGCTTGGTCAATCGTTGTATCAACTGGCATGGCGATGGGATGGGCCTGTCGCTTGATCAGCAACCTGTGGCCATCGCCCGGAACTTGGCTGGCCTTGTGTCTGAGCCGGTTTGCGCACATCACGTGGATGCCGCCGTTTGGATGCGCCTTGCCGAGGCCTATCATCGGGTGCCGGAGATTGATGACCTTAACCGGCGCCGCGCGCTAGGCTCCTGGCAGGAAGCATCGCTTTTAGCCCCGCGCGATCCAGCGGTTCTAACTGGTCTGGCCAAAGCGTTTATCGATTTAGGGCAGTTCAATTACGCCCTGCGCCCGGCCTCGGCAGCCCTTCGTGTTGATCCTGGCAATCAGGTTGCAGGCCGACAGCTGGTCTCAATCTACCTGTCGCTTGAGGACGAGTTGGCAGCAGCAGACATGCTGATTGACCTGTTCGCGAATGATGATGCTGTTTTCGCCCCGCTTTGGGCCCGCCTGGCAGTTGAGACAATTGTGGGTGGTGTTAACGAAGATGCCGTCGCGGTCATCACACCGTTGTCTGAGCAGTTCAATCAACTGGTCGATGACGACAGCGTGCGTTTCGCCCAGGCGGTCAGCCTCGCGTTCCAGTTCGGCTTGAATGGCGATAGCGACCGAATGGCGGATGCGTTGAAGCAGTTGCCAGTCGCAGATGCTGCGGCAGGTGACCGTCTGGATGTGATGAAGCTTTATGAGCAGCTGGGGCTTATCGCTGAAATCCGGGATGGGATGTCAGCGGTACGGAGCGATGAGCTGAGCGATGGCGAGAAGCTTCGCCTGGCCCGCACGCTGTGGCTGCTTGAGGATAACGCAGCTGTGCTTGAGCGCTTTGCGGATGATCTGACCTTTAAACGGCAGGATCCGGAAGGCGCCCTGATCATCACCTTGGCCTCGCTGGCTGAGCAGCAGCCCATGCACTTCACCACCCAGTTGCGTGAGAGTGGGGATGACATCAGCACCTGGGATCAGCGCCTCGAGGCATTGCAGCAAACCGTTACGGTAAACGATGCCGTGCTTGCTGAGGCCATGCTCGACAGGGTTATGGGGCTTCGTGATCTGCTGCCGCGTTCTGGCGTGTTGAGCATTCTATCCGCCGCCATTTGGGAGCAGATGGAGGAGCCGGAGCTGGTGCAAAGCAACCTGGCTACCGCCCGGTTCATTATGGGCGCGCCGTTGAACGACCTCGACCGCATTCCGCGGCCGCAGATTAACTTCCGCGATGATCCTGCCCGTGCAGCGTTATCTCGGTGCAGCACTGACGCGCTGGGTCTCAACGATCAACAGGATGATATGGCGCGGGCCACCGCTGTTGCAGGGTGTTGGGATCAGCTGATCGCGCAGTATCCGGGTAGCATGCTCGTCGTTCGCGCGGCCATCGGTGACACGCGTCTATCGCTTACCGATCCCAAACGCCGTGATTACCTTACGCTGTTAGAGGCGAATAGCCCGTTCCAGGCGGCCTTTTGGCGTCGGGCTAAGGCACGCGATCTGCTGAAGGGGCAGCCGGATGAGGAGCTAGCGTCTGAGGCGCTGCTTTTGCTGCGCCCATTGCTGCAGCAACCGCAGCCACGCGCGGACACCCTTGTGCTGGCTGGGTCAGCCTATGGCGCACTCCATGACACCAGCCGTGCCTTTAGGCATTTGGGCGATGCGATCCTGCAGCAACCCGCCTTTGCGCCAATGGTCCATGGCATCAGTCTCGATATCTACGCTGATGAGGCGGTCATGGTGCCGCGCATGTTAATCAAGTGGTGGGAGGTCTTTGCCGTCCTGGAGGCCAAGGCACTGTTCGGCGGCGGTTTTGATGTCGAGCTTCGCGACATGATCATCAACGTGGTTCGCCGCCGGCTGGAGACCATGAACAACTGGGCATTAGCTGAGGAGGATGCCGACCTCATTGCCGCGCTTTCGAGCATCAATTTTGAAACCTTAACGGTGGACGGTCTTCGTCCAGTGGTGGAGTAGCCCGATGCCCGGTGATCTATTCTCCACCCGACGGTCCGTGACCCAGGCGCCAGATATCATGGAAGATCTGCGCAATGCGGTCGCCAACCCCTCCGATATCGGTAACGCCCATCAGGGTGAGGAGGTTGCCCCTGACGAGGTGATGGAGGCGGCAACCCGTGTGCTGGATGAGGCGAATAGGGCAGCCATTGCCAGTGCCGCTGATGGCCTCTGCATCATCGACGGTGCGACCCGAATTCTTCAGGCGAACCACGCAGCCGGGGCCTTGTTCGGCGAGACGATTGAATCTCTGATCTTTGAGCGGCTGAGTGACTGGATTGAGTTTGCCGAGCTGATCAATGCCGACGGCACGACGGACAGTGGCGCGCTCGAAGATCATTTGCGGCAGGCTGCGGGCTCTGCGGCACCATTGCGGGCGGAGGGTTTGCTGCGCGGTAAGGATGGTGTGGCACTGCCGGTTGAGTTGCGTCTCGCCGTTATTCCAACCGGCATGTTGGACAGTGCCCCAAGGCGCTTCATCGTTTGGTGCCGGGACTTATCTGAGCAGCGTAATCAGGCACTAACGGCACGGCGCCACACCCAATTACTTACCCGTGCCGAAGCACTCGCCAACCAAGTGTCTTGGTTCTGGAGCCACCATAGCGGTGACCTTGAATGGTCGGGCAATGCCCTGGGCTTCTTTGGGGAAGAGCGTCCGAAGCTGCGCGATCTGCTTGAGCGGTTGGATGATGATGACCGTCGCCGGGTGACCGATGCACTCGGTCAGCTTCGCAAGGCTCGTAAGGCCGATGTGCCCCCAGTATCCCTCCGTTTGGTTGATCGCGCCGGGGCTGAGCCTCGACAGCTACAGATCGATTGCGGTGTTGTCGCCGGTAGCGGCCAGATGATCATCGGTCTTAGTGGTACCATCCGCGATATTAGTGAGCGCATTCATCATGAGCAGCAATTGAAGGCCGCGCTGGCGAAAGCGCAGGAAGCCGATGCCGTAAAGTCCGCCTTCCTCGCGATGATGGGCCATGAGTTCAAAACCCCGATGAATGGCTTACTGGGTGCACTCGATCTGATCCGCCGTGCGCCAGTGTCTGAGAGCCATGACCGGCTGGTTGATATTGCGCAGCAATCGGCCGCACATCTGCGGCATATGCTAGACGACGTGATTGCCTTCTCAACGCTTCAAGCGGGCGGGGAGAGCGCAACACCACTAAGAGCACAGCCGTTTAACCTGCGTGATGAGCTGGTGACGGCACTAGAGCGCTGGCGCGATAAGGCAGAGGATCGTGGCCTGAAGCTGCATCTGGAGATTGAGCCCGAGGCACCACAGCGGATCAGCTCTGATCGTGGGCGGTTGCATCAGATCCTCGACAAGCTGCTTAGCAATGCCATTAAGGCATCTATGGATGGCTTGATTATGCTGCAGGTCTCGCGCAGCAATGACGTTGCGCTGGCCCCTGAGGGATGCGTTGATTTGATTGTGGCTGATTGCGGCCCGGGCATTCCGGAGGATCGCGCCGAGGCAATCTTTGAGCCGTTTGTGCGCATCGGGAAAATCAATGAGGGCGCTGCCGGTGCCGGGCTCGGCCTTGCCATCGCGCGCAGCCTGTCACTGAGCCTAAGCGGTGAGCTGGAGCTGTTAGAAACATCAGAAGCCTCAAGCGACGGCGCTCGCTTTAGAATGCGCCTGCCGATTGGTTTGCTGGGTGAGGCTGCTGGTCACGCGACGCCAGAAGGCTTTGGCACAGCCGCTGTGCCGTCATCAGCGGGCCATCATTCAAGGCCGCTGAGCGTCCTGATTGCCGATGACAACGCTATCAACCGCGAAGTTTTGGCCGCCTATCTCGGTGAAGAACAGCACCGTGCCGTTGTCGTAACCAATGGCCAAGAGGCGGTTGATGAGGCCGCCCGCCAAAGCTTCGATGTCATCCTGCTAGATATCTCAATGCCGGTGATGGATGGCTTTGAAGCCGCCCGCCGCATTCGCCAACACAATGGCTTTAATGTCGACACGCCAATTGCGGCCCTCACTGCCTTCTCCATGGCCGCGAAGGCGGAAGAGCTGGAGCAGGGGCGTGTCGGTGCCGTCTTTAACAAACCAATCGATTGGCCGGCCCTGATGGGTTGGATCAATCGCGTCACCGCCAAAGGGGAGCCGATGGCTGAAACGAGTAATGAGGATACAGGCGTGGAGGTTACCTCCGGTGCGGTGTCCTTGATCGATCAAGCGCTGGTACAGCAGCTATCGGGCTCGCTGCCACCGGAGACCGTGGCCAGCTTATTCGCCCGGTTTAAGGATGACCTAGCCAACCGTCTGGAGCTGCTGGATCAGGCCATACAGAACAAAGATGTGCATCATGTTGGGCAGTTGAGCCATGCGCTCTGCGGTATCGCCTCAGCTTTTGGTGCCATGCAGCTCGAGCGGGAAGCGCGCGTGCTGCACAACATGCCCGAACAGATTTTAAACCCAACGCAGCCACCGGTAATCGAGCGGTTGCGGCATCTGGCGGATAACTCCGTCGAACTACTGACTGAACAACTTAACCAAACAGAAGCGGGGTAAACCCATGCTGGCGAGAAAACCAAACATACTGATCGTAGAAGACGCGATGGTGTTGGCCGAAACTTATCGGGCCTTCCTCGGGAAACATAATCTCAGCGCGGATATCGTGAACACGGTAACCGAAGGTGAGCAGCATTTGGCGCAACAAGAATATGACGTCATGTTGCTCGATCTAGGGCTGCCAGACCGTAACGGTACTGAGCTGCTTGAGGGCTTGGATGGCCAGGATGGTGGTCCCGCGACCATCGTGATTACCGCCGATGGCTCGATTAACCGCGCGGTTGAGGCCATGCGACTTGGCGCCTTCGACTTCCTCGTGAAGCCGTTTAACGAGGATCGCCTCGTGACCGCCGTGAACAACGCACTCGATGCAGCGGAAGTCCTGCGCGGTGTGAATAATGAAGCCCCTGCGGAGACCATTAAGGCGGAAAGCCTTGAAGGCATGATCGGTCGCGCCCCCGCGATGAACCATGTGCGCTCAACCATCGCCAGCGTTGCGCAATCCAAGGTTCCTGTCTTCATCACCGGTGAAAGCGGTACGGGTAAAGAAGTTTGCGCCACCGCTATTCATAAGGCCGGTGACCGTAAGGATAAGCCGTTTATCGCCATCAACTGTGCGGCCATTCCTAAGGACCTGATGGAAAGCGAGTTGTTTGGCCATATCAAGGGGGCGTTTACCGGCGCAACCTCGCATCGCTTAGGTGCGGCACAAGCGGCTGATGGTGGCACGCTGTTCCTTGATGAAATCTGTGAGATGGACATCAGCCTGCAGTCCAAACTGCTGCGATTCTTACAGACTGGCCAGGTGAAGAAGGTTGGTGCGGAAACCGATGAGAAGGTGGATGTGCGGATCATCTGTGCCACCAACCGTGACCCGATGGCGGAGATTGCCGCCGGCCGGTTCCGGGAGGACCTCTATTACCGCCTCCACGTTGTACCGTTGAACCTGCCACCGCTGCGGGATCGTCGCTCTGATATCCCTCTGCTGCTAAGTCATTTCGTTAGCACCTATGCGGCCGATGAAGGTAAGCGGTTCGATGGCTTTACCTCCGATGCGCTTGAACGGCTTGAGGCCTACCCATGGCCAGGCAATATCCGCGAGCTGCAGAACACCGTTCGGCATATTGTGGTAATGAACCCAGGCGGCACGGTTAAGTCGGAGGACCTGCCAGAGTATCTGGGGCGTGGCGCGCCGCCTGCTGCGGCAGGCATGGGCATGCCGGCACAGGCAGCGATACAGATGCCGGGCGACCCACAGGCAAATGTGGTTCACATGCCGCTGGCCTCACCAGCCGCGCAGGCACAGGTGTTGAACGGCCTATCTGCCGAAGCGCTGCTGCGTCCGCTCTGGAAGACTGAGAAGGACATCATTGAGGCGGTCATTCAGCACTGCAATGGCAACATCTCTCGCGCCGCGCGTATCCTGGAGATCAGCCCATCGACCATCTATCGCAAGCGCGAGCAGTGGGAAAAGTGGCTGGCTGACGAGATGTCAGTTACCGCCGTTAATTGAGGCATCATCCGGCCGTAAAGGCTGGGTGTGCTCAATCAAGATATCGGGTTGGCAGACGAGGCGCTTAAACAGCTCTCGCTCTGCCGAACTCGTGTTCTCAAACATAGCCCGAACTAGCCAGCGCCGCTGATGCAGGTGGCGCCGCACCCGATCAATGCGGGGTAGGCGGCTCTCACGCCAAGCAACAACTAGCTCCTTGGCCATCCCGTCACCGCAGATTGTGTCGATCTCAAACGGTGCAATTGCCGCCAGCTCACGGCCAATCAACGGGCCGATGATCGTTGGATTGCTGCGGTAAATCGGCCATTCATCATGGTCCAAAATCTCCATGTACCGGATGATGCCGATACCCAAAAGGGTGGCGAGGATCATCACAATGATGAACTCGAGAACCAACACGCGAATGATGGCTCGGCCGATGTTGAAGCGGGCCATGGCTACTGCTTCTCCGGCTCTTCGAGCATGTTGAGGAGGTCTAGATTGCGACCAGCAGTGGCAACCGACCCCTCCGGCAGCACAATGGGGTGCCGTGCGCTGTCCCCAGGCATGGATGTGTAGACATGTTCTAACCAGGCCCAGCTAGCAGCGGGCTTATTCGCCAAACCGCTGAGCAGCGTCGCCGTCCGGTCACTGGTTGGCCCGTCCTGAACAAATACGATAAGGGGTATGCCCATCACGGCGAGGGCCAGCAGGCCAGCCTGCCATGGTGCCCGTGGTCGCTCACCTGGCACCAGCAACACCCCCAGTGGCGGCAAGACCAGCACAA
Organism: Alphaproteobacteria bacterium SS10; assembly: GCA_019192455.1. Lineage (NCBI taxonomy): Bacteria > Pseudomonadati > Pseudomonadota > Alphaproteobacteria > Alphaproteobacteria bacterium SS10. The sequence goes on from JAHCML010000003.1 coordinate 970,591, forward strand.
TGCCGAACAGGACGAGAGCAAGGGTGAAATCAAACACCAACAACGCCAAAAGCATCAGCACAACAGTCAGCACAACGCCGCTGGTCATGATCCATTTGTGCAGAATGATATCGCGCATGGGGTAGGGGCTTTGGTCACGCCTTTGTTCAAGGCCGGTATCAAGTCCTAGGAGCATTACCCATTCAAGGGCTATCTGCGTTAGGTTAGCACTGTGGGATTATGAATTGCCTTCTGGACCCGACATGGTCGCAAAACTGGTTAATTTTCATCGGAGCGGCGCCCTTTGGCGGCTTGCGTTAGCGCTTGTTGTTTCTGGTTTTGCTGGCAATGCCGGTGCGGAGCAGCAGCTCAGGCATTTTGATCCTAAGTTTGATCGGTATGAACAGATCACCTGTGGTGCCAGGATTGTCGACTTCCTTAGCGCCTTGGAAGTTTACCTCCCCATTGACGCTGAGTTGGAGGCGCAGGTGGCCCAGATCGACCTAAGCTTCCCAGATATCGAGGGGGATGATGGCGCTACGGTCGGCTATCAGTTCCGGATTGACCGAGACTTCGAACGCAAAGACGGGCGAGAGGCGGTCATCTATCCGCCAGGTATTTTTGGCAGTGATATCCATGTGGAAACGCATCGGGCCTTTTGCGTCGGCGGTATCTGCGACATCGTTTTGCAGTTCTACCCTCACGATATGCTGCCCGAGGGTGATTACCCCGACCCTGTAACGGCGGTGGTATCTTTGAGTGATAGCGATGGCAAACGCCTTGCCGATTTAGAGCGTGTTCTCGACATTCCAGCGCGGCTAACGGGTTTCACCCCAGAGGCGCGATTTGAGGATTTCAACGTCATGCTTGAACCCGGGCGCGCCATTGTTGAGCCTATGGATGGCTATAAGGACAGGCTTCAGGCCTTCCTAATCCAGATTGCCGATGACAATGGCTGGCGAGAGATTGAGCTGCTTGAGTTCGATACCTCAAACGGCTTTTGGGTCGTCGGCTATGAGGGTGAGCTTAGCTATCTCGGTGTTCTCGCGGTTGATGACACCGGGGTTTGGGAGAATAAGGTCGAATTGGTCGACCTACAGAGGGATTGGCCGGTGGCTCCATTTGGTGGTCAGTGTCGTCGTTAAGAACGGCATCAATCGGCAGGAATAGGAACAGTTATGAGTGTGGAACCAACCAACACCGAAGCGCCCGACGCAATGGCGGTTGAGGAAGTGACCGAGAACGCCGCTGATATTGCGGGCGGTAAGACAGATAGGCACCCCATGGCCCTGCGTCTCGTCCATTGGGTAACAGCCTTCATCATGGCCTGGATGGTGTTGAGCGGTATTGCCCTCGGCATCTATGGCTTCAGCGGCATCCGCAATCTGGTCGGTGGTGAGTGGACCAACTTCATCTACACCTACCATAAGACCTTTGGCGTCATCATTCTGGGGCTGTTCGTTCTGCGTCTAATCATCAAGGCCGCGCGCCCGAAACCGGCACCGCTGACCGAGCTCTCAAAGGCCCAGCATATGATTGCCGGTGCGGTTCATATCGGCCTCTACGTCCTATTGTTTGCGATGCCAGTTTTAGGGTGGCTGGGCACGGCCTCTGGTGGCTTTCCGGTGCAGTTCTTCAGCATCAATCTGCCGGGCCTTATCGGTAAGGATAAAGAGTTGTCGGAGCTGCTGTTCACTCTGCATTGGTATGGCGGCCTGCTGATCACCGTGCTGATCGCCATGCATGTCGGGGCCGCCCTGATGCATCGCTTTGTGAAGAGGGATGGCGTGTTTCGGCGGATTAGCCTGCCTTAATCCATGGCGGCCATACGCGCTTAAGCTCTCGATTTTTTCATGATCTGACCGTAAACAACCGCCCAAGGCATGCGGCGCCTTTAAACGATGCCGCGCGACTTGGGAGGCTTGTTTGCCATGATCGATAAAATCGTATCCCCCGCCGGTGCAGCGGCACTGATCCGTTCCGGTGACACCATTTGTACCTCTGGCTTCGTTGGCATCGGTGTGCCTGAGGAGCTTCTCAAGGCGGTTGAGGATCGGTTCGTTGAGACCAAGGAACCGCGCGACCTAACCCTGATCTTCGCCGCTGGGCAGGGTGATGGGAAAGAGCGGGGGTTAAACCGCCTCGGTCATGATGGCCTGCTCAAGCGTGTTATTGGCGGCCATTGGGGGCTGATCCCCAAGGTTGGTCAGCTGGCGCTCGATGAACAGATTGAGGGCTATAACCTGCCCCAGGGCGTCATCTCCCATATGTTTCGCGATATCGCTGCTGGTAAGCCCGGTGTGATCACGAAGGTTGGCCTCGGTACCTTTGTCGATCCACGTCTTGAGGGCGGTAAAATCAATTCTGTCTCCACTGAGGATCTCGTTCAGCTGATGGAGATTAATGGGGAAGAGCGGCTGTTCTACCCCTGCCATCCGATCCAGGTGGCGCTATTGCGCGGCACCACCGCGGATGAGGCGGGTAACCTGACCCTAGAGCGTGAGGCGCTAATCCTCGACAATCTGGCCATGGCCATGGCGGCCCGGAACTCTGGCGGTGTTGTGATCGCGCAGGTTGAGCGGGTCGTGGCAAAGGGTTCACTCAACCCCCGCGATGTCGTGGTACCGGCGGCGTTAGTTGACGCGGTTGTCGTGGCCGAACCTGAGAACCATGCCCAGACCTTTGCCACTGATTACTCACCCTACTTCTCTGGCGAGGCCCGCGCCCCATCGCGAGGGCAGGAGCCGATGGAGCTTGGCGACCGTAAGGTCATCGCGCGGCGTTGTGCGTTGGAGCTGCCAGTTAATGGTGTGGTCAATCTAGGTATTGGGATGCCGGAGGGGGTTGCCGCCATCGCCGCGGAAGAGCGGATGCTCGAACATGTGACCCTAACGGCAGAGCCAGGCGTAATTGGTGGTCGCCCGGCCAGTGGTCTCGATTTTGGTGCTGCCACCAATACTGATGCGGTCATCGCCCAGAACGCGCAGTTCGATTTCTATGATGGTGGCGGCCTTGATATGGCCTGCCTTGGCATGGCCCAGGTAGATGCTGAGGGCAATGTGAATGTCAGCCGCTTCGGTGGCCGGTTGGCTGGGGCTGGTGGCTTTATCAATATCTCGCAAAACGCCCGCAAGGTGGTGTTTGCCGGCACCTTCCGGGCTGGTGGCATGAACTTGAAGGTTGATGATGGCCGCCTCGAAATCCTGAATGAGGGACGGTCGGCAAAGTTCATCGAGAAGGTTGAGCAGGTGACCTTTAGTGGCCGCCAAGCGATCGCTGATGGCAAGCCAGTGATCTATGTCACCGAGCGCGCGGTGTTTGAGTTGACCGAGCAGGGGCTGGCCCTGACTGAGGTGGCACCAGGCATCGATATTGAGCGGGATATCGTCCGTCAGATGGGCTTTGCGCCCTTGGTGGGGGAGCCCAAAGAGATGGATCCTGCCATCTTTGACCAGGCACTAATCGGCCTGGATAATCGTCTCTTGGATCTAAGCCTCGATGACCGGGTGGCCCTCGATATTGCGGCGAAGCGACTTTACCTCAACTTCCAGGGCATGCGCGTGCGCAACATCGCCGATGTGGATGAGATCGGGAATGAGGTGATCCGCAAATGTGAGCCGCTTGGCTTCCGCGTCGAGGTGGTGGCCAACTATTCAGGCTTCCAGATCGATAGTGATATCGCAGATGCCTATGGCGCCATGGTGAAGTCGATGGAAGATCGCTTCTACACCCATGTTAGTCGCTACACGACGTCTGCCTTTATGAAGCTGAAGCTGGGCCACACCCTTAAGCGCGATGTAGCACCGCACATCTTTGAAACGAAGGATGAGGCCCAGGGCTTCTTAGAACGCCTGAAAGGCTAGGCGGCTTGCCGGGCTTACATGCCCAGCTTGCGCCGCTCTTCTGGCTTTGGATCGTTGCTTGGCTGACGCTTAGGCCGGATCAGATGACTGATGTCTTGATCCTCAGCCCCGGCACCTGGGCGTAGACCCGCCAGGTTCTGCAGATTGTACATGCGGTCTGGTGCCAGCGGTGGCGGCAGCATGCCTTTGATCTCTTCATAGGATGGCATCTTCTCAACCTGCCCATAGCCGGACACGGTTGGTGGGCTGCGGCGCCAATCGGCGGCAACTCGGCGGATGTCTTCAATCGTGACCGCTTCAAGCTTCTCTTTTAGCTCAGCCATCGGGGTCACCTTGCCATCACGCAGGACCTCACGGCCCAGGCTGTCGCGGCGGTCTTCCATGGCCTCTTGCTGACCAGCAAGGCCGGTCATCAGGCGCCGCCGCACCTTGTCCAGCTCTCCCTGGCTGGCATCTTCGGATAGCCGTACAATCTCACGGGCCATGACAGGCACCATCTCGGCCAGCTCATCCTTCGTCGTGCCACCATAGGCGTACATGATGCCGGTATCTTCATTGCCGGTCAGGGCCGCGGAGGTTGTGTAAACCAGGCTGCGCTTTTTCCGCACTTCCTCAAATAGGCGGGAGGACATGCCACCGCCCAGGATTTGGGAAGCCAGTACATGGGCGTAATAGTCCGGGTGGTTGCGGCCAACGCTCTTCATGCCAATGGCGAAGTGGGCCTGTTGAATTTGGCCTTCTTGCTTGTGATAGCCGCCAACATACTCAATTGGATCGGCGGGCTCTGGCATGCCTTTGGGCAGGTTGGTGAAATGCTCCTTCGCGTGGGCGACGACCTCGTCATGATCCACATTGCCTGAGACGGCGAGGACCATATTCTCACCGGTGTAGTGCTCTTTGATGTAGTCGAGGAACGCCTGACGCGGCAGGTCTTGGATATTCTCAGCTGGGCCTAGAACCGTGCGGCCATAAGGCTGGTCTGGGTAGGCCTCTGCCATCATCCCGTTATACATCTGGGCCATGGCGTTATCCTGGCTGCGGGAGATCTCCTGCTGCACGACGCCGCGTTCTTTGTTCAGCTCATCCTCTGGGATTTGGCTGTTCTGAACCATATCGGCCAGAACGCCGATGGATTTGCCCAGGCTCTCTTTCAGGCCGGTGAGGTGATAGGCGGTGAGGTCCTTGGCCGTGTAGGCATTCACACCCAGACCTTCCATCTCGATCTCTTCGATCAACTCATCAGCGGTGCGCTTGTTCGTGCCCTTAAACATCAGGTGCTCAAGGAAGTGGCTGATGCCGTTATTCTCAGGCACCTCATGCTTGGCACCAACGCCGACATAGACGCCAGCGGACATGGTCTCAACATGGGGCACGCTATCGGTCACGATGGTGAGCCCGTTATCGAGACGGGTAATACGGATGTTTTCGGCGGCCATGTGGCTCTCCCCTAAAAGTATTGCTCAGCACCATCCGGGTTGGCGGATGGGCGGTTCGATCAACACCCGCGGGGGAGAGACGAGGGCGTGATGCGCAACCGTCCTGACAGGGGGAGAGTGTCCGTCGGTTGGTTGCTATATGGTGGACCGCTGGGCCAATATTGGCCGGGTTTTCGCCGGCGGATCGGGGCGGTCGAGCGAAAGGTTACGGTTCTGTTACGAAAGCGGAAACGGGGTCGTGACTTGCCGTTGAGCGGGTGATGGCCTAACTAGTTCTTCATACCCAATACGAGGCAGCTCATAAGGTTAGGTTGATGTCAGAAGTTATTGAAAAAATAGAAAAAACCGAAGCTGAGTGGCGTGCGCAATTAACGCCAGAACAATTTGCCGTAACGCGCCAACATGGTACCGAAAGGCCCTTCTCAGGCGAGTATTGCATGGCAAAACAGCCGGGAATCTATGCCTGTATTTGCTGTGGTTTGGAGCTGTTCGACAGCAATACCAAATATGATAGCGGCACCGGCTGGCCAAGCTTCAATCAACCCATCACGCCCGAGCGACTGACCGAGAAAACGGACAACTCCCACGGCATGGTGCGGGTTGAGGTTCTATGTGCCCGCTGCGATGCCCATCTAGGTCATGTCTTCCCCGATGGTCCGCCGCCAACCGGCAAACGCTACTGCATGAATTCAGTCGCACTCGACCACAAGCCGCCGGCTGAGTAGGCGGCCTGCGTCAGCGATAGATTGGCGCCCCGGTTGCTTCCTCATCAGCCGGGGTTAGCAATCCACGCTTGAAGTAGGTAACGCCCTTAGCGCCCTCCGGGTTAACGCCGCCAAGGTCGAGATATTGCACGCCCTTGTCTTGCAGGTGACTGATCGCCTGCCAAAGCAATAGGTGTTGTGCATTGTATTTCCGACCGATTTTCCCGCTCCACCCGACCAGATAGGTTGCCGCTGGCCCGTGCCGAAGCATCAGGGCGCCGGCAATCGGCTTGCCCAGGTAATGGGCGCGGAAGATCAGGAAGTCGCCAGTATTGGCAGCTTGTGACTTTAAGGCGCCCAGGAACAGGCTGGTGGGGCCGATGAAATGTTGGCGGCGCATGGCATGCTCATGATGTGCGGTAAGCCACGATAGATGCTCGCCACGGTCATCTATCTGGATCGTTAGGCCGGGCCGTTCGGCCTTTGCCAGGGCATGACGCCAGTTCTGCCGTAATGCTGTGCGTCGCACTGCCTGTGGTTGCTCAAGCTTAAGCCAGATGGTGCGATAGCCAATGTCGACGCGCTTAAAGCCGAGTGAGGGCAGGGCGCCAGCAACAGCACCGTTATTGGGCAAGTCCGGATAGAAGCGTCGACGCTCAAACCAGCGCGGTTTGGTCATGTCTGCTAACTGGGTCAGCACATCCAGTTGCTGGCCGTCTGTGGGTTGCTTGGTCCAGATTGGTCCGCGCTCAATCCGCATGGCCTTGCCAATTGGTTGATGCTTAGTCTGGACGACACAGCCGCCCAGAACTTCGTCCCCATCTTGGACAAGGTAGAAATCCGACAGCCATCCACGGGCGCTGGCGAGAGCCTCAGCATAGTAGCGCGATTGCGAGACGGCGGGACGGTGGGCGCTGGCATACATCGCATCCCAGCTGTCGAGCTGATCACCGGCAACAGGAGTAAGGGACAGCGCCACGGCTAGGCTTTCTCAACCGTGTTGTTCTCACCTGCCTTCGGTTCAACCTTCACGGCCCGCCATAACAGCACGCCGCCAGGGATCGATGAGAGCAGCAGGGCCAAGCCGTAGGNGATCGAGATGATCAACGCCTCGGTTTCGGCAACACCAACGGCGGTAAGCAAAAGCACCGCAACACCATCCCGCAGCCCCCATCCAGCGAGGGAGATTGGTATGATGGTAATCAGGGTCGCCATGGCCATAATCGTCATATAGGGCAGGAGCCCGAGCTCAACCCCAAGCGCTTGCCCGACGATCCAAACCGCGACGCCATTGGCGGCGTTATTGATCAGGCCAGCGCTGCCCAAGATAACAACCAGCCGTCGCGAGCGGATGACCCGGCGCATATCGGCAAATACTCGGCCAACAATCCATGCATTGAGCAATCGCGATAACAGGCCGGGCAGTTTCTGAAACGCCGCGATCTCTGCCAGCCAGGCAATCAGCAGGGCACCGGCAAACCCACCGACAACGAAGGTGACAAACAGCCAGATCAAGCTGCTCTCAGTCAGGGCAAGGGTTAGGGGGATCAGGCCGATCGCCGCCACAATGATCAAGCAGACAACGGCGGTGTAGCGCTCCACCAATACGCTGGAGACGGCGGGTTGCCAATCCAGTCCGGCACGCTTGGCCACCACCACGCGGTAGCCATCACCACCGATAGAGGAGGGTAGGCATTGATTGAAGAAGGTGGCGATGAAGGCCTGCTTTAACGCCCAACGAAGGTCTTTGATCAGGCCCAGGGCACTAAGCAGTGCATGCCAGCGGTAGCCCATGCCGAAACTCTGCACTAGCAGCACCGTACCGGCTAGCAGCAGGGCGGGGATTAGGTCAAAGCTAAGGATGCTAGCCATCCAGCCAAGATCAGCCTGATTGAACAAAAGGATGATCAGGCCGACCGAGACCACGACTTTCAGGCCGAAAACCAGCCAGGCTGGCGGCCGCCATCTACTCGTCGCGGTTTCAGTCATTGGAGGGTGTTACCGTGCCAGGATGCCAGCGGCTGGGCAGCCACCAAAATCGGTGCCTGGCTTCATCATGTCGAGCGCCTGACCAAAGATGCCTGGGTCAACATTGCCGCCGGAACAGACGGCGACGACAACCTTATCCTTGATATCGATCCGGCCACTTAAGACGGCGGCAAGCGCCGCGGCGCCACCTGGTTCAACCACAATCCGGAAGAAGTGGAAGGCGGTCGCCATGGCGTGCAGAACCTCAGCATCTGAGACGGTAAGGCTGCCCTTGGCGAGGCGGCGGAGTACGGTCCAGGTCAGTTCACCCGGTGCCGCTGTCATGATGCTGTCGCAGATAGAACCAATCAGCTTGTCATTGGTAAGCCGCTCTCCAGAGCCGAGTGAGCGCTGAAGATCGTTAAACTCATGCGGTTCGGCACCATATATTTCGGTGTCCGGGCTGGTCGCCGCCATGGCGGTCGCAATACCGGCCAGCATACCGCCGCCGCCCATTGGGGCGATCACGGCATCGGCCTCAAGGCCCTGTTGGTTCAGCTGGTCGGTAATTTCCAGGCCCATGGTCCCTTGGCCTGCCATGACATGCCAATCATCATAGGGACGGATTAGAACCGGGTTGGTCTTATCAATAATGCGCTGGGCGACTTCCTCGCGCTGCTCACCATTCGGGCGGTCATAGGTCAGGACCTCAGCACCCCAGGCAACGGTGTTGCGCAGCTTAAGCTGCGGCACATCAACCGGCATGATGATGGTGGCTTCGGTGTTCAGCATATTGGCCGCTGCTGCCATACCCTGGGCATGGTTGCCGGAAGAGTAGGCGATGACACCGCGTGGGCGGTCGGCTGGGCTCAACTGCGCGATTGAGTTGTAGGCACCACGGAACTTAAAGCTGCCGGTCTTCTGTAGGCATTCGGCTTTAATGAACAGGCGCCCGCCAAGGATCTTATCCAGCATGGGCACGTTCAAGAGCGGCGTACGCTCTGCCACGCCTTCAAGACGGTGCGCGGCCGCACGGATCGCGGCAATCGACAGGCCTGCCGTCGCCTTAAACGGGATTGTTTCGATAGTCTCTGGATTGGTTAGCATAGTGCTGACCTCCGCTTACGTGCCATGTGCCGATTGGCTGGCTGATGTCGCGGGTGTTTCCATATTTTGCTGTTCGTTATCCATTAATCGGTGATCTACCCGTTCCAAGAAAGCCGCAATATTCTCACGGACGATGGGTTCACGCAAAGAGGGAGTATGCGCCCTGTTATCCACCGTGATCGCGGTGATGTTTGGCAGGTTTTCCGCCATTTCTTTGAAGGTCTCGGGCAGCAGCGCGTCTGAATTGGCGCCGCGCAGGGCCAAAACCTCACGATCGCCAAGGGCTTTAAACAGGGCCCAGAGGTCAAAACCATCTTCCCGGTTGGTAATTGTCTCAACCAGCCTTGTGTCCCAGCTCACATGCAGGAGGCCATCATCACCGGCGGTAAAGCTGCCCTCGGCTAGGTCACGCCAATCCTGGTCTTCTTCGAAGCCAAGATGGGCAAACTGGGTCTTAAGGTCGTGGATCGCCGTTTCCCAATCCGGCTTGGGGTGATCCTGTCCTAGGTAATCGACAATCCGTTCTAGCGCGGTATTACCGAAATCTGGGCCGGCATCATTGATCACGGCAGCCCTAACCAGGGTTGGGCTTAACACCGCCAATCCCATCGTCAGAAACCCACCGAGTGAGGTGCCAACCACGATCAGGTTGTGCAGGTTTAAGGCGGTGGTTAGGGCCAGAACATCGCCCAACATGCGCGGTGGTTGATAGCGCTCCGCATCCTCAGCCCGATCAGAGTCTCCACGCCCAATATAGTCGGGGCAGATCACCCGGTGATTTGGTTTCAACCAGAGGGCCAAATCATGGAAGTCCCTAGAATTTCGGCTCAACCCGCCAAGGCATAGAATGGTCGGGCCGGGGGCTTGGGCGCTGCCATAGTCACGGAAGGCAAGGCGCAAGCCATCACCAACGGTGATGTACCGCTGCTCAAATCCTGTTTGCGGTGTTGGGTCCAGCTTGCTGGTCATACTGCCTCCAGACCCAAAACTGCGGGCAACCCATCCATTGAATTTATGATGGCCTTAGGGCGGGCGGGTAGCCGCTCAACCGGTAGTCCCGCCCGGTTAATCCAGGCAACTTGGAAGCCAAAACCGGCCGCCCCAGCGGCATCCCAGCCATTGGAGGAGAGGAAACAAATCTCTGACGGACCAACGCCAAACGCATCGCAGGCCATCTGATAGGTCCGATGGTCAGGCTTGAAGATGCCCACATCATCGACCGATAGAACATGATCCAACAGGTGCTGGAGATTGGCATTCTCAACGCCGCTCGCCAGCATGTTTTTGGAACCATTGGAGAGGATTGCGGTGCCGTGTCCAGCCGCACGAAGGCGTTCCAATACCGGTGCCACATCCGCATAGGCGTCTAGGCCACGATAGCCCTCCATCAGGCTCGACCGTAGCTCGTCATCATCGATGCCCAGCTGCGCCATCGCGTAATCCAGCGCCTCGGCCGTCACTTGCCAGAACGGTGTGTATTCATCGGTGAGGGAGCGCAGCCAAGTGTACTGCAACTGCTTAGCGCGCCAGATATCACCGAGCGGACCGGCCTTATCACCTAGTGATGCGCTTAAGCGATCGGTTGCCGAGACGAGGTCGAAGATCGTGCCATAGGCGTCGAACACGCAGGCACGGATACCGCTGATGATTGGTTGGTTCCCCATACGTCCCCGACCGACTAACGCAACAGATCGTTGTCGATGGTAACGTAGCCTTTACCGCCGCCCATCCGGGCCCGGTAAACCTGGGTCGCCTCTAACACGCGCTGCACGTAGTTGCGTGTCTCGCGATAGGGCAGGCGCTCAATCCAATCGAGGACATCGACCGCGCGAAGCCGTGGATCGCCATAGCTCTCAATCCACTCATCAACCCGAGTGGGGCCAGCGTTATAGGCGGCAACGGCGAGGACGTAGGATCCGTCAAACCGCTCGATCAGACCGTTCAGATAGATCATGCCCATCAGCACGTTGTGGTCGGGGCGGGTCAGCAGCCAAGTGGTGTTATGCGGGCGGCCAGACTCACGGGCCACTTGCTGTGCGGTGGCTGGCATCAACTGCATCAGCCCCAGGGCGCCAACGCGGCTGCGGGCGAGGGGGTTAAATCCACTCTCCTGCCGGATGATGGCGTGGATTAGTGGCGTTTCCACAATTGGCTCGGTGCGGAAGTCCAGGGTTGGATAGCCAAGTTCAGCCAGCTGATAGCCATCCTTCGCTGCTTCTTTGGCGGTTTTGATGGCCTCGCTTGGCCGCTTCAGCGCCATGGCAAGCTCACCGATCATCCGGTAATCGGATTCATCGGCAGCCGTCTTGCGCAGCATCGACATGAAGATCGGCACCTGGCTCGACGCATTATCGCCAATCTGGTCGAGTGCGCTGACGAGGCGGACAAATTCATTCCGGCTAAAAGCCTGACGCCGCTCACGATCAACCTGTGGCTCCTCACGGAGATCTAGGACCGCTGGCGTCGTCTGACCATTCAATCGCTGCAGCCGGTTCGCGGCCAGTTGGCCGTAGAAGGTCGTGTTGAAGCCAGAGGCAATCGCATACCACTCAAACGCACCATTGGCGTCGAGGGAGGCCTCAGCAGCCCGGCCGGCCCAATAGCTGCCACGGGCTTTGCTGATCGGTGTTTGAACATTGTCATAGAGGCGCTTGAAATGCGCGGCGGCCAAAGATGGCTTTTCAAGCAGGCGGAGGGCAATCCAACCGGATAGCCACTCAAGATTGGCAAACTCCAACCCTGGCTCAAACTCATGATCGGCAGCGATCTTGTAAGCCATGCCCGGAACGCCAGCGTCGAGCATGCGGCGCGCCATAATATCCCGTTCGGCCCACCAAACGACCTGGGGCTTATCATCCCGACCAGGAACGCTTTCAGCAGCAAGGGTCAGAAGCTCAGCCGCGCCGTCGTTCAAATCACGCTTACGTCGCCAGCGTGCCCGTTCAAACATCAGGCCGGGGTCATTGCGCAGGTGGCTTGGCACCCGGTTTATGGCGGCATCGACACCTGGGCTCTGTTCTGCCAGACGCAGGCGGGCCGTTTGTAACAGCTGCTCTTCCCGCGGCAGGTAGCGAAGCATGGCCGATGCAGCTTCGTAATGCCCGGCCCAGATTAGGCGGTCACCACGGGCCGTATGATCAGCCTTGGTCAAATGGGCGCCATAGCTTTTGAGGTAGCTACGTTGCTGGCTGGTTGGCACGGGCCCATCAATCCAGCGCTGGCGGATGGTTGTGCGCGCCTCGTCTTTGAGGTTCTTGTCCAGCAGCGCATCGGCATAGCGGCGGGTGCCATCTAGAGTCTGCGGCGGGTTTGCCCGGAACCACGCGATGATCTGATCATTGCTGAAGCCATCGGGCAGGGTTGTTTCAGCGGCGCGGCGTAGGCTGCGCTGGCCCGGCCAGTCGCGATGCTGATCTAAGAACCGTTCAATATCTGCAAAGCGTTTGGAACGGCTATCGGCCTTGGTTAGGCGCAGCCAGTTAATCAGCTTGGCCACATCGCCATTATTGGCCTGCTGCGCCAAACGATACGCCTCATCCCAGCGTTCCCGGTCTAAGGCTTTGAAGGCGGCCCGATAGACCCGTCGATCCTCAGAGCTCAATTTCGGCAGCATCAAGCCAAGCAGGGTATCCGCCTGGCCCGTGATGGTGGCACGACCCGATGAGGCCCCTGGCTTTGGTAGCGGCAGCGGTGGGCCGACCCAGCGGGCATGGGGTGGTTTAGCCGAGGGGGTGCTGAGCGCACTGGTACCGAAACTTGGCTTCTCGCCAGGCACAGGAACATTGGCCAATGCTGGGGCGCTGATAAACAGTGTTAAGGCAAATGCACTAACTGCAGCGCTGATCGGCTTGCTGAATAGGGGGGACGGCACTAAGGTGCGCGCCACGCAGCGCTTGGCCATCGATAGCCAGGCGTTGTTCGCGAAAGAGGCCTTAAGGATCGCCGCCATGTTTACCGGTTCCATCCCCGCATTGATTACCCCGTTCACCGAAGAGAACGAGTTGGACGCTGATGGTTTCCAATCTTTTGTCGATTGGCAAATCAAAGAAGGGTCAAATGGTGTTGTGCCATGCGGCACCACGGGTGAATCACCCACGCTTGGCCATGAAGAGCACGAGCGGGTCGTTGAGTTGTGCGTTGAGGCAGCCAATGGTCGGGTGCCTGTTATTGCCGGTGCGGGGTCGAATTCCACGGCTGAAGCCATTCGTTTTTCGAAACATGCTGAGCAGGCCGGTGCGGACGCTCTGCTGATCGTGACACCATACTACAACAAGCCCACCCAGGCTGGGCTTTTTGCGCATTTCAAGGCGATCCACGACGCCTGTGGTTTGCCGATCATCATCTACAATATCCCTGGCCGTTCAGTGATCGATATGACCGTCGACACCATGGCCCGGCTGGCTGAGCTGCCACGCATTCAGGGGGTGAAGGATGCGACCAATGATCTGGCTCGCCCACTTGAGACACGCCTGAAAATTGATCGCTTTTTCAACCAGTTGTCCGGTGAAGATGCGACGGCGACAGCATTTTTGGCCCAGGGTGGCCATGGCTGCATTTCGGTGACCGCCAATGTGGCGCCTCGGGCCTGTGCTGAGATGCATGCTGCCTGGGCTGCTGGCAATATTTCGACCATGGTGGACATCCGTGACCGCCTGGCACCGCTGCATGAGGCGCTGTTCACCGAAACGAGCCCTGGCCCGGTCAAATACGCTGCGAAGCTTCTGGGTAAGTGCAGCGACTTCTGCCGTCTGCCATTGGCGCCAATCAGCGATGAAACCAAGGCCAAGGTGGAAGACGCCATGCGCCACGCGCAGCTGATTAACTAGGGCGGCTTGCCGATCGGGTTATGGCGAAGGAAAGCAGTGCGTTGAAGCGCAAGGTGGTGGCGCAAAACCGCCGTGCCCGCTTTGATTACTTTATCGATGAGACCTTAGAGGCCGGCATAATGCTGACCGGCACTGAGGTGAAGTCGCTTCGCTTTGGTCGGGCCTCGATTAATGAGAGCTATGCCTCGGTGGAGGAGGGGGAGCTGTACCTAATCAACGGCTATATCCCTGAATATACTCACGCGCATAAATCCCAGAACCATGAGTCGACCCGGCCGCGAAAGCTGTTGGTATCGAAGAAGCAGCTGAACAACCTAATCGGCCGAACACGAGAGCGGGGGGTAACCCTCGTCCCGATTTCGCTCTACTTCAATCCACGCGGTATGGCGAAGCTAGAGATCGGCGTTGCCCGCGGTAAGAAGCAGCACGATAAGCGTGAGACGATCAAAGAGCGTGATTGGCAGCGCCAGAAGTCGCGGTTGTTAAGGGAAAACTCTTGATAGTTTGGGACAATCCCGTGATCGGCGCTAGACCGGCAATCCGAAAAAATGCCATATTCCGCGCCGCTTAATGATGCATGGTGATCGTTCGCGATCGCCGATTTACACCCCAGTTTTGGCGAGCTTCTATCGATGAAATTGCTGTCCCTTGCAGGTGTGCTCTCAACTGCCAGCATGTTGCTGATGACCTGGCGTGGTGGTCAGAAGGTTGGCGAGGATGAGTTCGGCAATCGCTATTACCGCTCAAAAACCAATGGCGCCCATGGGATGGAGCGACGCTGGGTGATGTATAAGGGCGAGCCGGAGGCCTCCTCAGTACCACCGGGCTGGCATGCGTGGCTGCATCGGCAGGTGCAGGACCCGCCGGAAGAGTCGATCAAGCCATTTGCCAAAAACTGGCAGCAACCGCACCGGCCAAACCCAACTCTGTCGGATGAGGCTTATCGCCCACCGGGCCATGTACTAAGTGGCGGCAAGCGTGATAAGGCGACCGGCGACTACGAAGCCTGGACCCCAGAGTAACCCGCGACGTTTTGAGAAGAACCCATGCGTAACCAAGTTTTTGAAACCCTGGTCGGCCTAGCGGTCGTCATCGTCGCCGTTGGCTTCCTCTACTATGCCGTTGGCCGCACCAACGTCGGTGCTGTTGAAGGCTATGCCGTGACAGCGGAGTTCAGCCGCATTGATGGCATTTCCGTTGGCAGCGATGTTCGGATCGCTGGGGTTAAGATTGGCTCTGTCGCGTCGCTTGAGCTGAACCAACAAACCTATCTGGCCGACATCACGCTCAGCATCGATGAGTCGGTTGCCCTGCCGAGTGACACCCTCGCCAAGATCGAGAGTGAGAGCCTGCTGGGTGGTCAGTATGTGGCGCTTGAACCTGGTGCTGAGGAAGACCTGCTCACCGATGGCGATAAAATCGCCTTCACCCAGTCATCGCCCAGCCTGTCCGATCTTTTGGGTCAGGTTGTGTTCTCCGGCGGTGATGGCGGCTGATCGGATGTTTTAAGGCCGTGCGCCGCTTCTATTCCGCTATCGCTGCAATCCCTTTGATAGGCATGCCATTGGCTGCGGTATCCGCGGCTGATGTTGTCCAGCCTTTGGCGCCCAGCGCGCCGAACCTAAAGGCACCAAATTTTGAAGCTTATGAGCATGCGGTGCTTAGGACCCTCGATAAGGTAACCGCACGCACCTCAACGCTTGAGGTGCCGGTTAATGACATCCTGTCGGTTGGTACCCTTTCCGTGACGGTGCGCACTTGTCAGAAGACGCCGCCAACCGAACGCCCAGAGGCCGCTGCCTTTATCGAGATTATTGACACCCCGCCAGAGCGAGAGCCACGGCCCATGTTCTCCGGCTGGATGTTCGCCTCAAGCCCAGGCCTGTCGGCCTTGGAGCATCCGATCTACGATGTCTGGGTCGTCGATTGTAAGATGGCGCCCAAGGCGTCCTCGGCCGAAGGCGAATAGAAATCCGCATCGATATCCAGGGCGGAGGCCAATAGCGCTTTGTACTGGGATCGCGGTATCTCAATCGCCCCAAACTGGCTGAGATGCTCTGTTACAAACTGGGTGTCCAGCAGCCGGTATCCGGCGGAGACTAAGCGACCAACCAGATGGATTAGGGCGATCTTGCTGGCATCGGTTTCGGTCTGGAACATACTCTCACCAAAGAATGCCCCGCCGATTGAGACACCGTAGAGGCCGCCAACTAGCCTCTCGCCATCCCAGACCTCAACACTATGGGCGAAACCTCGATTAAACAACGCCGTATAGGCATCGAGGATCCCCTCATTGATCCAGGTCTTAGGGCGCGATGGGGTGGGTTTGGCGCAGCCGATTAGCACCTCGCCAAAGGCCTGATCGATGGTGACCTTAAACGGCGAGCGGCGGGCCGTGCGGCGAAGCCGCCTGGGGATGTAAAACGTATCAAGCGGCAGGATGCCCCGGATATCCGGGTCGAGCCAAAACAGCTCATCACTGCCAGCGCTCTCAGCCATCGGGAAGATACCGATGGTATAGGCGCGAAGCAGGATTTCTGGGGTCAGCTCAATCATGCTGACTTGCCTACAGGGTTAGAGATTTTTCTCCAACCAACGAATGTCATAGGCACCGTTGATGAAGTCGGTTTGATCAGCCAGCCAGGCATGCAGTGGGATGGTGGTTTCAACACCGCCAATCACAAACTCACCCAGGGCACGGCGCATACGCATCATGCACTCGTTCCGGCTGGAGCCATGGACGATCAGCTTTGCGATCAGGCTGTCGTAATGCGGTGGGATCACATAGCCATCATAGAGTGAGCTATCGACCCGAACACCCAGGCCGCCAGGTGGATGGAAGCCATCGATCTTGCCCGGTGAGGGTGTGAACGTCTTGGGGTTCTCGGCGTTGATACGGCACTCGATTGAATGGCCGTTGAACACAACCTCGTCTTGGGTGTAGCCAAGCTTACCACCAGCCGCGATGCGGATCTGTTCGCGCACCAGATCGATCCCGGTCACCATTTCGCTGATCGTGTGCTCAACCTGCAGACGGGTGTTCATCTCAATGAAGAAGAACTCACCATCCTCAAACAGGTACTCAATCGTGCCAGCGCCGCGGTAGTTCATCTGCGCCACGGCTTCGGTGGACACCTTGCCGATATGGGCGCGCTGCTGGTCGTTCAGGGCTGGTGAGGGGGTCTCTTCAATCAGCTTTTGGTGGCGACGTTGGATAGAGCAATCCCGCTCACCGAAATGCACTGCGTTGCCTTGGCCATCGCCAAAGACCTGAACCTCAATATGACGAGGTTGGCCCAGGTAACGCTCCAGGTAACACTCACCATTGCCGAAGGCCATTTCGGCCTCCTTACTGGCGAGGTTATAGGCGTTTACGACCTCATCGGCGCTATTGGCGACCTGCATGCCGCGACCACCGCCACCGGCCTTCGCCTTAATTAGAACCGGGAAGCCGATTTCCTTCGCGACCGAGAGAGCCTCAGCCCCGTCCTTAACCGGGCCATCAGACCCAGGGACAACCGGTACGCCTAAATCCTGCATGGTGGATTTGGCGACCGCCTTATCGCCCATCTTGGCGATGTGCTCTGGCGTTGGGCCGATAAAGGTCATGCCATGCGCTTCAACCATGGAGGCGAAGTCAGCATTCTCAGACAGAAAGCCAATGCCCGGGTGAATTGCATCCGCACCGGTTACCGTGGCGGCTGAAATCAGCGCGGCGGCGTTTAGATAGCTGTCTTTAGGGGCAGGGGGGCCGATACACACACTCTCATCAGCCAGGCGCACATGCATGGCGTCGGTGTCAGCGGTGGAGTGCACGGCAACGGTGGAGATGCCCATCTCTTTACACGCCCGATTGACGCGTAGGGCGATATCACCGCGATTGGCTATGAGAATCTTATCGAACATGAGGCTTTGGCCCGCCGATCCGTTACTTGATCACCAATAGGGGCTCACCGAACTCAACCGGCTGGCCGTCGGTCACCATGATCTCAGTCACGGTGCCGGCCTTTTCAGCGCGGATTGGGTTCATCACCTTCATCGCTTCGATGATCATGATGGTCTTATCTGGGGTAACCTGATCGCCAACCTTCACAAAGGCCGGGGCGCCTGGCTCTGGTGCCAGATAGGCGGTGCCGACCATGGGTGAGTTTTGGACATCGCCATCATAACCACCGCCTGCATCACCGCCAGTTGGTGCGGCAGGTGCAGCAGCAGCGGCTGGCGCTGGTGCGGCGGCCGCAACTGGGGCAGCGGCTACGGCCACGGCTTGCTTGGCAACGCGTAGGCTGCGATCGCCGTCAGCCATCTCGATCTCGGTCAGGCCCGTGTCTTCCATGACATCGGCCAGTTGGCGAAGCAGCGCTTCATCCAGCTCGAAACCCTTCATCTGTCGTCGTCTCCCTTGATCAGACGTGTTGTTCAGATCAGTTGGACCAGCGCGGTAAGCGCCAGCTCATAGCCTTGGGCACCAAGGCCACAAATACTGCCCGTTGCTGCCGGTGCCACATAGGATGTGTGGCGGAAAGCTTCACGGGTATACGGATTGCTCAAATGCACCTCGATGACCGGGATCTCGACGGCTTTCAAAGCGTCGTGAATGGCAACGGAGGTGTGGGTGTAGGCGCCAGCATTAAGAATGATGCCAGCATGCTTACCGCGCGCTTCCTGAATGGCGTCAACCAACGCGCCCTCATCATTGCTTTGCCGGAAGTCGATCGCTAGGCCAAGGCTGGTCGCCTGGGCTTCGCACCGCTTCTCCACATCGGCAAGTGTCTCGCGGCCATAGATCTCTGGTTCGCGAGTGCCGAGCAAATTGAGGTTGGGGCCGTTCAGGATCAGAACGGTCTTATTGGAAGTCACGGGAATAGAAGCGCGGTTTTGAACGGTTGGTTTTGCACGCCGCCCGACGGCGACAGCGCAACCAGCGATGCATACACGAGCCTAAGGCCTCACGCAAACCATCAGCGGGGCAAGCTGTGCACGCTTTTGGGGCGATCAACCGCGCTGATCGTCGGTTTGATCTGATGGTGCCGCTAGATCAATCGCTTCATTCAGGCGGGTTGGGGACATTGAGCCGCGATAGATTTGTTGGCCGATCACGAAACCTGGCGTTCCGGTAATGCCCAGACGCTCTGCCATTCGGCGGTTTTCCTGCAGATGGATCAGGATGATCGGGTCGTTCATATCAACGCGCAGCTTCTCCATATCCACACCGGCGTTCTGTGCCAGTGCCATGATCAATGGTTCGCTGAGGCGGCCGCGATTATTCATCAGCGCTTGGTGCACTTCCCAGTATTTGCCCTGCCGATCAGCGGCCATGGCAACACGAGAGGCGATCACTGATTCGGGCCCAAGGATTGGGAATTCCTTAAACTTGGCCCGAACTCGGCCACTCTCTTCCAGCGTGTTGGCCAAGTCTTGGGCCATTCCTTTGCAGAAGCCGCATTGGTAATCGAAGAAGTGCACCATCTCGACATCGCCCTCGGGGTTACCAACGACGGGGTCTAGTGCATTGTTAAATAACAGCTCTCTCTGTTCGACGATGGCCTGCTGCGCGCGCAAGGCGGCTTCACGCTCACGCTTGGCCTGAAGGTTGGCCATGGCCCGTTCGATGATCTCTGGGTTCTCGAGTAGATAGTCGCGAACGATCCCCTCAACCTGCTCTTCCGTCAGGGCGGGTAGTGCCTCTGCGCCGTCACTGTCTTGTGCCGATGCCAGGTTGGTTTTCGGCAATAGCGACCAGCCTAGGCCCATGACAGCCAGCACTGCTATGGCTGCAAATATATGTTTGTAGTTATTCATCATTTTCCGCCTCCAGTGCTGTGATCGCATTTTCTAGATCACGAGCACGAATCAAATTCTGTTCATCATCCGCTGGGATCGTCTGTTTGGCACGTTCCAAATGACCCTTGGCGGTAGGTATCTCTCTGCGCAGCATGGCTTCCTCTGCCAGGTGAAGGCGAGCAGGGCCGTCCTGGCCCAACCGACCATAAGCGATGGCCATAAGCCGGTGTGCAAACGGGCTATTGCCCTCCTGCCTCAAGGATAGCTGTAGGCGATCGACGGCCAGCATCAAATTGGCCTCTGTCCGGCTCTCAATCAGGCTATGGGCGTAGGCGGTTTGGATTAGTGGCGCGCTTGGCAGCGCCTCGGCTGCTACGCGGTAGGCAGCGACCGCCTCATCGATCCGGCCACTCTCAAACAGGATTTGGCCGTGCTGCTCGTGGAAGTAGGGATTCTCTGGCTCTTGCTCGATCAAAGCTTCGATGGTTGAGAGGGCACCAACGATATCCCCGGTGCGCCAGAGGGCGATGCTGCGCGCATACTGCCCGGCGATTGTGGGGTCATTGGCCGGGTGCCGCTGAAATGCCACCCGTGGCTGCACATAGCCGAGAAGCTTGCCCTGGACCCGCCGGAAACGCTCTTGGACCTCACCGGAGACGCCGATTTCGGCCCGGCCATCCTGCTCAACCGCGGCGCGAATGGCGGAGACGCGATCCCGGGTCAGCGGGTGGGTCCGGGCATACTGGACCTGCCGGTTGGCAGGCAGGAGGTCTTGCTCACCCAATGTCTCCATAAAGCGGAGGAAGCCATGGGCCGTCATGCCAGCCTGATTGAGGAAGGTGAGGGCGGCCGCATCGGCGGATGATTCCTGCGCCCGGCTGAAGCTTAGAATTGATCTGGTCGCCAGTTGTTGGCCCCCGGTGATAACCGCCGCGCCAACATCGCCGCGCCCGGTGCCAACAGCCGCTGCGATGCCGAGAATTTGGGTGAGAATCGCGAGCCGGGAAGCATTCCGAACAGAGCCGCGAAGTCTAATCAGGTGCCCGCCCGCAATGTGGCCAATTTCGTGCGCCATGACGCCGACCACTTCCTCCGCATCGCCTGCCTCAAGCAGCAGGCCACTATGGAAGAACATGTTGAGGCCCTGGGTAACAAAGGCGTTGAGGGTCGCATCATCAACGATGGAGATGCGGACAGCATTGGGGCCAATGCCTGCAACAACGAAGATTGGCGCCGCCATATCGCGCAGAACTGTTTCGGCCTCACTATCACGAAGGAGTTGCAAACCCTGGGCGCTGGCTTGACGTTGACCCATTGGCGCAATTATCGACAAGGCGAGGATCAACAACGCCGCCAATGCGGTCCGGGCTATCCGGGCGGCAAGGGCATGCGCCAGCACTCTGGAAGCTGAAAACGGCATTTGCGCCATGTGGACCAATCGACCTTCTATGATTTCGACCGACACTAATCACCGCCCCGATCAAACACCAGAAGCTGTAACACCCCAGGGCAAGGGTGTCGCCTGGCGTGTCTTCACGAGCGTGTTGGTCACCATCTCACTGGCCGCCTGCGGTGGTGGATCAAGCCAAGAAGAGATCAGCCAGTTTACCACCAGCGCGCAAGCCGCCGTCATCGCCGACGAACCACAAGCAGCCTTGGTTGGCCGGGACATCCTGGCCCAGGGCGGCAACCCAGTTGATGCGGCCGTCGCCATGGCGCTTACCCTAAGTGTTACGCTACCAAGCCGGATTGGATTGCTGGGCGGTGGTTCATGCCTGGTCCATGACCCGAGCACGGGTGACGATGACGGCAATGATAGTCAGGTCACCAGCATTGATTTCCGCCCGCTGCCAGTGCCCCGCGCCGATGGTAGCCGCAGTGAGTATGGTTCCCCCGGTATGCTGCGCGGCCTGTTCGCCATGCATGCACGGTTCGGCAATCTGCGATTTGAACAGCTGATTATCCCGGCTGAACGGCTGGCCCGCTTTGACGGCCAGATCAGCCGTAGTTTGGCCAATGATCTTGAAGCATTCAGTGACCGGCTAGACAGCACGCTACACCCGGTTTGGTCCGGTGTTTCGAGTGATCTACCAGTTGGTAGCGCCATTCCATGGGACGTAACTGCCGGTGCACTGGCACTGCTACGTCAGGATGGTATCGGCGTGTTCTACAGCGGTCGCGCCGGGCGTGAAGTTGCCAGTGAGCTTGGCCTGGATGCCGAGGCATGGGCCAGCACCACGCCGCAGATCCTTGAGATCGACGGGCAGGGTGATCTAGCCGTCCTGAACGGGACAGACCGGTTGTATTTGCCGCCGGGCATTGCTGAGAGTGATGTTGTGGCGGCACTGGCCAATATTGGCCGCAACCAGCCCGTGCCAGCTGTCGATGGCGATGCACCGCCGGCAACCAGCCTGGTCGTGAAGGGCAGTGGCGATTTCGTCGTGGCTTGTGGCCTGACCCAGGGCATGGCCTTCGGGATTGGTGAGCCAACAGGTGCCTTCGCCCTCTGGCCCGCCCGCGCGGTCGCAATGGACCTACCACTAAGTGATGGTTTCATCGGCCCTGTTTTGATCGCCAATGAGAATGTTGGCGAGCTGCGCCTTGCTGGTGTGGTCTCGGGCTCCGATGACGTGCCTACGCCAATGCTGACCGGCGCCCAGCAGCTGTTTGAGGGGCAGGCCGTCGCCGCTGGTGACGCACGCCGGATCATTGCTCAGCCTGCGGGCGGCGGTGTGCGCCGCTCGCTGGTCAGCTGTGGCCGGGCCAATGATGATGGTGACCGGCGCTGCTCTGCGGCGATTGACCCGCAGGTGCGCGGCTTGGCGATTACGCCCTGATGGGGTAGTCCTTCACCCATTCCAACACCCGACCGACGGAGCGACCCATGGCCCTGAAAGTGGCTAATCGCGGCGATGTGCCAATGTTTCTTGCGCTGGAAACCCTGCGTGAAGCGACAGCATTAGAGGCTGACGGCAAGGATGTGCTGCACCTGGAGATTGGTCAGCCCTTTGATGGCGCGCCTGCTGCAGTGTTGGAGAAGCTTGCCGAACAGGTCTGCGAGAAACCCATCGCTTATACCGAAGCGCTCGGCATTCGCCCCCTGCGTGAGCGGGTGGCCGGCCTCTATGCTGAGCGTTACGGCGTTGATGTGCCGGTTGAGCGTATTGCCATCACCGTTGGGTCCTCAACCGCTTTTATCCTGTCATTCCTTGCGGCCTTTGAGGCCGGTGACCGGGTGGCGTTGGCAACCCCATGTTACCCGGCCTATCGGAACATCCTGTTGGCCCTGGGGTTGGTGCCGGTTGAGCTGCCTTGCACAGCTGAAACACAGTTCCAGCCAACGCCTGAGATGCTGACCAAGGCCCATGCCGAGAACCCAGTTGCTGGGCTGATCTTGGCCAGCCCCGCCAACCCAACCGGCGGCATGCTGAAGCCCCATGAGTTTGAGGCACTGATCAACTGGTGCGATCAGAACCATGTGCGGCTGGTGTCCGACGAGATCTATCACGGCATCACCTTTGGCGGTGTTGCGAGCTCAGCTCTTGAGACGACCAAGAACGCCGTGGTGATCAACAGCTTCTCAAAATACTTCGCGTTGAGCGGATGGCGCCTCGGTTGGATGATCATGCCGGAGGATTTGGCGCCTGCGATTGAGAAGCTCGCCCAATCTTTCTACATTTCAGCGCCCGCGATGTCGCAATACGCCGCGACGGAGGTGTTTGAGCATTTTGACGAGTTGGATGGCCGGGTTGCCGCCTATTCGGCCAATCGTCGCCTACTGCTAGAGCGTTTGCCAAAGCTTGGCCTCGACCAGTTTGTGGTGCCAGAAGGGGCCTTCTATTTCTATCTAGATGTCAGCCGCTTCACCAATGACAGCCAGGCCTTCTGCTCTGCCATGTTGAATGAGATTGGCGTCGCCATGACGCCCGGCGTTGATTTCGATCCAGATCGTGGCAACCGCTATGTTCGCCTATCCTTTGCGGGGCCGGAGAGCGATATGATCGCTGCCTGTGATCGGCTTGAAGGCTGGCTAAAGCGCTAAAACAAAAGGGCCAGAGGATTACCCCTGGCCCTTTGTCTAATCCCATTGACGTGATGTCTTAGGTCTCTTCGTTCGACATCATGCGCTGCCACCAACCGCCACGACGTGGCTTTTCGTCCTTGCTGGCTTCTTCACCGCCACCATCACCGACCAGAACAAGGTTCTCACCTGGGCCTGGCTCACGCTTTTTAGGTGCGCGCTTTGGCTTTGGCTTCTCTTCCGCTTTTTCTGGGGCGGGCGCTGGCTCTGGTGCAGCTTCGCTGACAGCCTCTTCTGCTGGTGCGTCGGCGGCTGCCTCTGCCTTTTCAGCTTTTGGCTTGCGACGTGAGCGGCTGCGCTTTGGCTTCTCTTCCGCAACGGCCTCGCCGGCGTCCTCATTCACAGCCTCTGCTGCTTCTTGAGGCTCGGCTGGGGCGTCGGCTTCAGCCGCCACCGCATCATCGGCAGCGTCATCGCCCTCTACGGCGTCATCATCGCGATCTGATTGGCCACGACCACCACGACGACGGCCGCCACGGCGACCCCGACGGCGGCGTCGACCGCCTCGGTCGTCATCATCACGAGTTTCATCGTCACGGGCATCGCTATCGCCGGTATTGCCATCAGCGTCGCTGCGATCCTCATCGTCATCATCGCCATCTGGGCGTGTGTTCTCATTCGCCACATCACCCGTATCCGCATCATCGCGGCGGCCACGGCGACGACGACGGCGACGGCGGCGACGGCCACCGTCTTCACCATCCTCATCACTGGTCTCGCGACGATCTTCATCGCGATCACGGTCTCTATCTCTGTCGCGGCCACGGCCACGGCGGCGGCCACGACCCCGGCGGCCGGTGTCTTCGCCATCATCATCCTCTGCCTCATCATCAAAGGCAGCGTTTGAGCGGGAGGCCGATACCGGTTGATGGCGGCGCCGACCTTCATCGGTGTTCTTCGCGCGCTCGATCTTGCACTCAGGGCGGATCAGCGCGTCGTCGGCCAGAACAACAACGGTGATGCCATAGCGATCTTCAATATCGATCAGCTGACGGCGTTTGTTGTTGAGGAGGTAGAGAGCCACTTTGGTCTCAACCGTTACCTCAAGCGTCTCACCCTTATTGCGGATGGCCTCTTCCTGAAGCATGCGAAGCGCCTGCAGGGCAGAGGACTCAACCGTCCGTTGATACCCGGTACCCTGGCTATAGATGCAGGGCTCAAAGCTGGTTTCGATCAAGCTTGGGCGCAGACGCTGGCGTGAGAACTCAAGCAGGCCGAAATTCGAAATCCGACCCAGTTGAATTCGCGCCCTATCACCGCGCATGGAGTCTTTGAGGCGTCGCTCGACCGCGTTGTTGTTGCGGTTCTCTTCCATGTCGATGAAATCGATGACGACCAGCCCGGCGAGGTCACGCAGGCGTACCTGGCGGGCGATCTCGGCGGCCGCTTCCNGATTGGTGCGAAGCGCCGTTTCCTCGATATGCCGTTCCTTGGTGGCGCGGCCCGAGTTGATATCGATGGAGACCAGTGCCTCGGTCGGGTTGATGACCAGATAGCCACCCGACTTCAGCTGAACAACGGGCTCATGAATGTCGTTGATCTGGCTCTCCACCTGATAGCGGGAGAAGATCGGCAGATCGTCTTCTTTGTATTGCTTGATGCGGCGCGCATGGCTCGGCATCAGCATCTTCATGAACTCTTTCGCGCTCTTATGGCCTTCTTCGCCAGCGATCAGCACCTCATCCACGTCGCGGGTGTACATGTCGCGCATGGTGCGTTTGATCAGATCGCCTTCCTCATAAATCAGGGCAGGGGCCTGTGATTTAAGGGTGAGGGCACGGATGTTATCCCACTGGCGCAGCAGGTAATCGAGGTCACGCTTGATCTCGGCCTTGGTGCGCTCAACACCGGCGGTGCGGAGGATGACAGACATGCCCTCTGGCACGTCGAGGGAGCTGATCAGCTCCTTCATCCGCTTGCGGTCTTTATGGTTGGTGATCTTGCGGCTGACGCCACCGCCGCGCGGGCTGTTTGGCATCAGGACACAATAGCGACCAGCCAGGGAGAGGTAGGTGGTCAAGGCGGCACCCTTTGAGCCGCGCTCTTCCTTCGCAACCTGAACCAGCATGATCTGGCGACGCTTAACGACCTCTTGGATCTTGTACTTCTTCAGGAGGCGCTGGGTACGGCGACGCTTTTGCTCACGATCTTTAATCTCAGGATCATCGTCGCTGGTGTCTTCCTCAGCGTCGTCATCGTCACCGGCGCTGTCGTCTTCCGAAGCTTCCTCTGTTTCTGCTGCGTCGACCTCTTCGCTAACAACGTCATTGGCGTCGGTATCAACGTCGAGGGCTTTGGCCTCAACGGTATCATCGCCTTCAGCCTCTTCTGGCGCGGCTTCTTCTGCGGCGGTGTCGTCAGCGGCCTCTGCTTCATCGGCATCGCTGTCTTCCGCGCTCTCATCAATGATGATTTCGGCTGGTTCGCCGTCTAGCTCATCATCAAGCTCCTCATCATCGAGCAGAGCCTCGCGGTCGGCGATTGGGATGCGGTAGTAATCCGGATGGATCTCAGAGAAGGCGAGAAAGCCATGGCGGTTGCCGCCATATTCAACGAAGGCGGCCTGTAGCGATGGCTCAACCCGGGTAATCCGGGCGAGGTAGATATTACCTTTTAGCTGTTGCCGAGACTGGGCCTCGAAATCGTACTCAACAAGCTTGTTTCCATCGACCAGTGCTACCCGGGTTTCTTCTTCCTGGGTGGCGTCGATCAGCATGCGTTTGGTCATGCGTGTATTCCTGCGGCGCGGCGGCCAGCCCTTCGCGACGTTGGGCGGCGGCGGATCCGATAAAGGGGTTGCGTGGGAGTAAAGCTGGATGGGCCACGCGCAGCACAGAGCCGAATGCGCGAGCATTCAGTTTATGTGTTTGGCGATGTGGTGTCGGCAGCATGGGCCTGAAAACCATCATAACAACGCGCGTGGCATCGAATAAGTTATGCAGGTCTTCTGGTGTGTTGGTCTGAAGCTATGCGGTAGGGGTCGCTTTATTCGCGGCCAATCTAACCTTCGCTTCAATAACCGGCTGGCATTGGGCCAGTCGCTATCGATCAATTGTCAGGCTCTCAGCGCAGTATCGCACCTATCAGCCGTGTCAGGCCTGCTACCTGGGTGCCTGGTTCAGGCGCCGTTGGGGCATGGGCCCAATCTTATCTGGTTGCTCTCTAACGGTGGCGGTGGTGTTGCCTCAAACACCCCAAAAAGTCTCAACCGCGATCAACAACCTCTACTCAATCAGACGTTCTCTTGAGTGGTCAGCCCCAAAAATGAGGGCCGTTTCCGAGACATCTGCCTGACCATCGCACCCAAGGCGGCCATTCAGGGCGCCAAATCGGGCGGGTCAGTGCCAAATTCGATAGCGACAAACCTTACCTCGGCTACACACCTGGCAACCTACAGCAATCAAAGTGTCGCAGCGGCACAATAGCGGGTCGGTCACTGCTTAACAATCGCCTTGATGATATTCCGCACGAAAGCTTGATCAACAAGCCACAACCGGCATCATAACGGCAGCGAAACAGCCTGTTTTCAGGCGCTGACACAGGACAACGAAATCAGTTATGGCCGCTGGGGCCCCTCATCAACCGGCTTTTCAAAGCTCTGCAGTGCTTTACGCCCTGCTGGCGATGATGCTTGGCCTGTGGTTGGCGGCCAGCGCCTCCATCGCCCTGGCCACCGAGGCTTTGGGAATCGGTGCCCCCAGATTTGGTGAGCGGGATGGCCAACTTCGCCTGGTTTTGGATTTGCCGAGTGAGCCCAGATACAGCGTCGACATGGCGGATGATCGCCGTGCTGTGTTGATCGAATTCAGCGACGGTATTGGCGAGCCCGGCCGGTTATCCGGTCCAGGGCAGGGGGCGATTGACCAATATGTTTGGCGACGCCTGCCTGACGGCACGTGGCAGATGACACTGCAGGCGGTGCGTCCCATGCGCGTTGCGACCGTATTCACGATCCCGGCTGATACAAACAATCCGCCACGCTTTGTCCTTGATTTGGCACCCGTTCACGACGCTGCGCCAACGGAACCTGCCGCTCCGATAGTCGAGGCAAGTCTGCCACCGGTACCCCAGGTGAAGCCATTTGTGGCGCCACCTGTGCCAATGCCGCCAAGGGCGCTGCCGATGGTCGTATTAGACCCTGGTCATGGCGGTGTGGACCCGGGCGCCGTGGCCGCCAATGGCCTGCTTGAGAAGAATGTGGTGCTCGAGGTTTCCAAGCTTCTAGCCGAGAAGCTGCGGGCAACTGGTGAGTACCGGGTGAAACTGACCCGTGATCAGGATGAGTTCATTGCCCTGCGTGAGCGTGTCTCAAGGGCGCGGCAGGCGGGCGGCACCTTCTTCGTCTCCCTCCACGCTGATGCAAACACGGATCAGAGCGTGCGCGGCGCCTCCGTCTACACCCTGTCTGAGCGGGCATCGGATAAAGAGGCCGCCAGATTGGCGCGGGAAGAGAACCGGTCAGATGCAATCTCTGGCGTTGACCTGAACCAGCAAAGCGATGATGTGGCGAGCATCCTGATTGATCTCGCCATGCGTGAGACGGTGAATGATAGCCGTGGCATCGCCAATATCATGGTGAAGGAAATGCGGGACCGGGATATCCGCGTCCTCCGCCGAACCCACCGATTTGCCGGTTTTGCCGTGCTTAAGGCCGCCGACATGCCGTCAGTTCTTATTGAACTTGGTTATATGTCCAACTCTAAGGATGTGCAGTTGCTGCAAACCCGGGATTATCGCGATCGGATCACCGATGCATTGGTGGCGGGGATCGATCGTTACTTCGAAACCTTGCCCCAGGTGGCGGAGAATTGAAGCGTCAGGCCATTGGCGATCCGTCATAATGGACCAAATGCCCACTGCCACATTCATGCTCGATATGCGCATTAAGACGGGGTATTGGCATCCGCTTTCCGGTTTAATGCCGCGTAGATTGAACAACGCCCGCAAAGAGCGATGAAACTTCTTGGTAAACTGCTGCTGACCTTTTTTGCCCTTGGCGTTCTCGGCGTCATTGTTGCGGGTGGCATCTTGCTGTTTGCCTTGTACCGCTTTGGCGCCGGTCTGCCAGACTTCAGCCAGCTCGCCAGTTATGAGCCGCCAGTGGTGACCCGGGTCCACGCCGGTGATGGCCAGTTGTTGGAAGAGTTCGCCCGGCAAAAGCGTGTGTTTGTGCCTGTTGAGGCGATGCCGCCGCAGTTGGTCAACGCCTTCGTTGCCGCCGAAGACCAGGACTTCTTCAATCATATCGGCATCGATTTCCGCGGCATCCTGCGCGCCGCCATGAACAACGCAAAATCAATCGGCACTGGCCGCCGGCCAGAGGGTGCCTCGACGATCACCCAGCAGGTGGCGAAAAACTTCCTTCTGACCAATGAGGTTAGCATTGAGCGGAAGGCAAAAGAGGCCATCCTCGCAATCCGGATTGAGCGGGTGTTCTCAAAGGATCAGATCCTTGAGCTGTATCTAAACGAAATCTATCTGGGCCGTGGCTCCTATGGTGTCGCCGCCGCCGCGCTTAACTATTTCGATAAAGCGTTAGATGAGTTGAACCTCGCTGAGATTGCGTATCTCGCGGCCCTGCCCAAGGCACCTAATAACTATCACCCAACCCGGAAGACTGAGGCGGCAATCGCCCGACGGAACTACGTCATCACGCGGATGGAAGAGGATGGTTACGTGAAGGTGGCGGATGCCATCGGTGCAAAAAACCAGTCACTGGATGTGGTGCCACGCCGGGGTGAGGAATATGTCGAGGCTGGGCACTTCACTGAGGAAGTTCGGCGTCGCTTGTTCGAACGGTTTGGCGAAGATGCCCTCTATGATGGTGGCCTGTCCGTTCGCACGACGCTCGAGCCCGCTATGCAGCGCATGGCAACTGCGGCCTTGCGCGATGGGTTGGAAGCTTATGATCGTCGCCATGGTTGGCGGGGGGCATTAACCCAGTTTGAGGATATGGCCGATTGGGCCAAACAGCTTGATGAGTTGGAGCCGCATCTGGGGCGGCCCGAATGGCGCTATGCCGTTGTGCTGACCAGCGGTGAGCAGCAGGCCGAGATCGGTATGACCGGTGGCCAGCGTGCCGTTATCCCATTCGACGGCATGAGCTGGGCGCGTCCTTGGTTACCCGATCAACGCTTTGGTGACCGGCCAACACGGGTGGATCAGGTGCTGAGCGTTGGCGACGTTGTACTGGTCGCGCCGTTTGTGCCGGAGGAGGCTGAAAAGCCAATCGCTGGCCAATTTGCCTTGAAACAGATTCCGGATATTGAAGGTGGGCTCGTTGCCCTTGACCCCCATACCGGTCGGGTCCTGGCCCTTGAGGGCGGCTTCAACTTCGACGATAGCCAGTTTAACCGGGTGACCCAGGCCAATCGGCAGCCAGGCTCCGCGTTTAAGCCCTTTGTCTATCTCTCAGCGCTAGAGCGGGGGCTAACCCCGGCCACGCTGATTAATGATGCCCCGATCGTGTTTGACCAGGGCCCGGGCTTGGGACTGTGGAAGCCACAGAATTACAGCCGTGAGTTCTATGGCCCAACGCCATTGCGGGTGGGAATTGAGAAGTCACGCAATGTGATGACGGTCCGGATTGCCCAATATGTGGGGCCTGAGCAGATCGATGAGACGGCTAAACGTTTTGGCATCGATCTGGGCATTCAGCCAACCTTGTCCCTATCCCTGGGTGCTGGTGAGGTGACCTTGATCGAACTGGCCACCGCCTATGGCATGCTGGCCAATGGCGGCAAGTGGATTGAGCCAAGCCTGATCGACCAAGTACAGGACCGCGAGGGCGCAACGATTTGGCGTCATGACCCGCGCGCTTGCGATGATTGCGATGGGTTACTTTGGGAAGATGGCCTGGGTGTTCCGACCCTACCGGACGGCCGTCGCCAGGTCGCCGATACCCGCCGCGTTTATCAAATGGTCCATGTGATGGAGGGCACGATTGAGCGCGGGACAGCCCGGCGCCTTCGCAGCCTAGGTGCACCAATTGCTGGCAAGACCGGCACCACGAATGAGGGGCGGGATACCTGGTTTATGGGCTTTACCCCTGACTTGGTTGTCGGCGTGTTTGTTGGCTTTGATGAGCCTAAGCCACTGGGCCGCCGTGAAACCGGCAGTAGCGTTGCCGCCCCGATCTTCAAAGACTTCTTTGAGCGGATGAAAGAGGCCGGGCAGCTGCCTGCCATTCCATTCCGTGCCCCGGACGGTGTTCGCCTCACCCGCATTGATGCGAGCACGGGCACCCGTGCTAGTGGCGCTGGCGCAGGCACGCTGTGGGAGGCGTTTATTCCCGGCACTGAACCCGATGTTGTGCCGATCATCCTGGGTAATGACAACAAGCTGGTAAAGCGTGCGCTGACCAGCAGCGGTGGCGGTACTGGCGGCGTGCCGGGCACTGTTGTCACTGATCCGTCCGCACCAGCACCGGTGGGCGACCCGGCCACAATCGGCAGCGGGACCGGCGGGCTATACTGATCAATCTTGAGGCTTGGCAACGGTCGGTTGGGTGCTTAAACCCAAGGCCAGATCGATTGCTGGGCAATCCATAATCGCGTTAAGGGAAAACGACTATGCGCGCCGAAATTCAAGCGGTGGTGGAGGCTGTTGAAGCGTCCATGGCACTGCTGAGGAGGCATCTTTGACTGGGATGTCGCCGTCAAACGCCTTGAGGAGCTAAACGCCCTCGCCGAAGACCCAGAGCTTTGGAATAATCCCGACAACGCGCAGAAAATCATGCGTGAGCGGACCAGCCTAGAGGACCGCATCAACACCTTCCGCTCGCTTGAGAGTGATCTCAACGACAATCGCGACATCTTGGAGCTCGCCGAGGCTGAAGGCGATCAAGATGTGGTCGATGAGGCTGAGAAGGCCCTGCTGGGCCTAGAAGAGCGGGCGCGCAAACTCGAGCTTGAGAGCCTACTGTCCGGTGAGGCTGACAGCAATGACTGCTATCTGGAGATCAATTCCGGCGCCGGTGGCACCGAGGCGCAGGATTGGGTGCAGATTATGCTGCGCATGTATCTGCGTTGGGCGGATAGCCGGGGGTTCAAGACCGATGTGCTGGATGAGAGTGCGGGCGAGGAAGCCGGCCTCAAATCCGTCACCGTCCAGATCAAGGGGCATAATGCCTATGGCTGGATGAAGACCGAGAGCGGCGTGCACCGCCTGGTCCGCATCTCGCCCTTCGACAGTAACGCCCGCCGACACACCAGCTTTGCCGCCGTTCAGATATCGCCGGTGATTGACGACACGATCGAGATTGAGATCGCCGAGAGTGATTTGAAGATCGATACCTACCGTGCCTCCGGCGCCGGTGGTCAGCACGTTAACACCACAGATAGTGCTGTTCGCATCACCCACGTGCCGACCAACACCGTAGTGGCCTGCCAGCAGGAACGCTCCCAGCATAAGAACCGCGATAAGGCGATGAAGATGCTGCGCGCGAAAATGTATGAGCAAGAGCTGCAGCGCCGGGAGGATGCCGCCGCTGCCGAGAACGCCGAGAAGAGCGATATCGGTTGGGGCCACCAAATCCGCTCTTATGTCTTGCAGCCTTATCAGCTGATCAAGGATCTGCGGACCGGGGTGGAGAAGGGGAATGCCCAGGCAGTGCTCGATGGCGACATCGATGATTATCTGCAGGCGGCATTAGCCTCTCGCATTCACGGCGACAAAGGCGAAGAATCAGCGTCAAGCGCCTGATGTTTATTGGGCTTTCGGGCCCGGCCCTTCGGGCTTCATCGTGCCGATAACCGATGGGTTGAAGAACTTATCGGCTGCCTTGTTATTGCGCAGTCGTTCGCCCGTTTCCTCAACATAGAAGCCGCCGCCAAGGGTGCGCAGGATCGCATCCTGGGCTGCAGTGTCCCATTCATATGAGAGGCGGTGGCGATAATCGCCTTTAACGCCCCGGATCACATCGACATAGGACATGCAGCCAGTTTTGTACTGGGGCAGGTCGCTGCCATCGGGTGCCGTTTCCAAGCCGGGCCTCAGAATAATATCGGGGCCGCCTGCCAGTGACAGGACCGGCGTCTCCATATCTGTATTGGCAAAATCATCGCCATTCACAGGTTCATGAACCACACCCAGAACAGGCTCCCCATCTAAGACCAGGGCGATATTCACGGTGTACCAATTCACACCGCGCTTGCCCTCGACGAAGTTCTTAGTGCCATCGATTGGGTCGGTGATGAAAAAATTGCCAGAGCTAGTGTCTGGCACATTGCCAGCCTCCACACTCTCTTCACCGACAAAGCCAGTATCGGCGGGGAGTATGTCCTTAAATTCTTCCATCACGGTCTCCAACCGCTCACGGATAAGCACCTCGGATGCCCTATCGGCAGAGGTCACGACCGAGCCGTCGGATTTTTCAAACACCTCAATCCCGGTGGCCTTCATCTGCTCAACTAATAGGCCTGCATCCCGGGCAACATCGCGCATGGCGCGTGACAAGGCTTGAAGGCGGGGTTTGGGCAGATTGGTGCTGTTCGCACGGCTCAAATCGTCCGGCATTGGTGCTTCTTTCTCTTAAATCGAATGGTGCGATGCAGCAGAAATAGCAGGGTTTTTGCGCCAGAGCGACAGCAAACACTAGAAATAGGTCAACAGTGCTGCCCAAAAAACCGTCAAATTTTAAGAAAAATCGATATTGCTAAAAAAATGCGCATTTAGGGCTGGTCTATTTCACGGAAGAGTCATAAACCGGCCAACGTTAAGCATGGGTGCCATGCATATTTCGCCGGTTGCTCTCCCCAAAAGCTCCGCAACCGGAAGGCAGATCAGACGGGAAAACCGTTCTGAGAAATAAGGAGTAACTTCCAATGGTCGCCAATACCCCCGCGGCTCGCAGTGTCGAGCCGACCGCAGAACGTCGTCCCGATCCCCGCCAACGCCGCCGCCTTTCAGGTCCTGCTAGGGCCCTGATGGCTAGCCTTGCAACAGCCCCTGTTGCAGTTGCTGGCGCTGCCAGTGCCCATGAAGCCGCGTTCCAGGAGTTCACCTCCGGTAACCGTGCTGCGGTTCACCTAGTGCAAGCTGGTCCAAATGATGCAGCCCCACAGGCCACCGCACCAGCGCGTGCCGCTGATCGTGGTTTTGCCTGCATCACCGTTGCCAGTGAAACTGCCCCACGCGGCGCCATTCTCTTCGCAGCCCCTCAGGGCGCGCAGATGGCACTTGTTCCAACTGAAGCCCCCGGTACCCATCCCACCGGGCCAGCGCAACTTGATTGCGGCCCAATCGAGGCTTTCGAAGCGCAAGTTCGTACCAACACCGAAGCATTTGTTGCTGATGTTGCTGCATTTATCCGCGAAACTTCTGACCAGCTGAACATGCCTCAGCTGCAGCAGCTCGCAGATCACCTTGAGAGCGATGGCTTCACCGCCAGTCTTCCAAGCGCGCATCAGAATACGGCAACCGCCTTCAACCTGACCATGGATGCTGCCCGCGGCGTTTATGGTGAAGACGTTGATAGCCACATCTCGCCAGAGCGGACCGGCGCCTTGATCCGTGAGTATCAGAAAGTTGGGGTCGAAAATCAGATCCTGGCTGGTGCTTCCGGCCTGGTGAACCGTGTTCAGCGTCAGCTCGATGCTGCTAGCGCCCCAGCGCCGCAGGGTGATGCCCCAGTTGAGGGTCAAGATATCAACTTCGATCCTGGCTCTATTCAAGAGTGGCGCGGTCGCAATGTCCGGCCCGTCAATGACGGCCCAGAACGCGGCATGAAGATCTAAGGCTGATCAAATCGTTGGCCCGGGGAGTTTGGGAAAGCTCACCGGGCCAACCCATTAACAACAATCGATCGGGCCAGTTGGCCCAGGCAGTCTAAGCCCCCGGCTGCATGACCTTCGTCGAACCATTCTCACACGAGTAGAGAGGACGTATCGCCATGGTTAGCAAACTTGCACCTGCTCATCAGGACGCAACTGGGACGCGTGCCGCCAATTCAAATAGCCGCCGTGCCCGCCGATTGGTTCAGGCATTAGCGGCAGGTCTAGCCGCAAGCCCGGCCGCTGCATCGCCCGCTGATGTGGTCGAAGCGTTAAATGCCCCCCAGGCGCGGGTGATTCAGGTTCAATCGACTGACGGCGCAACACCCCCAGCAGCCACTGTACCGGGCGAAGCACAAACACCAGGGCAGGCGGGTATTGCCTGCATCAGCATGACCAGCCCCAGCCATGCGATTGGTGCCTTTGTCGGTGTGACCCGCGACAGCATCACGGTTCGTCCGATGATCACCGCTGGTCCCGGTGTAGCACCAGAGGCGCCAGAGGGACTTAACTGCACAAGCTTTGAAGAATTCGAAACCGCAGCCCATGGGCGGCTGACCTCCTTCGTTAATGATACCGCCGACTTCATTGAAGGGATTGAGCGGCAGCTTGGTCTGCCAAGTGGGCCGACCGCGCCGATGCGTGACCCAAACTTTGTTGCCGATCCTGAGAATGCCTACGTCCAAACAACGGCCGTGTTTCGGTATGTGCTGAGCTATGTGATGCAGCGGGTTGGTGAGCAGAATTTCAATTCTGTGGTCAGCCGGAGCGCCCATGAGGCCCTTGCTGCTCGCCATGTAGAAACTGGCAACGAGCTGCTGATGCTACAGCAGCTTCGTGGCGCCATGCCCCAGCTTCAGGAACAGCTGGATAGTGGCACCCTGGACGCCAATGACGGGCGCCGACCGGTCATCATCCCCGATGCCAACGCTATTCCAATTCGGTTCGAGTCCGGTCCCGACAGCGCCCGGGTGAAAGCCGCCCGTGATGCATCGCTTCGGGTTGAGGCACCGCGCCCAGAGCGCGACCGCACCGCCGTTTTTCAAATTTAGTCAGTCAAATCATTCAGTCGATTAGCCCTCAAGGATTTCATGATGGTCAGCAACACCCCAGCCCACGCAAAGATCGAACCGCTGCCGGGGGGGTCTGACGATCAGCGCAGCCGACGTATGCGCCAAGGCGCACAGGGAATCATGGCCGCGGTGGCGGCAGCACCAGTCGGCGGTGCCGTATCGGCAGAAGAAGCAGCATTCGAGATTTTCACTGGTCCGCAAGCTACCGCGGCCCAGTTTGAGCCAATCCTGGTTCAGGCCCAAACCACGGGGCCGGGTGCGGTGGCCGCGGCCGAGGAGCCTGAAGAGGTTGAACGTCCGTCCGTTGGTGCAACCGGATCGGCCTATATTACCATCGCCCGCAACAACACGGGCAGCATGTCGAATGATGAAGAGCTGGTTGGCGCAGTTATGGTGCTGCTGCCCGATGATGCCCATGCCGTTGCCGTCGATGTGCCGCGTCCTGGCGCTCTGCCAGAATGCCCAGATGATGCCCAGTGCTTCACCCCGCTTGGATACGTTCAACACGTTCAAGCCCGGGTCGCTGAGCTGGGGCAAATGACGGCCGCGTTCATGCGCCCGATCGAGGCAGCACTCGGCCAGACTGAGGGGCCGTCTGCACTGCTTGAGCGGGATAAGTTCGGTGAGAACTCCATCGCTGATTTTGGGACCGCGCGACGTTGGTTTGAACAGACCATGATCAATGCCGAGCGCGGCCTGGAAGCGGAGGCGTTTGCAGCGTCGGTGGATGCCTCACAGCTTCAAGCTATTCAGCAGATGCAGGAAGAGATTGGTGTTGAGCTACAGATGCTGGGCGTCCTGCGCGGCGGCATTCACCAACTTCAGTTCCAGCTGGACGCCGGGATGCTGGTCCCGGAAGGCCGCATGCCAGCGCCTCAGCCTGAGGGCGATCCAATCCGCCTTGAATCCGGTCCAGAGAGTGAGCATGCGACGCAGGTTCGAGAGGCATCACTGCGGGAAGAGCCAGCTGCCCCAGCCCCGGTTGCAACCCACCGACGGACAATGGCCGCGTAACTCTTAGCCTTTCAATGGGCCTGAACGCTCAAGAGGATTTCATTATGGTTTCTACCCATTCCCCAGCCGCCCATGACGACGCAAAACAGCGCCGGATGAGCCAAGGCGCCCGCGCAATCATGGCGGCCGTCGCGGCAATGCCAGCCGCTGGTTCCGTCAGCGCGCAAGAGGCTGCGTTTCAGGTATTCACGGGCCCACAAACCCATATTGCGCAGGCTGATGGTGCGACGGGTTCAACTGGTCCTGATGCTGTCGTGCCAGTTGTGGATGCCAGCGGTGCAGAAGCCGAGGCAGTAACCAGCATACCAACACCGGGTGAACAACGCGGCGTCTGCATTACCGTGCCCAGCAGCGAAAACGCCGTTGGCGGCATCATGACCGTCACCCTGCGTCAGAGCTTTACCCGCGTCGTCGAAACCTCAGCCCCGGGTGTGTTGCCTGAGGGGAATGACGATGAGAATTGCATGACCGCGGATGAGTTCCGCATGGCGGTTGATGAGCGGACCAACCAGTTTGTTCAAGACACCACTGATTTTCTGATCGATGTCACGAAAAAGGTTGGTTGGGACAGCTCCAGCCTCGAGCCCATGAAGACGCCTGCCTTTATGGAGCAGCAGGGCCTTGTGGGCGCACATGAATTCGTTGGTCAGGTGTTTAACCGCGTCATGGGTGCGGTTCAGCGAAGCGCCGGCCAGGTCATGTTCTCCTTCATCGTTGATGATCAAGAGAGCGATGCGCTGATCCAGCGCTATCTGAACCTCGATGCAGAGTTGAAGGTCCTCGGCACAATGGAAGCGGCGCTGCCACGGGTTCAACAGGGGCTAGATGATGGCAGTATGGTCCCTCTGTTCACCGGCCCGGGAGTTGAGGTTCCAAACCCAGGTGATCGGGTACGCTTCGAATCTGGCCCAGATGCACGTCAGCCGGTGGCAGAGACCGCTGCTGCCAACGCTGCGGTCGATGACCGGCGTCAGCCCGCCGCGGCCTTGGATGAGCGCCGACCAGCCTGGCCAGGGGCACGGGTTTAATCCGAAAGTCCCCCTGAAATTATCTAACGCAAAGGCGTAACGATCTTGCGAATGCCCAGGGCATTGGGGTTTCGGATCGGCGCTTTCATAAAAGATTCATAGACCGGATTGAGCGAGCAAGCGCTCGTATCAAGAATATCTTCCACAGTCATTGAGCATGGCTGCTGAGGAGCGTGAGCGGAAAAGGACCGTCGCCATGGCTGACAATAACAAAGCAACCCAAGCACCAGCCCAAACCGGACAGAGCCGCTTTAGTCGCCTTCGCCAGAGTGCACTGTTAGCTTCCGCAATGGCAGTGCCGCTGCCTGCGGTCGGGCAAGAGGCTGTGCTTAATGAAGTCCGCCAACCGGTCGCCCCGGTTGTGACCCTGGCCCAGGCAACCATTCCGCGCGCAGATTTGGACATTGGCTCGGCTGGTAAGGCCTGCGTGACCTATGCCTCACCAGAGGTGCCACGTGGCGCGCTGATCATGTTCGACGTGAATAGCGGTCCCAATCGTCCTGAAATCGTTCCAATGATGCTGACCGAGATCGGTCTGCTGCCATCCATGGGGCAGGAGCGGTATTGCGACACGATCCAGAACTTCCGCGCCGATGCTGAGCAACGCTCAATCGAGCTAGGCCGCGATATCGCCCAGCTGGTTCGGCAAGCTGCCGAGGCGACTGGCAAGCCAGAACTCGCCCAAGGTGTTGAGATCCTTGAGGATCAAGACTTTGCCAGAAACTTGTTCCCCCTGACCAATACGGCGGAATCCATGTTCCTGCGCGCAGCACGGGCCCATCCGGCGATTTGGCAGGATCCAGTCGGTCAGACGATCAAGGATCGCGGCATCGCCAGCAAGAAGGCTGCCTTCATTATTGAGAGCACCGAAAACCTGCTGCCTGTTCTGGAAGCGCATTTTGTCGACCCAGAGGCCAATCCATTCCCAGGCCTGCCAGCACCACAACCGCAGGGCATCCCGATCAATTTCAACATGGATGTTGATGATAAGCCTGGTGTATGGGCCGCCCAGAACGCCGTGTTTGATGCCAGTGTTCAGGCACCTCTAACCTTGGCGCAAGTGACAGAGCCGGCGCCAAAGACCCCGGGTGAGCGCGGCTATGTTTGCGCAACCTATGCATCCAGTATTCATCCGGTTGGCGGCATCATCGTTGCCAATGTCGGTATGAGTGCACATGGCCTTCGCAAT
This sequence comes from Alphaproteobacteria bacterium SS10, assembly GCA_019192455.1. Lineage (NCBI taxonomy): Bacteria > Pseudomonadati > Pseudomonadota > Alphaproteobacteria > Alphaproteobacteria bacterium SS10. Next base: position 1,009,415 of record JAHCML010000003.1, read on the forward strand.
GTGGAGAGCCCAGGCCAGCACCCCGTTACTGAAGGTGACGTGCTAGCGGGCGAACTTGAATGTGAAACCATTGATGATTTCCTAGCTGGTGTTGAAGCGCGCGCGGAACAGTTTGGCCGCGACATGGCGTCGTTAGCCCGACGGGTTGCTGAGGGTGTTGGGCAGCCCGACGTTGCCGCTGGTGTTGAGCGTTTGGAAGCTGAAGGCTTTGGATCTGATCTCTCAGAGGCTAGTCGCCTAACCCGTGAGTACTTTGATCGTATCGTTGCGGCAGCTGAGGGCGTTGATCCGTCTCGCTTGCAGGAAATTGTTCCGCCAGAAGAGATGCAGGCGATCATGCAGCGCGGTCAGCAGGGCGATACAGAGTTGAACCTGGCCCGCAATGCGCGTGCCCAGCTTGCCAATTTGGAAGCACAGTTTGGACCACGTGTTCAGGGCGTGCCAGCGGGTGTGCCAATTCGTTGGCAGTCAGGCCCGGATGCCGTGATTGAGCGTGAGGCACGGGTTGAGCCGCAGGGGGTGGACCGGACTACCACCGCATCCAACGATCAAGGCTACCGCCCGCGCAGCCTGACCGCTTAAGCTTGAGGTTAGGCGACATTTGTCTTCTTCGGCTCGTCGGCCAGGGGCTCGTACATTTCAGGGGCCATGCCAGCCTTTAACCGCGAGAGCGTATTGAATGGCCGCTTGATCTGGCCTCGGAAATACTTCCGCACCAGGGTTTGCCAGGTAGGGATCGTCTCGTCCCCCCGTTGTGCGCAGACGTAATCAAACCAACGCCAGCCAATCGCCACATGATTGATCTCATCATCATGGACGATCTGCAGCAGCCGCGCGCTATCAGCGTCATCATGGCGGTGCAGGCTATCGATCATGCTTGGCGTGACGTCTAGGCCGCGTGCCTCCAGCACCATTGGCACGATGGCGAGCCGTGCGGCGATATCGTGGGCCGTATCCATGCTGCTTTCCCACAAGCCGTCATGGGCAGGCAAATCACCGTAAGCAGTTCCCAGATCCTTTAACCTGGTTTGCAGTAGGCGGTGGTGCCGCGCTTCATCCGCCGCGACCATCACCCAATCATTAAAGAAGGCGCGGGTGAGGGGGAGTTCATCGGCGGCCTCGCCCCGCTCTTGGCCTGGTACATCGCGGTGCGGGGAAAAACGGGCGATTACATCCCACGCAAGGTCGATGGCGTTCAGCTCAATATGGGCGAGGGCGTGAAGCAGAGCGGCGCGGCCAGCGACGCTGTTCGCCTTACTACGCTTTGGCATCGCTGATGGGGCGCGCAGCTCTGGTTTAACTAGCCGCGCTGGCCGATCCGGTGGCGCGGCCTCTCCAATCAGGGTAATCTCACCATCCCGCCAGGCGGTGGCGGCTGCCTGGCTAATCGCGATCTTGTCCATTGGATCGGCTGCGTTAAGCGCCGCCATGGCCGCATCGCAAAGTGTTTCGTAGGCTGCCATCAGCCGCCTAGCCATTCGGCTGGGCCAACACCGCCCCAAGCGATGAAGCCATCGTTCAGGAACTTGCGATCCGCCTTGGCATAGGGGAATAGGCCGCCATCGGTGCTGGTTACGACACCGCCAGCGCCCTCAAGGATCGCTTGACCAGCAGCGGTATCCCATTCGCAGGTATTGCCGAAGCGTGGATAGATATCGGCGCGCCCGGCGGCCACTTCACAGAATTTCAGCGACGAACTGCGGGCGACAAAGCTGCCAACCTCACGGCCATTCATGAACTTCTCCAGCGCTTCTGGATTCCCGTGATTTCGACTGCCCAGGATGCGGAGTTTGCCGAGATCTGGCGTCACCACCTCAATCGGTGTGTCAGCGCCATTGCCCCGACGCTCAAACGCCGTACCAACACCGCAGGCTCCATATTCTTCATCAATCGCCGGGGCATAAATGACGCCCATCACCGGACGGCCATCAAGCACAAGGGCGATGTTCACGGTGAACTCACCCAGCCCTTTGATGAAATCCTTGGTGCCATCCAGCGGGTCAACCAGCCAGAACTGGCCGCCACTGATGTCTGGCAGGCTGCCACCATCGCTCGCTTCCTCGCCAATCACTGGCACATCCGGCGTCAGTTGGCGAAGCAGGGGGGTGATCAGCGCTTCGGCTTCCCGATCCGCAATGGTGACCGGACTACCATCACCCTTAGCGATCACCTCATCCATGCCGTCCGGTTGGTAATATTCCATGATCACCTCGCCCGCCTGTTTGGCGATCTCCCGGATTGGGGAGAGCATGTCATCAAGCGGGGGAAGGCCAATCGGCGCGATGGGTTGGGTTGTCATGGTGATTTGCCGGGGTTAGGGCGGTGTTGAATTGGCGGCACCCTCGCGCATTCGCCCGGTCGGCTCAAGCAGCCATTTGTCCAAGTCTGGAAATTCTTCAAGAAGCGCAGTTTTCCTGGCTTCTAGGCGGCATCTTATTGCTGCCTAAATTCTGTGTTTCCCTTGCCACACTTGATTGTTGCGGCGTTTTGGATCAAAAGCACCGCCAACAACGTAGTGGAAGAAAGAGTGCTGACGGGCGGTCCAATAATGATTGGCCTGCCGGACCGATAAAACCCGCTGAATTTGTTGCTTTCATCTGTTCAGTGGAAAAACACCACCAAGTAGGCAGTGCTGAGACGCACCGCCATTGATGACGAAGCGAGACGACGATGAACTTTAGTGCTTTGACCGGGGTCAGCAACCTCGACGATCGCCGCCGCCAAATGGCTGAGCGCGATTTTGATAAGGCTGCCGAAGAAGTCCTCAACCGTGACAACCTCACGGCTGAGCAGATGATTGAGCTGTTCGATGAGGATGGCTACCTCGGCACCGCCATGAGGCAGATGCTGCTGTCACCGAAAATGTCCGGTGATGATTTGGATGAGGCCGCGTAAGCGCCACTTAAAGATTTACGGTGAAAGCCGGTCCTTATGGGCCGGCTTTTTTTCGTTTTGGCCCCTCGCTTGCCCCGTGGACCTGTGGATCAGTTGGAAAGATGTGATGAGCCGTGACCATGGCCATACTTGCCCCGGCGGACATGAGGCCATATCACGGAACGCTCGTTTGCTACTGCTTGCCTTAAGGAAGCCCCTATGCGCCTTTCGCACCTGCTTGCGGCACTCCCGCTGTTCTTTGTTACGTCGTTTTCTGCTCCAGCCCTGGCTGATGAACCCCAGCCCAGTGACTGGCCAGCTGTAGAGGCGGCTGCGGAAGGTCAGACGGTTTACTGGAATGCATGGGGCGGTGAGGGGCGCATCAATGACTACATCGCCTGGGTTGGTGAGCAGGTTAAGGCGCGTTATGGCGTCACCCTTGAGCATGTGAAGCTGTCTGACACCGCAGAGGCGGTAAGCCGTGTCCTGGCAGAGAAGCAGGCCGGTCGCGATACCGGCGGTGCCGTCGACCTTATCTGGATCAATGGCGAGAACTTTGCTGCGATGAAGCGCCAGGATCTGCTGTTCGGCCCATGGTCGGAAGAGATGCCAAACTACACCCTGGTTGATACCGAGGGGAAACCAACAACCCGCACCGATTTCACCGTGCCGGTTGATGGGTTGGAGGCGCCCTGGGGTATGGCCCAGATCGTCTTCTACTACGATACCGAGCGCCTGCCAGAGCCGCCAACCACGGTTGATGCGCTGCTCACATTTGCAGCTCAGAATCCCGGTCGCTTCACCTATCCACAGCCACCGGATTTCCTGGGCTCAACCTTCTTGAAGCAAGTGCTCTACGCCACCATTGATGACACGGATCGGTTGCTTCAACCGGTGGATGAGGCACGCCTCGACGCTGATCTTGAGGGTATGTGGCAATACCTGAACAAGCTGCACCCGGTGATGTGGCGTGAGGGTAAGGTCTTCCCACAGGGTGGCCCGGCGCAACGCCAGCTTATGGCCGATGGGGAGATTGATGTGGCGGTGTCCTTCAGCCCCTCTGAAGCCAGCACGGCCATCGCCAATTTCGAACTGCCCGACACGGTGCGGACTTTCGTTTTTGACCGGGGCACGATTGGTAACACCCACTTTGTTGCGATTCCATACAACGCTGCCCATAAGGCCGGCGCCATGGTTGTTGCCAACTTCCTGATGTCGCCAGAGGCCCAACTGCGTAAGCAGGACCCGGAGGTTTGGGGCGATGGCACGGTCCTGAACATGGACGCAATCAGCGTTGAGCAACGCGCCGGTTTCGATGCGCTTGAGCTTGGCATTGCGACCCTTGGCCCAGCCGAGCTCGGCACCCCATTACTTGAGCCACATCCAAGCTGGATGGAGCGGATTGAGGATGAATGGGTCCGCCGCTATGGAACTGGCCAGTAGGCGGTAACGCCCCGTGCCCACAATCACCGCCAGCGCTTCTAGGCAGTGTCTAAGACTGTTTCCCGTACTGACCCTGATCCTGATGATCGGGCCGCTGGTGGCCGGTCTAATTGGTACCGTTTTGCCAGCCTTTGGCTATCTCCCGGCCTTGGGTGGTGACAGTGTCTCTCTGGCGCCCTGGCGGGAGTTGTTGGGCAGCCCTGGTATCGGTCGATCGGTCTGGTTATCGGTCAGCACCGGGTTCGGCGCGACTGTTATCTCGCTGACCATCGTCACATTGTTCTGTGCCGCCTGGCACGGCACGCATTGGTTCAGCCGCATGCAGCGGCTGCTGTCACCGTTACTATCGGTGCCACATGTTTCTGTCGCCTTTGGTATTGCGTTTCTGATCGCACCCAGCGGTTGGTTGATGCGGGCCATCTCGCCAGAACTGACGGGCCTAACCAGGCCACCGGATATCACCATCATCAATGACCCCTATGGCCTATCCTTGATGCTGGGCCTGGTGGTGAAGGAGGTGCCGTTTCTCCTGCTGATGACCATTGCTGCCTTAGGCCAGGTGCAGGCCGATCAAACCAGACTAGTAACCGCCACCTTCGGCTATGGCCGAATGACCGGTTGGCTAAAGGGAACCTTCCCGCGCATCTATGCCCAGATAAGGCTGCCGGTGCTGGCGGTTCTGGCCTTTTCAATGTCCGTGGTTGATGTCGCCTTGGTTCTGGGACCAACAACGCCGCCGACACTGTCGGTCCAGTTGCTGCGCTGGATGAATGATGCCGATTTAGAGATGCGGTTCCTGGCCTCGGCGGGCGCCATTTTACAGCTAGCATTGGTAGCGGCTGGGCTTGCCCTTTGGGTGTTGGGTGAGCGTCTGGTCGCTTGGCTTGGTCAGTATTGGCTTAGCTGTGGCGCCAGGGGGCTTGGTGATATGCCTATGCGCCTGTTCATTGGTGGCACCATGGTTGTTGTCTCGGGGGCCGTGATCTTTGGCTTGGTTGGCATGGCCGTTTGGTCCTTTGCTGGGCTCTGGCGTTTTCCCGATTTTCTGCCCGATAGCTGGAGCCTTCGAATTTGGATGCGGCAGAGCGACGGCCTGTTTGAACTCACCCTCGACACGGCAATCCTGGCCATCGCGGCAACGCTAATTGCGGTGGTTATGGTGATGGGTTGCTTGGAGCGGGAAGGGGCAGGCAAGGGACAGCAGCCACGGGGTACAGATGCAAGAGCCCAGGCTAAGGTGATGTGGTTGATCTATCTGCCGCTTCTCGTGCCACAGATTGCATTTCTGTTCGGGCTACAGGTACTGCTGATTTCCATTGGGCTGGATCAGTTATGGATCGCCCTGGTTTGGGCCCATCTGGTGTTTGTCTTGCCCTATCTGTTTCTCTCGCTTGGCGATGCCTACCGCAGCTGGGACGAACGCTATGCGCGTACCGGCCTGTGCCTGGGCAAATCCGCCTTTGCAATCTGGCTGCGGGTAAAGGTGCCGATGTTGCTGCCACCCATCCTGATCGCGATGGCGGTTGGCTTCGCTGTCAGTATCGGTCAGTACCTGCCGACATTTCTGGTTGGTGGTGGGCGCTTCGCAACCCTTACGACAGAGGCCGTGACGCTGGCCGCTGGTGGTGATCGGCGCGTCATTGGTGCCGTCACATTGTTGCAGATGATCTTGCCCACGATTGGCTTCATCCTGGCCATGTTGATCCCGGCTGTATTGTTCCGCCGTCGCCTCGGCATGACGGTCAATCGGATCTAGGTGGGGCAGTCGATGGTTAAGGTAACAACAGAAGACGGGCTGGTATTGGATGCGGTTAAAATCTGGCTGCAGGACAAGGCAATCGTCGACTTATCCCTGACCGTACCGGCGGGGGAGGTAACCACGGTGATGGGGCCGAGTGGGGCGGGTAAATCCACCTTGCTGCATCTAATTTGCGGCACGCTGGGGGCGCCATTCCGGTTTGATGGTCGGGTCTATCTGAACGGTCGCCATCTGTGCCCATTGCCACCGCAGCGCCGGCAGGTTGGCATCCTGTTTCAGGATGATTTGCTGTTCCCGCATATGTCCGTTGGCGGCAATCTGGCCTTTGCTTTACCCACTGGGGTCCGGGGGCGGCAGGCCCGTCGGCAACGTATTGAGGATGCTTTGGAAGCGGCTGGCCTTGCCGGTATGGCAAACCGTGACCCGGCGACCCTGTCCGGTGGTCAGCGGGCGCGGGTGGCCGTGATGCGCGTGCTGCTCTCGGCGCCTCAAATTCTGCTGCTTGATGAGCCTTTCTCTAAGCTGGACAGCGAAACCCGAGGCCTGTTCCGTGACTTTGTCTTCACCCAAGCGAGAGAGCAGGGGCTGCCGACCCTTATGGTCACCCATGATCGCACTGATGCCGATGCGGCCGGTGGCCCGGTGGTTGAGATTTAGGCGCTTAACCGCGCCGCTATTGTGCGGCCAGGTTCTTTGACCGAAAGTCGAGTATCAACTCATTAATCCCATCCACCAGCTCCTCCATGCCGTAGGGCTTGGTGATGACCGGTACGTCTGGAAACTCGTCATTAAACGCATCGGCGGAACCATATCCGGTTGCGAGAACGAAGGGGATATCCGCCGCTATCAACGCATCGGAAATCGGGGTGCTGATCTCGCCATCCAGGTTGATATCCAGGATGCATAGGGTGGGCGCCTCCTTCTCCACGAGGCGAATGGCATCCTTACAATTCGCGGCCAAGAAGACTTGTTGAGCGCCCAGCTTTTGGAGGTGCTTCTCCGTTCCCATCGCGATCAACATCGTGTCTTCGACCAGTAGAACACGCTCAAACAGCTTCTGGCGTTCCTGTTTGATGTCCGTGCTTTTGCTTTGTGATGTCTTAGCTTCTGCCTTGCCTGTCTGCTCGCTGCCGCCGTTAACCTCGATATAGTCGGCGGGGATAAGGAACCTGGCTCTAACGCCGGATGGCGGGAACTGAATCTCAGCCTCACCTTTTAATTCAAAGGGGATCGAGCGTTCGATGATGGTGGTTCCAAAGCTTAGCAGCTCAGGCGCCTTGACCTTTGGTCCGCCGCTTTCCCGCCAATTCAGGCGCAGGGCGCCATTGGGCTCAACCTCGCTTCTGATTAGGACATGCCCACGCTTGTCACAGAGCGCGCCATACTTACTGGCATTGGTGATTAGCTCATGCAGAACCAGGGCGATGGTGGTGAAGGCCTTAGGGCTGATCATCACATCAACGCCCTCGATGCTTACCCGGTCGGCTTTGGTGCCGAGATAGGCACGGGTTTCAACCTGTATCAGCTCCTGTAGGCTTGCCGCATTCCAGTTCCGCTTGGTGATCAAGTCATGGGCATGGGCCAGCGCATGGATCCGGCCGCCGACAATCTCGGTGAAGTCATGGATGCTGTCTGCCCCGGTTTGGCTTTGTGAGATCAGATTGCGGATCAAGTTTAGGATGTTGCGAACCCGGTGGTTAAGTTCGGCGATTAATACCTCTTGCTGCGCCTGTGCCTTCTGCCGCTCGGCCAGGTTTACATCCGACATGCGCAAGACGATCTCTATCCACGTGGCCCTAAGGCCCGCAGCCAAGCCTTCCTCCGCCCGTGACCAAGGTTTGGAATACAGGCGTCTGGTCTCCTGCCAGGCGGCAAAACTTGCGCGGGGTGTTAAGGCAGAGGTACCGGGATTTGATTGAACTGGCTTCGATGGATTGCCGCCCCAGTAGAGGTCTGTAACTTCTTCCCGCCGGCAGAACACCAGATAGTCGCGTGGCTGCCTTGAGACCGGGATGGCGACAATCCCTGCAACTCTATCGGCATAGGCAGCCGCACTGGCGTGAAGGCCGGATAGGTTATTGGTGACAAAGTGCCGTCCGTTGGCTGCTTGGTTGAGGAGTGGTAGAAGATCATCGAACTCTGCCTCCGTAAGCACTGAGCCTGTGGCTTTGAACTTGCCATTGGCCCACATCATGGCCCCATCAAACTCGATAGCATCCTGGCTGGCTGAGACTAGCGTTTCAAAGTGATCGGCGATATCTGAGTCTTGGCTGAACTGGATGGCGACACTGTCATGCACCAGTTTGGCTTTGTCTCGCGCCTCTTGATCTTCCTTGGTCTCCAGCTCATCGATGGCAAGGGCGAAGAAATGGCCTACCACCTCAGCCGCGGCGCGCAGTTTGGGGTGGGGTAGGTGCGGTGAGTTGTGGTGACAGGCGATTAGACCCCATAGGCGTCCCTGGACGATGATTGAAATCGACATCGAGGCGGCGACGCCCATGTTCTGCAGATAGATTAGGTGAATTGGGGAGACTGATCGAACACTGGATAGACTTAAGTCGAGTATCGATCCCTCTACGCTTCTCTGCGGCACAATTGGATGCCCAGCGTCATGGACATCTGCAATGACCCGAATAAGGCTGCGCTTATAGAGTTCTCGCGCCTGCTTTGGGATATCAGAGGCCGGGTAGCGCAGACCCAGATATGGCTCCATATCCGGTTGCTTAACCTCGGCAATTACTTGCCCATCATCACCCTCTACGAACTTATAGATCATCACCCGATCAAAGCTGGTCAGCCTCTGAACCAGGTTTGCTGTGTTGTTGGCTCTCTGCACCAAATCTGGCTCACGGCGAAGGTCGTCCAAACTGGTTTGAAGCATCAGTAGAGAGTCGAACGCCTCTGCGTCCGGGGATGGATCGGGCTCAATATCGATTAAGATATGCTCGCCGCTGCGATGCAGGCTTAAGGCGAATGGATAGGGGGCGGTTTGGGCCAGCTTGATGCCAAACAGACGCTCAATTTGATCTGGCTCCGTTAGGCGGCTGGCAGCGGATTTTAGCTGGGCCATAACCTCTGCTGAAAACAGCTCCTGAAGCGGTGAGCCGAGCTTGGGGTGGTCCTCTAAGTCAATGATATCAAGAAGATTTTCTGAGTGGTGGGTAATGCGCCAATCTATTGAGGCGGCGATAACTGCGCCGAAGCTTTGCGCCAAACCCAGCTTGTGTATCGGCTCCCGGTCGCAGGTGGTTAAAGCCTCATTCAGGCCAGCAGCGCTAGGATCGAATAGTTGTGTCACGCAGCAACACTCCCCGGATAAACGGTCGGACACCAGCGGGCATTCTGCTGGTGGTCATGCTGTCGGGGGGAGAGTTTGCCGACACTGAATTGTTATCGAGCACCAGGATCTGGTGATGGTATTTTTAGGTGTTTGGCAGTACCCCCGAAGACTTGGAAGCTTTGCATAGTTATCCCAAATTGCAGCATGCAAATTGCGATGTTTTTCATCCTTGCGGGGTGTTTTTATTTGCCTCTATGTGTCCTGCTAAGAGCATACATATTTGTTCAGAGTAAAGTGCTAATGATTTTCTTGATCTTGCTGGCTTTTATTTCTTTTTGCGGCATCAAAATTCATTGTTATGGGCTCGACTTAACCGGGTAACGGTTTTGGCGGTGAGGACGTTGCTGGCACGCACAAGGCTTGCAATCACCTGTCTCTAGATGGCAGGTGACCATTAACTTGTTTCCAGGCCTCTCTTGCAGGCCGGTAATCCTGTCAGTCTTTTGTCCTTACAATGCCCGCCACCCCCAAAATCGATGTCTGCATTCCGATGTGGAATGAGGAGAAGCGGATCGGCCGTGTGCTTGACGGTTTGGTGGCGCAAAGTTTTCAGGACTTCACCGTCTCAATCTACGATAACGCCTCAACTGATGGCTCAATGGCTATCTGTGATGGCTATCGCGACCGGCTCGATATCACCGTTCATCAGAAGGCGCTGAATATTGGCCAGAACGCCAATATCAACCGCAGCTTCCTGAACGCGCGCGGCGACTATGTTGCGATCTGTAGCGCCAATGACGTGCTGGCGCCTGATTATCTTGAGAAGCTGGCGCATGCCCTTGATGGCGACCCGGATGCGTCCATGGCTTACGCCAAGGCCTTGCGGGTTGATCAGGACTACCAACCAATCGCCGACCAGCCGGTTAAATGGACGTTCTACTCAGCGGATCATGATGACCCAGTTGAGCGTGCCTGTGCTGTCATTGCCGAGTATCGCCAACCCTCAAATTTCTTTGCCCTTTACCGGCGCAGCATTCTCGATCAGATGATGCCGCAGCCATTTCGGTTTGGCGGCGATAACGTCTTCGTTTGTGAGGCGGCAACCTATGGCAAGATTCACTGTGTTCAAGATGCGCTGGTGTACCAGAGCGTGTCGCCGGGTCTGACGACCATGAACGAACGCATGCAGCACTTAATGCGTATGTTCTCCATGGATCATGAGCGCGGGCTTGACGTGCATTCATCCCTGGCGGCGTTAGAGCAGCTGTGCCCAATCGTCGATATGTACCATGCCCATATCAACATGTTCCGCCTGGCCAAGGTACCGGCCAAGCTACGCATGGATTTGATTGAACGTGGTAGTGCCGCCTTCATGAAACGGCGCGGCGAAGACGTTTCTAAGAATGTGCAGCGGGTGATTAATGTGGCCGGTGAGAACCTGCCAAAGCTATCGGGGGAGAGCTTCTTCCATCGCCTATTCATAGGACAGACGCTGCGCAAGATTGATGAGTGCCTACTGCTAGAACAGCCAGAGGCGCTGATGGAACTGCGCTCGGCCTATGCTGATCTATACGCGAAGCGGCCGGATCAATGATTGAGCAGGTGAAGGCCGTCATTCTCGCCGGTGGTAAGGGCGCACGACTTGGTAATGCCCCGGTGCCAAAGCCACTGACCCCTATCGATGGGCGACCGATCATTGAGCACGTCATGGCAATCTTTGGGCGTCAGGGCGTGACCGACTTCACCATCGCCACGGGGCACAATGCGGCGGCCATTGATGAGTATCTTGCCGACGGGGCAGTTGAGCGCAGCCTGCGCCAAGATGATTGGCGGGTGAGGGGTGTTGATACCGGGGCAGAGACGGCGACCGGTGGCCGGCTCCTGCGGTTGCGCGATCAGCTCGGCTCCACGCCATTTTTCCTGACCTGGACCGATGGGTTGGCCGATATTGACTTGAGGGCGCTGTATCAGTTTCACCAGGATCATGGGAAGCTTGTTACCGTGACTGCCGTTTATCCGCCGCCACGCTTTGGCCATTTGTCACTCGATGGCGACCGGGTTACCAGCTTTGCCGAGAAACCCACCAAATCTGAGGGGCGGATCAATGGCGCCTTCTTTGTTATGGATCCGAAAGCTCTCGATTACATCGCCGATGATCAGACCATGCTTGAAGATGCGCCAATGCAGGCCTTGATCGCCGATGATCAGTTGCGGGCCTATCGCCATAATAGCTTCTGGCAGTGCATGGATACACCGGCGGAGGCTGAGCGGTTAGATCAGCTGGCCAGGTCAGGCGCCGCGCCTTGGTTGGTGATACCGTGAAGCGCGTTCTTGTTACCGGTGAGAAGGGCTATATCGGCCAGGTTCTGCTACCCATGCTGCGCAGCAACGGGTGCAGCATTGTTGGCCTGGATCAGGGCTACTACCAAGATTGTAGCTTTGGTGATCCACTATCGGCAGACATCAGCCTTGCGAAAGATATCCGAACCGTTGAGGCCGGCGATCTGGAGGGCATAGATACTGTCATTCATCTGGCTGGCCTATCCAATGATCCATTAGGCGACCTCGATGCCCACACCACGCTGGACATCAATCACAAAGCCAGTGTTCGCCTAGCTGAACTGGCCAAGACGGCTGGTGTTTCACGGTTCGTCTTCGCCTCGAGCTGCAGCGTCTATGGTGCCGCTGGTGAGGAATGGATTGATGAGGGGAGCGCACTTAACCCGGTCACCCCCTATGGCCAGTCCAAGATACTCTCAGAGCGAGATATTGCCCCGCTGGCCGATGATGATTTCTGCCCTGTGTTTTTGAGGTTCGCCACCGTCTACGGCGCATCACCAATGCTGCGCTTTGATTTAGTGGTGAACAATCTGATGGCCTACACCGTGGCCAATAAGCAGGTGTTCCTGAAAAGCGATGGGCAGTCCTGGCGGCCATTGGTTCATGTGGCGGATGTTGCACAGAGCATTATTGCCGCCGCTGCCGCACCTGCCATGGATGTGACCGGACAGGTGTTCAACATCGGCCGAACGGACCAGAATTTCCGTGTGGTTGAGATTGCGGAACGCATTGCGGCGGCCGTGCCCGGTGCGAATGTGGTGTTCTCAGATCGTGCGAGTGCCGATCGACGATCCTACCGCGTCACCTTTGATAAGGCAGCGAGTGGCCTTCCCGGGTTCGAACCCGAATGGACTGTTGAGCGGGGTATTGGCGATTTGTTTGATCGTCTGTCCAACCATGCGGCCTCCGTTGATGAGTTTGAGGGACCACGCTATAGCCGAGTGGCTAAAATTCGCGCCCTGATCGCCGCTGGCGAGCTCGACGCCGCTTTGAATTGGACAAGCACCTGACGCGCATGGCGCCATCAGTTTACCCGCTAGATCTGCCAACGATCACCTGCTGTCGGTCCTGCCAGTCCCGTAACCTGTTCGCGGTTCTCGACTTCGGCATGACGCCGCTTGCTGATCGTTTGGTTCCAGAAGCACAGCAGGGTGAAGCCGACCCGGTCGCACCGCTTGCCCTGGTGGCATGCGCTGATTGCGGGCTGGCGCAACTCAGTGTGACCGTCCCGCCGGACACCTTGTTCCGGCATGATTACCCTTACTATTCATCCGTTTCCACGACACTGGCAGCACATTTCAAGGCCAGCGCTGACCGCTTGATCTCAGAGCTGCCGAAAGGGCCGTCGACTAAGGTTTTGGAGGCAGCGAGCAATGATGGCTATCTGCTGAAGCATTTCAAAGCGGCGGGGATGAGCGTGCAGGGCGTCGATCCAGCCCAAGGGCCAGCCGATGCCGCGAGGCAAGTGGGTATCGAGACGATTGATGGCTTCTTTAGCGACGAGCTCGTGGAGCAGCACCAGCTTGAGGCTGACCTGTTCCTTGCCAATAACGTCCTAGCCCATGTGCCCGACATTAATGGCTTCGCCGGCGGTATCGCCAAGTGTCTAAAGCCGGATGGGCGCGCGGTAATTGAGACGCCGTACTTGGCTGATCTAATTCAGAACCTCGCCTTCGATACCATCTATCATCAGCATGTCTTCCATTACTCCATGACGGCACTACGCCATCTGTTTGGGCGGCATGGGTTGGCCATCAATGATTGTGAGCGTTTGGACGTTCATGGTGGCTCACTCCGCCTATTCATCAGCAGGCAAGGTGCAGAGAGTGATCGGGTTTTGGCCTTGGTTGAGGAAGAGGCCACTGCTGAAATTCTAACGCCCGCTTACTACGCTGGGTTCAATCAGCGGATTGAGGGTCTTAAGGACCAGCTGTTGCAAACCCTGGCGGGTTGTAAGCAGCGCGAGGAGCGGGTGGTTGGATATGGTGCGGCGGCCAAGGCGGTAACGCTGCTCGCCCATTTTGGTCTGGGCTCCTCTGACCTGGCTTATATCGTGGATAAGAACCCGGTGAAGCATGGTTGGTATATGCCAGGGACCCGTATTCCAATCCAACCGGTCGAGGCCTTAGCTGATGACCGGCCAGATTACCTGTTGCTGTTAGCCTGGAACTTTGCTGACGAGATCATGGCGCAAGAAGCCGAGTTTCATCGGGCAGGGGGACGCTTCATCATTCCGATCCCAGAGTTTCGGATCGCCTGACCTTTAGTCGAAGGTCTTGAGCGTAGCCGTCACGCCGAGGCGTTTGAGGTCCGCTGCCACCTCATCCCGGTAGATGCCGTTCATCAATAAGACCTCGTCGAACTCGAGTTCTTTAAGCTGCTCTGGCCCGATAACGGGATGTCCGGTGACGGGTAGGTAGCAGCCCTGTTTGTGGGGGTTGATATCAACGGCGGCGAGCACCCGGTCCTGGCTATCGATGCTGGTTAGAAGCGCCACGGCTTTAGAACCGCCACCCCACAGCACAACCTTTCGATCTTGGTCACGCAGGGTCTGGAAGTAGGTTTGCCAGGCCTGCCGCTGGCTCAAGATCGCCGTCATATCGATCTCAGAGACGGCCCGGTCTACTGCCTTGGCGCTAGAGGCGCGCGCACGAAGGTCTAGATACTGGCCGCCGAAGGTCATGCTGCACTGGTCTACCGTGAAGCCACAGCCCTCAAACAGCCCGCTGAGGCTCTGTTGTGAGAAATAGGAGCAATGCTCGTAATAGATGTCCCAGAACGCACCCTCGGCCCCAACGCGGTCCCAGGAGGGGATTTGAATGAACACCGGCGTCTCTGGCTGGTTTTCTAGGGCTTGGCGGATGCCGGCGACGAACACGGCGACATCGGGTACATGCTCTAGCGTATTGCGGCAGATGATCAGCGCGGCTTGTTGAAGCGTGGTCTCGGGCCCTACGGCCTCCTGGATTATGGTGAGCTCACCCTGGGCGATTTGTGGCCGTCGCTCAACCAGGGCTGCGGGGTCGTAGCCGATGCCATGGCCAACACCGGCGTTACAGAGGGCGGCCAGGAACTCGCCATGGCCGCACCCAATCTCAATCACTGTTTTGCCTTTGAGATTGTAAGCCTCAACCAACTCGACTGCTTGCTGGTCCAGGAACTTACGATAGGTGCCAGAGTAGCTTTGGGTGCTCTCATACCCTGATGAATAGTCGATCAGCCCTGCATCGAACTCAGCGTTCCAGACGAAGCCACAGCGCACGCAGCCATAAAGCGATAGATCGCCTCTGGCGGCCGCACGCGCCGATGCCTCATCATGGTGTAGACGAACGGAGTTGACCGGAATTTGCGACACCGCATAGCCCAGCCTTTGGCCGGAATGGTTGCAGGCTGGGCAAGTGGTGTTGGTCATGTAGTCCGGTACTGGTTGGGGCCTAAGCTGATCGCTTAGAGGCCGTAATACAGCACCATGTAGACATGAGCCATGGCGATCGTCAGCATCATGAGCGGGAAGCCGGTTTTCAGGAATTTCAGGAACGAAATCCGCTGATTGGCACGCTCAGCGAAGCTGGCAACCATCACATTGGCCGACGCCCCAACGAGAGAGCCATTGCCGCCCAGGCAAGCACCAAGGGACAGGGCCCACCAGATTGGCATCACGGCCTCACGACCACCCATATCAGCCTCAACCGACGCGATCAGCGGGATCATGGTGGCAACGAACGGAATGTTGTCGACAATGGCTGAGAAGACAGCCGAGACCCAAAGGATCAGCAGCGCGGTAATCGCGATGTCACCACCGGTGGCGGCAAGAAGCTTCTGACCGAGAAGTGACAGCAGGCCCGCTTCCTCGACGCCATAGACCAGCATGAATAGGCCGATGAAGAAGAAGATCGTGTCCCACTCAACAGTGCTGAGGGCAGCGTGAACCTTCTCAGATTGTGCCTCCGGCTTCAGGCCAAAGGTGTCGATCATCATCAGTAGCGCAGCACCGGTTAGGGCGACCGTGCCTGGCTCAATTCCATGGCCGTGGCCATAGACGAAGCCGAAGATGACCAGGGCCATAACACCAAGTGACTGCACCAATAGCTTCTTGTCGGTGAGCGCCTCGCTCGGTTCAAAGTGCATAAGGCGGGCACGCAGGCGCATGCTCACATTGAAGTTCCGACCCCAGATCAGGTGGAACAGCACCATCATGACGATCAGGATGATCACCGAGGCTGGGCCGGTATTGTAGATGAAGTCCATGAAGGACAGGCCGAGGGCAGAGCCGATCAGGATGTTTGGTGGATCACCGATTAGGGTCGCCATGCCGCCAATGTTCGAGGCAAAGATCTGCGAGAACAGAAACGGGTAGGCGGGTAGCTTTAGTTGGTCGGTAAGCAGCAGCGTAACCGGCACGATCAGCATCACGGTCGTGACGTTGTCGAGCAGGGCGGAGAACACCGCCGTGATAATCGCCAGACCGGCGAGCAACGAGGCGGGATTACCTTTCACCTGCTTGGCGGTCAGGATCGCTACATACTGAAAAACACCGGATCTCTTGGTGATACCGACAATCGCCATCATCCCAACCAGCAGGAAGATGGTGTTGAAGTCGATACCCTCGACCGCCGTGTGTTGGTTCATCACGCCCAGCATGATCATCACACCGGCACCGATGAGGGAGATCACCGTGCGGTGGATGCGTTCGGAGATAATGAAGATATAGGCGATGCAAAGAACGATCGTTGCGGTGATCATTGGGTCCCAACCGAAAACAACGGTTGAGGCAGCATCGAGTGCGCCATGGCCGTGATGGCCAGCGCCGTGGGTGTTGAGCGTGCTCATATCGAATTACTCAAATGTCGGGAGAGGGGGCGCTTACTCTTGGTCGAGCTCAGCGTCGTCGGCTTCCATCTTCAGCAGGGCATCAATCGCCGATTGCTCTGAGATGAGGCCCATAAGTTTGCCATCATGGCGGTCCACCACCGGAAGTGGGGAGCCGTACTTCACCAACATGCGAAGTGCTTCCCAGGTTCGGGTGTGGGTCGTGATCTTGATGCTGTCCTCGGCGGAGACGTGATCGCCAACCTTGGACGGGAATTGGTGACGCAACCGGCTGGCCAACACGGTGCTGGCGCCAGCGGCGAAATCGAGGGAGGCCATGCCATCGGTCATGTAAGACGGCACCAGGCTGCGGATCACCTCATGGGTTGAGAACATGCCGTGAAAGACATTCTCTTTATCGACGACAGGCGCTGCGCGCAGGCCATTATCATCCAGAATGTGCAACGCCTGTTCGACGGTGGCGTCCAAGGGCACGGTGATCACATTGGTGATGCCGAGCAGGGTCAAAATGCGGGCGGGGGCCATAATGGTTGCTTCCCAAAAATCTAGTCATATCGCAGTAAGGTGGCGGTCGGATAAAACACCGGCTGCCCGTTCGGCGTGTTGATGTGCATCAATTATCCGAATGAGATCAGTGTTTTAACGGCATGGCAGATATGCCGTTCTGGGAATTGTTGCACTGCAAGAAAAAGAGCCCCGGCAAATTACCGGGGCTCGTTAACCAGGAATAATCAGTGGATGTTGCCTACTTCTGGTCAATTGCTGGGATCAGGGATCAATCTCGGTAATTTTTGAGCCCTGAATGCTGCCGCCACCCATCAGGCCGCTCTGTCCAAAGAAGACGGGTGCGATGTCGCCTTGCAGGTTGTTGGTGCCAAGTGACTTGGACCAACCCTCATCACCACCGACGAGGGTAGGGCCAACGCCAAGTTCCCAACCGCTGCTGTCGCGCAGGTATTGCAGCCCGTTGTCGGTTAGGAAGAACATTGCATAGCTAAAGGTCTGACCGCCAAGCTGTAGGCCAATTGAAGCTGAAGCGATGTTGTAAAACTCGGTTGGTTTGCCATCGACAATCAGCGCGCCTTCGCCAAACTGTCCACCAATGATGACGCCGCCCTTAACGATCTCTGGGAAGACCAGGATCGCAACCGACTTCTCACCGAGCGCTTTGGTGTCTGGCTCGCTTTGATACAGCTCCTCCAGCGCGGCGAGGGCCTTATCACCCAGTTCTTTGGCTGGATCAGCGAAGGCGGATAAAGGGCTAGTCGTGGCGAGGATAGCGGCCATCAGGGTGGCCAGGAGGAAACGTGGGATCATGGGGAAATGCGCTCCAAATCGGCGGGAAGTTGGCGCGCATGGAAGCGGTATTGGTGATCCAACGCAAGGTCATACATATCCACTAAGCGATTAAAACTGTTGAAACATTGAGCTTCTCTCAACCTTGGGGATGCTGTAAGCAGCCAAACATCGTGATTTTTCAGGAGGCGAACCGTGCGATCCCTAATCAAGCTTATTCCCGTTCTTTGTTTAACCGTGTTTCTGGCTGCCTGCGGCGGTGGTGAAGACAAGGCCGAACCAACCGCTAGTGCCAGCGCAACGGTGAGCCCAAGCACCACCATGGGCCAGGAGCTGACCGACCTTAAGGCTGCGTTTGATCAGGGTTTGCTGACCGACGAAGAGTATGAGACGGCCAAGCAGAACATCATCAAGCGGTATGAGAACTAAGGCCTGTTGCGTCTGTTCTTTGGGTGGCCCGGTGTCCTAGATGCCGGGCCATTTCTTTTGGGCGACACCTAGTCCGAGGGGGAGGCGGTGTGGCTGACGATGTTGAGCGGCATGACCGTCAGCTTCAGCACAATCTCTTCACCCAGATCATTTGAAATCAGCTGACGAAACTTCTCTGCCAGCACCTCGATATCGTCCAAATGTTTACCTTGGCTGATGAACAGCATTGAGATTTCAATTTGGTCATTGACCCGCCGCGCCCCAACTCGGCGGACATAAAGCTCTTTGGTGGCGAAGTTCTCACTGTTCTCAACCGCCTTGGCGTAAAGGCGCTTAACCCGATCCTCGGCATAGATCAGCTCAAGCTGCTTATCCAGCTGTCCGGTGATAAAGCCGATTGAAAATAGCAGGGCGAGGGAGACACCGATCGCACGCCGCCAATGGCCATACCCAAGCGCGGCAAACACGGCGAGTGCGGCCGCCACAATGGCGATCATATTGGTGATGAAGAGCAGGAACGCACCCGCTGCCATCAGATTGCCATGACCGCCAAATCCAAGATTAAGGTCGGCGAACTCAAGCCCCTCATCGGTCACGGCCGCTTCACCCACGGCAAGGCCAATGCCACAGACCGCCAGGGGTGGGACCAAGGCAACGGCAATGGCCACCCCAGCGATTGAGTTCACAATGTTCAGCCGCGCATGGGCAAAGGCGGCGGCCCCGCCGGCACAGATCGCGATAACGAGATCTAAGGTGGAGGGCAGGGTTCGTGCCGATATCTCAGGCCCGACGACCCGCAAGCCGAAAATCTCTGCAATTCCGAAGGCAATCGCGACGACAAAAACGGCGCCAGTGCAGACCGCGAGTAGTGAGGTCAGGGCGAGTTGCCTGTTGCCCGCTAAGGTACCGATGGCGAGGCCAATGATCGGGGCCATCAGTGGGGCAACGATCATCGCGCCGATAATCGCGGGCGCGCTGTCTTGGATTAACCCAATCGACGCAATCGCCGCTGCCATCAGCAGCATGAAATAATAGCCAAGGGTGGGGTGCGAAGAAGTTTTGGCCTGCTCGACCAGGGCTTCTTCCGTTATGGCGTTTTGAGGATTCACGGTGTTTTCTATTCGATGGTGGGCGCGACTGGGATTGAACCAGTGACCCCTGCCGTGTGAAGGCAGTGCTCTCCCGCTGAGCTACGCGCCCGTAACCGGCATGCATATGCGGATTACTTGGGCGTGGGTGTAAGTCGCCGGATGCACGGTGTCAAGCCGTGGCCTATCCCCCAACTCTTAGCAGTAAAGCATCAGGAATACCGCCGGATTGGCTTGAGTATCGCGGCGGGTCCCGATACATCAGGGCCACCTCGAACAATCATAGGTTGAGCGCCGCAATGGATTTGCTGGCTGATTTTTTCCTGCGCTTCCTGACCCAACTGCAGAGCCCGACATTGGGCTTTCTGATTGGGGGCATTCTGCTGGGTGCTTCCGGCAGTAAGCTGCAGGTGCCTGACGCAATCTATCAGTTTGCTGTCTTTATGCTGCTGATGCGGGTTGGTCTGAACGGCGGCATGGAAATCCGTGAGGCCGATTTAAGCACCATGGCGCTACCGGCCTTCATGGCGGTGCTGGTCGGCTTAATCATCGTCTTCCTCGGCCGCTTTACGCTCGCAAGACTGCCTGGCGTGAAGGTTG
Organism: Alphaproteobacteria bacterium SS10; assembly: GCA_019192455.1. Lineage (NCBI taxonomy): Bacteria > Pseudomonadati > Pseudomonadota > Alphaproteobacteria > Alphaproteobacteria bacterium SS10. The sequence goes on from JAHCML010000003.1 coordinate 1,029,354, forward strand.
AGGATGGCATTGCCACCGCCGGGTTGTTTGGCGCCGTCTCTGCGTCAACCCTCGCTGCCGCAATGGTGGTGATGGAGCAGGAGAGCCTGACCTATGAAGCTTGGGCGCCGGCGCTCTATCCGTTCATGGATATTCCCGCGCTGATCCTCGCGATTGTCCTGGCCAAGATCTATCTCGCCAAGGGTGAAGCGGGCGAAGACGGTGAGGGTGAGGGCAAGCGGGTTGCCGTTTGGCCAATCATCCGCGACAGCCTGCGTGGCTCTGCCCTGTCGGCGTTGATCCTGGGCCTGATCCTGGGGCTGGTAACAAACCCAGAGCGGGTGTTCGACAGCTTCTATGACCCGCTATTCCGCGGCCTGCTCTCAATCCTGATGCTGATTATGGGCATGGAGGCCTGGACCCGCCTGGCTGAACTGCGCCGGGTTGCCCATTGGTACGCGGTTTACGCTGCCCTGGCGCCGATTGTTCACGGCCTGATTGCCTTTGGCCTCGGCTACATCGCCCATGTCGCTGTTGGGTTTAGCCCAGGCGGTGTGGTGATCCTGGCCGTATTGGCGGCCTCAAGTTCGGATATTTCGGGCCCGCCGACGCTGCGTGGCGCGATCCCGACGGCCAACCCGTCATCCTATATCGGTGCGTCTACTAGTGTTGGTACGCCGGTGGCCGTGGCGATTTGCATCCCACTCTTCATCGCGATGGCTGATGCCATCTTTAAGTAGGTGATGGGGGCCTATTCTTCGCCTTCAGCTTCTGGCTGAAATTTGTGTGGGCGCAGGATCTCTACATTCTCAATGTAGGTGATGCCTGAATAGTTCTCAAAGAATGTGTCAGCCGTCTTGGTGGCAATGGCCTCTGCCACTTCCTGGCTATCGGTGATTACCTCGAACTTCACATTGGCAAAGTCGCCAATGACGTTGGCGCGGTCGGCGCGACGAATGCCACGGCTGCCCTTACCGCCAGCGGCCACAACGGTATGACCACTGCCGCCGCATTCTTCGATCAGTTTGGAAACCTGCTCGGCGATAATCTTTTCGGTGATGATCACCACCTTTTTGGCCTTATGGATCATTGGGCTGAACTTCTTCTCTAATGGGCCTGGTCGCGTGTTGCTTAACCGTCTTTTACCGGGAAGGTGATGGAGGCCTCAATCGCTTTATCACGTTCAATATCCCGGACCTTGGCTTCAACCTTGCGCACCATCTCTTCCTGGATCGGTGGGATTAGAGTCTCAAGATCATCCTCAATATCGCTCAGGATATCCTTCACCGTGTTGACGACTTCCCAGGCCTGGTCATTGGTTTGCTCGTGATAGCCAATGACAAACAACAGATCGGGCCCTTCCTTAATGATCTCAATTGGTGGCCGGCGCCCGCTGGTTGGTCGGCAAGCCAGTAAACCAACATCGCCTGAAGCCTTAATCGTTATGGAGAGATGGGTGACGCTTTTGGTCGAGGATTGCTTGTACTCCTCTACCTTCTGGGCCGTGCTCTTCTTGGTGCCAACAATGCTGCCTTCATCAATCTCTGGGGTCTTCAACTTAAAGCCAGCCGCAATCCCCTCGGCGCCACCAGCCACCTGAAGGCGCAGGGCAAACTCACTTTCAGAGAGGCTTAGAACTGGATTGATGTAATTGCGGGCCAGCCGCTCGATCTCTGAATTGATCGGTGTTGAGAATGCTTGGGTCACAGGCGGGTCTAAGTTGCAAGTCACGAACCGTTGCCAGGCACCATATCAGCGATCCGCTCAAACGCCCACAAACGCAATGTCCGGACGCGTGTATCAGCGAATGACAATTTACGCTATAGTAGTGGTGAAGGTGCTTGCCTATGGCAGCATCGATCGGGGTCTATGGGGATGGTTTGGCTGTAGAAGCGAATGCATTAACCGGTGCTGTGAGTGCCAGCGCACATGCCGGAATTAAGAACGGGACGCGGCGCTATCTGGGCCACCCAGAGTTCGGATCGCACCAGCAAGACCGTCATGTTGCGTTCGCGGCATCTGAGATGCCTGACGGGGATAAGCCTGTCGACCAACTCACCAACATGCTGGATCAGTTGGGTGAAAAGCATGCGGACGCTGATTCATCAGCGGCCGCGTCTTTAGTTCGGGTTTCGACAGAAGATGGACCGAACGGTCGGTCCCTGAAGTTGGAAGCATCATCAATTGGCGATTGCGATGTTTTTGTTGCTGTCACACCCGGCGATGGTGGACCAACCCGCGTGCAACGTCTGTTCGATGATGAGTGTTTCCCTGCAGAGTTTGGCCGGGAAACGCCAGCTCTCCGCAAACTAGTAAATGGCATCGGTCTCGATGTTTTGCCGGAGACAATGTCGCAGACGGTCAAGTTTGATTTGCAGCCTGGTGATACCGCGACGGTGATTACGGCGAGCGATGGCTATTGGGATGGCTATTGCGATGCCTGTAAGTTTATCGATCAGGGCATGGAAGTGGAGGATGCTAATCGAGCGATACGCGAGTTGATCGGTGAATCTATTGACCGTGGGTTAGCTGATCCCTCTTCGCCCATGGCTGACCGGCTGGTTGATGACATCATCGAGAGGGCAGAAGCCGCCGCGCGGAGAAACACCGACAACATTTCGACCACCGCATTGGTGATTGAGGGGGATAAGCCTGCGCCATCTCCAATTGTTATCGGATCGATTGATGGCTCGGGTAAGGTTGGTCCCACGGAAGAGATGGTGGACAGCATGGTTGCTGACATCCATGAACGGTTTGGGCCCAGCATTGTCGCGGCAAATGACAGTCAGCTGAACACTGAGGCTGCTTCCCGACTGGGGAGTTGGCGAGCCGATCGAGCCCCCAAAGGCCCAACAACAGGCCCGGAGCCAAAGGCTCTTAAGCGCTAGCCAAGTCCCTGGCTTTGAAGGGTAATCAGGCCGCAGTCGTTTGCCCTGTAAAGCGCTGCAACAGTTTTTGATTTTCGCACCGCACAATGCTGTGGCAGGAAACAGTCCTGTTGATTGACGAGGCCAAGGCCCGTCCATGCCCCCGCAGCTGCGCCCAGGATGGCGCGCCCGTAACCCATGACCGATCTTCATATCATTGTGCTCGCCGCCGGGCAGGGTACGCGGATGAAGTCCGCCACGCCGAAGGTGCTGCACCACGTCGCCCATCAGCCAATGCTGGCCCATGTGTTGGCTGTTGCCAGTGATTGTGGCGCGGCCTCTGTCACCGGGGTGGTCAGCCCAAACATGCCAGCGCTTGAAACTGCTTTTACTGGCCATAGCATCGCGGTCCAACAAGTGGCTCAGGGAACGGGTGATGCCGTTAAGGCCGCATTGTCAGCAATTCCCGCCGATGCAACAGGCATTGCCGTGGTGGTCTACGCCGACACGCCCTTGGTCCGGCAAGAAACAATCGAAGCGCTGGTCGCCCCCATTCGTGAGGGGAATGCAGCCGTTACCTTCTTCGCCATGCGGGTGGCAGAGCCGGGTGCATATGGCCGGATGGTGACTAATGGTGCCGGTGAACTGCTGCGTATTGTTGAGGCGAAGGAGGCTGATGCCGAGACTCTGGCAATTGATCTCTGCAATGGCGGGTTCTGCGCTTTCGATCTCGCCAAGGGCCGGGCATTGGTTGCGCAGATCGATAATCAGAACACCAAGGGCGAGTACTACCTGACCGATCTGGTGGAGATTGCCCGGGACGCTGGCCATGGGGCCATGGCGGTTGAGGGACATCCCACCGATGCCATGGGGGTCAACGACCGTGCTGACCTCGCCAAGGTTGAGGCGGTGATGCAGGACCGCCTGCGGGCCCGGCATTTGGTCAATGGTGTCACCATAACAGCGCCAGAGACGGTGTTTCTGGCGACGGATACATCGCTTGCGCCCGATACAATCGTTGAGCCGCATGTGGTGTTCGGCCCTGGCGTTAATGTGACGGGTGCTGCCACCATCCGCGCCTTTTCGCATCTCGAGGGCTGTGAGATCGGCGCTGGCGCCACCATCGGCCCCTATGCGCGTATCCGACCAGGCAGTAGCATTGGTGCCCAGGCGCGGGTCGGCAACTTTGTTGAGACCAAGAATGTTGAGATGGGTGAGGGGGCGAAGGCCAATCACCTAACCTATCTGGGCGATGCCACAATTGGGCCAGATGCCAATGTTGGTGCGGGCACAATTACCTGCAACTATGACGGATTTTCCAAATCACGGACTGAGATTGGCCGCAATGCCTTCATAGGCTCCAACTCAGCGCTGGTCGCCCCGGTCAAGGTGGGTGACGGCGCCATCATCGGTGCGGGCAGCACCATCACAAACGACGTAGACGCCGACGCTATTGCGGTAGCGCGCGGAATCCAGGTTGATAACCCGGGCCGTGCCGCCACGTTCCGCGAGATGCGTGCGGCGGAGAAGGCCAAGAAGGCCGCTAAGAAGGATAGCTAACCATGTGCGGTATTATCGGGATTCTGGGCGATGGTGATGTGGCCCCAGCTGTGCTTGAGGGGCTGAAGCGCCTAGAGTATCGGGGTTATGACAGTGCCGGTATTGCCACCCTCTCCAACGGCCATATTCAGCGCTGCCGGGCCGAGGGCAAGATCGTCAACCTGGCTGGCAAGCTGGACGAGATGCCTTTGGAGGGTGATGTTGGTATTGGCCATACCCGCTGGGCGACCCATGGCGCGCCGACCGAGAACAATGCCCACCCCCATGCCACAGAGCGGGTGGCCATTGTCCATAACGGCATCATCGAAAACTACCAGGAGCTGAAGGCGGAGCTGAAGGAGAAGCAGCACCGCTTTGAGACCGAGACGGATACCGAGATCGTCGCCCATCTGGTGACCGATTACCTGCAGCAGGGTTTGGAGCCGGTTGAGGCTGCCAAGGCCAGCTTTGCCCGGTTGGAAGGGGCCTACGCCCTGGTGCTGATCTTTGCGGGAGAGCATGACCTGATGGTCGGTGCCCGCCAGGGGACACCGATGACCATTGGGTATGGTGAGAGGGACCGCGAGGGGCAGATGTTCCTCGCCTCCGATGCCGTGGCGCTGGCCGCTTACACCAACCGTGTTTGCTATCTTGAGGATGGTGATTGGACCGTCATTCGGCGCGGTAAGGCAGAGATCTTCCGCCGTGATGGCAGCACAGTTGAGCGCCCAATCCGTCAAAGCTCAGTCACCGGCGCCATGACCGGCAAGGGTGACTACCGTCACTTTATGCTCAAAGAGATCCACGAGCAGCCAGAGGTGATCGGTAACACTGTGAATGCGCACCTGCATCCGGCAACGGGCGAGGCCGCGTTTGAGAGTTTTGATTTCGACTTCGCCAATCTGAACCGACTGCACATCACGGCCTGCGGTACGGCATTCTATGCTGGCCTGGTCGCGCGCTATTGGTTTGAGGAAATTGCCGGACTGCCAACTGAGGTCGATATCGCGTCGGAGTATCGCTATCGCAACCTGCCAGCCTCGGAAGGTTCAGCAACCCTCGTGATCTCCCAATCTGGTGAGACGCTGGATACGTTGGAGGCATTGCGCTTTGCCAAGAACCAGGGACAGAAGACCCTGGCCGTGGTCAATGTGCCGGAGAGCACCATGGCGCGGGAGGCAGACCAAACCGTCTACACCCTTGCCGGCCCTGAGATTGGCGTTGCCTCAACCAAGGCGTTTACCACCCAGCTCTCAACCCTAGCCTGTCTTGCCATGTATGCCGCACGTAAGCGTGGCCATGTTGATGAGGTGAAGGAACGCGCGTTGTCTGCCGCCCTTCGTGAGGTGCCAGCCCGGATTGCTGAGGTTCTAAACCATGATGAGGCGATCAAGGAGATCGCGGCCGATATCACCAGTGCCCATTCGGTGCTCTATCTCGGTCGTGGCCGTTCCTATCCAATTGCGATGGAGGGCGCGCTAAAGCTGAAGGAAATCTCTTACATCCATGCTGAGGGTTATGCGGCGGGGGAGATGAAGCACGGGCCAATCGCCCTAATCGATGAAACCATGCCCGTCGTGGTGGTAGCGCCATCGGACCGTTGGCTTGAGAAGACGCTATCCAATGTTCGTGAGGCAACCGCCCGTGGCGCGCGCCTGCTGCTAATTGGCGATGAGACATCGGTGAAGGCGTTAGAGGACGTCACGACCTGGTCAATCCCAATGCCAAGCATACCGTCAGAGGCTGCATCTTATATGGCGCCGATCCTCTACACCGTGCCGGTCCAGCTGCTCGCCTATCATGCAGCCGTCCTGAAAGGCACCGATGTTGACCAACCACGTAACCTCGCCAAGGCGGTAACAGTGGAGTAGGGGGCAACCTCTCCCTTTGCTTTTGCCCGCCGGTCTACCTATCTGTACGGCAACGAATTACGGAGGGCCGCCCCATGGATACCATCGACACCACTAGCCTGCGTTTGAAGCTCAACGATCCAGAGCTGTTCCGCAGCCAAGCCTATGTCGACGGCGCGTGGATTGATGCCGATAGCGGCGCAACCTTTGAGGTGACCAACCCCTCAACCGGTGAGGTCATCGGCACGGTACCCAATCTGGGTAAGGCCGAGACTGATCGTGCCATTGCCGCGGCCAATGCCGCCTGGCCTGCCTGGAAGGCGAAGCCAGCAAAAGAGCGCGGTGCCATCCTGAAAAACTGGCTGGGCCTACTGATGGAGCATCAGGAGGACCTGGCCCGCCTCATGACGCTGGAGCAGGGTAAGCCACTGGCTGAGGCCAAGGGTGAGATTGCCTATGCCGCCAGCTTTGTTGAGTGGTTTGCAGAAGAGGCGAAGCGTACCTATGGCGAGGTGATCCCGACCCATATGGCTGATCGTCGGATCATGGTGACGAAGGAACCAATTGGCGTCACCGCCGCCATCACGCCCTGGAATTTCCCAACCGCGATGATCACCCGTAAGGCAGCGCCAGCACTGGCCGCTGGTTGTCCGATGGTGGTGAAACCGGCTGAGGCGACGCCATACTCTGCGCTTGCCATGGCGGTTCTGGCCGAGCGGGCCGGTCTGCCGAAGGGCCTGTTATCGATTGTTACCGGCAGCGCGAGCGGCTCGATTGAGATTGGTAAGGCGCTCTGCGATAACCCGATCGTCCGCAAGCTTTCCTTCACCGGTTCCACCGAGGTTGGTCGCATTCTGATGCGCCAATGTTCGGATACGGTGAAGAAGGTGTCGTTTGAGCTGGGCGGCAATGCACCCTTCATCGTCTTTGATGACGCCGATCTTGATGCGGCGGTTGAGGGGGCGCTGGTCTGTAAGTACCGGAATGCCGGTCAGACCTGTGTCTGTGCCAATCGCATCTATGTTCAGGACGGTGTCTATGATGCCTTCGCGGCCAAGTTTGCCGAGGCGGTTAAGGGCCTCAAAGTCGGTGATGGCTTTACCGAGGGCGTTGATGTTGGCCCGCTGATTGAGATGGCGGCGGTTGAGAAGGTTGAGGATCACCTAGCTGATGCCACTTCCAAGGGCGCTGAGATCATGGCCGGTGGCGCGCGGGATGAGCATGGAGAGTTATTCTTCCAGCCAACCCTGCTGTCCGGTGTGACCCAGGAGATGAAGGTTGCCCGTGAGGAGACCTTTGGCCCGCTGGCGCCGATGTTCCGGTTCAAGACCGAGGATGAGGTGATCAGCTATGCAAATGATACCGAGTTTGGGCTGGCCGCGTATTTCTACGCCCGCGATATCGGTCGGATCACCAAGGTTTCTGAGGCTTTGGAGTATGGCATGGTGGCGGTGAATACCGGCATTCTGTCCACCGAGGTGGCGCCATTTGGCGGTGTTAAACAATCCGGCATCGGTCGTGAGGGTTCACATCACGGCATCGATGAATATCTAGAGATTAAGTACACGCTGATTGCCGGCCTCTGATCTGATCTCTGCGCTGACGATCCAAAACAAAGCACCCAACAAGGGTGGGGAGTGCCGGAGATGGCTGATAACGCCCGCAAGTTTGATTTCGACTACTTTGTCATCGGTGGTGGCTCTGGCGGTGTCCGCTCCGCCCGCATCGCTGCCCAGCATGGCGCCAAAGTCGTGGTGGCAGAGGACCGCGATATGGGCGGTACCTGCGTCAATCGCGGCTGCGTACCAAAGAAGTACATGGTTTTCGCTGGTCAGCACGCCCGCGCGTTCCAAGACGCCGTTGATTACGGCTGGGAGCATGAGGGCGGTAAACCAGCGTTCAACTGGCCAAAGCTGCGCGATGCCGTAAACGGTACGACCGATGTTATCAGCGGTAAGTATCAATCCGGCTTGGACGGTGTGAAGGCGACAACCTTCAATGCCCATGCCCGGGTCACTGGCCCTAACGAAGTGACAGTCGGCAATCAAACCGTCACGGCTGAGCATATCCTGATTGCTACTGGTGGCGTCCCCTCCATGCCGGATATGCCGGGTGTTGAGTATGCCATCAGCTCTGATGAGATCTTCCACTTACCGGAGTTTCCGAAGCGGCTTGTGGTTGCTGGTGGTGGTTATATTGCCCTAGAGTTCGCCAGCATATTCAATGCATTAGGCAGCGACGTGACAGTGATTTATCGGGGTCCTGAGATCCTGAAAAATTTCGACCATGACCTGCGCCAGCAGCTGACTGAGGACTTCCTCGCCAGTGGCATCAAAATCCACTTCAACACCACCATCCCGAAGATTGAGAAGGAAGGCGACACGCTGAAAGTCCATCTCACCGATGGTGATGTGTTAGATGCTGATCAGATGCTGTTTGCCATTGGCCGCCGCCCACGTATCGCAGGCCTTGGCCTCGATGAGGTTGGAATTGAGACCAATGAGGCTGGCGCCATTAAGGTTGATGAGCATTACCGAACCAATATCCCGTCAATCTATGCGGTTGGGGATGTGACGGACCGTGTAAACCTAACGCCGGTGGCGATTAGGGAAGGGCACTGGCTTGCCGATCAGCTGTTTGGACCAGAGGGTCGAAACAAAATCGACTATGCCATGGTCACGACCGCCGTCTTTACCACGCCTGAGTTAGCCTCGGTTGGCTTGAGCGAGCAGGAAGCTGTTGATGCTGGCTTTGATGTAGAGGTGTTCCGCACACGGTTCCGTGCCATGCGCTACACCCTTGGTGGCAACCAGCCTTGGTCCATGATGAAGCTGGTCGTGGACCGGGATAGCGATCGTGTGCTGGGCGTTCATATGTTGGGCGAGAATGCCGCTGAAATTATTCAGGGTCTGGCGGTTGCCGTTACCCTAGGCGCCACCAAGGCGCAGTTTGATGCGACGGTGGCCCTGCATCCGACGGTGGCGGAGGAGTTCGTCACCATGCGTGAGCCCGCGGCGTCCACCTTGAAAGAACGCCGCCAGGCAGCCGAATAACGATCTGGATTTACTGATGCGATAGCGCAGCGGGGGTGATTAATGAATCACGCCCGGATTGTGGAGCACGTTGACAATGCCGAGGTAAGCAGTCTCGAGCTGACGCAATCTGTGCTGCTCAATTCGGTTCATCCGCTCCTTACGTTCGTCGAGATCGACGAGGACGCGTGATGCTTTGGTCAGGTCACCCTCGACGAGGGCTTGCTCTAATTCACTAAAATGGTTGCCGTACATGGGGTTAGCCGCTCCCTAAACGTTCTGTTTCCAACAAACTTATCCCCAATTGAGACCGGTCGAATCAGCGCTATTTCTTAGCCCTGGAATCACTGACTTCGCCGCAAGTTTTACGGCGAAGTCAGAATAACACCAATTAAGCTGTTGAAATAGCGTGCTTATTCGGCCCGCCTCAAAGCCTCTCTCCAAGTACCTGCGTAAGACTATGAATCAAACGGCGAATCGGGGATAGCCTTGGCGAATCGACATGGAAAACTTATCCACATCGCCATGGCATTCGAGCAACAGAGCCGATAGGGTAAGGGCGAAGTATCCCGGATTTTGGCCACCTTCCTGGTGGACTCAGGGCCGCCGATGCTTAAACTGCCGCGCCTTTCGCCATGGGGGGTATGCGGGGTTGTTGGTGGTTATCGCGTGAACAAATCACCAAATGCTGAACAACCATGGCACCGAGCTTTGAGAAAACATCTAAGAACGCGCGACCCGGATAGGCCGGGCCAGCCAAGTTGAGCGAACCGAACATGACCGTTGAAAACTGGAACCCAAAAACCTGGCGCAACCATAAGGCGATGCAGATGCCGGACTATCCGGATCCAGCCGCCTTGCAAGCTGCTACCGACACCCTGGCCCAGCAGCCGCCACTGGTCTTTGCCGGTGAGGCCCGAAGCCTGAAGCGTGACCTTGCCCGCGTGGCGATGGGGGAGGCGTTCCTGCTTCAGGGCGGTGATTGTGCTGAGAGCTTTGCTGAGTTCAGCGCCGACAACATCCGCGACACCTTTAAGGTGCTGCTGCAGATGGCGGTTGTGCTGACCTTTGCCGGTTCCATGCCGGTTGTGAAGGTTGGGCGCCTTGCGGGTCAGTTTGCAAAGCCGCGTTCGTCTGACAATGAGACCATCGGTGATGAGACGCTGCCCAGCTATCGCGGCGACATCATCAATGCACTGCCGTTTGATGAGGCATCCCGCGTTCCCGATCCAAACCGGATGGTAAAGGCCTACCACCAGGCATCCGCCACGCTGAACCTGCTGCGTGCCTTTGCTCAGGGTGGTTTCGCCGACCTACATAAGGTTCACCAATGGAACCTGGGATTCGTCTCTGACAGCCCTGCCGGTGATCGTTATCGTGATCTCGCCAACCGTCTGGATGAGACCCTTCGCTTCATGGAAGCCTGCGGGATTACCTCAAAGACAACCCAGTCGATCCGTGAGACTGACTTCTACACCTCCCATGAAGCGCTGCTGCTGCCTTATGAGGAAGCGCTGACCCGTGTCGATAGCACCACCGGCGATTGGTACGATGTCTCCTCACACTTCCTCTGGATTGGTGAGCGGACCCGTCAGCTCGACGGTGCCCATGTTGAGTTCCTGCGCGGGGTGAAGAACCCAATCGGCCTGAAGGTCGGCCCTACCATGACACCGGATGATCTAATGCGCATGATCCATGTGCTGAACCCGGACAATGAGCCTGGCCGCCTAACCCTCATCACCCGTATGGGCCATGAGAAGCTGGCTGATGAGCTGCCGAAACTGGTTGAGCGTGTGCGTGATGATGGCCGCCTGGTTGTCTGGTCCTGTGACCCGATGCATGGCAACACGATTAAGGCTGAGTCTGGTTACAAAACCCGCCCGTTTGAGCGGATTATGACTGAGATTAAGGCTTTCTTTGCCGTGCACCGTGAGCTTGGTACCCATCCGGGCGGTATCCATATTGAGCTGACTGGCCAAGATGTGACCGAGTGCACCGGCGGTGCTGAGGAAATCACCGATGCCGCACTGGCCAGCCGCTATCGCACCCATTGCGATCCGCGCCTGAATGCCAATCAAGCATTGGAGATTGCGTTCCAGGTGGCTGAAGAGCTGGTGCAGGTACGTCGTCCGCAAGCCACGCCTGAGGTCGCTGCGCAATAAGCCACCCGGTAAAAAGGGGTAGGCATCCATTGGGAGAGGCCCATGGCCGATGATGGTGCAGTAAAGCCCGAGGCAGTTGCCAATTTGAGCGCTGGCCTCGGCCACCATGACGAGGATGGTATCGGCCAATGGGCGGATACCTATTTCCGTCGCACCCGCGCGGTGATTGAGAAGTTTGGCGACCAACAGGTCACCTATGCCGTGTTCATGCGCCGTCCGGTTGTGTGTGCACCCCGCTTGGCCATCAATTGGCTTGAGGCGGCAATGCAAGCCCGCGGCGCCAAGGTGGACGTTCAACTTCGCTATGAAGAGGGGCGTTGGGTCGGTGCCGGTGACCCGATCCTTTATCTCACCGGTTCATTCAAGCATCTGGTCGATTGCGAAACCCAGTTCCTGATGCAGCTTGGCCCACCTTGTGTGGCGGCGGCCAACGCCTTCACCATGTGTGCCGACCTGCCAGAGGTTGCCTTCCTGGCCATGGATGCCCGCCACTGCGCAGGAACTGAGATGGCTGAGTTGATGGCCTATGCCGCCAGTGTTGGCTCAGCCCGGGCGAAGCGGAAGGCTGGCGCCAAGGGCTTTATCGGCAATGCATCAGACGCCACCGCGCATTACTTCGGTCAGGAGCATGGGCTCGGCACCATGCCGCACGCCCTGATTGGCTATGCCGGTTCCACCGTGCGTGCCGCTGAAATGTTCCACGAAACCCACCCAGAGCAGCCGCTTACCGTGCTGGTCGATTACTTCGGCCAAGAGGTGACAGACGGCCTCGAGGTTTGTCGTCGGTTCCCAGAGCTGGCTGCTGAGGGCAAGCTGGGCCTTCGCCTCGATACCTTAGGTGGCCGCTTTGTTGAGGGGCTTGACCCGCCGGCATCCTATGCCGTGTTGGAGCGCAATGCGCCGGCCGCACTCCGTGGTTATCACCCGGAGAGTGAGATTAAGCATCTGATTGGTACTGGCGTTAGCGCCGCTGCCATCTGGCATATGCGTGAGCGCTTGAATGAGGCCGGGTTTGATCAGGTGAAGATCGTTGCCTCCTCAGGCTTCAGCCCGGAGAAATGCCGGATTATGAAGGAAGCCAACGCGCCGATTGATGTGATTGGGACCGGTTCCTTCCTACCGTCGAAATGGTCTGAGACCTACGCCACCGCCGATATCATCGAATATGATGGCGAGCGGCGGGTTAAGACGGGCCGTGAGTTCTTGTTCCCACGCCAGGGTTGAGAGGGATAATGGCGGCGGTTGATCAGCTTCGCATTGGCTTGGCCCAGATAAACCCCACCGTTGGGGATCTGCCGGGTAACCTGACCCTGTTGCGGGAGGCTCGATCCGCCCTGCGTGATGCTGATCTGGTGATCACGCCTGAGCTCTCCGTCGCGGGCTATTTCCCAGAAGACCTTATCGATCGCCCCGGCTTTACCGCTGACTGTATGGCCGCGGTTGAAGAATTAGCGGGTGAAACCGCCGATGGTGGCCCGGCGATTGTCGTTGGCAGCCCCTGGCATGAGGGGGATCAGACCTATAATGCCGTGCTGCTATTGGATGCGGGACGAATTGCCGGGAAGCGGTTTAAGCACCACCTGCCAAATTATGGCGTCTTTGATGATCAGCGGAACTTCGTGCCCGGCGACATGCAGGGACCAGTTAACTTCCGCGGCGTGCCGCTGGGTCTCACCGTCTGTGAGGATATCTGGTTTGAAGATCTCGTCGAGACGCTGGAAGAGAGCGGCGCCGAGATCATAATCGCCACCAATGGCAGCCCCTATGAGGATGGCCGAACCGGCCACCGGATTGAGCGGGTTGCCGTGCCACGGGTGTCCGAAAGCGGCTTGCCACTGGTTTATGTGAACCAAGTGGGTGGTCAGGATGAGGTTGTCTATGACGGAGCTTCATTCGTCCTGAACGCTGATTGTCGCCCGGTTCACCAATTACCATCGTTTGAGACGAGCTTCCGGGTAACCGAGTGGCGTCGCGATGATGCGGGCAAATGGCAATGCAGCCCTGGCGAGATTGTGAAACCGCCAGAAGGGGTGGCAGCGACCTATCAGGCCGTGACCTTAGGCTTACGTGATTACATCACTAAAAATGGCTTCCCCGGTGTGGTGCTTGGCCTGTCCGGCGGGATCGACAGTGCGTTAAGTGCGGCCATCGCAGTCGACGCGCTGGGCGCGGAGCGGGTGCACGGTATCCTCATGCCATCGCCATATTCCTCCGATGGTAGCATCGATGATTCCAAATCATTGGCTGAGGCCCTGGGCATTCGCCATGACATGGTCGCCATCGGCCCAGGCATGGATGCGGTTGATACCATGCTGGGTGAGTTATTTGCCGGGACCGAGGCCGGGGTAACGGAAGAGAACATCCAATCCCGCCTGCGTGGCCTGACCCTGATGGCCATATCAAACAAGTTCGGCGCCATGGTGCTGACCACCGGGAATAAGTCAGAAATGGCGGTAGGGTATGCCACGCTCTACGGTGATATGTCCGGTGGTTTCAATGCCTTAAAGGATGTCTATAAGACCCGAGTTTACGAAATGGCGCGTTGGCGTAATGCGGCTAAACCCGCCGATGCCATGGGGCCTGAAGGGATCGTTATACCGGTCGCCACCATTGAAAAGCCTCCGAGTGCAGAGCTGCGCCCGGATCAAACTGATCAGGACAGCCTCCCGGATTACGACGTCCTGGATGCCATCCTGATGGGCATCATTGAGGGGCAGCAGACCATCGAGGAACTCACTGCCGCCGGTCATGACCGGGAGACGGTTATCCGGGTTTGGCAGCTGCTTGAACGCTCAGAATACAAGCGCCGACAATCTGCACCTGGGGTGAAGGTATCGCCCCGTGCCTTTGGTCGTGAGCGGCGGTATCCGATCACCAATGGCTACCGTGCCGACATGCTCGCCAAGCGTGGGCAGGAGACTGCAGCGGAGTAGGGGCAGCAATGCCTACCTTTACCCCATCTTTCCCTTGCGAAATTTGGCTATCGGCGTAGTCTGCGCGGCCTATCCATAATTCAAGTTTTCTGCTGTTTTGAAGGACGCGGTTCATGTCCAGCAATGTGCGTGTGCGCTTCGCCCCCAGCCCCACGGGTAACATCCATGTGGGGAATGTGCGGCCAGCCCTAATCAATTGGCTCTTCGCCCGGAAAGCCGGTGGCGAATTCCTATTCCGTTTGGACGACACCGATGACGAGCGGTCCAAGCAGGAATATGCCGACAACATCGCCCGCGACCTGGAATGGCTGGGCCTGACCTGGGACAGCTTTGCCAAACAAAGCGACCGCATGGATCGGTACGAGCTGGCAAAGCAGTATCTGATCGAAGCTGGACGCCTATATCCCTGTTACGAAACACCGGATGAGCTCTCGCTTAAGCGGAAGAGCTTGCTGTCCCGTGGCAAGCCGCCAATCTACGACCGTGCTGCGCTACGCCTAACCGATGAGGATAAGGCAGCGTATGAAGCTGAGGGCCGTAAGCCGCATTGGCGCTTCAAGCTAGAGCATGCGCCGATTGAGTGGCATGACCTCGGTCATGGCGATCTGCGCTTTAAAGGCGAGGATCTGACCGATCCCGTGCTTTTCCGTGAGGATGGCCGCCCAATCTATACCATCAGCTCGGTCGTTGATGATCTGGAGCTAGAGGTCACCCATGTGATCCGTGGCGATGACCACATCGCTAACACGGCTGTGCAGAAGCAACTGATGGAAGCGCTGATCCCCCATTGTGGTGGGGCGGTGCCGGAGTTTGCGCATCTGCCGCTCTTGGTTGCAGCCAATGGTGAGAAGCTATCGAAACGTACCGGTGCCCTCAGTGTCGCCGATATGCGTGCCGATGCTGGTATTGAGCCGATGGCGGTCCTAAGCCTGCTGGCCAAGCTTGGCACCTCTGACCCAATTGAGGCGCGGGCGACCATGGACCAGCTAATTGAGGAGTTCGACATCTCGAAATTCTCAAAAGCGACCCCACGTTTTGATCCAGAGGAAGTCAAACGGCTAACCATTAAGCTGATCCAGGATATGCCGTTTGAGGCGGTGAAGGAGAAGTTGGCCGGTCGTGATGGGTTCCCTGAGTTTGACCAAGGGTTCTGGGAGGCTGTGCGCCCGAACTTGGAAAGCTTGGACGACATCACCGAATGGCACCGGGTTGCTAATGGCCCGGTTGAGCCGGTGATTGAAGATGCCGAGTTTGCCAAGCAAGCGGCAGATTTAGCACCCGATGGCCCATGGTCTGAGGCAACCTGGCCGGAATGGATCGGCAAGGTCAAAGAGGCAAGCGGCCGAAAGGGCAAGGCGCTCTTTATGCCGCTGCGTAAGGCATTGACGGGCATGGAACATGGCCCAGAACTGCAAGTCTTGTTACCCTTGATCGGACGCGACCGTGCGTTGGCCCGATTGAAAGGTGAAGCGAGCTAAAACGAGTGAAGATGATGGATATTCAGTTCCACAACACAATGACCCGCCAGAAAGAACGGTTTGAGCCGTTCGACCCTAAGAATGTGCGGATGTATGTGTGTGGGCCGACGGTCTATGACTTCGCTCATATTGGCAATGCGCGGCCGGTGGTCGTGTTTGACGTGGTGTTCCGCCTGCTTCAGCAGGTGTTCTCCGGCGTTACCTATGTTCGGAACATTACCGACATCGATGACAAAATCATGGATGCGGCCAAAACCACGGGTGAGAGCATTGATGAGCTGACCACCCGGACGGCTGACCAGTTCCATGAAGATATGGCGGCACTCGGCACCTTACTGCCATCCCATGAACCGCGGGCGACCGAGTATGTTGATAAGATGCTCACCATCATCGATCAGCTGATGAAGGATGGGCATGCCTATGAAGCAGAGGGTCACGTGCTGTTCCACGTGCCGTCCATGCCGAATTATGGCCGCCTATCGAAGCTGGATCGCGATGGCCAGATTGCTGGTGCACGGGTTGAGGTCGCCCCTTACAAGCGCGACCCGGCTGACTTCGTGATGTGGAAGCCATCAACCGACGAGCAGCCCGGCTGGGATAGCCCCTATGGCCGTGGTCGCCCCGGTTGGCATATTGAGTGCTCTGCCATGTCGGAGGCCTTGCTCGGCCTGCCATTTGATATCCATGCCGGCGGGCAGGACCTGATCTTCCCGCACCATGAGAACGAGATTGCGCAGACCACCTGCTCGGCAAAGATCGACACTATGGCGCGCTACTGGATGCACAATGGCTATCTGCAGGTGAATGGCGAGAAGATGTCCAAGTCGCTTGGCAACTTCTACACCGTTCGTGAGCTGCTGGATGATTTCCGGGGTGAGGAGATCCGCTTCACGCTGCTCTCAACCCATTATCGCTCACCGCTCGACTTCACCAAGGATGGTTTGCGTCAGTCTCGTGCCGCGCTTGATCGCCTGTACAGCGCTCTGCGCGATGCTAGCGATGTGGCCGTTGACGAGCTGCCAGCACCGCCATCGGATGTGATGGAAGCACTAGCCGATGATCTGAACACGCCCTTGGCAATAAGTCGTTTGCACGCATTGGCTGCGACCTTGAACAAGGCGGAAGATGATGCGGCTAAGCTGAAGGCGAAGGGCGAGTTGTTGGCAGCAGCGGATGTCATGGGCCTCCTGCAGAGCGATGCAGAAGCCTGGGCGAAATGGCAGCCAAGAACTCGGACTGGTGGTCTGGACGATCAGGCGATTGAGCAGATGATTGCGGACCGTCTGGCGGCACGCGATGCCCGTGATTTTGCCAAGGCTGATGAAATTCGCGACAGCCTAACCAATCAAGGCATCGTTCTGGAGGATGGCCCTGAAGGTACCCGCTGGAAGCGTGCCGGCTAAAGGTAAGCGGTTTTGATGAGTACCGGCGATTACATCACGCTGTATGACACCACGCTGCGCGATGGTGCGCAGACGCAGGGCGTTGATTTCAGCGTGGCCGATAAGCAGGCCATCGCGGAGGCGTTGGACAGCTTGCGCATCGATTACGTTGAAGGCGGTTGGCCCGGCGCCAACCCCACTGACGATGCCTTCTTCGCTAACCCGCCAGCGTTAAAGCACGCAACCTTCCTACCGTTTGGGATGACCCGGCGGGATGGTCGCTCCGCTTCCAACGACCCTGGCCTGAACGCCGTGCTGGATGCGGCGGGTAAGGCGGCGTGTCTGGTCGGCAAGACCTGGGATTTCCACGTCGATGTGGCGCTGGGGATTGAACGGGATGACAACCTCCGCCTGATCCGTGAGAGCTTTGAAGAGATCAAGGGCAGGGGGCTTGCAGGTATCTTCGACGCCGAGCATTTCTTCGATGGCTATAAGGCCAATCGGGATTATGCCTTGGCGTGTTTGCAGGCGGCCGCTGATGGCGGGGCCGAATGGCTTGTCCTCTGTGACACCAATGGCGGCACATTGCCGGATGAGGTTGAGCGGATCGTTGGTGAGGTGCGCGAGGCGCTGCCGGATGCCAAGCTCGGGATTCATGCCCATGATGATACTGACAATGCAGTTGCCAACTCGCTAGCTGCGGTGCGTGCCGGCGCCCGGATGATCCAGGGAACCCTGAATGGCCTGGGTGAGCGCTGCGGTAATGCCAATCTGATCTCATTGATACCAACCCTGACGATGAAGATGGGCTATCGCTGCGGGGTTGAGGCTGAGCAGATGGGCGAACTGGTTAAGGTCAGCCGCATGCTGGATGAACGGCTCAACCGCGCATCCCAACGCAACGCTGCCTATGTCGGGGAGAGCGCCTTTGCCCATAAGGGTGGCTTGCACGTCTCCGCCATTGCGAAGGACCCATCATCTTACGAGCACATTGACCCAGCGTTGGTCGGTAACGCGCGCACCGTGGTCATGTCCGACCAGGCTGGCCGCGCCAATGTGCTGGAACGCCTCGCGCGTTTAGGCATTGAGGTTGATCGCAAAGACCCCGCCATTGCCAAGCTGGTGGATCAAGTTAAGGAAAATGAGTTCAGCGGCTACGCTTATGACACCGCTGAGGCGAGCTTTGAATTGCTCGCCCGCCGTGCCTTGGGTGAGGTGCCAGAGTATTTCGCCCTCAGCTCTTTCCGGGTGATTGATGAGCGGCGCTATAACGCGAAGGGTGAGCTGGTCACCATGTCAGAGGCGACCATTAAGGTTGTGGTCAATGATGAAGACCATGCCGTGGTGGCCGAGGGTAATGGTCCGGTAAACGCGTTGGATCAGGCACTGCGCAAGGCGCTGATCCATGATTATCCTGTGCTTGAGGGTGTTGAGCTGATTGATTACCGCGTGCGGATCATCGACCCAACCGATCATGGCGCCAAAAGCGGTACCGATGCGGTCACCCGCGTGTTGATTGAGAGTGCGGATAATCACGGCCACAAATGGCGGACCGTTGGGGTGTCAGGCAATATCATCGATGCCTCCTACAATGCCCTTTACGATGGCCTCTGCTACTATATGTTCCGCCGGGACCAACAATCCAAGAACCAACAAAACCCGGCGAAGACCGAGGCTATATGACCGACGAACAGGCGGGCCCCTCCCAACCGCCACTAATTGCCCCTGTTATCATTCTGGTTGGCCCACAGATGGGCGAGAATATCGGCGCCTGCGCCCGCGCGATGAAGAACTGCGCCGTGCGTGAGCTTCGGCTGGTGAACCCACGCGATGGCTGGCCCAACCCCGCGGCGGATGCCATCTCGGCTGGTGCCGACGATATTCTCAAGAAGGCAAAGGTGTTCAGCTCGACGAGAGAGGCGCTTGCTGATTTGCAGCGGGTCTACGCCACCACGGCCCGTATTCGGCACATGACGAAGCCAGTGGTGACGCCACGCCGCGCCGCTCTAGAGAGTGCAGCGTCCTCCGGTCGGGGGGAGTTGGTGGGCATTCTGTTCGGACCAGAGAACTCAGGCCTCGATAATGAGGATGTGGCACTGGCAGATGCGCTGGTGAATGTGCCGTTAAACCCGGATTTTAGCTCACTGAACCTGGCTCAGGCCGTCTTAATCATGTGCTATGAATGGTTCCAGGCCACGGCGGAAACCCCATCCCGTTACATTCAGCGCAAGCGGGACGAGCAAGATAATCCGCCGCGTCGCGAAAGCCTGGATATGCTGTTCGATAAGCTTATCGCCTTGCTCGATGATCGTGGCTATTTCCGGAGCCCAGACATGCGGGAAACCCTGGTTATCAGCATCCGAAACATGATCCAGCGGATGGAGCCAACCGAGCAGGATATCAGTAGTTTGCACGGTTTCATCGTCGGGCTGTCACGCCCGCCGATTTCGGCAGAAGAAACCAGCGCGTCTGATAATTGACTTTATGGCCGCAATGGCTATATTCCGCGGCATTCCTGAGAATGTGGATGTGGTTATCACCGGTGCTTGACGGTCCGGCTCGCCATGTCACGCCGCCGGGCCGAGTTGTTTCGGAGCGGGTCGGACTAATCGGGACCACCAAAGGCTGGATAGTTTGAAACTCTAGCCTGTTATCGAGAGTACATGAAATGAACCGTCGTCAGACACCTAAGCATAAGATTGACCGCCGCCTTGGCGTGAACCTCTGGGGTCGCCCGAAGAGCCCAGTAAACCGCCGCGAATACGGTCCTGGCCAACACGGCCAACGTCGTAAGAAGCCTTCGGACTTCGGCATTCAGCTGATGGCCAAGCAGAAGCTGAAGGGCTACTACGGCAATGTTGGTGAGAAGCAATTCCGCAAATACTATCAGGACGCGACCCGCCGCCGCGGTGATACCGCTGAGAACCTGATTGAGATCCTAGAGCGTCGCCTCGACATGGTCGTTTATCGCATGAAATTCGTGCCGACCATCTTCGCTGCACGCCAGTTCGTGAACCACGGCCACATCCGTGTGAACGGTCAAAAGGTCAACATCCCGTCCTACATGGTTAAAGACGGCGATGTGATTGAGATCAAAGAAAAGTCACGTGAGCTGCCGCTGGTGCTCGATGCCCAGGCCCTGCAAGAGCGTGACGTTCCTGAGTATCTGGAAATGGACAGCAAGGGTGTCAAAGGCACCTTCGTTCGCGGCCCACAAATGGCTGACGTTCCATACCCAGTTCAAATGGAACCAAACCTGGTCATTGAGTACTACTCACGTTAATCCAGGCTCTTCATTGAGATACGCAAGAAGGCCGGTGGCAAATGCCCCGGCCTTTTTCTTTGCTTTGTCGTTGTCTTGTTAACTTTGCGCTGGTGCCTGCTTCCGGGCTCTGAAGGCGTCAAAGCTATAAAGGCCAAGCGCCATCCAGATCAGGGCAAAGGTGATCTGGGTGTCGGTGCTGAATGGCTCGCCATAAAGCATCACACCGATTACCAGCTGAAGGCTAGGCGCCAGGTAGGACAGCAGCCCCGTGGTCTTAAGCGGCAGGTACTTGGCCCCCTCCATGTAACAGATGAGGGGGACGGCCGTGACCACACCGGCGGCGGCCAGCAATAAGTGGATGGTCCAATCCTGTTGGGTTAGGGCACCCCCGGTGGTGGCTTCCATAAACCCGATATAGATAAGGGCTACCGGCAGGATCATCAGCGTCTCAACGAACAGGCCGATGAATGGGTCCATGCCCTCCTTCTTCCGGATCACCGCATAGGTTGAGAAGCTTAGGGCCAGGGCAATCGTAACCATTGGCACGCTGCCAGCCTGCCAAACGCTGTACCCAACCCCGATAACCGCCAAGCCGACGGCTATCGCTTGTAGGCGCCTTAGTCGTTCGCCGAGGACAATCATGGCGAGGGCCACAACCACCAGCGGGTTGATGTAGTAGCCTAAGCTGACCTCAACGATCCTCTCTGCATTGATAGCCCAGATGAACACGCCCCAATTGGTGGCGATTAGGACCGTTGTGACGCTGTAGGCGATGATCTTACGGATGCCCCTAATTTCGGCCCGCACCTTGGGCCACAGGCGCCATAGGTGGAACAGCATGCCCAGCAGAACAACCGTCCAAACAATCCGGTAGGCGACAACCTCAATCGGGTCGACGGCTGTCAGCAGTTTGAAGAAGATTGGCGATAGCCCCCAGATCAAGAACGCACCCAGGGCATTCATCAAGCCACGCAGGCTGCGGTCTTCGGTTCCGGTCGTCATGGGGGTGTGCTTTGGGTGTAGTAGGGGCAGAAAACAAAGGCCGGTGCGAATGGCACCGGCCTTGAAAAGGCTTCGCTAGGTGGCGCTTGGTTACGCGCTCGGTACCTGAACGTTGATGCCGTGGGTGTTGAACATCTCCATCAGCTCGCCGGTCTCAAACATCTCGCGGACGATATCGCAGCCGCCGACGAACTCACCCTTCACATAAAGCTGTGGGATGGTTGGCCAGTCGCTGAACTCTTTAATGCCCTCGCGGACGCCAGGGTCTTCCAACACATTGATAGCGTGATAATCGAGGCCGAGATGGTTCATCACCTGCACCACGGTCGCGGAGAAACCGCATTGTGGGAAGGTTGGGGTGCCCTTCATAAACAGCACCACATCATTGTCGGTCACTTCGCGCTTAATCTGCTCTTGGACAGGGTTTTCCATCTGGTCTCACCAATTGCTCGTTGAACGGGTTAGTGAAGAATTGGGACCGGTTAGGTCCGCAATCAAGCTTTGCCTTGAAAATAAAGCGGTTAGCACCGGCTTTATTCTGATCGGGCTGGTCTATTCCGGCACGCTGGTCTGCAGTGCCAGGGCGTGTAGTTCGTTGCCCATACGGCCTTTAAGGGCCTTGTAGACCATCTGATGCTGCTGAACCCGGGACTTACCCTCAAAGGCCGCGCTCGTCACATGGGCGGCATAGTGGTCCCCATCACCACGCAGATCATCAATCTTGATCGTCGCGTCTGGGAAAGCCTCTTTGATCATGGCTTCGATGGTGGCGGCGTCCATTGGCATGGCAGGCGTCTCGCTTCTAGGTTGTGCGCTAAGCGCGCGTCTTTGACTTATTTATGCGACATCCAGTTGGGCATCCAGCCCTGATGGCGCTCTACCAGACTAGAAATCGCGATTTCCGTCTCACCAAAGACAAAGCTATCCCCACCGATCTTACCAACCGGGGTCAGTGGCGCATCGCCAACGATCTTTCGGAGGGCTGCTGGATCGCGGGTGGCCAGCAGGTAGCGCCCCTGATCTTCACCAAACCAGAAGCCGACATCCTTGCCAGTAAGCGCGGTATCGACCTGGCAGCCGATCTCACCGGCCATCAGCATCTCAATCAAAGCAATGCCCAGACCGCCATCGGACAGGTCGTGAGCGGCATCAACCACGCTATCGGCGATAAGCTTGCGAACAATCTCGCCATGCTTGCGCTCGGTGGCTAGATCAACTGGTGGTGGTGGTCCTGCCTCATGGCCTGCAATCTCGCGCAGATACACGGATTGGCCCAGATGCCCTTGGGTATCGCCCAGAAGGTAAAGTTCGTCGCCAGCGATTGGGGCGAGGCCCACGGTCTTCTTAACCGATGGCAGAACGCCGACGCCGCCAATGGCGGGGGTCGGCATGATGCCGATGCCATTGGTCTCGTTATAAAGGCTGACATTACCGGACACGACCGGGAACTCGAGGATCTTACAGGCCTCAGCCATGCCATCAACACAGCCAACAAACTGGCCCATGATCTCTGGCTTTTCGGGGTTGCCGAAATTCATGTTGTCGGTGATGGCCAGCGGCTTGGCGCCAACCGCGGACAGGTTCCGGTATGCCTCGGCGACCGCTTGCTTGCCACCCTCGACCGGGTCGGCAAGGCAGTAACGCGGCGTACAATCCGTGGTGACGGCAATGGCCTTTTCCGTATCAGGGAGGCGGACAACAGCGGCATCACCGCCGGGGCCCTGTAGCGTGTCACCACCGATGAAGCTGTCATATTGCTCCCAGATCCAACGCCGTGAGGCGAGATCGGGCGACGCAACCAGTTGCTGGATGGAATCGGGAACCGAGGGTGCATCCTTGGTCAGGTCAGCAGCGAGGGCTGGTTGTGGCGGGGTCGGTGTGTGTGGCCGCTCATACTTTGGCGACTTTTCAACCAATGGCTTAACCGGGATGTCGGCATAGCAATCGCCATGCATGAACAACTCAAGCCGTCCGGTGTCGGTAAGCTCACCGACAACAGCGAAGTCCAGCTCCCACTTGTCGAAGATAGCCTTGGCTTGCTCCTCAGCGCCGGGTTTCAGGACGATCAGCATCCGTTCCTGGCTCTCTGAGAGCATGATCTCATAAGGGACCATCGCCTCTTCGCGCAGCGGCACCTTATCCAGGTGCAGCAACATGCCGAGATCGCCCTTATCCGCCATCTCAACGGAGGAGGAGGTAAGACCGGCCGCGCCCATATCTTGGATCGCGATAATCGTGTCGGTGGCCATCAGCTCGAGGCAGGCTTCCATCACCAGCTTCTCGGTGAAGGGGTCGCCGACCTGAACGGTTGGGCGCTTGGCTTCACTCTCATCATCGAACTCTGCCGATGACATGGTGGCACCGTGGATGCCGTCGCGCCCGGTTTTGGAGCCAACATAGACGACCGGGTTACCGACGCCTGAAGCCTTGGAATAGAAGATCCGATCAGCAGGCGCCAAGCCAACGGTCATGGCGTTGACCAGGATGTTGCCGTTATAGGCGCTGTGGAAATTGGTCTCACCAGCCACCGTGGGAATGCCCACACAGTTGCCATAGCCACCAATGCCCGCAACGACACCACTAACAAGGTGGCGGGTCTTGGGGTGGTCCGGATCACCGAAGCGCAGTGCGTTCAGATTAGCAATTGGCCGGGCGCCCATGGTGAAGACATCACGCATGATGCCACCAACGCCGGTTGCCGCACCCTGATAGGGCTCGATGAAAGAGGGGTGGTTGTGGCTCTCCATCTTGAAGACGATGGCCTGGTTATCACCCACATCGATAACGCCGGCATTCTCACCTGGTCCCTGAATAACCCAAGGCGCCTCGGTTGGGAGGCGGGCGAGGAACGCGCGGGATGATTTGTAAGAGCAGTGCTCAGACCACATGGCTGAGAAGATGCCCAGCTCGGTCAGGGTTGGCTGACGACCCATGATGGAGAGCATCATGGTGTACTCCATCTGGGTCAGGCCGTGTTCCTTGGCCAGCTCCAGCGTGATTTCTGGTTCGCCGGGTCGCGGTTTCGCTTGGGCCGGGGCGCCGTCTTTTGCTTCAGCAAGGTTGCCAACAATCTCGGTACTCATGCGGCCAGGCTTTCTGCGATTGAGGTGAACATCGGCAGGCCATCAATGCCGCCATGGAGGAGGTCGGTTGCATTCTCAGGGTGGGGCATCATGCCCAGAACCCGGCGATTGGGGCTCAAGATGCCAGCGATATTCCGGGCCGCACCATTTGGGTTGCCAGCAGCGGTCGCGGCGCCATCGGCATCCACATAGCGGAAGGCAACGCGCCCTTCGCCCTCAAGCTCATCAAGGGTTTTATCATCCGCGAAATAGGCGCCCTCATTATGGGCAACCGGGACCTGAATGACTTGATGGCCCTGGAAGTGATTGGTGAAGGGGCTGTCTGGTTGATCGATCCGCAGCCGCACCTTCTTCGCGATAAATTTCAGGCTGCCATTCTGGAGCATGACACCAGGTAGCAGGCCGCTTTCGGTTAGGATTTGGAAGCCGTTACAAATGCCCAGAACGGCACCGCCCTTTGCGGCGAAGGCCTTAACCGCCTGCATGATCGGTGATTGCGAGGCCATGGAGCCGCAGCGGAGATAGTCGCCGTAGGAGAAGCCACCTGGCAGAACCACCAGGTCGCAAGCTGGCAATTCGGTGTCCCGGTGCCAAAGCATGATTGGTTTTTTACCGTTGGCGCGCTCGAGCGCGAGAGCCACATCTCGCTCCCGGTTGGAGCCGGGGAATACCACGATGGCGGATTGCATAAGGTGCGGTCCTTCTATGCGATGGCCGATGGGGCGGCGAGGGCGGCTCTAGCCATTGCTAGGCCGTTCATTTGCGCGGGAAATTAAGCGGTGACGCGTCGCAACACAAGCCCGGTTCGTGTCGCACTTGTTATAAGTTGTGGCGGGTTGGGCTTTTGTTAGCTGACGCGGCGCGGTGGCGCGCTGAACAGTGGCACGCCTTGGGCCAATCGAGCGGCCTGCTGGTCCATCTCCGTCGACAGCATGTGGATCTTCTGCTCCCGGATATGGGAGCGGATGCCATCGCCACTTCGCCGTGGGTTGGTGAACAGCGTCTTCATCTGGGGGCCGGTTGCGCCAAGGGTCTGGTGAATGACGCAGGACAGGCCATCGCCCAGCAGTTGGGCAGCCCGATCACCAAGCGCTTGTGAGGAGATCTGGATCATGCCGTGCAGTGTCTTCTCAACAGAGCCGGCATGGACGGTCGTAATGACCAAGTGGCCAGACGTGGCTGCCCGCAAAACCTGTGCGGCGGCATCTGGTGACCGGATCTCACCCACCAGAATGTATTTGGGGTGCCAGCGCAGTGCGCTTTTCAGGGCGTCGGCCCAGCCATGCTCGTCATCAACCTCAGTCTGGAAGCAGTAGCCATTATCGCCATGCTTACCGTGGAGGTTGTATTCAGCCGGGTCTTCAACCGTGTAGGCGACCTTGCCGTATTGCTTGAGGTAGTGGCTCAACAGGCAGTTTGCGGTTGTTGTCTTACCGTGGCCGGTTGCACCAGCGATAAGGATCAGCCCATCTCTCGCGCCCATCTTCGAGAAGTAGGGGATCAGATTAGGATCAAACTTCAGCGATTCCATGCTGAGGTCGGAATCCGCGACCCGGCGCATGGCGGCCCATTGTTCACCATTCGCCATACGCCGACGGGCGACCCTTAGGCGCATTTCTTCAAAGGTTAGGCTGTAATCATCCTTGGTCGTTTCCCGCAGCATTTCGCGGAGGATCTCAACCTCCTCGCCAAAACACTCTGGCACAGCCAAGTTTTCCAGGCGTCCATTAGCCGGATTGGTCATGTTTACCCGTGCCTCATCCTTTTGGTCGAGGCGGATATACATGTCGATGAACTGCAGTTCTTTCAGCAGCTGACCGCAGCGTTTCAGCTGCTGGTTCATGGCTTGCCGATCGAATTTGGCAATCTGGCTCATAAAGTCCCCTGATCGATTTCCACGATCATAGGTTTAACGCAGCCAAACACCAAGCGTTGGCTGTGTTTCACAGGCGGGAACAGCTGTAGGGATTTGGGCGTGCCGCTTAGTTGGCTTCGTCCATCACCTGATCGCGGGCAACGGCCCAAAGCTCTTCGATCTTGGTGCGTTGGCGGTGATCGCTCACCTCAACACCCTTGGCATCGAAGTCAGCCTGAACCTTACGGAGGATGTCCTCGTAACCAGGCTCATCCATATCGGCCAGCACGACCTCTTTCGCATAAGCCTCAGCATCGGCGCCGCTTAGGCCCAGCTCTTCAGCAGCCCAAAGGCCGAACAGCTTGCCGCGACGTGCATTGATCTTGAAGTTCGTCTGCTCGTCATGGGCGTATTTAGCGTCGTCATTTGGGTTTTTACGATCGAAACCGCTCATTTGTTCCTCATATTGCTGAATAGGGCTGGCGCCGTGAGCACCTTATATGGTCGCTTTGGGCGTAAAGCCTAGATGCCGAAGGGCATTAATGGACCGTGGTCGCCACTGTTTGTACGGTATCGGTTTAACGCTGCCAAGCTGAACCGACCGGTAACAGTGTTTGATTTTGCGGCATCCGTCAGAGGGAAAACCCAAACGCCATGTGCAGCGTCATCATTGCCCGAAATATGGATGATAAATGGCCCGTCATGCTGGCCGCCAATCGGGATGAGATGATTGATCGTCCCTGGTTGCCACCGGCCCGGCATTGGTCGGATCGGGAAGAGGTGATTGGCGGCCTTGATGAACTGGGCGGCGGTACCTGGCTTGGTCTGAATGACAGCGGTGTTGTCGCAACGATTCTTAACCGCAAGCACACGCTGGGCCCTGCAGATGGCAAACGCTCACGTGGTGAATTGGTCTTGGAGGCGCTGGATCATCCAGATGCCAATGCGGCAGCAGAGGCATTGTCAGAGCTGAATGGCGAGGCCTATCGCCCGTTTAACCTGCTAATCGCCGATAACCGGGATGCGTATATCGTGACCGGGTTGGATCAGCCCGTGGTGCGGATCGCGCCCGTGCCTGAGGGTTTGTCCATGATTACCCATGCCGATCGCAACGACACGGATTCGAGCCGGATTGGCCATTATCTGCCGTTGTTTGAGGGGGCGCCTCTGCCTGACCCATCGGCGGATGATTGGTCCGCCTGGTCCAATCTGCTGGCTGACCGGCGGGTGGGTGGCGTGGCCGATGATCCTAGGGCGGCAATGAATATCGGCACCGATATCGGCTTTGGTACGAGCTCTAGCGTCCTACTTGCCCTGCCAGCCATGGATCAGCTTGATGTATTGCCGGTATTCCGGTTTTCCCCTGGGCGCCCGGATGAGGTAGAGTTCAGCGCTGTGGGCGATCTTCGCTCGGCAAAAGACGCTGCGTTGCAGCAGGTTATCGCTAGCGAGTGATTGTTTGAAATCGAGGACATTGCTATAGGGAGCGCCAGAGGGATTATCCCGGGGTTTCCACCCGCCGATGCACCATCAGGGGACCGGTGCTCGATTTTGGGGGCAATTGGTGATTCCGCTATGTTGAGGCAAGGGCTGTTAAGGCCATGGATGGCCCATCCATCCAGGTTCACCGGTCCAAAGAATGCCATGGGGCACGTTTTATGAGCAGACGCCGCGTTATTTATGAAGGCAAGGCCAAGGTTCTTTTCGAAGGGCCAGAGCCAGGGCTGCTGATCCAGTACTTCAAGGACGACGCCACCGCGTTTAACGCCAAGAAGCTTGAGGTGTTGAACGGCAAGGGCGTGCTGAACAACCGCATCAGCGCCTATCTGATGACCCGGTTGAGCGAGATCGGGGTGCCAAACCACTTCGTTCGCCCGCTTAACATGCGCGAGCAGCTGATCCGGGAAGTTGAGATCATTCCGGTTGAGGTGGTGGTCCGTAACGTGGCGGCCGGCAGCTTTGCTGAGCGATTCTCGGTACCAGAGGGCACGGTACTGCCGCGCTCGATCATTGAGCACTTCTACAAGAGTGATCAGCTCAACGATCCAATGGTCTCAGAAGAGCACATCACCGCCTTTGGTTGGGCGTCACCGCAAGAGCTGGACGACATGCTGTCGCTGACCCTGCGGGTGAATGACTACCTGAGTGGTCTGTTCCTTGGCGTTGGCCTGAAGCTCGTGGACTTCAAGATTGAGTTTGGTCGCCTATACGGCGCTGACGACATGCGGATTGTCCTGGCTGATGAGATTAGCCCGGATAACTGCCGCCTCTGGGATGTCAAAACAGATGAGAAGCTTGATAAGGATCGGTTCCGCCGCGATATGGGCGGGGTGATTGAGGCCTATCAAGAAGTGGCGCAACGCCTCGGCATTATGCCAGAAGGTGCAGCCGGTGAGGGCGGTGGCCCAGCCGAGGCCAAGATGGTTCCATTCCCAACGCCTAAGAAGGACGGCACAAACAATGAAAGCTAAGGTCCACGTTACCCTGAAAAACGGTGTTCTCGACCCGCAGGGCAAGGCTATTGCCCAAGCGCTGCACGGCCTTGGCTTTGATGACGTTGGTGATGTCCGTCAGGGCAAATTCATTGAGGTGGATTTGCCAAGCGCCAGCGATGCTGCCTCCGCCGAGGCAAGCGTGAAGGCGATGTGCGAGAAGCTGCTCGCCAACCCGGTTATTGAAGATTACCAGATCGAGCTTTCTGAATAAGAAGCCGATCTAACCCAATGACATCATTGCATGATTCGGCTGCGCTTGCGGCTTCGGTGTCGCGTGTCTGCGCCATAGAACCTGCGCTTCAATTGCAGCCTGGTGAGGGGGGCGTCGACGACATGTTCGCGGCCCGGGAGCCAGGTTTTGCGGGCCTGATCCAAATTATCTTGGAGCAGCAAGTGTCAGTGCGGGCTGGCCAAGCTATGTGGGCCAAGCTGCATGCCATCTGCCCAGAATTTGGGCCTGAACCCTTCCTTAAGCTCGATGATGACACGCTAAAGACCTGCGGCTTCAGTCGGCAGAAGGTCAGATACGCCCGTGGAGCGGCAGAAGCCATCTTGAACGGTGAGCTCGATTTGCCCGGGCTCGCTGACCTCGCCGAGGCTGAGGCAATGAAGCAGCTAACAGCCTTGAAGGGGATTGGCCGCTGGACGGCGGAGGTTTATCTGCTCAGCTGCCTAGGATGGATGGATATCTGGCCCGCCGGCGATCTGGCTCTAGTCTTGGCGGTTGAGCATCTGGCGGGCATGGACCGACGCCCGAATATCAAGCAGATGGACGCCTATGGTGAACGCTTCGCCGGTGACCGCAGCGCGGCCTCACTACTGCTCTGGCATTATTACCGGCGCCATCTCCGACCAAACGCGTTTTGAAGCTTGGTCAGAGGAGACCAAGTGACCGGAAGCTGGAGTGACCGGCGCGTGAGATGATCACGTGGTCATGGACAACAATGCCTAGGGGGCGGGCCGCGTCGACGATTTGGCGGGTCATGTCCTTGTCCGCCTGGCTTGGCTCTGGATCGCCTGAGGGGTGGTTGTGGACCAGAATCAGGGCTGTTGAGCCAATTTCCAGTGCCCGTTTCACAATCTCGCGCGGGTAGGCGGGCGTATGGTCTACTGTGCCCTCCTGCTGAACCTCATCAGCAATCAGCCGGTTCTTTTTATCTAGAAACAGAATGCGGAACTGCTCCCGCGGTTCCCGCGCCATGAGGGCATGGCAATAGTCCAGCAATTGGCGCCACGCGGTGATCACCGGACGGTCCAGGACTTCTTCACGGGTGAGGTGGAGGCCTGCTGTCCGAACCGCGCGCAGGAAGACAGCCGTGTTCTGGCTGACCCCGTTCTGCCGTGTCAGCTGATCAATTGGCGCTGACAGAACCGCGCCGAGGGAGCCGAACTGCGCGATCAGATCTTTGGCCAGTGGCTTAACATCCTTACGCGGGATCGCCGAGAACAGCAGCAGCTCAAGCACCTCGTAATCGGGCAGCCCGTCTTGGTTCTGAACAAACCGCTCCCGCAGCCTCTCCCGATGGCCGTGATAATGCGGCTTATCTTTCGCGACGGGGCTCGCGCTTGCGTCAGCATCATCAAGACTAGGCGCGCTATCGCCGGGAAGCGCGGCATCTTGAAGTGCGGGTGTCTCGGTTATGTCGGTATCAGCTGGGGATCGGCGCAACATCCGATCCTGGCCCATATCAAAGGCGAAGCCCGGCGAGGCCTGGTTATCTGTCTCGCTCGCCTTGCCCTTCTTGCGGTCAGTCACGCTGGTTAGTTGCTCTCGCTTGCGTAGGGCGGGGCGGTATGCCCGGCCGGCGACAGGGTGAAGATCTCGTAGCCATCCTCAGTCACGGCAATGGAATGCTCAAACTGGGCGGAGAGGGAACGATCTCGAGTGACGGCGGTCCAGCCATCGGAGAGGATTTTGACCCGGTAGTCACCGGCATTCACCATCGGCTCAATGGTGAAGAACATACCTGGCTTCAGCTTCACACCCTCACCAGGCTTCCCGAAGTGCAGGACGGATGGCGGGGCGTGGAACACTTGGCCCAGGCCGTGGCCACAGAAGTCACGGACGACTGAGAAGCGCTCCGCCTCAACATATTGCTGAATGGCGTGGCCAACATCGCCGAGGGTGGCGCCGGGCTTAACCGCCTGAATACCGCGCATCATGGATTCATAGGTCACAGCGACGAGGCGCTTTGCTTTCACACTGACCTTATCGCCGGCGAAGTACATCCGGCTGGTGTCACCAAACCACCCATCGAGGATCACAGTGACATCAATATTCAGGATGTCGCCATTGGCGATCCGTTTATCACCTGGGATACCGTGGCAGACCACGTGGTTCACCGAGATACAGCTCGACTTGGTGTAGCCCTTGTAGTTCAGCGTTGCTGGAACGGCCCCGTTATCAACGGTGAAGTCGTGCAGCAGCTTATCAAGCTCACCGGTCGTCACCCCTGGTTTCACATGGGGCGTGATCATATCCAGGGCTTCCGCTGCGAGGCGGCCAGCACGACGCATGCCCTCATAACCCTCAGGGCCATGCAGCGTGATCTCATTCAGCCGTGGTTGTTCGGTCGCTTGTTCCATGATGGTTGCCGCCTGTTCGGTGACTTCTGCCCGCAATCCTACGGGAGGCTTCTATAGATATCCAGGGGGGCGACGATGGTTTGCGCAGCATCGTATGTCCTGGCTTGGATGGCAGTAGCTATAGCACCGGAATTGGCCCTGCCAACTGAATTCCCGATGTATCGATTTGGCAGCCATAGGCAATCATTTCAACACCCGCCATTCGGGCACGGTCAAAAGCCTCGGCATAGGCCGCATCAATATCACCGGCGATACCGAATTGATCACAATCCATACGTTGAATGACATAGAGCATCACCGCCCTGTGACCGGCTTTGTGCTGCTCGATCAACTCATCCAGGTGTTTAGCCCCGCGGCTGGTGACCGAATCTGGGAACTCGGCAATCCGGCGGTTGCCCACATCTTCACGGCGTAGATGGACATTCTTGATCTCGATAAAGCAGCGCTGACCCTCAACACCGTCCTCTGGCTCGATCAAAAGGTCGATGCGGCTGTTCTTACCGTAGGGCACTTCCCGACGAAGCGTGTGTCCGGCTGGAATAGTAAGTTCTGGCACCAGACCAGCCAGGATGGCCTTCTCAGCGATCTTGTTCGGGCGATTGGTGTTAATGCCGACCGGCTGACCGTCATACTCAATCAACTCAAGGGTATGGGACAGCTTCCGTTTTGGATTGCCGCTATCCAGGACCCAGGCGGTTAAGCCGGGTTCCTTAAGGCCCATCATGGCACCCGGGTTGGGGCAGTGCACCGTCATCTCTCGCCCATCATCCATTTCGATATCGGCAAGGAAGCGCTTGTATCGTTTGATCAAGCGGCCGCGCTCCAGCGGGCGGTCAAAACATACGCGGTGATCTTGTTCGGCCATGGCGATGGTCTAGTTTGTGGCGTTAGGACGTAGTTATCTCCTGGGCGAGTGAGGGGTACGCGAAAGTGGGCGAGCGTGTCGAGGCAGCATTTCTGATCATTGGTAATGAGATCCTGAGTGGCCGAACCCAGGACGCCAATCTGTCCTGGCTGGCAACCAAGCTGAATGATGCCGGGGTGGTTCTGGTTGAGGCGCGGATCATCAGCGATATCGAGGCTGAGATTGTGAGTGCCGTGCGCGCACTCAGCGAACGCTACGATTATGTCTTTACCTCCGGCGGCATTGGCCCAACCCATGATGACATCACCGCTGCCTCAATCGCCGTTGCGTTTGATACGAAACTGGAACGGCACCCGGAGGCGCGAAACCGCCTCGCTGAACACTATGGCGACCCTGCGGCCCTAACCGATGCGCGGCTGAAGATGGCGGATATCCCGGTGGGGGCCAGCCTTATCGATAACCCGGTTAGCGCGGCGCCTGGGTTCAAGATCGGCAATGTCCATGTGCTGGCGGGCGTGCCGAAGATATTCCAGGCGATGGTTGAGGGCATCCTGCCAAGCCTTGTTGGCGGCGCCACCGTGCTTAGTAAGACCGTGGCGAGCAACCTGCCAGAGAGTGAGGTTGCCGAGCTTCTCGGCGAGGTTGAGGCTGCCAATCCAGGGGTCGAGATTGGATCCTATCCATACTTCAATCTAAAGATGGGTAAGCCGGGCGTTAGTGTTGTCCTGCGCGGAACAGAACAGGCCAAACTGGATATCGCCGCCGAGGCGGTCTTTGACGGGATTAAAGGGAAGGGCGGTACGCCCACCTATCTCGCGGCCGGTGAGAAGCAGCCAGCCTAGATATCTTCACCTGATCTGCTGGGCTGCAATGCGCGGCTGCCATAATCCTCGGCACTATCGGGCCGTCGATCTTCCATGACGGCGCGGTCGCTTTCGCGCTCACCGCCGCGGTTACTGTCCCGATTGTAGTAGTTCTTGCGCGCCTCAACCATTCGATCGAAACGGGTGCCTTCAGCTGGGGCAAACATCTGATAGCCCCAACTCAGCGCCGTAAAAATGACCAGCCAAGCAACAACGTATTGTAGGCGATTACCCCGGCTGTAAGCCCATGCCGCCGGGCCGATCAACGCCAGTAGCAAAACCGCGTGGATGATATGCATGGTCATCGGATCCATGGCTTAAAGATGCCCATGGTGATCCAGTGATTCAAGCTGTCCTAAGCTGTTAGCCGAGGAAGCCGGTCACATGCTCAAGAAATACCGCCGGTGCTTCGGCATGGACCCAATGGCCAACCCCGTCCATCGTCGCAAAACTGGCTTTTGGGAATAAGGCACTGATCGCCGGATGCATGTCATCGGTAACGTAGTCTGATGCCCCGCCATTCAGAAACAGGGTCTGGCCCTCAAATGGACCCGTCACACCCTCTGGCCACCCGGTGATGGCATCGATATCAGCCTCAATCGAGGGGAGGTCGATATCCCAAAACCAGCCGCCATCAGTGTTGCGGCTAAGATTGGACAACAGGAAGTCACGAACCGGCTTTTCCGCGATGTAATCGGTTAAAACCTGATCAGCTGCCTGTCGGCCTTTCAGGTTCTCAAGGTCGATGGCTCTTAGCGCCTCAAAAAACACATCGAACCGGTGGTCGTAAGAGACGGGTGCGATGTCGGCCACCAAGAGCTTGCCGATCTTGCTGGGCTGGGTGAGGGCAGCACACATCGAAACCTTGCCGCCCATCGAGTGGCCAATCACCGCCGGTTGGTCGAGGTCATTGCCATCGATGTAAGCGAGTAAATCGACCGCCATGGCCGGATAGGTCATCGGGCTCGCTGCCTCTGACGCGCCATGGCTGCGTAAATCCAAGGCATGGACGGTAAATTGCTGGCCGAGTCTTTTGGTCAGCCCACCCCAGTTTTTGGCCTGGCCGAACAGCCCATGCAGGATCACCAGCGGCGGGCCATCACCCGTCACAACGGCATTCAGATCAATTGGTTTAACGTCGGTCATATCGACCTTGGCAGGCTAGGCGTTGCTGACAGAATGGCCAGCGGGTTATCTAGCGGTCATTGGCACGTTTTAGTGCGGCTGCCAAGATTGTCTGCGCCTCTGCG
Organism: Alphaproteobacteria bacterium SS10; assembly: GCA_019192455.1. NCBI lineage: Bacteria > Pseudomonadati > Pseudomonadota > Alphaproteobacteria > Alphaproteobacteria bacterium SS10. The sequence goes on from JAHCML010000003.1 coordinate 1,063,840, forward strand.
ACGCTGCTGAACTTGTGCCCGTGCCAGCTTTGCAGGCGAGAATCTGATGCGTCGTAAACGAAGCCAGATCGCTCTGCGAGCAATAGGCCAACGGCGTCATCGTCGATTTCGAGCAGAACCGCCTGTTGGGTCTGGTTCCGCATTGCTGTTGATTGCTGTTTTGTCATGGTTTGCCCCGCGGCGTTGCCACGTCCTACTTCCAATAACTGGGTCTCTAAGACCAGCGGCTTAGAACGTCGAGTTCCATAGTTCAAGGGAATACCCCAGAAACGTGAACGCTTTGTTACGCCTAGATGATGAAAAGACGACGTCCTTTCTTTAGAGGGGCGTCGGCGGCTTCAATTTGGTGCGGCAAGGGGGAGCCTTGAGTTCTTATGTTCCAAAATGCTAATATTAGAAACTAGTTGAATACGAATAATTTACGCGCCCTGAGCCTCAAAAACTCTGAGCCCTCAACCTTACGGGTAATTTAATGGCTAGCTACCGCCACACGGGACCAGCCTCCGCGCCAATTGAGGCCGGTCACCGCGGATATGGCGACCATCTCGGTATGGTCTTTGACCTGCCGGAAGCAGATAGCCATGGCCCGGTTACTGCGGTTCATGCAAATTGGCAGCCTTCAACTGAGTTTTCTGTGGCGGATGAGGGACGGCGCCTACTGATGCTGCACTGGGGTTTGCCGCGTCGCTTCTCAATGCGGCGCAATCAGCAATTCGTTGGTTGCTTTGACGTCCAGCCAGGCGATTGGACACTCGTTGAGCCAGGCACTGTCGACTCTGTCCAGACCAATGCCGGTGGTCCGCTGTTACTCGTTTGGTTTGATTCCGATGGTACTGATGACGCTACCGCGACCGGTACAGATGGGCAGCCTTCCGACGGCTTTACCAGCATTGGCGAGGCACCACAGCGTCGACGTGGCCTGCAAGGTGGTCATCACAGCGATATTGAACGCATCGGGCTAAGCCTAGTGCGGGAGTTACATCGTGGTCATGTGATCAACGCCACCGTTCGATGCCAGACCTTGTTGGAGAAGCTGGACGGTATGGAGGGGCAAGCGATTACCCCGGGGCGTGACCCACGGGCACCCCAACACATCGATACCGGCGCCACCGTTGTGCCATTTGGCCCCGGCCAGCAAGCCAACCAGCGTGGTGGCCTAGCGCCGTTCAATCTACGCCGGGTTATGGAGTTCGTTGAGGGCAATCTGACTGAGGCACTCTCGGTCGATCAGTTAGCCCAGCAAGCGACCTTGAGCCCATTCCACTTCGCCCGCTCGTTCAAGCACAGCACCGGTATGACGCCGCACCAGTATGTGACAGAGCGTCGGATGCGCCATGCAAAGCGAATGCTTTCGGATTTCGAGATGAAGCTGGCAGAGGTGGGCAAGCAGGCCGGTTTTAGCAGCCAAAGCCGCTTTACCACCGTGTTCCGTAAGCATGTGGGTCTTACGCCGGGTGAGTATCGCCGGTTAATCCAGTCACGGATGCTCGTCTAACAGGCGATTGCCTGCGCCTACATATCTTCGGGCGCTAGCGTTACCTTCAGGCCGTCATAGTCAGGATTGAAGATCAGCTGACAGGAGAGTCGGGAGTTGTCCTCGACCTCTAATGCGCTGTCGAGCATATCAACCTCTTCATCGGTCGGCTCGGGCAGGCGATCTTCCCATTCGGCATCCACATAGACATGGCAAGTGGCGCAAGCACAGGCGCCGCCACACTCAGCCTTAATCGGCAGGCCGTGATCACGGATGATTTCCATCACCCGCCAGCCTTCAATGGCATCCAGCTCGTGCTCTTTGCCGTCGCGGTCTACAACTTTGATTTTCATCAGCTTTTAGACCCCGAGCTTCTTGTGCAGGTCAGAGCTTGAGGTGGTGTACTGGAAGCGCAGCTTCTCATTCGGGCGCACATAGCGGAACACTTGCTGTGCTGCCAAGGCGGCCTCATGGAAGCCTGAGAGGATCAGCTTCAGCTTGCCCGGATACCAGTTGATGTCGCCGATGGCGAAGATGCCGGGCTGGCTGGTCTCAAACTTCTCGGTATCCACGGGGATCAGGTTCTCGTGGAGGTTCAGGCCGAAATCGGCAACGGGGCCGAGTTTCATGGTCAGGCCAAAGAATGGCAGCAGTGTATCGCAAGGGATGTCGTAAGCACCCTTGTCCTTGCTCTCGACACCGACTGAGGTCAGTTGGCCATTCTCGCCATTCAGCTGCTTCATCTTCGCGATTTCGAGCTTGATGCGGCCTTCATCAACCAGGGCACGCATCTTGTTCACGCTGTCCGGGTGGCCACGGAAGCCATCGCGGTGGTGGACAAGGGTTAGGCTCTCGGCGATTGGCTCCAGGTTCAGGGTCCAATCTAGGGCACTGTCGCCACCGCCGGCGATCAGCAGGTTTTTGCCCCGGAACTGCTCCATCTTACGAACGGCATAGAAGACCGAGGTGCCCTCAAACGCCTCAATATCGGCGAGTGGTGGCTTCTTCGGCATAAAGCTGCCGCCGCCAGCGGCGATCATAACGACCGGGGCCTCGATCACCGTGCCTTGGTCGGTCGCAACCCGCCATTTGGCGCCGTCTTCGGTCTTCTGCAGCTCCACCACCATCTCATTAAGGTGGAATTGCGGATTAAACGGTGCGGCCTGCTCCATCAGCCGGTCGGTCAGTTCCTGGCCGGTCACGATGGGGAGGGCGGGGATGTCGTAGATTGGCTTCTCGGGATAAAGCTCAGCACACTGGCCGCCAGGCTTGTCCAAAATGTCGATCAGATGGCATTTGAGGTCGAGTAGGCCGAGCTCAAAAACGGCGAATAGGCCGACGGGGCCCGCACCAATGATCACCACATCGGTTGATAGGGCCTCACCGGCAGGTAAATCCGCAGATGTCGTCATCTTGTTCATCAATCTAGTCCAGTTCTAACCCGCTGCCTTGCGTACCACCCGCATCCAGCAGCCATCATAGATGCGAAGCTGTCGCGACTTCTGCTATCCGGGCCATCAATTGTCAACGTAGAGCACAGAGATGCGCTGTCATGTCTGTGTTGTGAAGCCTTAATCAGCCGCCTGTATCAACTCTTCTGATCTGGTAAGCTTCGTCCGACATTTCCAATGCCGCGTTGTCACCATAGGCGCGTGGGCTCAGAAACAATTTCTAAGAGTAAGGAGCTAGGCCATGGCTGAGTGGTGGCTTGCGACCAACGCTGGTGTAACCGGCCCCCATGATACCCAAACCGTGAAGGAGTTGATCCAGGCTGATCCATTCTCTTGGGTTTGGTTGAACGGTAAGACCGTCTGGCGCCCGTCACAAAAGATCCGTGCCGTTCAGGCGGTTGACGGTAATGGTGTGGCGATCCCGGTTACGGACACATCAAAGATGGCGCCGCGCCCTGATGCGCCGCCACCTGGTGCTGATCTACCGCCGGGCTTTGATGCTGGCATCTCTCGCGGTGACCGGGACTTGGAGGTTGAGACGGCATCTGCTGGGTTTGGTGGTGCGGGCGTGACCGAGGGCATTGATTTCCGGATCGTCGGGAATGAGATGCAGTTTGTTGAGATTGAACTCGACCCCGGTGAGAGTGCCATCGCGGAGGCGGGGGGCATGATGTTCAAGACACCGACGATTGAGATGCAGACCATCTTTGGTGATGGCAGCAATCAGGATGAGGGCTTTATGAGCAAGGCCTTCGGTGCTGCAAAACGCGTGCTGACCGGTGAGAGCCTGTTCATGACCGTGTTCACCCATGAGGGCGGTGCGGGTAAGGCCCATGTTGCCTTCGGTGCCCCATATCCGGGGAACATCGTGGCGGTGAACCTTGAGGAATTGGGCGAAGAGCTGATCGCACAGAAGGATAGCTTCCTCGCCGCATCCAAAGGTGTTTCGGTCGATCTTCACTTCCAGCGGAAAGTCCTAACCGCCCTGTTCGGCGGTGAAGGCTTCATCATGCAGAAGCTGACCGGTAATGGCTGGGCCTTCCTCCATGCCGGCGGGTCGGTGATCCGTAAGGACCTTAAGGCGGGTGAAGAGCTGCACATCGATACCGGCTGTGTGGTCGGCTACACCGGTAGCTGCAACTTTGAAATCATGCAGACAGGCGGCGTGAAGACCATGCTGTTTGGTGGTGAGGGCTTGTTCTTCGCCAAGCTTAGTGGACCTGGCACGGTTTGGCTGCAAAGCCTGCCATTCAGCCGCTTAGCGCGTCGTATGTTCGCTGCCGCACCGCAAGGTGGGAACCGCGATAAGGGTGAGGGCTCCGTCCTCGGCAATATCGGTGGCCTTCTGGACGGCGATAACAGCTTCTAAGAATGAATATCGGGATGCGTCAGGCGCGGGTTTTATCGCGCTGGCGCTGATCGTAAGCGTCTGGACCAAAGACAATGGTCTCTTGCTGGGCGATATAGGTGCCTAGCTGCTCAATCTTATTGTCCCGGATACAGGCCCGAACCGGGTCGCCTGGGTTATCGGGCTCGGTGAACAGGAACCGGACAAACGGTCCCCATGAGCGCAAGGTTTGGTGCAGAACACAGACCAAGCCGTCAGCAAGCAGCTGCGTCGCTCGGTTGCCAAGCGCTAGCTCAGCGACCTGGACAATGGCGTTGAGTGTCTCCTCAATCGACCCAGCGTGCATCGTAGTTAACACGAGGTGACCCGAGGTTGCCGCACGTAGCACCTGATTGGCCGCATCCGATGAGCGGATCTCACCAACCAATAGGTAGCGTGGGTGCCAACGCAATGCTGATTTCAGGCCGATGGCCCAATCCGCATCCTTGTCTACTTCGGTTTGGAAGCAATAGCCGCCTTCGCCATGCTCACCCTGTAATTGGTACTCAACAGGATCTTCAAGGGTGTAAGCTAAGTGCCCGTATGTCTTCAGAAAATAGCTGAGCAGGGCGGTGCAAGACGTGGTCTTACCATGGCCGGTTGCACCGGAGATGATGACGAGACCCGTGCGCTTACCAACACCTTTGAGGTGTGGGATCAGCTGTGGGTTAAAGCGCAGCTCTTCCAAGGTCGGCACATCATCTGACACGCGGCGTAACGCGGTCCAAATCTGGCCATTTGAGATACGGCGGCGGGCACCACGCAGGCGCATACCGTCATGTATGACGCTGTAGTCATCCTTCTCGATATTGACGATCTGTTGGCGTAGGCGCTCTAGGTCGGTTTTGTAGGCACCAGGGACCAGCAGATTACCTTGGCGCATGCCCTTACGTGCCATGGGACAGAACCGCGCCTCACCCTCGGAATCTAACCGAAGATAAAGATCGACGAAGGGTAAGGACTTAATGCTGCGCTGATTGGCGCCCAGATCAATCGGGCTGGCGGCAGCTGAATTCCGCTGCTCAGGCTTGCCGTTATCGTCTTTGTTAATCTTGAGCGTCGGGCGCTTTGAGCTGCCATTGCTATCTGCTTTAGCAGGCTTTTCACCCGAAGACTTCAGCAGTGCGCCACGACGACGATCATTCTTATCGCCTGCCAAAACCCGGGATGCGCGTGCGGGGCGAGCAGCGCCAACGGGGGGCTTTGCGCCCGCGCCTTTGGCTTGATCTGGTGTCGTCGTCTCAGAATCACTCATAACTGATTGGTACCATGTTCCTAAGGAACAGACGAGAACCGATGCAGCACGGCTGGTTCCCTCGCATTATGCGTCACAAAAAATCATCCCTGGCCACGGTGGGCTTGCCACTCTGTTAGCGCCATCATCAGGTGGTAAAGGCTGCTCGTAGGCACGGTTTCGCTAACGGGCTCAGCCTTGTCGGTAATCTGATCACACCAATGGCCGGTCCTGGCGTCCAGGTAGTGTTGATACATACTGGATAATACAGCGTCGGCTAAACCATCCGACGATTCGCCCAAATCGGCCATAACCAGGCCTGCTTTAATGGCCTCCGTCTGGGGCCAGAGCCGGGCGGTGTCGCTTAATTGAGCTCCATTCGGATCAACCTCATCCAGCGCAATCTTGTAGCCGTCGGGCAGGTTGAAGACGCCCTTGGCTTTGGCGAACTGGTACAGGGCCGTGGCTTGTTTAAGAGCCTGCTCGCGCCTGTTAGGTTGATGCTGGGCATAACGGTGCAGCAGCCAAACCCATTCAAACTGATGCCCCGGCTCACGCAACGTACCTGCATCGCCGGATGCGATAGACCAATCCTCGTTAAAGTATTCGATCAGCGATCCATCGGTTTTGCTGCTGAAGTGCTTGGTGAAGAGATCATGGATCGCATCGGCTCGTTGCAGGTGGCTATCATCTCCTGTGGCTTCATAGAGCGCTAAGAACGCTTCAAACAGATGCATATGGGGGTTTTGGCGCCGTGGCAGTGTTGCTGCCGGCAACAGGCTGCCATTGTCCTCAAGCCGCTCCTCAACAAAGCCGCCATTGATGGGATCCGCCATCTCTTGATCAAGAAAGGTCAGCGTCTTGGTGATCAATGGGGCTGCGGCATCTGCATCAACCCAATGGGCGTAATGGGCGAGGGCGAACAGAACAAAGGCATGGTCATAGGCATCACGGCGGCGATCCGTGATCGTTCCGTCTGCCTCATGCTTATGCATCCAGCCGCCTAGCTTTTGATCCCAGCCGTGCTTTGTCAGGTATTGGAAGCCGCGTTCGGCGACCTCTCGCCATCTAGGGTCTGCTGACAGTCCGTATGCGTGGGAAAATGCATATACCTGTCTTGCCTGTACGCGCAGCCTTGATTCAGCGTCGATAGCGGGGGTCAGGCTTGCATCCAGAAACTCAATAAAACCGCCATGGGTTGGGTGTACGCCGCGCTCTGCCCAGAATGGTAAGCAGGTATCCAGCATCCATTGCCACGGATCGTGCGGCGCTGTGCTTGGCTCAATTTTGACGCGGTCGCTCATGAACGGTTCGCTATCGATTTTGGACGGGCGGTGAGTGCCACTAACGCAACCATGGTGGCACGTCTTGGCGGCTTAGCGTAAACCCCAATTGAGGTAAACGCCTGGGCTATAGAGCCCGGGAAACAATTACGCCCCGGGGCAGTCACGCCATGCTTTTGAACCACGATCCATCCAAGACCAAGATTGGCCTAGCATTAGGCAGCGGCGCCGCCAGGGGCTGGGCGCTAATCGGGGTGCTGAAGGTGCTGCGAGAGGCTGGGCTTAAGCCGGACATGGTCGCTGGAACCTCCATTGGTGCGATTACCGGGGCGGCTTTGCTAACGGATCAGTTTGATGAGCTAACCAGCTACGCCCGCAGCATGAAGCTGTTCGACATGGTCACCATGCTGGACATCAGCCTCTCCAATGGTGGCCTCGTGGCACCTGAGCGGATCGCAAAGGAGATGCAGGCCAATATCGCCGATACGGTGATTGAGGATCTGTCGACGCCGTTCGCTTGTGTTGCCACCAACCTCGCCAGTGGTCGGGAGGTTTGGTTGAACAAGGGGTCACTAAAGTCAGCTATATGGGCCTCGGCTGCCATGCCCGGGCTGATGCCGCCGGTTGGTCGTGATGGTCGCTGGTTGGTTGATGGCGCCCTGGTGAACCCTGTGCCGGTATCGGTTTGCCGCGCAATGGGGGCCGATATCGTGATCGCGATTAATCTGAACGCCGACCTTTCTAGCCTGCCACGATTGGAGAGCACGGAAGGGATGGATGAGGGCACGGCACCAGCACCGTCTCCAGAAGCGAAGAACTGGCTGCAAGGAAGCTTTACCAACATGTTTGGTGATCGCGGTAAGGCCTGGCTGGATAGCCTAACCAGCAAGCGCGCGCCCCGACCAAACCCGGTTGAGATACTGGTTGGCTCACTCGATATCTTCCAAGACCGTATGGCGCGGGCACGGCTTGCCGCTGATCCGCCAGATATCCTGCTTGAGCCGCCGCTCGGACCCTATGGTGCCCTAGACTTCCAGAAAGCGGATGAGCTAATCGATATCGGCGTTCAGTATACCGAAAGCCACCTGCCGATGATTGCCCAGCAGATGCGGCGGTTTGAGAACCATTAATGACCTTCATCTGGCTGCTGCTCGGCCTGTCAGCTGTTATCTGGCTTTATCTACTGCTGTTCCATGGTGGATTTTGGCGGTGTGATCAAAGGTTGGATGCTGAACACCCACCATCCGCCAATCCACCGACGGTATGGCCGCGTGTGGTTACCTTGGTGCCGGCGCGGAATGAGGATGATGTTATTGAAGCCAGCTTAGGTTCTATCCTGGAGCAGGATTATCCCGGCCCACTCGATATCGTTGTCACCAATGACGCCAGTGAAGATAACACCGGCGCATTGATCCAGGCCCTTGCAAGCACCCGTGGGTCGGGTCAGCGACGATTGATTGCTGTTGATGGCACCGGCCCAGCCGAGGGTTGGTCCGGCAAGATGTATGCGCTTCATCAGGCCCATGGACACGCACAGCAAGAGCTAGAGGCGCCCGAGTATTGGTGGCTGACAGATGCGGATATTGCCCATGACACCGCTGCACTGACCCGTCTTGTGACCCAAGCCATAGGCGGCGGGCATGATTTGGTCTCCACCATGGTACGCCTGAAGGATGAGGGGGGATGGCCAGGGCTGTTGATCCCGGCCTTCATCTTGTTCTTCCAGATGCTCTACCCATTCCGTTGGATTAATGACCGGCAGAAGTCGATGGCCGGTGCGGCTGGTGGCTGTGTCTTGCTGCGGCGTGAGGCACTCGACCGGATTGGCGGGTTCCCGGGTCTGCGCAACGCGCTAATCGATGACTGCACCCTGGCAGCCAGGGTTAAGGGCTCTGGTGATAAGCCGATTTGGCTGGGGCTTAGTAAGAGCCAGTACTCAATTCGTCCCTATGACGGCCTCGCTGATATCTGGCAGATGGTTTCCCGCACGGCCTTTACGCAGCTTGAGTATTCCAGCTTACGCCTCATCGGCACTGTGGTTGGGATGATCCTCGTCTTCTTGATGGCACCGATTAGTTTGCTGTTTGGGCTAAGCCTCGGGAATCCGATGATGATCGCTGTATCCCTTGTTGTTTGGGGGATGATCGCCATTGCCTATCTGCCAATGCTTCGGTGGTTTGGGCGCAACCCGTTAGAGGCCGTCTTGCTTCCATTAGCAGCCTCTTTTTATACTGCGATGACCTTGGATAGCGCGCGGCAGTATTGGCAGGGCCGCGGCGGCCAATGGAAGGGACGTAATCAGGCATGACAAACGCAGTACCGACGTCGAACATGGCGTCGGCGGACACCCTTGGCGATGCCGCGACACCATCTGGAAAATGGTCGAATACCGAGAACTTTCCGGTAGGCTCCCACCTAATTGCGGCAAAGCATCGGCCTCATGTCATGGCCTTCTATGCCTTTGCTAGAACCATCGATGATGTGGCCGATAGCCCTGATCTGAAGCCGGATGAGAAGATTGAGCGGCTCCATGGTTTTGAGGCTGCCGTCACCGGACAGTCCACGCATGACCAGGCCTATGCCGCCGGGCATCGCTGTCGGATCATGCTTGAGAGAACCGGCGTTACGCCCAAGCATTGCCAGGATTTGATCGATGCTTTCCGGCAGGATTCGGTGAAGGGTCGATATGCGGATTGGGATGAGTTGATCGATTACTGCCTGCGGTCAGCAGCGCCGGTTGGGCGCTTCTTGCTCGACCTTCATGGTGAGGATGTATCGCTCTACCCCGCATCTGACGCGCTGTGTAATGCGCTGCAGATCATCAACCACCTTCAGGATCTGAAAGAAGACCTCCTCGAGATCGATCGGGTTTATGTGCCTGAGCCGATGCTGGAAGAGGCTGGGTTAAAGGTTGAGGATCTAGCTGGGGAGGCAATGCCACCGGCTTTGCGACAGATTGTTGATCAGTTGTTGGACGGTGTTGATGAGCTTCTGACCACCTCCTCAAGCCTGGCGGGGGCCATGGCTGACCGGCGTTTGGCGATGGAGACGGCGGCCATTCAGGCGCTGGCAGAACGGCTTAGCGGTGAGCTAAGGCGTCGTGACCCATTGGCGGAACGGGTTAAGCTAGATAAAATCCAAATGCTGACCACGGCTTTAAAGGGCGCCTTCTTCGGTCGCCGCCGGGCAGCGTAAGGCGGGTATTCATGGGTGCAATGACATCAGAGGTTGCCGATCAATTGGTCGAGGATGATCCCGAGGCCATTATCGCCAGCTGCACTGATGATTGGTTCTGCCAGGAGCGGGCGCTTGAGCATGTCCGCGCCGTGGTGGCGCAGTCCGGCACTTCCTTTGGGCCAGGCATGGCCATCCTATCCGGTGGGCAGCGTGATGCGATGCACGCGATCTATGCCTTCTGCCGGGAAGTTGATGATATTGCCGATGATTTTGATGCCACCGCAGAGGACCGGCAGGAGCGCCTGCGCCTTTGGCGGGAGGAGATTGATAAGCTTTATGAGGATGGGCCCAATTGGCTGACCACCCTCGCATTGCTCGAGCCAATCTACAGCTTTGAACTGCCCCAGGCAGAGTTCATCGGCATGATTGATGGCATGGTAATGGATGCCACCAATCAAATGATGGCGCCAAGTCACAAAGACCTATCACTATACACCCGTCGGGTGGCAGGGACCGTTGGGCTGCTGTCGATGCGGGTGTTCAGCCCGAATGACGGTTCGCCGGATGAGGCGCATGACCAATTCGCCCTCGACCTCGCCGATGCCTTCCAGCTGACTAATATCCTGCGGGACATTGCAGAGGATGGATCGCGCGGGCGACTGTACCTGCCGCGTGAGATGCTGGCGGCCCATGATGTGCCGGTGCCTGACAATGAAGAGGCGCTGCTCGAGACGCTTGAGCATCCGAACCTGGGTAAGGTTTGTGAGGAATTGGCCCAGCAGGCTGGCAAGCTGTTTGAGGGCTGCGAGGCGATGCTACCGACCCTTGATAAGCGCGCCATTCGTCCGGCCCTGGTGATGTGGAGCGTCTATGGCCGCTATCTCCAGGATATGGGTAGGCGGGGGTGGCGCGATCCGCTCGCAACCTTGCGATACTCCAAGGCACGTAAGCTTTGGCTGGCCATGCAGGGCCTGCTGCGCTAGGCAGCGATCACCATGGGTGATCAAGCAACCAAATCAGCACAGCGAGACAGGCCAACCGCGCACATCATCGGTGCCGGGATTGCTGGCCTGTCTGCCGGTATGCATCTGACCAAGGCGGGCTATCACGTCCATTTGCATGAACGCAGCAACATGCTGGGTGGTCGGTGCCGATCGTTTGAGGATGCCCAGCTTGGCTGCCTGATCGATAACGGCAATCACCTCATGATGTCGGGCAATGCCGACATTCTCTCCCTGGTTGAGTTGGCGGGGGCTAGCGACCGGTTGTTGGTGGGGGCTGACGCAACCTATCGATTTGCTGAACCGGCCACAGGCAAAAGCTGGGCACTCGCCATGGATGACGGTAGATGGCCCGGCTGGCTATTCGATCCCGATCGCCGTGTGCCTGACAGTAGGCCGATGGACTATCTGGGCCTGCTTAAGATCATGTTGGCCGGTAAGTCCGCACGGCTTGGCGATTTGTTGCCCGATGGATCGATGATGGACCGGTTCTGGGAACCCTTGATCCTCGCGGTTCTCAATCTCCCTGTGGCTGAGGCCGATGCCGGTCTGATGCGCCAGGTTTTGAAGGAGACGGTGCTGCGTGGCGGTCGCTACGCCCGGCCGGTCATCGCTAAGGACGGGTTGGGCCCGGACATTGTTGAGCCCATGGCCGCCTGGCTAGAGTATGAGGGCGCCCAGATCGATTTCCGTGGCGATATCCGCCAGCTCACCAAGAACCATCACTGCGTTACCGCCGTTGAGCGTGGCGATGGCATTGAGATTACCTTGGGCGATAGGGACGCCGTTGTGCTTGCCATCCCGCCCATTGCTGCAAGCCGCCTAGTCCCCGACTTGCCGGTGCCGGAGGAGGGGGAGCCGATCTTCAACTTACATTTCCGCCTACCGGATTATCAGGCGCCGAAAGACGACACGGTTCCAGTTGTTGGCTTGGTTGGTACGACTGCGCAATGGGTTTTCCTGCGCGACGGCTTGATCAGTGTGACGGTCAGCGCTGCACGCCATCTGCCGCCGGGTGATGATGAAACCTTAGCGGCATCGATTTGGGCGGAGATTGCGCCAGTACTCGATTTGGCTAGTCAGGCACTGCCAGCCTACCGTGTGATTAGGGAGAAGCGGGCGACCTTTACCCAGACCCCAGACAACGTGGCAAAGCGGCCCCGGGCGGTCACGGGCTGGCGCAATCTGTTTATCGCCGGTGATTGGACCAATACCGGTCTGCCAGCCACGATTGAAGGGGCGGCCAGATCGGGACGTTTGGCCGCTGAAGCGGTTGTGAAATATGCGGCCTAGCCAGTGTATCATTGCATCTTTGCAACAGTTGTGGCTTGCTCCCGGCCAGATCACACATGGCCATTCTGTTGCGCTGCACACTGTCTAATCAGTGCCGCATAATGGTGATGTTGTTTTAAGACCGCCGGATGGTCGGCGGCAGTCGGTTTTTCAAGTGAACGTTAAGGCGTAATAAAGCGCCAAGCGTAATGGGTTGCGGTACTTGTGATGGATGGTGGCATGCGATCGAGTGCGGCGGTTGATCCGGCCCTTAATCCGCTCGATCCCTCAGCAGATAATCAGGTGACCGATGGGCGTGCCGTCAATGACGATACGCCGATTGATGCTGATGCCCTCAACGCCCTTATCGAAGAGGCGGGCACCGCGCTTCAAGGCTTGCAACGTGATGACGGTCACTGGGTCTTTGAGCTTGAGGCCGATGCAACCATCCCGTCGGAGTACATCTTCCTACGCCATTTTCTGGGCCAGCCCGACGACGCGCTGGAGCCGAAGATTGGCCGATATCTGCGCTCCCGCCAGTTAGAAGGCGGTGGTTGGCCGCTGTTCCATGATGGTGAGATGGATATCAGCGCGTCGGTTAAGGCCTATTTCGCGCTGAAGATTATCGGCGATGACCCTGATGCCCCGCATATGGTGAAGGCCCGGGAAGCGATCCATAAGGCTGGCGGCGCTGAATCCGCCAATGTCTTTACCCGTATCGCGCTATGCCTGTTTGGTCAGCTGCCCTGGCGTGCCGTGCCGGTGATGCCGGTTGAAATCATGCTGCTGCCGGACTGGTTCCCCTTCCATATGTCGAAGGTGAGCTACTGGTCCCGGACCGTGATCGCGCCACTGCTGATCATCATGGCGCTAAAGCCCCAGGCGAAGAACCCGCGTGGCATCGATATCAAAGAGCTGTTCTTACGCGACCCGGCGAAGATCAAGCGCTTCAACTCAAACCCAACTGGCTCTTCTTTGGGTGAGGTGTTCATCACCCTCGACAAGGTCCTGCAGAAAGCCGAGCCGCTGCTATTTAAGGGCAACCGACGGGATGAGGCGATCGCCAAGGCTGAGCGCTTTATTCTAGAGCGCCTGAATGGTGAGGACGGTCTGGGCGGTATCTTCCCAGCCATGGCCAATGCCGTGATGGCCTTTGATGCCCTGGGCTACAAACGTGACCATCCTGACTTCCAAATCGCACTGAAGAGCATTGAGAAGCTTTTGATCATCGATGAGGCAAAGGACATGGCCTATTGCCAGCCTTGCCTGTCGCCGATTTGGGATACCTGCCTCGCGGCCCATTCGATGCTTGAGGCGGCAACCCCTGATAGCCGTGCCTCGGTTCAGGCCTCACTTGATTGGCTGGTAGAGCGGCAGATCCTCGATTGCCGTGGTGATTGGGCGAACCGCGCGCCAAATCTGCGTCCCGGTGGCTGGGCCTTCCAATACCGCAATGACTACTACCCCGACGTTGATGATACAGCGGTGGTTGTCATGGCGATGCATCGTCACGATCCGGATCGCTATGCGCACCCAATCCGCCGTGCGGTGGAGTGGATCATCGGCATGCAAAGCCGGAACGGCGGTTGGGGTGCTTTCGACGTCGACAACACCTATGAGTATCTGAACAGCATCCCATTTGCTGATCACGGTGCCTTGCTTGACCCGCCGACCGCTGACGTAACCGCCCGCTGTCTTTCAGCCTTGGCGCAGATTGGTTTTTCCAGCCGCCACCCCGTTATGCAACGTGGCCTTGACTACCTTAAGCGTGAGCAAGAGCCCGATGGCTCATGGTTTGGCCGTTGGGGCGTGAACTACGTCTATGGCACCTGGTCGGTGCTTTGCGCTCTCAATGTGATGGGTGAGGATTCCCGCTCGCCATACATTCAGCAGGCGGTGAATTGGCTGAAGTCTATGCAGCAGCCCGATGGTGGCTGGGGCGAGGATTGCGCGACCTACTGGTCTGAACATCGGGGCTTGGTGAAGGAAAGCGTGCCATCACAGACCGCTTGGGCTTTGCTTGGCCTGATGGCGGTCGGTGAGGTGTATGACCCAGCCGTGACCAAGGGTGTTGCCTATCTTCAGAAGGCGCAGCGTGATGGTGCCTGTTGGGAGGAGACCTTCTATACCGGTGGCGGTTTCCCGCGGGTCTTCTATCTGAAGTATCACGGCTATGCCGCTTACTTCCCACTCTGGGCACTGTCCCGGTATCGCAACCTATCGGCCGGCAATCGTGACCGAACCGATTGGGGCATGTAGGCCCATCTGTTTCTCCTTTTAAGGATATTGCCGGATGCCACGGATTGGCGTCATCACTGGTCTGTTGCGCGAGGCGGACTGCCTAAGCAATCCATCGCCGGGGCGCCTGGCGGAGGATGAGCATCTGGCCGAGGATGGTGTGATTGTCGCGTCGGTTGGCGGGGATGCAAAGCGCATCAAAACCGTGATCCAGCAATTGGTTGCCTTGGGTTGTGGCGGCCTCGTTAGCTTTGGTATCGCGGCTGGGTTGGATCGGGGGCTTGAACCCGGCGACCTTATCGCGGCGGGCACGGTACAGCTGCCAACCGGGGACCTAATCAAAACCAACAGCGCCTGGCGCAAGCGTCTTTGGAACAAAGCCAAAGAGGCTGAGATCAAGCTAATCCAAGGCCCAATCGTTGGGGTTGAGCATATCGTTGACGACCCCCAGGGCAAGATGCGCTTAAATGCAGCGACAGCAGCAATTGCAGCGGATATGGAGAGCCATATCATAGCCTATGAGGCGATGCGTGCCGGCCTACCGTTTATCGTGGTCCGGGCCATTGCCGATCCCCATAACCGGGTGATCCCACCTGCTGCCTGGAATGCCCTCACACCCTACGGTGATGAGCGGGTAGGACCCGTTCTGCTCGGCCTTTTGAGACGCCCGCATAACCTGCCAGCACTTATCCAGCTGGCTGGTGACACCAAGACAGCGATCAGCAGCCTAGCGAAGATCGGGTCGCTAGACGGCGGTATGTTCGGTTTCTTGGACTAGGCAGCAAGAGCTTAGCGGCCAGCGGCGGCCGCTGCTTCACGCTTCTTCTTAACCGGGGCCTCTGGCAGGGTTTCGGACGCTTCCTCAACCACCTTCTCAAAGACGAATTCGGCGGGGCGCTGATTGCTCAGGTCGATCTCGGGCGCCATTTCACCGGTCACCTTTGGCCCGCGCATGCTGACCCAGAGTGCCTTCAACGGGTTCTTGAACGCATCTTCAACCGCGGTAGCTTCATAGCCACAATGGGCCATGCAATCGGCACATTTTTCGTAGTTGCCGGTGCCGTACTGCTCCCACTCGGTCTCATCCATCAGCTCTTTAAAGCTTTTGGCATAACCCTCATTCAGCAGATAGCAGGGGCGCTGCCAGCCAAAGATATTCCGGGTTGGGTTGCCCCATGGGGTGCACTGGTACTGCTGATTGCCAGCCAGGAAATCCAGATAGAGGGAAGAGTGGCTGAGCGGCCATTTCTTGCCTTCACCGCGCTTGAAGATATCGCGGAACAATTGCTTGGTCCGGCTGCGCATCAGGAAGTGCTCCTGATCCGGTGCCCGTTCATAGGCATAGCCGGGGCTGATCGTGGCGCCTTCAACGCCGAGCTCGATCAGGTAATCGAGATAGTCGGCGACATCTTCCGCACCATGCCCATCAAAGATGGTCGCGTTGACACTAACCCGGAAACCCGCTTCCTTAGCGGCCTTAATCGCTGAGATGGCACGATCAAACACACCCTTCTGGGACACGGCCTTATCGTGGTGATCTTTCAGACCATCCAGGTGGACAGACCAGCTGAAGTAAGGGCTTGGCTTAAACTGCTTGAGCTTCTTCTCCATCAACAGCGCATTGGTGCAGAGATAGACGAACTTCTTCCGCGCGGTGATGCCGTTGACGATCTCAACGATGTCCTTATGGATCAGTGGCTCGCCACCAGGGATGGAAACCACCGGTGCATCACACTCATCGACGGCCTCAAGGCATTCCTCAACGCTCAACCGTTGGTTCAGGATCGGCTCAGGATAGTCGATCTTACCGCAGCCGGCGCAGGCCAGGTTGCAGCGGAACAATGGCTCAAGCATGAGGACAAGCGGGTAGCGCTTATTGCCCTTGAGCTTTTGCTTCATCAGGTAGAGCGCGATGCTTGCTTGCTGTCGGAACGGAATGCCCATGGGACTGTCTAACCTATCGGTGAGTTATTCGGCGGCCGGCGCTGACACATCGGCCAGGGCTTTAGGCAGCTTGAAACGGATATTCTCAATCACCCCGTCGAGGGTGCGGATATTGGTGGTGCGTAGTTCAGAGATGCGCGTGACGACTTCTTGTACCACGGTCTCTGGTGCGGATGCGCCAGCGGTGAGGCCAATGGTCTCGACCCCATCTAGCCAACCGGCCTCAACATCATTGGCATCTTGAACCAAATAGCTGTCGACGCCGGAGTCACGACCCAGCTCTACAAGGCGGTTTGAGTTGGAGCTGTTGCTGGCACCCACGACCAGGATCAGGTCAACCTGCCGCGCCAATTCACGAACGGCGGTTTGCCGGTTTTGGGTCGCGTAGCAGATGTCCCGAACATCGGGGCCGGTCACGGCTGGAAACTTGCTCTTGAGCGCCTCAATGATCCCGCGGGTGTCATCAACGCTCAACGTCGTTTGGGTAACATAGGCGAGGCGCTCTGGGTCACTCGGGCTCAGCTTGGCAACATCCTCTTCGGTCTCAACCAAATGGACCGTGCCATCAATGCGGCCCATGGTGCCCTCAACCTCAGGGTGACCGGCATGGCCGACCAGAACAACCTCATACCCATCATCGGCGTAGCGCTGGCCTTCCTTATGCACCTTGCTAACCAGCGGGCAGGTGGCGTCCAGTACATCGAGCTCTCGCTCGGCGGCATCACTCTCAACCTGCTCAGCCACACCGTGGGCGGAGAAGATGGTGACGGCGCCCGGTGGCACCTCATCAACCTCTTCAACGAAGACCGCACCCTTGGCGCGAAGGGTGTCGACCACCCGTTTGTTGTGCACAATCTCATGGCGCACATAGACCGGTGGTCCATGCTTGATCAGGGCCCGCTCAACAATCTCAATGGCGCGCTCAACCCCGGCGCAGAAGCCACGGGGTTGGGCCAGGATGATTTCAACGGGCAAACCAGCCTGGGGCGATTTCTGGCCAGATCCAATAGCTTGATCGGTCATGAACTCATCCATCCGGCGCGGTTCACCCAGCCTTTGCAAGGCCCGCGCATCATTTATCTCGCAAGTGCGTACAGTTAAACGAAGGGCTAAGAAATTCAAGCGTTTCGAGCCGGTTCAGCCGCGATTTGAACGGGTGTGTCCACAGTATGACCCGGGCGTTGATCGGTGATGTCCAAGGCCCGGTTCAGTTGACAGGGAAACAGCTACCCCTCATACACCGCCGAGCCCTCGGTTTCCTGGGGGCGCCACATATTCCAGCCGCAAGCGGAGGATATCCGCAGTTCTGGTTGGCGATATCTGTCATTTAGTCAATAACATCAACAGGTAATGGGGCTTCCATGGCGCCGAATCTCGTCTCCATCTCAGGGTTCAAAGACCTCCATCAGGCGATGACCGTCGCCGCTGAGCAGGTGGAAGAGCGTCTGGGCGACTTGCTGCCCGCAACCGATGCGCCCGAGCAGCGGCTGATGGCCGCCATCAATCACGGCACACTCGAAGGCGGTAAGCGCCTACGCCCGTTTTTGGTGATGAGCAGCGCCGAGCTGTTTGCCGTTGACCGCGAATGTGCGCTTCGCGTCGCCTGCGCAGTTGAGATGATCCACAGCTACTCATTGGTCCATGATGACCTACCGGCCATGGATGACGCCGACACCCGCCGTGGTAAGCCAGCGGTGCACAAGGCGTTTGACGATGCGACCGCGATCCTCGCCGGTGATGCGCTGCTGACCCTAGCCTTTGAGGTATTGTCCGATCCGGCCACCCATGCCGATCCAAATGTGCGTTGTACGTTGGTCAGCGAGTTGGCGAAGGCCTCCGGTGCCCGTGGCATGGTCGGCGGCCAAATGCTCGACCTGATCGCAGAAACCCAGGAACTCGATCTGGGCCAAATCACCCGTCTGCAGCGGATGAAAACCGGCGATCTGATTGCCTTTGCCTGTCAG
This sequence comes from Alphaproteobacteria bacterium SS10, assembly GCA_019192455.1. NCBI lineage: Bacteria > Pseudomonadati > Pseudomonadota > Alphaproteobacteria > Alphaproteobacteria bacterium SS10. The sequence goes on from JAHCML010000003.1 coordinate 1,082,265, forward strand.
GCTGGTGCCATCCTCGGTCGTGCCTCGGCGCAGGATCGTCATGCGCTCCATGCCTATGCCCATGATCTTGGGTTGGCGTTCCAGATTGCCGATGATCTGCTGGATATTGAGGGTGATGCGGAAACGGTTGGTAAGCCAACCGGTCGTGATGAGGATGCCGGTAAGGCAACCTTCGTCTCAATCCTGGGGGCTGAACGTGCCCGGTCGCAAGCAACACTGTTGAGCGAGCAGGCGATCCAGCACCTGGGCCGGTTTGAGGGCAGCGCCGATATGATGCGCGAGATTGCCCGCTTCGTCGTTGAGCGCCGCAGCTAATCAGGCGCTAAGACGCCCGGTTTCCTGAAACCAGGCAATCGCATCCTTAAATGCATCAATGGCCGGGCGGGGCTGATAGCCCAGCTCACGCGCTGCGCGCGCGCTTGAGAAGAACATCTTCTTTCGTGCCATTTTCAGGCTGTCGCGGGTCATCATCGGTTCTGGCCCGCCGGGTAGCTTGGCGATCATTTCCATCATCGCCGCAACCGGCATCAAAGGTCCGATGGGCAGGCAGAACTTCGGTGCGGGCCGTCCTGTCAGTTCGGCAATGGCAGCGAAGATATCGCCCAAGCCCATATCGGTGCCGCCCAGCACATAGTGTCGACCAATCTCTCCCTTCTCATGGGCGAGAAGGTGACCAGCAGCCACATCCTCAACATGAACGACGTTCAACCCGGTATCGACATAGGCTGGCATCCGTCCAGCAGCCGCATCCAGCACCATCTTACCCGTTGGTGTTGGTTTGATGTCTCGCGGCCCAATGGGGGTGGAGGGGTTAACGATGACGGCTGGCAGGCCATCCTCTGCCACCATGGCGCGGACAACCTGTTCCGCCAGAAACTTTGAGCGTTTGTAGTCGCCGGTCATATCCGCCTCAGTAACCGGTGTCTCTTCATCACCGGGGCGGCCATCGCCAGGATTGCCAAGGGTTGCAACGCTGCTGGTATAGACGATGCGGCCGACGCCGACGGCCATGGCGGCGCGCATTAGGGCCTCGGTCCCATCCACATTGGTTCGGTACAAGGTCGAGGGGTTGCGGGCCCATAACCGATAGTCTGCGGCGACATGGAATAAGTCAGAGCATCCTGTGATCGCCTGCTTCAGGCTATCAGGGTCATTGAGATCGCCAATCGCCGTCTCAACTTCCAGCCCAGCCAGATTGGCTGATGGGCTCTCAGCGCGCCGCAGGACCCGAACCTGGTCGCCACGGGCAATGAGGGCCCGAAGCACAGCCGCGCCAACGAAACCAGTGGCACCGGTGACCAATGTTGTCATGGCTGTGGATCCTCGTTCTTTGCAGTGCCCTTTCTCTGCTTGCCAATATGCCGGGCCAGGGCCGCATCAATGCTTTGCTGTTGCTTACGCTTGGCCAGCCAGGCCATGGCGGCGGGTAAGAAGATCAGCGTCGTGAACAGGGTCGCCGCAATCGACAGGGTCAGTAGCAATCCCATGCTGGCGGTGCCCGGATGGGGTGATGTTGCCAACGTGCCGAAGGAGGCGACCGTTGTGATGGCACTCAGCGTAATCGCCCGGGGAGTTGTGGTTTGCTGAACTGACGTGAAACTCAGATCATCCTGGGCCTGCTTTTGCCGCCAGACCATGTGGATGCAGCTGCAAACACCAAGGGCGAAGAGCAGGGGCAGGGCGATGATGTTGGCGAAGTTGAGGGCCTGACCAGCCAGGGCTGCAACCGCAATGGCCAGAACCGCCGCCTGCACCAAGGGCAACAGTGCCAGCGTCACTGAGGTCAGGCTGCGTAGCACAACAACCAGCACGAGCGTTATGAGCGCAAGGGTGATTAGGGTTGCCTGAACAAAGGCGCCAGCAATGGCATCGGAGGCTGCTGTAATGATTGCGGGGGTGCCGGTCGCCTCTGGCTCAATCGCGGCGACAGCCTCAGCAAAGGCGCGGATATCGGTGTTTGAGGCGATTGGCGTCGCTGGCAGAACATCCACCCGGTAACCGCCTTCTTTACCGCGCCAATCTCTCAAAATCTCAGCTGGTAGATCGTCTAGGGTTATCGGATTTGCATCCAGTGAGGCGCCAATCGCCGTTAGCTGCGGGTAGAGGAAGCGAGCCATTAGGTCATGTAAGGCCAGCAGCTCATCGCTACCAATGGATGCTGGTCTTGCTGCCTCCAATGCGGCCATTAAGCGATCAATCCCGGGCATTGGCCGTGGGATCGCGTTGAGGTTGCTTGATAACGCCAGCAGACCCTCACGCATCGAAGTGGTGGTGATGAGCGGGCCAGCCTCGCTGATCCCATCCAAGCTGGGCCCCAACAGGAAGCCCAGATCAAATAGCGCATCTAGGGCGGTATCTTGCTGTTCAGGAATGAAGCTTAAGGCGCTGATAACAATACCGATTTCATCAGATTGTGCAGCATCATCGGCAAACTCGCCAATCGCCTCTGGGCTCTCAGCAATCAGCTGTGCACGGTAGGGGGTAAGCAGCGGATCGGCCGCCAAGCGGTTGAATGTCTCAACCGACTGGCTCTCGGGGTCACGGAGGTTAAGCGGGTTTACATCAAAGCTGATCAGCACAGCTACGGGTAAGGCCACCAGTGTTAGCACCAGACAGGCGGCTACAATCTTGCCGGCCTGTTTCTCAAACCACGGCTCCCCTTGATTGCTGCTCGTACTCCCAATCTCAATCGCCGATGGGGCTGGGAAGAGGCTGAGTAGGGCGGGCAGTAGGGTGATTGTTCCTATGAACGCGACACCCATGCCAAGCGCCGCGATCTGTCCTAACTCAGCAAGGCCGCGATAGCTGGTGGGCAGGAATGAGAGGAAACCAATGATTGTGCAAAGCATGCAAAGGCTAAGCGGTATGCCGACACCCAATCGACCGCCAGCATGGATCAGCGCGTCTTCCTGATACTCCGCATGGGCCAAAGCCTCACGATATCGAAGGCTGTAATGGATGCCGAAATCGACGGCCAGCCCAACAAATAGAACCGCAAAGGCGACAGAGATGAGGTTGAGGCTACCGACCACAACTGCCGCCAGACCTGCCGTCATGACCAGACCGGTCACCAGCGTGAACAGTACCGATGCGATCAGGGTCAGGGACCGAAGGCCAAAGCCCAGGATCAAGGCGACGAGGACAAGGGAGATGACGCCCGCCCGGCCGGCGCCGATCACCACGGTTTCCATCTCTTCCAGCGCCAGGACGGGCTCACCGGTCAGGCTAACCGTCGCCGCTAAGGCACCGGCACCTGGCCCAATCTCTAGCTCCTCTACAATCTGGCGGATTTCAGTCACCGCCCGTTCAGCCGGCAGCAAGGCGCCCGGCTCCAAAACTGGGAAAAGGCTGATGACAGCGAGGTGCTCCTCGCGAGCGGCGGTCATGTGTCCAGCGCTTAGAATTGACCGCCAGGACAGATATTGCGGCGTGCCGGTTGTGTGTCCCTCAATTGTTGCGGCTAGGGCCTCAAAGATCGGGTCGAGCTTGGCCAGATCAGCCATAGTGGCGTCGCCACGCTGGATCGCGTCCAAGGTATCTTTGGTTAGTTCGGCAAGGGCTGTAGGCACTGGTTGGCGCGCCAAACTCGCAATCAGGGGCTGGGCGGATGCGAGTTCTGTGATCACCTGTTCCCGCAGTTCCGGCGGGATGAACAGCAGCGCGTTGTCTCGGAAATAGTTGAGACCGGGCAGGTAGGCCACATCCCGAAAACTGGTTGGCCTGCTGGTCAGGCGTTCAGAGAGCCGCTTTGCCTGGAAATCCGCCACCTCGGCGGTTTCTGCGGAGACCACGATAAGGATGGCACCGCGTAGGTCCTCAAATTCAGCGATATAGCGGTTGTAGTGCTGCCTAAAGGTTTCCCGCTCATCGATCATGGCGCTGGTGTCGGTATCAACCGCAAGCCTTGTTGCGGCTAGGTATCCAGCGGCGAGGGTGAGCAGTATGCCAATTGCCAAGGTTAGCCAGGCATGGTGAACCGCCATCGCCGTGATGCGCCCGATCAACGCCCCACAACGATCAACCAGGCCGAGGCCCGCTCCGTCTGGTGATTGGTCATCCAATGGTGTCAACATGGGGGTAGACTGACGATGCGATTGGCGGGCAGGTCGCGCCCGAACCCGTTAGAGTAGGGCGGTGATAGGCCCTGGCGCTGTGGCTGGCAACTTGCAAGCGTTGGGACGCCACCGCATATGGTGGGACGAGGCAACTCTGTGACAACTTTTGATTCTGACCAACTGGGACCGCTTATGATCCGCCTTCGTCGGGCGCTTGCCTGCATCGGGGTGTTTTTTGCCCTGCTGGTTCCCTTCACCGGGTCGGCGGAGGAGCAGACCGTTGATGTGGATCCAGCAGCACCGGTTGATTTGTTGAATGCTACACTGGCTGAGATCGCGGCTGCTGGCCTCGATCTCACCTATGAGCAGCGGTTCGACCAGTTGGAGCCGGTGGTAACTGAGGCTTATAACCTCCCACTCATGACCCGCCTGGTTGTTGGCAGCGGTGCTTGGTCAGATCTTTCCGAGGATGATCAGGCGGCGCTGATCGACGGGTTTGAGCGGATGAGTATTGCCGCCTATGCCGCCCGCTTTGGCGGTGAGCCAGGGGGGCAGGATCTGCACTTTTCCGTGAGCGAGGTTGCAGATGGCCCGCGCAGAACCAAGCTGGTATCAAGCTTTCTTGAATTAAAACAACAAGATGACGTGAAATTCTCTTACGTCATGAGGCAGGCGGAGACAGGTTGGCGCATCGTCGATGTGATCATCGATGATCAGTATAGTGAGCTGTCTAGGCGCCGGGCTGATTTCGGTGCGATTTTATCAGCTGGCGGTGTGGCCGCCCTGCTGGAACGGATTGATGAGATTGTCGGGAAGTATCAATCAGATAGCTAGATCAATGCGTGGTGTGGGCCTTGCCATCGGCACGCTGCTGATGCTCGCCGTCCTGATGCCAGCCTCGGCCACGGCTCAGGCACCAAGCACCGGCTATATTGATGAAGTCCCGGCGGTGACCGATTTGGTCGCTGAAACCAGCGGGCTTGAGCCGGGTAGCACCACCTGGCTGGCCTTTACCGTCGAACTTGCCCCAGGCTGGCATACCTATTGGGAGAACCCAGGCGATTCCGGCCTGCCATTGAAATTCAATTGGGTGCTGCCCCCCGGTTTTGAGATTGGGGAGCCGGTTTATCCTATCCCCGACCGCCAAACGTTCGGCCCGATCATCAATTACGGGTTTGAGGACCAGGTCAGCTTCCTGATGCCTACGTCGGTGCCGGAAAACGTTGAGGATGGTGGGCTCTACTACATCGCTGGGCAGGCTGAGTATCTCGTCTGCGCTGAGATTTGCATTCCAGCTATTGCGGATCTTTCGCTGGCCATCGTCGGGAAGGCTGGGGCGGTTGGTAACAACCCAGCCACAGCGCCAATCTTTGCCGAGGCGCGGGCCCGGCTACCGCAAGCACTGCCAACCACCGCTAGTGCCGCACTGGTTGAGCCCACCTCTGAGGCCGATCTGATTGTCGCCATTCCATCCTTTGTTGATGGGTTTGAGAGGCTAGAAGATTGGTATGTCTTCGCCAAGGCTGATGATTTGGTTGATCACAGCATGGCGCAGCCAGTGGTGTTCGATCCGGATGCGAATGAGCTTTTGATCAAGCTGCCGCGCCAGGTCCTTCGGGATGAGGTGCCGACCCGGTTGGAGGCATTGGTCACCGCCCGTGATGAGACCGGGGGCGAGCCGATCACCCTTGGCTTTAGCTTTGCAACCGATGTGACCGTCGATGGCACTGCGGCCAACGCGTTGCTGGATCGTTGGCAGGCTTTGGGTGGTGAGGTTGATCAGGGCAGTGGCCCCGCATTGCCAGACCATTCGCTGATAGCACTGCTCGGCCTGGCTCTTATCGGTGGGTTGCTTCTAAACCTAATGCCCTGTGTGTTTCCGGTGCTGTCGCTGAAGCTGATGGCCATGGTCCGCCGGATGGAAGGCGCGGGTAGCGATGATGCCGACGCTATCAAGTCAGAGCAGCGGCGGCAGGCTTGGCTCTATAGTGCCGGTGTCATGGCGGCGATGTTGTTACTGGCTGGGGCAATGTTGGGCCTGCGGGCCAGCGGTGCCGCCATTGGTTGGGGCTTCCAACTGCAAAGCCCGTTGCTGATCGGCGCCTTGGCTTGTGTGTTCTTCGCGCTAGCGCTCGCCATGCTCGGCGTCTTTCACATGCCGCAGCTTCTGGTTGGTGTGGGTGATGGCATTGCCCGCCGTCAGGACGGCGTTGGATCCTTCACGACGGGTGTGTTGGCCGTTATCGCAGCATCACCCTGCACGGCACCATTTATGGCCACTGCGATTGGTGCAGCACTCCTGTTGCCGATGGGGGCATCACTCGCGATCTTTGCGGCCTTAGGCTTCGGGATGGCGTTGCCACTGCTGTTGTTGAGCCATCTATCCTCACACTTACGGGTGCTGCCTCGTCCGGGCCCTTGGATGGGGACGTTACAGCAGTTCATGGCGTTTCCGCTGTTCGCCACCAGCATCTGGCTGGTCTTTGTGGTGGCACAGCAACGTGGCGCTGTCGGCGTTGCCGTGGTGCTGGGCGCGCTGCTGTCGATTGGCTTTGGTGTTTGGTTGGCCCGACAGTTATCGGGTCAGCATCGTCTCGCAGGGCTGGCATCGGCGGCTGTTCTGGCCATCGCTTTGCCACTGGGCGGTTTGGCTGGCCTCAATCAATTGCCGGATGTCAGTGCGGAAGCCTCCGGCAGCTATGCTGGTCTGCCTTACGAGAAGTATAGCCCAGCGCGGCTAGAGCGAGCGCTGGATCGTGGGCGGGCAGTGTTTATCGATGTAACTGCCGCCTGGTGCATTACCTGCCTGGTGAATGAGCAGGTCGCCCTAAGCCATCCGGATGTTGGCAAGGCATTCGCTGATGCCGATGTGCTGTTCCTAAAAGCGGATTGGACCAATCGCGATCCAGAGATAACGGCACTGCTTGAGCAGTTTGGCCGCTTGGGCCTCCCGCTCTACATCACCTATCAGGGTGGCAGTCGTGAGCCTGAGGTCTTGCCGCAAATCCTGCTTCCCGGCATGTTGGTCGGGTTATTCCCGCCTGAGGACTCAGTACAGCAAGCCTCGATCTTTGATGAGTGATCGACAAACTCGCTGAACCAAGCTGAAAAACGATAAAAATGTCAAAAATCAATGGCCTAGCGTCGCTTATTGATCGCTACGATGGTTTTGTTATCGATCAATGGGGCGTCCTGCATGACGGTCAGACGCCATATCCAGGCGCGTTACAGGCGCTCGAGCATCTGCAGGCAGCCGGTAAGCCCTTCGTTATCCTGTCTAACTCTGGCAAGCGGGCGGTGCTGAACGCGGAACGTATGGCGCGGCTAGGTTTTCCCGATTGGGTGGGAAAGCAGCTTCTAACCTCTGGTGAACTGACCTGGCGGGCGCTCAGTAACCCAGCCGAGGCATTACCTGCTATCGCTGGCCGACGTCTCTATCTGATCATCCAGCCAGGTGAGAATAGGCTGATCCGAGATACCGAATGGGAGCAGGTGGATACGGTCGGCGATGCCGATGCGGTACTGATTGCTGGCCTGACCGCGGAGGCGACACAGGAAGAGTATGAGCCTGTCCTGGCCCAAGCTTTGGAGCGGCAGCTGACCGTCTTATGCGCCAACCCAGATTTCGATGCGTTGCTAGGTACGAAGAACAATGTCGGGCCAGGTCGCTTGGCCGCTTGGTATGAGCAGGCTGGCGGCAAGGTCATCCGCTTTGGAAAGCCAGAGCCAGATGCTTTCACCGCAGCACGAGAGATGCTGGGCGTTGATGGTCCGGCCCTTATGATTGGCGACTCCCTCTATCACGACATTGCCGGTGGCAGCAGGGCAGGGCTCGATACCCTCTTCATCACCGGCGGCATTCATGCGAGCGCACTTAACGAACCAGATCCAGGGGCAGCATTGCAGGCGCTCTATAACAAGGTGGGGGCAGTTCCAACCCACAGAATGCAAAGGCTGGTGGTTTAGCCAGCAGGCTCAATCCGTATCGTGGTTTGCTTGGTCTCACGAAACGCGGTCTCGCCCTCGCCACGCTCAATCGTGATCCGGCCCGTGTAAACGCCTGGGTCCAGTGGCTGACGAACACGTCGACCGGAGAAGCGGAAGATACGAACCTTCTGTTCCTCAAGCTCGATTTCATTGTCGAAGAACTTGTCACCCACGGGGTCTAGTATGGTCATGGTCAGCCGGTCACCTGGTTGGGTGCCATAGATCACGGTCCAAACAACCAGCGCTGGTGGGTCAGTGGCTGCAGCCCGCACATGGGCGCGGCCATCCAATGCCTTATCCGCTGTCAGGGCCGCGGTACCAAAACCAATCTGCACGATATCTAGGGGATCGTATGCCGTCAGTTCAGCGTCACCCCATAGCGGCGTTGGGTTTGGAACCTTATCTGCATCTTCAGGCTTAAGCGGCTTGCCCGTCGCAGCATCGACATGGACCCCATTCAGCCGCGTTGAGAGCTGAATATGCGGGAACTCGGCGAGACCGGACATACCAATCTCACCGATTGGATCACCAGCCTCCACGATCTGGCCGGGTTGCACGAGCACTGAGCCCTGGCGCATATGGCATATCTGGGTCTCTAAACCACCGGCATGGGATAGAACGACCGCGTTGCCACAGGCCCGGTCATAGATGGCATCTCGTGCTTCCTTAGTGCGCACAGCCTCATCGACCATACCGTCGCGGGCCCGCAGTACCCGACCATCCGCTGGGGCCAGGACCAGGAACCCCTCATCGATGGCGGCGATATCGCTGATGCCGATATCAACACCATTATGGCCGTTATAGCTGCGGGTAAAACCACCGTAATCCCTGAAACCATCACCGGGATCGACATCGGGATGCTGTATGAACCAGCAATCCTCGTTGAGAGTGCAATCAACAGGGAAGATCAGTTTCGGTGGTTGCTCTGCTAGCGCCGGTATGGACAGAAGCAAACTAAAGGCGCCCAGAGTGGTCGCCAGAAAGCGATTGAAAATCAACGTATTGGTCCGTTGTTCTTAGAACCAGCTGCGACCGCCGAGGCCGCCTGGAATGCCATGAACTGCCATCACATCATCAAGGTCCGACAGGGCTGTGTCCACCGCTGCCTCGCCTAATCGGATAAGCTCTTCCGCACGGTCGAATTCCATCATTCCAATATGGCCAACCTTGGGCGAGATCTGGACATCCGGTGGGTCACCGGCCAGGCGAGATCGGGTAATCCGATCCTGAACCACGTTTAAGGTAGCAACCATTGAGCCAAACAGGCTCGGCGTATCGCGGTTTGCCCGGTTGAACAGGGCCTGGGTAATTGGGCTCCAAAGCTTATCCCGTAACCTTGCAAGGCTTGCCTTAGGTGCTGATTGCTCAAGTTCTGGGATCATGTCAAAACCGGCAACCCGGGGTACCGGGCCGTTATTTGAACGGATCTGGCCAATCAGATCGCCACTCAAATTAACCGCGATGACCAGTTGCGCCCCCAATGCCCGACATGCCGAAACGGGAACAGGGTTCACGATGGCGCCGTCAACCAACCAGCGGCCCTGATGCAGAACAGGATGGAAGATGCCGGGCAGCGACATGGAGGCGCGAATTGCCTCGACCAAATCACCGCGCCGCAGCCAAACCTCATGACCTGTGACAAGATCGGCGGCAATGGTAGAGAAGGGGATGGGTAGTTCTTCGATAATGAACTCACCCAGCTCTTCACGCATGGCGGTCGCCAGCTTATCGCCACCGATGAGGCCGCCACCGGCCAGACGTAGATCAAGATGTGAAAGGATCTTCAGGCGGTTAACGCTTGTGGCCCAGTCGGCTAGCTGGTCCAGCTTACCGCCAGCATAGGCACCGCCAACCACCGCACCGATTGAGGTGCCAGCGATTACATCTGGTTTAATGCCATGTCTTGCGAGGGCGCGAAGAACCCCTATATGCGACCAACCACGGGCCACACCGGCGCCGAGTGCTAGGCCAATCCTTGGTCTGGTATATCCGCCGTTCTCGGTCGGGTGCATACCGCTTTGGTGACTGCTGCCATCCATATGATGGCCTCCCTCTATGGTGTTTCCGGTCCCAATAGTCTGTTCGTTATTCTCGAACTTAAGAGAAAGCTTATCACAAACAGGCTTAACGGCAGATGAGCTTGCTGTGATGGCCCAGTGATTGCCGAGTGGCAGGCTTGTTAGATTGATCTGGTGAAAACCTATGATGCCCGTGCTAGACCAGCGCCCATGAGCCAAGCAGACCAACCAGCCAACACCGATCTGAAACCCGACGCCGAACCGGCATCGGAAGCGCAGACCGACGCAAAAACCGACGACTCCAAAGAGATGTCGCGGCGCAGCTGGCCGTTGGTCAAACGGCTGGTGGACCTTTACATGCGGCCGTATTTCCCAACCTTGGGCTTGGCGGCGGTGTTTATGGTCATGGCGGCCATTATGACCGGCGCCATGGCGAAGCTGATGGAGCCCATCGTCGATGATGTGTTCTCCGCCGGTGATCGCAGCATGCTGTACCCGGTGGCCGGGGCGGTTCTGGCGGCCTTCGTAATCCGTGGTCTCTCAACCTACTGCCACAACGTTCTGATGAACCGTGTGGGACAGGGGGTGGTTGCCGATATTCAGCGGCAATTGGCGAGCCACCTGATCCGTGCCGATCTTGCCTATCTGCAGACACGCAGTTCCGGGCAACTAATCTCAAACATGATTTCCGATGTGAACGTCATGCGCACCGCGATGGCTGAGTGTCTGCTCGGCTTTGTTCGCGGTAGCCTGACCCTCGGCATCTTGGTCGGTGTCATGTTCTGGCAGGATTGGCACTTGGCATCCGTATGTTTTGTTGTGCTGCCTGCGGGCGCCATCCTCGTCGCCAAACTGGGCAAGCGGCTGCGCAGTGTTTCGATCAAAACCCAGAGTGAGTTGGGTGAGTTCTCTGCCCAGTTGAACCAAACCTTCCAATCAATCCGCCAGGTTAAGGCCTATGGGATGGAGGGGCATGAAGAGACGCGGCTTAATCAGGTGATTGCGCGCCTTTATGATCTCGCCCATCGCGGGTTCCGGGTGGCGGCCTTCGCCACGCCGATTAGTGAGATTTTGAGCGGCATCGCCATTGTCACCGTCATCATCTATGGCGGTATGCGGGTGATTGATGGGGCCAGCACGGCCGGTGAGGTATTCTCCTTCATCACGGCATTCCTGATGGCTTATGAGCCGATGAAGAAGCTGGCCAAGCTGAACGGTACGCTGCAAATGGGCCTTGGTGCCGCTGAGCGTGTGTTGGAGGTCTTGGCCATCCGCCCGGCTGTTGTTGATGGCCAGACGGTGAGCCAGCTGGCGGTTGAGAAGCCAACCATCGAATTCGACAGCGTGCATTTCCATTATGGGGATGAGGAGGCGCCAGCGCTGAACGGTATCTCACTAACCGTTGGCGCAGGGCAGCGAGCGGCCCTGGTTGGCCCATCTGGTGCTGGTAAATCGACCATCCTGAACCTGATCCCGCGGTTTTATGACGTCACCGTTGGGCGGGTTCTGGTGGATGGCGAGGATATCCGCGACGTCTCTCTTAAGAGCTTGCGCGCCAATATCGCCCTGGTCAGTCAAGAGATCTCAATCTTCGACGATACGATCCGCGCTAACANCGCCTATGGCAAATGGTCGGCGAGCCAGGAAGAAATTGAGGCGGCAGCCAAAGATGCAGCGGCCCATGACTTCATCATGGCCCTTCCTGAAGGTTACAACACCCGGGTCGGCGAACATGGCCTGAAGCTTTCTGGCGGCCAGCGCCAACGGATCGCCATCGCACGCGCCATGCTGCGTAATGCACCCATCCTACTTTTGGATGAGGCCACATCCTCCCTCGACGCAGATTCAGAGCGGCTGGTACAGGCCGCTTTGGAGCGTTTGCAGAAGGGACGAACCTCGCTTGTGATCGCCCATCGTCTCTCCACAATTATCGACTCGGATGTCATTTACGTGGTCGAGAAGGGGCAAATTGCCGAGAAGGGCACCCATGGCGAATTGCTGGCCCTGCCCGGCATCTATCAACGCCTTTACGGTCGTGAAGCGCAGAATTCTGCAAACGAATCCGCTGAAACGGACCTTGGTTTGGCGCAACAGGGCGGCCAAGCAGCCGGTTAATTGGCAAATTTTCTTTGAGCGTTAAGGATTGGACCCGCACGGTTGCGATGTGTTCCACTTAAATGGAGCACCGTTATTGCTGCCCGTGATTGGTAGGAGGTGTATGCGCGATGGATGAGAATACCCCAGATGATAAGCGGGTAATCGCGGTCCCTGAGAATGTCTGGCGGCGCGAGGAGATCGTGCTGAACGAGGAGCATGTGGCTGAAACCGGCCCATGCTGGTCTGCCCGGGCTGAGGCTGCCTTTGACGAGTTGATGGGCTTCTTCGCCCGTACATGGAACACGCCGAGCCACATCCCGCTCGATATTGATCCGCTTGAACAACCCGATCTGATTGAACCTGGCGCCACTGATGGTGACGCCCAGGTGGTTGACGCCCTGCGGTGCCTGACCATTGCGGTGGGTGAGTTTGTGGTGCGGGTTCGCCAATTGAATGCAGAAGAGGGGATCGGCGTTGTAAATGCTGGTCCTGGTGATTTCGCGGATCAGTTGGGAAATACCAATACTGACACGCCTGATCAGGTCTGGTTCGGACGTCAGATTGTCCGCCTGCTCGACTGGATGCGTGACGGGCATTTGGTGAAGTATCTCGAGCCACATCTGCAGCCATTGGGCCATGCCTTGCTGCCCGATGTTCTAGACTTCGTCTATCTCGGTGCCGCTGAGATCACCCGCGGCAATGACATCGATGATGTTTTCGGTGAAGAGTTCGGCGCGGATGTCGAGCTGGTTGCGGTGAATGAGAATATGCCGGGTGTGGTCTGGACCGCACCGCCAGAGCAACCGACGCCAGACCCAACGCTGAACTAGCCAGTCTGGCCAGGCTAAACAGCTTCCGGAATACTCTGCCGTAGTTTCGGGAACGCGATGGCGAGCGTTATCCCGCGCATGGACATGAAGATCGTGAACGCGATCCACAATCCGTGATTGCCTAGCGTTGGCACCAAGGCGTATCCAGCCGCTAAAAAGACTAGCAAAGATACGATCATGGCGTTCCGGAGTATCCTCGTTTCGGTAACGCCAATGAAGATACCGTCTAATTGGAAGCTGGCCACGGAAATCAATGGCAAAACAATGGCATAGATCATGAAGCTGTGAGCGAAGCTGCGCACATCTTCGATATCTGTCAGCAGGTAAATGATGCCCTCTCCAGTGAAAAGGTAGGCGAGTGCAAACGCAATGCTGCTCACGAGAGCCCAGAAGCTCGAGACAACCGTGGCAGCATCAAATCGCCGTCGATCCCGCTCCCCCTTGGCTTGACCGGCTAAGCTCTCTGCGGTGTGGGCGAAGCTATCTAAAACAAAGGCCGTGAAGCTTTGAAACTGCAGCAACACGGCATTGCCGGCCAGTGTGGTGTCATCAATCCGACCGCCCTGGGACATAAACCAGAGAAACCCGATTTGCAGGCACAGCGTCCTGATCATCAAGTCGGCGTTCACCACGAAAAGACGCCGTAAGGCAAGGCGATCAAAAATTGCGAAGCGATCTAGCTTGCCGGGTTCTTGCTTAAGCAGCCGCAGTACCAGGATGATGCCTATCGCCAGGGCGCAGCATTCCGCAATTACACTGGCATACCCCACACCGTCTGCTGTCATGCCGAGGCCAACAACGAATACTAGGTCAAAGATGATGTTAAGGCCGTTCAGGGTTAGCTGTAGCGCCAGGATGTAGCTGGTTCGATTAACAGCTAGGAACCAACCCATAAGGCAGTAATTGGCCAACGTGGCCGGTGCCCCCCAGATGCGAGCCGCGAAATACGCGCGGCCCTCTGCCGTGACGGCATCGCTACTGTCGGTGAGTGTGAAGGCAACCCAAGAGAGTGGCGTTTGAAGGAGGATCAGGCTGATGCCGATCACCATTGCCAGCATTAAAGCCCTGGCAAGATGGGCCCGGACCTCGTCATGGTCACCGGCGCCACGGGACTGGGCGGCAAGGCCCGTTGTTCCCATGCGTAAGAAGCCAAAGCCCCAAAACAGCATGGAAAAGATCATCGCCCCAAGGGCAACCGCACCCAGGTAATGTGGGCTGTCCAAATGGCCAACCACAGCTGTATCGACCATCCCTAAAAGCGGCGTCGAAGTGTTCGACAGCATGATCGGCGCGGATAGCTGCCAGATCCGGGCATGCCACGGCTTATAGCTTGGGTCGGTGAATAGGCGTGTTGGGGTCATAAACGCATTGAAAGATGTGAGGGGGCGCCCATCACGTTAAGTTGGGAATGAGTGACGCTTCACAGATTGGTCTGGCCCGATCAGCCATCATCAGGCTTGATTGATAAGGTCGTATCCCACGCCGCTGCAGACTGAGCCAATGGTAAAGAAGAAAACACTAATGGAATATCTTTGGCTTATCGCCATCAGCTATGTGGTGCTGCTGGGTTTCTTGGCCCTGGCGCAGCGCAGCCTGATGTACTTTCCGGATCAGGACCTGCCCGCGCCACCGTCTGATTTCACGGCGACCAGCTATCAATCCCATGATGGCCTAACCATTCCGGCCTGGTATCGCGCGCCGCAGAACGATGCGATGCCGGTTATTCTGTTCTTCCACGGCAATGCCGGCAATCTCAGTTATTTCGTCGATAAGGTACGGCCCAACACCGCCGATGGTGCTGGGTTGTACATGGCTGAGTATCGGGGTTATGGCGGCGCGCCGGGCTCACCAACCGAGCGGGATTTGGTGGTCGACGGGCTATCCGCCCTTGAGGCTCTAGAAGCAAAGGGCATCTCACCAGATCGAGTTGTACTGCACGGCCTTTCCTTGGGCTCAGGTGTGGCCGTTCAGGTTGCAGCCCAGAGGGCGAAGGATGGCAAGCCAGTTGCCGCCGTCATTCTGGAGGCGCCGTATTCCAGCACCCTCGAGATCGCACAGTGGCGGTTTCCAGTATTTCCGGTCGGCCTGGTGATGCGCGATACGTTCAAGAGTACGGTTTTCATCGCCGATATTGGTGCACCGCTTCTGATCCTTCATGGCACAAGGGATGGCATTATTCCGCAGCGCTTTGGCCGTAAGCTGTTTGATGCAGCGGTTGAGCCCAAGACCTTCATCTCTCTTGAGGGGGAGAACCATATTATGGATGGGCGGGGTAGATTGGGCCTGGAGTTTCGGAAGTTCCTGATCCAGTTCAACCAGGCCAATGCCCCCGTTAATCCGCCGCAGATTCAGGAAGCGGTAACCGATTGACATCAAAACATCATCAAACTGGTGGGCTGAATTCTGGTACAGTCACCTGACGTTATGTGAGGGGGAGTTTGATGATTAGATCATGTGTGATGGTTTTGGTGGCTGCTGGGTTCATTGCAGCGGTTGGTCAGCCTAATCAATCAGCACTGGCTGGTGATTTGGGCATGAACCAGACCGATACCAAATCCATGCTTTTCGATGCGTTCCGCAGCTTCGAAAGCGGCGCATCCCGTGATCCGATCACCCAACAACGTATTGTCGCCTGCCTTGCTGAGCAGGCCCAGAACAGCGACAGCCTATCCGCCTATAGCAGTTACGATCCAAATCAGTGGTCGCAGATTGATACCAAGGGGTTGGATTTGAGCTCTGTCGTTGCCGGCATTAACGATGCGATTGCGCGTTGTGAGCGGCTCGAGGGTTAGTCACCTAACTATCCAGCCGTGATGTGTGGCTGAACAAAAAGCTCGGTATCTGCCGCTTCGATAATGTCGACGGTGTTGCCGCTGATAAGCTCGCCAATCTTTACCAAGACATTCTCTTCAAAGCCCAACTCACCATCCGCGAGGGGCGGCTTGTCGGGCATGGGATAAACCAGTGATTGCTGACCGGTTTTAAGGTCGGTCACCAAGGCGACTGGCAAGCTTGCCTGCCGGGCTTGAAGGAGATTTTTGAGCAGAGAACGTCTCATCTCGCCTATCCCTCCACCTCAATCGGTTCAACAAACAGGCGGATATCACCGCCTGTTTCGCAGCCCTTTTCGGCCGCCATCTCATCAGAGATTTGGAAGCTGAGCAGGCGTGGCTCTTGATCCCCGATGGTTTTCAATGCCTCGGCTAATACCGGCTCTTCGATCAGCCCCTCACTGATTGAGCCGATGGTTTCACCATCACCATCACCGTCAACGGCAAGCAGGCTGCCGGCGGGGTGGGGGGCTTGGTCCCAGGCCTCAATGATGGTCACTAAGGCAACCTGGCGGCCCTTAGCGACCCATTGGTCGGCGGTCAGAAGAACATCGTCGATATCTGAGCTGGCCATTTAGCACCCCTTGCTAATGAACAAGTCTGCCGGTAACTGGCCGCCCGCTCAATACAATATGCCAAACAGCATGGTTAGAAGTGCAACCAGGATGATCAGGGTCCCAGACCAAATCCAGGGGTTGAGGCCCCTTGGCTGTGTTGCGAGTGCGCTCTCTAAGCGATCAACGCGATCGGTTAGGTCTTTGATCTGTTGGACCAACTGATCACTTGCATCTGGCTTAACGGGTTCCATCGCTGCCGCTTCAGCCTCAGCTGCCTTTGCCACCACTAGGTCAGAAAAGGTTTGGAAGAACTGATCGGCATATTTGCCCGCCGTACCTTGCAATAGGCGCGCACCCAGCTGGGCCAATTTTCCATCGACAGTGGCGCCGCCCGCGTAGCACAGCTGGGTACCGCTGCCTGCCTCATTTAGGGTCACGGCAACCGATCCCTTGGCCAATCCAGCGAGGCCACCTTGGCCTTCAGCGATTAGTGTGTAAGTCCCGGGAGGGTTTAGGTCGGTGAGGGTAAGGCGTCCTTCAAACCGGGTGGTCAGGGGGCCGATTTTGGCGGCGATTGTGCCATCCAGTCTTGTCTCATCAACCCATTCCAGGCGCTCACAGCCGGGAATGCATTGCATCAGGATATCTGGATCATTCAGCGCCTGCCAAACCGTCTGGCGATCTGCTGGAATATCGTATTGGCCGGTGAGGTCCATGGCCGCCGTGATTGGTTGTATGCGATCAGTGCCGTGCTGTTTTGCGGCCTATCTGCTGGATATTCAACCGTATCCGGCCTGTTCGCTAGACGTGGTTTGGCCCCTTGGTTATTCCTTTAAGGGCATTTTCAGGTAACGCCATTCATTCGGCGTTGAGATTATTGATCACATCATAGCTAAGCGATTTTAGGGCTTAACCGTTTTGCGGACTGCTTTATCCATCTTTGATCATGGCCGGTTGTTGGCGCTGCTATGGGCTGTGCCAGGTTTCTTGATCGTCTTGATGATGACGGGGCCCGCACTGGCGGCTGAGGCTGGTGGCCATGGCCCGCATCTAGATGGTGGTGATCTGGGATTGCTTTGGGCGATCCCGTTTGTTGGCATTCTATTGTCGATTGCGATTTGCCCATTGGTTGCGCCTAATTTCTGGCATCACCATTTCGGCAAACTCTCGGCCTTCTGGGCCATCGCATTCCTTGGTCCCTTTGCCGTCGTGTTTGGGTGGGAGCTCGCGCTGTATGAGCTGATCCACACGATGAGCCTGGAATACATCCCGTTTATATGCCTGCTGGGGGCGCTATTCGTTGTGGCCGGTGGTGTCCGGGTTGTCGGCACCTTGCGGGGCACGCCGCTGGTGAATACCGGCATGCTGTTTATCGGCACCGCGATTGCCAGTTGGATGGGAACCACCGGTGCGGCGATGCTGCTGATCCGGCCGCTGATCAAGGCGAATGAGTGGCGAGAGAATAAGGCCCATGTGGTCGTCTTCTTCATCTTCCTGGTTGCCAATATCGGTGGCTCGCTAACCCCACTTGGTGATCCACCGCTGTTCCTAGGGTTTTTGAAGGGCGTCTCATTCTTCTGGCCCACCACCCATATGTTTTTGCCGATGCTGATGGTCTCCAGCCTGTTGCTGGTGATCTTCTTCATCTTTGACACCATCATGGTGAAGCGGGAACCGAATGGCCCGCCAGAGCCGGATGAGCCAGGCGGTAAGCTGCCGAAACTGCGGCTTGAGGGTAAGGTAAATATCTTGTTGATCGGCGCCATCGTGGGCGCGGTGCTGATGAGCGGTATTTGGAAGCCCGGCATCAGCTTTGAGATTTTTTACACCGATGTCCCGCTACAGAACTTGGCCCGTGATGTTCTGCTGATCGGTATCGCGCTGCTGTCTCTGGTTCTGACGTCAAAGCAAACCCGGAAAGACAACGCCTTCACTTGGTTCCCGATTGTTGAGGTTGGCAAGCTGTTTGCCGGTATCTTCATCACTATTATTCCAGCGATTGCGATGTTGAAGGCTGGGGAGAGTGGGCCACTCGGCGTGATCGTCTCTGCCGTCAGTCAGGATGGGCAGCCAAATAACATCGCCTATTTCTGGCTTACCGGGATTCTGTCCAGCTTCCTCGATAATGCGCCGACCTATTTGGTGTTTTTCAACACCGCCGGTGGTGATGCCCAAAACCTGATGACAGAACAGTCCGCGACGCTACTCGCGATCTCCGCCGGTGCGGTGTTCATGGGGGCGGTCACCTATATCGGTAATGCGCCGAACTTCATGGTACGTGCCATCGCTGAGGAGCGGGGGGTAAAGATGCCTAGCTTCTTTGGCTACATGGTTTGGTCAGTGATCTTCCTGATGCCGCTATTCGGGCTCGTGACCCTCGTCTTCTTCCTCTGACATCCTGCTCGCTAGCCGTGGCTGCGACACCTTTGCTTTGGGGCAATTGATGCTTGGCCAAACAGCCAATCGCACGTACCCTTTTGCCGTTATTTGCTGCAACAGCGGAAGGAGGTGATCCGATGTCGAGTGTTAAGTGTTTTGGTTTGGTCGGTTTTGATGTTGGAGCGGGGTGTAAGAGCAACCTCTGATCACCTTATCGCGCCAATGTTGCGTGATTGATTAGCCCGCTCGGCGCCTGCGCCAGGGCTAATGCTCACAGGGCCGACCGACCAGGCCCTTTCACGGATTAGGCCGACCAGCGCATTGAACCGCGTTGGCGGCCTTTTCTTTTGCTCTGAATCAGCCTGAACCGAACGGGCGGATCAGTGCGACATGATCAGAGGGATGGTGGTGTGCTGCAGCATGTAGCGTGTCATACCGCCCAGCACCCGCTCACGGAAGCGGGAGTGGCTATAGGCCCCCATGACGATGCCATCTGCGCTCAGCTCTGCCGCCGTCTGTAACAGCATCTCACCATAGGGTTGGCCGCGCTTAGGCTCTACCAGATGGGGCTGGGCCTCAATGCCATGGTTCTTGAGGAAGCTAACAACTTGGCCGGTCTCATCCTCTGCCACCACCCGATCATCTGGCGCGAACAGGGAGACAACGGTTACCCGCTCTGCATCACGCATGAGGCCGATGCTGTCACGTAGGCCGCGGCTACTCTCCCGCGTCGGCTTCCAGGCAACGATGATGTGCTTGTCTTCAAACTGCACCGACGGATCATGAGGCAGCACCAGCACGCCGCAAGCGGTAGCAAGCGACAGCTCATCCGGCAGGTGCAGTGTGATGCGGTCGGAATGGGCGGCATTGTTGCTTTGACTGACTATGGCGAGGTCGGCGAGATAGGTTCGCCGTGCCATGGCATCCACATGATCCTCTTCAAGTGTTTCTAAGGACCAATCCAGCTTGGTACATTTGGTCTCAACCTCATGGCGCAGGGCCTCTGCCTTTTCCCGCGCGATGGCGGTTGCCTCGGCAATGTAGGCGTATGACGCTCCACGTCCGGTCACCGCCGCCGGCATGGATTGCGGCAGGGTGAAATAGCAGATGTGCAGATGCGCGTTATGACGCCGTGCCAGGGATACCGCGAGGTCGAGCCGTTCACTGTGGCGATCATCATTCGCCATATGCAGGAGGATATTTTTAATCGGCATGGAACGGTTTCCGTCGGCATCTGGTTAGGACCGAAATCAGCGGTCGCAGGGTAGGCGCGGGGCGCAGCTCTGGCAACCGCTGTCGGTGTTTGGCCCTACTCAGTCGCCGCGGGTGCGCCTGGTACCACGGCGTATTGCTCAACCGGCACCACCGCCTCGATCAGCGCTTTGTCCGCCATGAACTGTGCAAAGCGACGATAGCGATCAGCATCAAGTGCGGCCGGGCGCAGGTCAAAGCGTGGCAGGGTATCCCGCCATGCGCGGCGGTTTAGTTCATCATCCAACGCGGGGTACGCAGCGGTGAATATCTCCCAACTCTCAGCGGGGTGGTTGATCATGTAATGAATGCCCCGCTCCACGGCTTGGATAAAGGTTGCGAGCTGTGGGTCATCGCGCCGCTCCTGATGAGCGACAAAGATCAGCTCGTCATAAACCGGAACGCCAGACTCCTCGATGAAGAAGGCGCGGCCTGGATGTCCCTCAAGGTCCATCTGGTTCAGCTCAAAGTTCCGGAAGGCACCGGTGACGGCATCAACCTGCCCGGCGAGCAGTGATGGGCTAAGGGAGAAATTCACATTGATCATCTCCACATCGCTGAGCGTCAGGCCTGCATGCTCAAGCATCGCTTGAACCAATGCTTCCTCAACCCCGCCAACGGAGTAGCCAATGCGCTTACCCTTGAGATCGGCGATGCTTTCAATCCCGCTATCGGCGAGGGTCACCATGATGTTGAGCGGGGTGCCAACAAGGGTGCCAATCCGGACCAGCGGCAGGCCTTGATCAATCTGCATATGCAGCTGCGGTTGATAGGAGATCGCCACATCCGCCCGCTTCGCCGCGACAAGCTTTGGTGGATCGCTTGGGTCGGCGGGGGGGATGATCTCAATTTCAAGCTCAGCCTCAGCGAAATAGCCTTTAGCATCGGCAATCACCAAGGGGGCGTGAACTGGATTTACGAACCAGTCGAGCAGCACGTTCATCTTCTCAGCCCGCGCCATGCCGGGGACGGTGATGGCGATGGCCACTAGGCCAAGCATTAGAAATCGGATCATTGGTCTCTCATTTTCTGGAAGGGGTGAAGTGGATCAAAAGGTGGCTTCCTCACGCCGCCAGGCGGTGGCGCGTCGGATCAGGAAATCGATGGTGAGGTAGAGGGTGACCGCCATCACCGAGAGCACGACCAAGGCGGCAAACATGAGGTCGATCTGCATCCGGCCATTCGCCTGCAGCATCAGATGGCCAAGCCCGGCAGACGCACCCACCCATTCACCGATCACCGCACCAATCGGTGCCACGGCGGCCGCGACACGAAGGCCGGAGCCAAAGGCGGGTAAGGCGGCTGGCAACCGTATATAGAGCAGCATCCGCCATTTACTGGCGCCCATCACCGTGGCTTGTTCCAGCCATTCGGGCGGCGTCCGGCGTATCCCGTCATAAAGTGTCGTTGTCACCGGAAAGAAGATGATCAGCGCGGCGGTGATGACCTTGGGTGCTAAGCCATAGCCGAACCACAGCACGAGCAAGGGTGCTAAGGCGAAGATTGGGATCGCCTGGCTGATCACCAGGATTGGCAACAACCAGGGCCGAATTGGGGGCAGCAGGGCCAAGCTGATCGCGGCGCAGGTGCCAATTGCCACACCAAGCAACAGGCCTAACACGATCTCTAAAAGGGTGATGCCAGCATGGTGGGCGAGGATATCCCACCGCTCAATAATGCGTTCACCAACTAGGGAAGGGCCGGGCAGCATGAAGCGCGGTAACTCACCGATCCACACTACTCCCTGCCAAAGGGCGATTAGACCGATGAGGATGATAAGGGGACGCCAGGCCGTAGTTTTGATCATACGGCGGCCCCCTGAAGCTGTGCCATGAGTGATCCATGGCGTGAGGTGAGGGTCGCATCGGTCAGGCTGCGCGGTGGTGCGGTATCCGGTGTGATTGGGTCCGACAGCGTCGCCGGCTTGCCGCCCAACACACGGATACTGTGACCAACCCTGAGGGCCTCAAGGGGATCGTGAGTGACCAGCACAACCGTCCGGCCAGCCAGGCGTTCAACCGTCATGGATTGCAGGCGGTCGCGGGTAACGGCATCAAGCGCGGAGAACGGCTCATCCATAAGGATGATGGGTCGGTCCTCATACAACACACGGGCCAGGGCCACCCGTTGGCGCATGCCACCGGATAAGGTGTAGGGCAGGTGGTCCACGACATCCGCTAAACCCAAGCTATCAAGAAGTTCAATCGCCCGGTCCCGGTTCGGCGCCATGCCGCGGAGGCGGTCGCCCAGGGCCACATTGCGCCATACCGATAACCAGGGCAGCAGGCCATCCTGCTGGGTCATAAAGCCGACGCGGCCGCTTAGCGCCGCATTATCTGTTGCCTTGATCGTGCCAGCCTCTGGCTGCACCAGTCCGGCAATTGCGCGGAGGAGCGTGGATTTACCAACGCCGCTCGTGCCCAGTAGGCAGGTAATCTCACCAGCTGGAAAGCTGTCGCCGTCTATTTGAACCAAGGGTTCATTATCGAATTGCAGGACCAGCCGCTCGAACAACAGTCCGGGCGGTTTGGTTGCGAGCTCAATTTGCGGGCCCGGCGAGGCTGGGCGGTCAGTCATGGATCACTGTCCCTACGCCGGAATGCGGGTGGCCTTAAAGGGGCGCCGTCGCCGGATCAGGTTCAAGGGGTCGTTGTGTCCATCACAACCTCTCAGCGGCATTGGTAAGCGGCTCCCCCCAGTTGGGGGTAAGGGGTAGGGCAGTGGCGGTTGGCTGGCAAGCCTTATCGATGCGCAGATGGGAGAGATTGACGATTGGGCCCAGGCGACCGACATCTTGGTGATATGAGTGATACCAACACACTAGCCAGGCCCCAGGTAAAGAGCGCGTCTGCCTTGGGCCGCCCGATCCTGATCGGTCATGAGATCTATAGGAACAGCCGCTATGGCACCAAGCACCCGTTGTCCATTCCCCGGGTGTCGACAGCGCTCGACCTAATCAATGCGATGGGGTGGGTTGGCCAGGATCAGTATGTTGAGGGGCGACCAGCGACAGAAGCGCAACTCGCCTGGTTTCATGAACCTGACTACATTGCCGCGTTGAAGCGCACCCAGCAAAGCCAGAAGGCCGATGCCGAAACACGAGAGCGCTACAATCTGGGGCGGATGGAGAACCCGATCTTTGCCGAGATGTTTGACCGTCCGGCCATGGCCAGCGGTTCATCAATCATGGCGGCAGAGCTGCTGCGTGACGGTGGGGTCGTCTATAATGTGGCCGGTGGCACCCATCACGGTAAGCCAGGACGGGCTAGTGGCTTTTGCTACCTGAACGACCCTGTGCTCGGGCTTATGGCGATGTTGAGGATGGGCCTGACCCGCATCGCTTATGTCGATATTGATGCCCATCACGGTGACGGGGTTCAGGATGCTTTCCATGATGATGATCGGGTGTTCACGATCTCAATTCATGAGGGTGGGCGCTGGCCGCAGACTGGTCAGCTTGACGATCGGGCAGGGGGCATGGCCCGCAACTTGCCGGTGCCCAAGGGCCTAAACAATGCTGAGATGCTGCACCTGATAGACCAGGCCGTGGTGCCGCTGGTTCAGGCATTTGAGCCAGAGGCCATCGTGATCCAAGGAGGTTGTGACAGCCTTGCCGAAGATCCTTTAAGTGGGCTGAGCCTTAGCAACCGTGGCTACTGGGGCGCGATTGACTGTCTGCGAGGATTGGCGCCACGGCTGTTGATGCTGGGCGGTGGTGGGTACAACCCTTGGACCGTTGGTCGGGCCTGGTCTGGGGTCTGGCGCTTGTTGAACGATCTGCCGATGCCGGATCGACTTCCAGCACCGGCTGAGAGTATCCTTCGCTCAATTCACTGGCGCCATCGCCTCGCCGATAACCCACCGGAGCGATGGTTTACGACCCTGGCTGATCCGGTAGATGAGCAAGAGCAGACAATCCGAGATGAGATCAAATATGTGGCCGATGCGGTTCTGGCATAGCCGGCGCGCCGTTGCGCTCGGCTTTGCGATGCTGCTGTTGGCGCCATTATCAGCGCCAGCTCAGTCACTCTATAATCCGCAGCCGCAGACCGGGTTGGCTGAGGCACCACTCTCCATCAGGACGCTTACCGGCGAGCGGCATGAGTTCACCGTGGAGGTGGCAGAAACCCCGCGTCAACAGGCCATCGGCATGATGTTTCGCCGCAAGGCGCCTAGAGATCGCGGCATGCTGTTCCCGTTTGAGAAGCCGCGGGTCGCCTCCTTCTGGATGAAAAACACGCTCGTCTCCCTCGATCTTTTGTTCATCGAGCAAGGCGGGCGGATTGCCACCATTCATCGCCGGGCCCAACCCCAATCGCTCGAACCAATGTCATCGGGCGTGCCTGTGATCGCGGTGCTTGAGCTTGCCGGTGGCGAGGCAGATCGCCGCGATATTCGCACTGGTGACCTGGTCGAACACCCGTTTTTCGGCACCGGTTTGTGAACTAGAACCGGAAATTCGTAAGAAAATCTCGTCGCAGGTGCGATAGGCGGGTTTACCCGTGCGATCTGCTGGTGTATCGATCCCCTCCGTCGGGGCGTGGCGCAGCCTGGTAGCGCGCATGTTTTGGGTACATGAGGTCCCCAGTTCGAATCTGGGCGCCCCGACCATTCTCTCTCATCGCGACTTAATCTGGTGGTGAGATGATGATCTTTCTTCCAGGCAATCTTCACCTATAATCAGCGGTATCGCGGTTAGACTGCGACCCAAACCATCCCAATTCGGATGCCCGCCGCTTAAAGGTTCAAACCAGATGCTGCCCACCGACGCCATCTCAGCCGTTCGTATCTATCAGCCAGCCAAGACGACCATGCAGTCCGGTCGCGCCAAGCTAAAGCAATGGTTGCTTGAGTATGAGGTTGAGACCGCAAGACGGCCGGAGCCACTGATGGGCTGGACCATGTCTGGTGATACGCTGAACCAAGTACGCTTGAAGTTCGGCACCTCAGAAGAGGCGGTCGCCTTTGCTGAGGCAAAGGGCTGGACCTACACCCTTGAGGCACCGCGCCAACGCCGGGTGACGCCAAAGAACTACGGCGACAATTTCCGCACGGATCGGCCAGCAAGATGAGCATTCGCCTTAGGCCCGATTGATTGCCCTGACACGCTCAGGCACTCTCCACACGAATTCGGTTACGGCCCCGTAGCTCAACTGGATAGAGCACCGGACTTCTAATCCGACGGTTGCAGGTTCGAGTCCTGCCGGGGTCGCCATTTCCTCTCGCGGATAATCTGAACCCGCATGTCTTTCGCCGCTTTTCTTGATGCCTTTGCCCCGCTGACCATCCTGGGGATGGCCCTGTTTATGATGGCAGGCGGGTTTGTGAAGGGGGCCGTTGGCTTTGCCCTGCCCATGGTGGCGGTAAGCGGGATTAGCAGCATTGCCTCGCCCCAGGATGCGATTGCCGCGATTATCATTCCAGCCTTCTTCGCCAATATCTGGCAGGCGGGTCGCCAAGGCCTAGGCCCTGCATTACAGACCGCAAAAGAGCATTGGAAACTCAACCTGGTCCTGGCGATCACAATCGCCATCGTGGCCCAGGCCGTACCCTACATGCCAACGAAGATCTTCTTCATCCTGCTTGGCGTGATCGTTAGTGCCGTCGCCATCATCCAGCTGATGGGGTTGGTTTTGCCAACGCCCAAGGGCAAAGGGCAGCGAACCGTTTTTGAGGTTGTGATGGGTTTCTTCGCCGGTGCTATGGGCGGGCTAGGGGGCTTCTGGGGACCAGCAACGGTGATGTACCTAATCGCCCTCGGCACCGAAAAGCAGCAGATGATTAGGGCCCAAGGCCTAACCTATTTCATCGGGTCGATGATGTTGGTCGGTGGGCACCTAACCAGCGGTGTCTTGAATGAAGCGACCTTACCCCTGTCATTCCTAATGCTGGCACCGGCGGCAGTTGGCATGGTGTTGGGCACGATGCTGCAGGATCGGTTGAATCCGGTCGCGTTTAAGCGATTGGTCTTGGTGGTCTTGTGTGTTGCGGGGCTGAATCTTCTGCGACGTGGCCTATTTTGAGCCGGTTTTCCTAGCGTTTCGCGTCAGCCATACCCAAAACGCTAAAATTTTTTGTAAATTTTGCAGACCATGGTAACGTTCTTTCAGATGAGGGGGATTTCATGGAATTAAATATGGGCTCAGAGGGGTCGACCGGTACTCGGCTCCGTGATCGAATTATGTCGATGGGCGATAGCCTCGGCCTTGGTGATGAAACCAAGGCACGCCTCGACAGTGGCAAATCCCGTGCGATGATGGGGCACCAGGGCAGCATGATTGATATGACCCAGCATGAGGGTCGCGCTGCCGGTAACATCGAAAAAGATATCAATAAAGAAGCCGGGCAGACCGCGATTAACGTTGCAAAGATGGCTGCCGTCGTACCTGGCGGCCAACCGGTTGCGGCCGCAGCTGTCGTTATTGATAAAGTTGTTCCAGACTCCGTGAAGGAGAAGCTGGGCGAGGTTGCGCGCAAGCAGCCAGGCATTCAGATTGCCGAGAAACTTATGGGCGGCGACCCGCAAACTAAGATGCAGGCCTATCGTGGTGCTCGTCAGGTTTCCGATGTTGGTGCGACCGTCACCAATCCTCAAGCCGGTCTAGCCGGTGGCATGAAACCAAGCATGCCAGGTCTCGGCGGCAAGAGTTAAGCGACAATAGAGTTTGGTTCCGCAGTGTGGGGGCTCTGCGGCCATGAGGGGGAGTGCTTTCGGGTGCTCCCCCGCTTTTTATTGCAAAATGCCTTTATTTCCCCCGCTTTAGGCATGTCGCAGTGCGGTCTTCCTTGTGTCCCGTTAGGGTTTCGTGTAATTGAGCCGACGTTATTTGCGTTCCGAGCATCCCTGAAATGCGATGGGCGCAAGGCTTACACACCCGCAATTTGGCTGGTTCTCGGCCTTATCGCTGGTGGGTTTTTAAGCAACCACCACCAAACCGATAACCATCGGGGAAGGATTTAAAACATGAAGCGTTTGACACTCGCTGCTGCCGCGTTTGCAGCGGTTACTGTCTTTGGCATGGGCCCAGTCGCCCAAGCTGGTGCAACCCTTGACGCCATCCGGCAAAACGACACGCTGCGTTGTGGCGTCAACACCGGCCTCGCCGGCTTCGGCATCGCCGATGAGCAAGGCCGCTGGACCGGTCTTGATGTCGACTATTGTAAAGGTATGGCTGCTGCCATCCTTGGCGACGCTGACAAAGTTGAGTATGTCCCACTTTCCGCTCAGCAGCGTTTCACCGCTCTGCAGTCCGGTGAGGTCGATGTCCTCAGCCGTAACACCACCTGGACCCTGACCCGTGATGCGTCACTGGGCCTCGCGTTCGCTGGTGTCTGGTTCTATGACGGCCAAGGTTTCATGGTGCCTAAGTCACTCGGTGTGACCAGCGCTATGGATCTGGACGGTGCTTCTGTCTGCGTGCAGCCAGGTACCACCACTGAGCTGAACCTCGCTGACTTCTTCCGCGCCAACAACATGGACTTCGAGCCAGTTGTGATTGAAGCGCAGTCTGAAGTTGTTGCTGCTTACTTCTCCGGTCGTTGCGACGTCTTCACCACGGATGCATCTGGCCTGGCGGCTACCCGTGCCAACGAAGCACCGAATCCAGCTGATCACGTGATCCTGCCTGAGCTGATCTCGAAAGAGCCTCTCGGCCCAGTGGTTCGTCGTGGTGATGACGAGTTCTTCGCCATCGCTAAGTGGGTTCTGTTCGCTCTGGTTGAAGCTGAAGAAAAAGGCGTCACCGCTGCGAATGCCGCTGATATGAAGGCTAACAGCACCGATCCAACCGTTCAGCGTATGCTGGGTGCGACCGGTGACATGGGTGAGAAAGTCGGTCTCGACGCTGAGTTCGCTAAGCGCGCCATCATGGCCGTTGGCAACTACGGTGAGATCTTCGATCGCCATGTTGGCCCAGACACCCCAATCGGCCTGGAGCGCGGTGTTAACGCGCTGTGGACCGAAGGTGGTCTGATGTACGCACCACCAATGCGCTAAGCTTGGTGTTAGGTTTCATGCGGGTTTCAGCCCGTTAGGGACCATCGAACAATGGGGGATTGACGACTGGCGTTATGCCATCCCGTCAATCCCCCTATGTTTTTTGCGCATAATTAAATCTTGCGATGCGATTAGAAGACTGTCCTACTGGCGCCTTCGAAAAATCGGCCGCAAAAACAGCGCTCGGGACAATATGACGGATATTACAAATCAGAAGCCGGAGGCGGTGCCTGATCCACGGCAGACCTCCGCGAAGAAAGCCCCGTCCACCAGCTTCATTTACGATGAGGGTTTCCGGAATATCGCCTTCCAGGTGATCATGATCGCAGCAGTGATCTTTGCCGGCTTCTACCTGGTGAACAATACGCTCTACAATCTAGAGACCCGGAACATCAAAACTGGTTTTGAATTTGTCGACCAGGAATCCGGTTTCGATATTAACCAGAACATCATCGAGTATTCGCCCGCCAGTACCTATGGCACGGCGCTCGTCGTTGGTTTGATCAACACGCTGATCGTTGCCGTTCTGGGCATCTTCTTTGCCACGATCATCGGCACGATTGTTGGTGTCTCGAGGCTTTCGACAAACTGGCTGATTGCGAAGATTGCATCGACCTATGTTGAGGTTGTGCGAAACATCCCGCTCTTGCTGCAGTTGTTCATGTGGTACGGCGTGTTCACAACCGCATTCCCGCCTGTGCGTGAAGCGTGGAACCCGGTTGGGTCGATGTATGTCTCGAACCGTGGTTTCCATATTCCGGTCGTTGAATGGGCCGATCCCTTCACAATGGGCGCTATCGCGGTTGTTGTGGCCATCATTGCCTGGGTCTTTCTGGTCCAACGGGCGAAGAAGGTGCAGGCAGCCACTGGTAAGCGGCCTGCCAGTCACCTAATTGGCTTTGGCTTACTGATTGCCTTGCCGGTTCTGGCCTGGGCTGCCGGTGGTGCGCCATGGGACGTGGATGCACCCGCACTCGGCCGCTTTAATATTCGTGGTGGTTTGACCATTACACCTGAGCTCGTCGCTCTGCTGTTCGGCCTTGTGTTCTACACCGCTGGCTTTATCGCAGAGGTTGTCCGCTCCGGTATCCTGGCGGTTAGCAAGGGGCAGTGGGAAGCAGGGGAGGCGCTCGGGTTAAGCCGTCGCCGGATCTTGAACCTCATCGTGCTGCCACAGGCGCTGCGGGTTATCGTGCCGCCGACCACCAACCAGTATCTCAACCTGACCAAGAACAGCTCTCTCGCCGTCGCGATCGGCTATCCGGATCTGGTCTCGGTGGCGAACACCACCATGAACCAAACCGGGCAGGCGATTGAGAGTATCGCGCTGATCATGGCTGCCTACCTGACGGTAAGCCTCAGCATCTCGGCGTTTATGAACTGGTACAACAAGCGCATCGCGCTGGTGGAACGGTAGGAGAGACCCATGAGCGATACCGTGAACACCAAAAGCTATGTCCAGGAAGTCCATCTTGATGAGCGGCCACCGCCACTCTCAACCTCGGGCCCGATTGCCTGGCTGCGTATCAAGCTGTTCAACACTTGGTACAACTCACTGCTGACGTTGATCGTTGGCTATGTGGTGATTGATCTGGGCATTGGCATTGTCGACTGGGCGTTGGTTTCCGCCAGCTTCAGTGATGTNCCACCGGATGAGTGCCGTGCCTCCGTCAGCGGGGCCTGCTGGTCCTTTGTTCATAACTGGTGGCGGTTCATTCTGTTTGGCCTCTACCCCTATGATGATCAATGGCGTCCGGCACTATTCCTGGCGCTCGCCATTGCCATGATTGGCTTCTCTTGCTGGCCAGGGTCCTGGCGTAAGAGCCTCGCCTATATGTGGGGCGTTGCGCTTGTTGTCATGTGGTGGCTGATGGCTGGGGGCTTTGGTCTTGAGCCGGTGCCAACTAACAAGTGGGGTGGTCTGTCACTGACCTTGATGCTGGCCGGGGTGGCTTGCGTCTTCTCTTTCCCAATTGCGATCTTGTTGGCCCTTGGCCGGCGTTCGAACCTGCCGGCGATTAAAACCTTCTGTGTCACCTTGATTGAGGTGGTGCGGGGTGTGCCGCTGATTACCATCCTGTTCATGGCATCGTTCATGATCCCGCTCTTCCTACCGGAAGGCGTGACCCTGGACGCCGTGCTGCGGGCCATGGTCGGTATGACGCTGTTTACCGGCGTGTATCTGGCAGAGGTGATCCGGGGTGGCCTACAGGCCATTCCAAAGGGGCAGTATGAAGCCGCTGATGCACTGGGCCTCAGCTATTGGCAGAAGATCCGGTTCATCATCCTGCCGCAGGCGTTGAAGATTTCGATCCCACCGATCGTGAATAGCTTCATCGCGGTGTTTAAGGACACCTCACTGGTCCTGATCATCGGCCTGTTTGACATGATGACGGCGACCAAGAATGCAATCCAGGATGCGGAATGGCGGACCTTCTATCTGGAAGGCTATCTGTTCGCCGCGCTGATCTATTTCGGCTTCTGCTTCTTCATGTCGAAATACAGCCAATGGCTTGAAGAACGTCTCGCACGCGCGACCAAGCGCTAATCAACGAATAAGTTTTTAAGAACGGAGTTTGCGGAAAATGAGTGAAGCCGCCGAAACCCAAGACGAACCACAAACCGCAGCACCACGCGAGCTGGGTGATGTCACAATCCAGCTTAAGGGCGTCAACAAATGGTACGGGGACTTCCATGTCCTGCGTGACATCAATCTGGATGTGATGCGGGGCGAGCGGATCGTTGTCTGTGGTCCTTCCGGTTCTGGTAAGTCCACGATGATCCGATGCATCAACCGCCTGGAAGAGCACCAGGAAGGCGACATCGTCGTTGATGGCATTGAGCTGACCAGCAATGTGAAGAACATCGATGAAGTGCGCCGGGAAGTCGGCATGGTGTTCCAACACTTCAACCTGTTCCCGCATCTAACCATCATGCAGAACCTGACCTTGGCGCCGATCTGGGTGAAGAAGGTGCCAAAGAAGGAAGCGGAAGAGCGCGCGATGTATTACCTCGAGCGCGTGAAGATCCCTGAGCAGGCACAGAAATATCCAGGCCAGCTCTCCGGCGGTCAGCAGCAGCGTGTGGCGATTGCCCGCTCACTCTGCATGAACCCCAAAATCATGCTGTTTGATGAGCCAACCTCTGCCCTTGATCCTGAGATGGTGAAGGAGGTGTTGGACACCATGATCGTGCTCGCCGAGGAGGGCATGACCATGATCTGTGTGACCCACGAGATGGGCTTTGCCCGTTCGGTCGCCGACCGCGTCATCTTCATGGATGCCGGCCAGATCGTTGAGATGAATGAGCCGAACGAGTTCTTCAGCAATCCGAAGAGCGAGCGGACCCAGAAGTTCCTCAGCCAGATCCTGGCGCACTAAGCCTTACTAAAAACCACGCTTTGAAACGCGGCTGTCGAGTGCTATCGCTCCAGCCGCGTTTTCATTTGCCGAACCGGAAGAAGACAATGCCCCAGGGTGATTTGCATCGCTATTTCCTGAACAATGGCGGGAAGCGTCTGCACAAATGGCTGCACTATTTTGAGATCTATGAGCGCTATTTTGAGCGGTTTCGTAGTCAGCCAATCACCATGCTTGAGATTGGTGTTCATGGTGGTGGCTCGCTGCAGATGTGGAAGGATTACTTCCACCCTGAAAGCACGATTGTCGGCATCGATATCAATCCGGACTGTGCCCAGCATGCGGGCGATAATGTCCATGTCCATATCGGTGATCAGTCAGATAAAGCATTCCTGGATGAACTGGCCGCGAAGTACGGCCCCTTCGATATCCTGCTTGATGACGGCAGCCATGTAAGCGCCCATGTCATCGCAACTTTTGAAGCGCTGATCGGGCATATGAAGGCGCAGAGCATCTATCTGATTGAGGATATGCACTGCTCATACTGGCCCGACTATGGCGGCGGCGTTCGTACACCCGGTACCTTCATCGAATATGCCAAGGAGCGGATTGATGAGCTTAATGCCGGCTACACTAAGGGGCAGGTGCCGGTAACTGCAATCACTAAGCGGATCAGCACCATCGCGTTCCATGACAGCATCGTGGCCTTTGAGTTTGAGCCGCAGAGCCGCCGACAGCATGTGATCACCACAGGCATGGGCGTGCCGGTTGAGGGCACACCGATGCGTCAGGCCTAGCCGCCCGAGCTTTATTAGTCGCGGAGCGGTATCTGTGAGCCGCAATCGGTTGGCATATCGCCGATCACACGTGGGTCCTTAATGACCTTCAGCTCCTGCCGCACAGGCTCAAAACCTGAGCGCTGATACATCGGTAGGGCGCTTGCATGGTCGAGGGTGCAGGTGTTCACGGTCAGCTTACCGATATCACCATCCCAGGCCCGGCGAATGGCGGCATCCAAAAGGAACGGCCCTAGTCGTCGGCCGATGAAGTCTGGGATCAGGCCGAAATAAGCGAGGTCGGTGACATTTGGCTTCCGCCGATCCAACTCGGCAAACCCGGCAGGTACCCCGGCGACATAGAGCACCAGAATTTCAACCCGATAATCCGTAATGGTCTCGCGCAAGACGGCCGTCGCCATGCGTCTTCGCTCATACCAAAGCCAGGGGCCACCAACGGTATCGTAGAGATAGCGGTAGAAGCTGATGGTCGGCTCAATCGCCCGCATAAGGGCGACCTGGCTCTTATGTGGGGCGGGGATAGGGGCACCGGAGGGGCGCTCATCCATCTCAAGATAGGTGATGGTGACGTTTAGGGAGCCGCGCGGGGCGCCAGCGATTGCCGGATGCTCTGGTGGCCTGTTGCTGCCCGGCTTGTTCGGGTCAAAGGGAACAATGGTCATGGGCCGGTCACCACCTCATGTGCACCTGTCTGACCCCATTCGGACCACGACCCGTCATAAAGCTGCACATCATGCTTTCCGAGTAAGGCGAGAGCGAAGGTCAGAACCGCCGCCGTCACGCCAGAGCCGCAGGTGGTTGCAATCGGCTGGTCCAGCTTGATGCCAAGCTGATCAAAGGCGGCCTTAAGCGCGGCCCCATCCTTAAACCGGCCATCGGCCAGAAGTTGATCAAAGGGCAGGTTCTTTGCCCCCGGCATGTGGCCAGAGCGGAGGCCCGCGCGTGGCTCTTCAACCTCGCCGGTGAAGCGTGCGGCACCGCGGGCATCAAGCACCTGTTCGCCGTCCGCCAGCTTGGTCTGCATATCGGTAAAGCCAGCCACCATGTCCCGTTGAAGCTTAGCGCTGAAACTGGTCTTGGTGATTGCAGCATTGCCGGTCGCCAGATCGTGCCCGGCCGCCGTCCAAGCTGGCAGGCCACCATTTAGAACCGAGACGTTCTCATGGCCCATGGCGCGGAACATCCACCAGGCCCTGGGCGCGCTGAAGATACCAACCGTGTCATAGGCAATGATGTGACGTTGATTGCCCAGACCGAGCGCGCCAACCATCCCGCCAAAATCCTCTGCTGATGGCAGCATATGGGGCAGGTCACTCGTGACATCGCGCACAGCCTCAATATCGAACAGGACGGCGCCCGGGATATGCCCGGCAACGAACTCCGCTGTTACGCTGCGCCCGGCATTGGGCAGGTGGAAGCTTGCATCAATAACCCTGACATCAGGGTCACCCAGATGCGCTGCTAGCCAATCAGTTTCGACGAGTAGGGGCGTATCGCTCATGTTCTTTGACCGCTGTTGAGGTTGTCAGCTGGTGATAAGGACCAGCATGGCGGCACTGGCGACGAATGCAAGGCCGGCCATGATGTTGCTCTTATCCGGCACGTCCCGCCAGCGATTGAAAAGAATGATCAGCACCGTCGCCCCCAGCCCAATCGCGCCGACGTAGCCGGGGTTTGGTGTCCCCGCCATGGCGAAATTCCTGATCAGGGTGACGAAGGCGACGAGGAGGGAGAACACGGCCGCCGTGATGACCAGACGACGATCCAACATCTCCACCCGCCAATTGTCACCCCTCAGCATGGTCAGCCGCCCCATCATCAGAACCGAGATGACAAGGTTTTGGAGCCAGATATAGGCGAGACCCGCATCGAGGATTTTGCCGGGCTCGGCAAAGCCCATGGCGGATTTGTTGAGGAAGTCGATCAGGGCACCGCCAATGATGACTGGGATGACCATGGGCAGGGCGGCACGGCTAACCGGGTCCCGTCGCAGCATGGCAGCCGCCAACACGCATAGGACCAGGCAAGCCAATATCCCCAAGGCCTGGCCAGGATCACTAAATAGCGCTTCACGGTAGCTGGCATCCACCGTGGTCCAGAGCGCAAAACTTAACCAAACCCCGATGGGTAATAAGCGGGAGAGGGGGCCGCCACCAATCTCAGCAGACAGGGACAGCACCTTCATGTCAGTTAAGCTGGCCACGACCCCGACGGCGAGCACACTGATGATAAAGCCCGTTGAGGTTGGGAAGTCGATGAACAGCATCACCGGTGCCATGGCGATCGCCAGCATAATGCCGCGCCAGGCGATCATGAGATCGGCGCGCATCTTCATCTGCTGATTGATCAGCACAAAGGCGGCAAAGCCAAAGGTGAATCCAATGGCGTAAAGCCACCAGGGCAGGGCTAAGGTCACGGGGTGGGGTGATCCATCAATCGGCGAGCTTTAGGTTGATGCGCCGGTTTTGCCGACCCTTATTCTCAATCTTGCCAACGATAACCTCACCAATCTCACCGGTGCTGGCCAGATGGGTGCCGCCACAGGGCTGTTGATCAACTGGGCTTGCGGGATCGCCAATTGTTACCAGCCGGATCTGGCCGTTATGGCTCGGTGGGGCAACGGCCATAGTGCGAACCATATCCGGGTTCGCGGCCAGCTCTGCCTCGGTGATGTAACTCTGGGCAACAGGATGGTTAGCTTGGACCAAAGAATTCAGCTTGTCCTCAAGCTCAGCCTTATCGGGTGGGCCGTCGGGCAGGTTGAAATCCAGCCGGGATTTCTCAAGGCCGATTGATCCGCCGGTAACGTCGCCCACAACCGAGGCGCAGAGCAGGTGCAGTAAGGTGTGCATCCGCATGTGCCGATACCGCCGCTCCCAATCCAGTGCCAGCGTAACGCTTGCCCCGACCTCCGGGAGCGTCGAGCCCTCGGCGGCCTGGTGGAAAATGTTGTCGAGGCTGTCACCCTTGCGGGTATCGGTAATCGCAATCTCCCCGCCGGCATGGGTCAGTGTGCCCATGTCCCCTGGTTGTCCACCACCAGCGGCAAAGAAGATGGTGCGGTCTAGCTCGATGCTGCCGTCTGGGTGGATGGCGGTCACTGTGGCGTCGATCCCTTTGCTGTAGGGATCGGTATGAAACAGAAGGTCGGTCATATGGCTTATCCGCGCTTTGGTTCGGCGGTCAGGAAATCGGGAACGGGGAGCCCCTTTGATCGCAGGAACTCAGGATTGAAAATCTTGCTTTGATAGCGTTGGCCCAGATCGCAGAGGATGGTGACAATGGTATGCCCGGGGCCGAGGCGTTTGGCGATACGGATTGCACCGGCAACATTGATACCACTCGACCCGCCCATGATCAGGCCATCGGTGCGGATTAGGTCGAAGACAACCTGCATGGCCTCAGTATCGGGGATCTTTTCAGTATCATCGATCTTTGCCTGCTCGATATTCTTGGTGATCCGGCCTTGGCCAATCCCTTCGGTGATGCTGTCGCCTTCAGCCTTCAACTCGCCATGCTTGACCCAGTTATGAATGGCCGACCCGTCGGGGTCGCTCAACACGATCTGGATGTCCTCCCGGCGTTCCTTCAGCGCCCGGCCCACACCGGCGATCGTGCCGCCGGTTCCGATGGCGCAGGTGAAGGCATCAATCTCACCACCGGTCTGCTCCCAGATCTCTGGGCCGGTCGTTTCATAATGACCGCGCATATTGGCAGTGTTGTCGAACTGATTGGCCCAGACGGCGCCATTTGGTTCGGTCTTTGCCAACTCATTCGCGACCAGCTCAGACACGCGGATGTAGTTGCCGGGATCTTTGTAGGGCAGGGCAGGAACCAACCGTAGTTCGGCGCCGCATAGCTTGATGGTGTCCTTCTTCTCCTGGCTCTGGGTTTCCGGCATTACAATAACGGTGTGGTAGCCCTTGGCATTGCCGACCAAGGCCAGGCCAATGCCGGTATTACCGGCTGTCCCCTCAACAATTGTACCGCCGGGCTTCAGGAGGCCTTGCCGCTCCGCATCCTCGACAATGGCGCGGGCAGCGCGGTCCTTTACCGATCCGCCTGGGTTCAGGAACTCTGCCTTGCCCAGGATGTTGCATCCCGTTGCCTCTGACGGACCGTGCAGGCGGATCAGCGGTGTGTTGCCAATGCTGGCGCTAAAGCCATCGCGCACGGTGCTGGGCAAATTGGGCAGCAGCCCAGGTGACGTATTCATTCCTCAACCTTCCTGCCATTCCTGGCGAAGGGTTTCATGGTGCAGGGCGAGCCATTGCAGGGCGATGACTGATACCGCGTTATTGATCCTGTTCTCATTCATCAGGCGCAAGGCATCAGCGGTCGACATCACATGGGTTTGAATGTCTTCGCCCTCAGCCTCATGACCGGCAATGGCGTCGGCTTCGCTGCTATCCACCTCAAGACAGTAGAGCTCGACAGATTCCGTCGCGCCCCCAGGGGATACATAGTAACTGCAGATGTGTTTTACCCGGGTTGATTTGAGACCGGTTTCCTCACGCATCTCTCGCTTGGCGACAGCCTCTGGTGTTTCGCCCTCATCAATGATCCCGGCGACCACCTCCATCAGCCATGGGTCCTGAGCGCCAGCGGCATAAGCCCCGGCCCGGAACTGTTTGATCAAGACAACTTGGTCACGTTTGGG
Source organism: Alphaproteobacteria bacterium SS10 (assembly GCA_019192455.1). Taxonomy (NCBI): domain Bacteria; kingdom Pseudomonadati; phylum Pseudomonadota; class Alphaproteobacteria; species Alphaproteobacteria bacterium SS10. The sequence goes on from JAHCML010000003.1 coordinate 1,119,082, forward strand.
ATCATAGGCGAGGGCGCCAACAGCATGGCCGCGCTCAAACACCTCACGGCTTAAGAGCTCGGTCATGCCGCCCTCAAACTTGCCATGCTTTAGCTGATAGCGATCGATGCGGAAGAAGCCCTGATAGGCGGTTTCCTTCTCAACCACCTCAACCGGTAGAGGGGTGTTTCGGTCTTTATCGATTGTCATGGTGGGGAACGTAGCAAGGGGTAGCAAAGGAGGGGCCTTCGCCAGGCTTAAACGTCGGAAAACAATCCCAATTTGATAAGCGCGGCGGCGGCGTCAGGGCTAGACTGCCGAAAACAGGGTGGGCGATCCAGCGTCACTGAATGAATGCGGCAGGAAAGACCAAGTAGATGAAGCGGCTCTCTCAAAAATTCGAATTCACCGGTGCCTTGGGCGATACCTTGGCGGGACTTCTCGAGCTTCCCTCGGGTAAACGGCGTGGGGTTGCCATCTTCGCCCATTGCTTCACCTGCTCGAAAGACAGCCATGCCGCCGCGCGTGTTAGCCGGGCATTGGCAGAGCAGGGGGTTGCTGTCCTCCGCTTCGATTTTACCGGCCTGGGCAGTAGCTCCGGCGATTTCAGTAACACCAACTTCTCTTCAAACGTTGAGGATCTGTTGGCCGCAGCCGCCGCGCTTGAGGATCAGTTATCGGCGCCAACCCTGCTTATTGGTCATAGCCTGGGTGGGGCGGCTGTCCTGATGGCGGCGGGGAAGCTACCCTCGCTCAAAGGTGTGGTGACCATGGGCGCCCCATCGGATGTGGATCATGTGAAGTACAACTTCAAAGCCGATCTCGACACTATCGAACGGGATGGGGTTGCCGAGGTGGATCTGGTTGGGCGCAAGTTCACAATCCGGAAGCAGTTCCTGGAGGATATCAAATCCCAGGATCTGTTGAGTGCGGTAGCGGCGCTTCCGATCCCCACAGCCTTTCTGCACGCACCAGGTGATGAGATCGTTGAGTATCGCCATGCCGAGGCGCTGTTCGGGGCGGCCAGCCATCCAAAATCGATTATGTCCCTAGACGATGCTGATCACCTGCTGAATAAGCGCGTGGGTTCTAGCCGTGCGGCGGATTTGATCGCGGGATGGGTCAATGGTTATCTGGATGCCCCAGCCGCGTCGGATGATGGTACACAGGCCCATGATCCAGCAGATCAGGTCAGCATGGTTGAAACCGGCGACAGTAAGTTTGCGCTGGCGGTTAAATCGGGCAGCCATGATTTGGTGGCTGACGAGCCTGCAAGTGTCGGGGGTAAGGACCTGGGCCCCGATCCGTTTAGCTATCTGATGATCTCGCTTGGTGCTTGCACAGTGATGACGATGCGGATGTATGCCGACCATAAGGGGTGGCCCGCGGGCAATCTGGGGGTTGGCCTAACCTATGAGCGACGCACGGATGAAGAGACGGGTGAGAAGTCACATGTCTTCGAACGTCGACTGACAGTAGATGGGGCCCTTGATCAGGATCAGCGTGAACGGATGATGGAGATTGCCAATAAGTGCCCAGTGCACCGGGTGCTGACTGAGGACCGGCCAGAGATTGTTACGCTGCTGGCCGATTAGCCTGTGGCTGCGGCGCATCGGGTTTGGCACCGCCATTGCGCCAAGCATCAATATCGCCAACCAGTTCCTTTGCGGCCCGGCGTTCGGCGACTTCCGTCTGAACAGCCTTCGCCACACGCTTTGCCTGCCACATGGGCGTGTCATCCAAGAGCAGGCCCTGGCTTGCCGCTGCGATCACATCGCGCGGTTTCTCATCAAAGGTGAGGTCGATATTGGTGCCATCAGCCGCGGTGATCTTACCGCGGGTTAGGCCCTCTTCGCGTAAGGACATGATGGCCGCTTGAACATCGCGGCGGCTGCCTTTGAGGGAGAGGGTGGTGCGCGGGTTATCCAGGTCGCCGTCATAGCTGACAGAGAAGCCGGTAATTGGGCTTCTCTCATTGCGTGGTTCAAAGACCAAGCTGTGGCTGTAGGCGACACCGTCCATTAGCGCGCGCTCCGGCAAACCGTGGATGACTGTTCCTATTCAAACAATCACGGCGTGGAGAAAACACGTAACGCTATTTGGTGCGGCGCAACAAATAGCAAGTGTGATGAGCCAATTTAGGGAAGTTGGCTCCCCGGGCCGGACTCGAACCAGCGACAGGGTGGTTAACAGCCACCTGCTCTACCAACTGAGCTACCGGGGAATACCAGTGCTATGCGGCTAAAGGTGCCGCCCAGCGATGTGGCGGGGCTTATAACAAAGCCCGACAGATCATGCCAGACTTTATCACCCCTTAAATGCCAAGAATTGGCATCTATGAGAATTTGGAGGCACGGGCCGGAATCGAACCGGCGTACAAGGCTTTGCAGGCCTCTGCATAACCACTCTGCCACCGCGCCTCTTAGAGTCTTGAACGGACAGCCATCTCAAGACCGGACGCCGGTATAGCGGGGTCGGTGGCGGCTGGTCAATCCATCCTGGTATCCATTCTCGCATGGCGGCAATTTGCCTGCGCTCATTAAACTGATGTTGATCCAGGCTTCGCTTATTGTGTCTGGGCGCTACAGTTTTTATACGTAGCGGCGAATTATCCGGGTCGCTCAACCGTTTAGGGCGTCTCGATTGGGTCTAAGTGACGGCAAGGCGGAGCTGAGAAATGGCAGTGACAATGGATTTTGCGCTCGCACGGCAAAACATGATCGATGGTCAGGTTCGCCCGAACGGTGTCATTGAGGGAAAGCTCGTCGAGGTGATGGAGCAGGTGCCACGGGAACTTTTCGTCCCGGCTAATCGACGCTCGGTTGCTTACATTGATGAGGATCTGCCCCTAGGTAGCAATCGCTACCTACCAGAACCGGTGGTTACCGGTCGCCTCGTTCAGGCATTGAAGATTGCCCCCAGCGATGTGGTTTTGGAGATCGGAGCTGGGACCGGCTACACAACAGCGATCCTTTCCAAGCTGGCCGCAACCGTGGTGGCGGTTGAGAGCGATGAGGCCCTATCAGCCCGGGCACAAGAAACCCTCGCTGAGTTGGATATCGATAATGTGGTCATGGTGAACCGGGACTACACCCAAGGTTACGCCGATCAGGCACCCTATGATGCGATCCTGATCAACGGGTCGGTGGCTGAGTGCCCTGAGAACATTGTCTCGCAGTTGGCGGAGGACGGCCGTTTGGTTTGTGTTGTTCGGGATGAGCGCTCAATGGGCCGGATCACCCTTATGCAGCGCGTGCGCGGCGTTACCTCTGAGATTGAGCTTTATGATGCCGGGACACCAATGTTGCCAGGGTTTGAACCCGCTGCTGCATTCGAGTTCTAGGCGATATCTAGACTGGGCTTTGAGAGAACTGACGACATGACAGATGCCGATTGGCCAATGGAAGTGGGCCCAGATTGGGTGAAGGCGCGCCTTGATAGCGGCGAGCCTCTACACCTGATCGACGTACGGGAAGCGTGGGAACGGGATATCGCTATGATTCGCGACAGTTTTCACATACCGATGGGCGAAATTGCCCAAAGGGTCGATGAAGTGCCGAAAGATAAGCCGGTTGTCGTAATATGCCGCGTTGGTGGCAGAAGCGCACAAGTTACGAATGCGCTGCGCCAGCAAGGCTTTGAAAATGTTATAAACTTGGCGGGTGGCACCAATGGTTGGGCCGCCCAAATCGACCCAGAGATGGATAGTTACTGACTAGAAATCTGCGCTCATACACAGGTTGGCCTGCTGTTCGATTTGACCTTCGAGGCGTTAACCGGCATGGCTGTTTTGTGTACGGGCCGACTTAATCAACCAAACAACCAGTTTGACGATCGACCCGAAAGGTTCTGAGAAGATGTCCGTTACATCACAAAATCATGGTGCAAAGCTCCGGCATATGCTGTTGAGCGCGGCTGCCGGTTCTGCCCTCCTTGTGGCGGCTGGCCTCGGCGCACCTGCACAGGCTCAAAGCTTCGACGAAGCGCTGCGCCTGGCTTATGAAACAAACCCAACCATCGATGCGGCGCGTGCTGACCTACGTAGTGTCGACGAATTGGTGCCACAGGCACGTGGCGGCTATCTGCCAAGCTTGATCGGTGACCTCTCCGCAGGGGTTGAGGATATTGAGCAGGACACCGGTACCCGCTCTGATGGCACCATCAACCCGTTGGCTGCATCACTGAGCTTGAGCCAGAATGTTTATCGTGGCGGCCGTACTGTCGCTGAGATCAGCCAAGCTAAGAACACTGTTTTTGCCCAACGTGGCAGCTTGTTCGACACCGAACAGGATGTCCTGCTTGCCGCGGCAACTGCTTACTTTGACGTTGTGCTCGATCAGGCGGTTGTTGAGCTGAACAAGAACAACGAAGGCGTTCTGGAGCGTCAGCTTCAGGCCTCTCGCGACCGTTTTGACGTGGGTGAGGTGACCCGCACCGATGTTAGCCAGTCAGAATCTCGTCTGGCGCGCGCTGTTTCGGACCGGATTGCCGCTGAAGGTAACTTGAACATCAGCCGCTCTGAGTTTGCGCGCGTTGTTGGTCAGATGCCTGAGATCCTGTCTCAACCAGATCTGAACCTGCCACTGCCATCAGCTATGGAAGAGGCGGTTAACCTCGCCCTTGATGCGAACCCAACCGTTTTGGCCGCTGAATTCTCAGAAGCTGCGGCGCGCGACGGTATTGATATTGAGTTTGGCGACCTGCTGCCGACCATCACGTTGGATGCAACGGCCCAGACCACGGAAGAGCCCAGCCTGTTTACTGACAGCACTGATAGTGTTGCGCTGACCGCGGCGGTTCGCATTCCACTCTATCAATCTGGTGTTGCAAGCTCCCAGGTTCGTGAGGCGAAACAAACCGCTGCTCGTGCCCGTCGTTTGGTCGATGAGGCGGTTCGGAACGTTACCGACACGACGATTGCGGCGTGGGAAGCACTAGAATCGAGCCGTGCACAAATCGTTTCTCGGAACTCTGAGGTCGATTCAGCAGAGATTGCTCTTGAGGGTGTTCGACAAGAAGCATTAGTCGGTTCACGGACGACTTTGGACGTTCTGGATGCCGAGCAAGAGCTCTTAGACGCGCAGGTTAGCTTGGTTACAGCCGTTCGAGACGAGGCTGTGGCTAGCTTCCAATTGTTGGCTGCGATCGGTTCTTTGACGCCACAAGCGTTAGAAATCGACGCAAATATCTATGATCCGACCGAACATTATGAGCGGGTTGAGGATAAGATTTGGGGTATCGGCACGTCACTTGACTAACTTTGGTCGGGTGATTTTGACACGGGATAAACTGCTAGGGTTGGCATCAGGCAAACCACTGTCCCTGGCTTATGGTTGTTGGACGAATGGAATTATTTAAGGGACTTTTGCAGAAGCCATGAGCGACCAGGAAGCAGACTCCCAACAAGAACCCTCCATGGAGGAGATTCTTGCGTCGATCCGCCGGATTATCTCTGAAGACGATCAACCCGGTGAGGAAGGTGGCGATGCTGAGGCAGCGCCACAAGACGATGCTGAGATGGAGGCCGCCGCGCCCCCACCACCGCCACCGCCGCCTGAACCAGATCCAGAGCCGGCGCCGGAAGTGGACTCCGCACCAGAGGTAGAACCCGAGCCGGAGCCAGCGCCAGAACCGCCACCGCCGCCTCCGCCGCCACCTCCACCACCGCCGCCGACCCCGTCGGCGCCGCAGGAGGATGTGCTCGAGCTGACGAATGTGGTTGAAGAGGCGCCGAAACCAGCTGGCGACCCCTATATCGATCTTAATCGCCCGCCCATGCAGTCGCAGACCATCGTCTCCGACCAACCGGCGATGTCGACCAGTGAATACTTTGCCCGCTTGGCAATCATTGCGCAGGAGCGTGGCCAGCTTGGCGGTAGCATTACTGTTGAGGAAATGGCTCGCGAGCTGATGCGTCCGATGCTGCAGGCTTGGCTGGATGAAAACCTGCCGCGCATTGTGGAGCGTCAGGTGCAGAACGAAATCGAGCGGATTGTACGCAAGGCCCACGATCTGTAGGGACGGCGCATCCATTTGACGAATTGAGACGACGGCCCGGTAACCCGGGCCGTTTTCTTTTGGCGGGTTGAGAGAGGACCCTTTCAAATTGAGCGACATCAGGTAAAGTCGCGCATCTCAAAGGCTTTAGGCGTTAGCAGGCGCCGCTTCAGCTTTTGAAACCGATAAAAATCAGACACTTGAACCCAAGACAGACCAAGTATCAGACCCATGTTGGATAAGACTTTCGAACCCGCAGCTGTTGAGCAGAAGCATTACGCCCAGGATGAGGCGGCCGGTCGGTTTGCCGCCGACCCGACTAGCAACGCGGTACCACATACGGTCATGATGCCACCGCCGAATGTCACCGGCAGTTTGCATATGGGGCACGCCCTGAACATGACGCTTCAGGATGTCCTGACCCGGTACCGCCGGATGCAGGGCCGCGATGCCCTGTGGCAGCCAGGTACTGACCATGCCGGTATCGCAACCCAAATGGTTGTTGAGCGACAGTTGGGTGAGCAGGGCCAAACCCGCCATGACCTCGGCCGTGAGGCATTCATCGACCGGGTTTGGGAGTGGAAGGAAGAGTCCGGCAATACCATTACCGGTCAGCTTCGGCGCCTTGGTGCCTCACCAGATTGGCCGCGTGAACGCTTCACCATGGATGAAGGCCTGTCCGTCGCCGTGCGGGAAGTGTTCGTCCAGCTCTATAAAGAGGGGCTGATCTACAAAGATAAGCGCCTGGTGAACTGGGATCCGAAGTTGCACACCGCGATCTCTGATCTTGAGGTTGAGCAGAAGGATATCAACGGCAATCTCTGGCATTTCAAATATCCACTTGCTGAGGACAAATCCCGCTTCCTGATTGTTGCGACCACCCGGCCAGAAACCATGCTTGGTGATACCGCCGTTGCGGTGAACCCCGAGGATGAGCGCTACAAAGACCTGATCGGCAAGAAGGTTGAGCTGCCACTGGTTGGCAGGCTGATTGAGATTGTCGGTGATGATTACGCCGATCCGGAAACCGGCAGTGGCGCGGTAAAGATCACGCCCGCCCATGACTTCAACGATTTCGAGGTTGGGCGTCGCCACTCGCTTGAGATGATCAACATCTTTGATCAAGACGCCAAGCTGAATGATGAGGTGCCTGAGAAGTACCGCGGCATGGATCGGTATGAGGCCCGTAAGCAGGTCGTTGCCGATCTTGAAGAACTCGGCCTTTTAGACAAGATCGAGCCGCACCAACATACCGTGCCCCATGGTGACCGATCCGGCGTTGTGATTGAGCCTTGGCTAACTGATCAATGGTATTGCGATGCCAAGGCATTGGCCCAGCCGGCGATCAAGGCGGTTGAGCAGGGCAAAACCGAGTTTGTGCCAAAGAATTGGGAGAACACCTATTACGACTGGATGCGCAACATTCAGCCCTGGTGTATCTCACGTCAGCTTTGGTGGGGGCATCAAATCCCCGCCTGGTATGCCGAGGATGGCACTGTTTTCGTTGAGGAAACAGAGGAACTAGCGCTCGCGGTCGCTGAGAAGCATTTTGGCGAGGCAACCGCATTGACCCGCGATCCGGATGTGCTCGACACTTGGTTTTCCTCGGCGCTTTGGCCGTTTTCGACCATCGGTTGGCCGGAGAAGACCCCAGAGCTGGGTAAGTACTATCCCGGCGATGTGCTGGTCACCGGGTTTGACATCATCTTCTTCTGGGTTGCCCGAATGATGATGATGGGCCTCCACTTCATGGGGGAGGTGCCGTTCAAAACGGTCTATATCCATGCCCTGGTCCGGGATGAGAAGGGCCAGAAGATGTCAAAGTCCAAGGGGAACATCATCGACCCGTTGGAGTTGATCGACAGCTATGGCGCTGACGGCCTTCGCTTCACCCTGACATCGATGGCGGCACCGGGCCGGGACATCAAACTGTCTGAGCAGCGGGTTCAGGGATACCGCAACTTCGCTACCAAGCTCTGGAATGCAGTGCGCTTCTGCTTGATAAACGAATGTCGCCAAGTGCCTGATTTTAATCCTGAAAACCTGAACCTACCGGTTAATCGCTGGATTGTTGGTCAGGTTGCAGAAACTGGCGCAACCGTCTCGCAAGCACTCGATAACTTCCGATTTGATGAGGCCGCAGCGGCCATCTACCAGTTCCTATGGGGCACGTTCTGCGATTGGTATCTCGAGTTTACCAAGCCGGTGCTGCAAGAAGGTGATGACGCCGAGAAGGCGGAAGTTCGGGCAACAGCGGCCTATGTCCTCGACCGTGGCTTGCATCTTCTACACCCAATGATGCCGTTCCTGACCGAGGAACTGTTTGAGCATGTGCGCCTGGATGACAAGCAACGCTTGATCGTTAGTGAATGGCCGGAATTCGAAGCCGGGCAAGGCGACCAAGATGCGATCGCTGAACTGGAATGGACCATCTCAGTCATCTCCGCGATCCGCAGTGCCCGTTCGGACTTGAATGTCCCACCAGGTGCCTGGCTGAAGGGGCTGGCTATCGGTGCCGATGCTGAAACAAAGGCTCGGCTTGAGCGGCAAGAAACATTGATTAAGCGTTTGGCCCGATTGGATAATATCGATGTCACTGATGGTCCAATCCCAGATGGTGTGGCCCAGGCGGTGATCGGTGGTCTGACCATCGCCCTGCCACTTGCTGATGTGATTGATCTGGCCGCCGAACGCCAACGCCTCGCCAAGGAATTGGATAAGGTGACCAGCGAGATCGGTAAGATCGATAAGAAGCTGGGGAACGAGCAGTTCCTGTCTAAAGCACCGGAAGACGTTATCGAAGAGCAACGGGGGCGCCGGGCGGCGGCCGTTGAGGTTCAGGATAAAATCAAACAGGCCCTTTCAAGGCTGTAACAACCAATAACCAATTGATAAGGCAGCCAGATGAGCAATTCAGGCCCCATGAGTTATCTGCAGGAGACCCTGTTCTCCGGTGAAGAGCTGGTCCATATGGGCAAGTTCCATTGGATCTATGATTTCACCGCCTACAGCTATCTGCTGCTACCGGCGCTGGCGGGGCTTGCGGGTCTCTTTTATCTGCCGCCGCTGATTGGCCAGTACATCCCGGCCAGCATGGAGGCGAAGTATGTTGCCGGCGGCCTCTTTGTCGTGCTGACACTTTATGGCTTCCTGAACTTCCTGGTCATGATGTTGCGGAAGCGCGCGACAGAGATGGTGGTGACCAACCGCCGCCTGATCTTTAAGCGCGGCCTCGTCGCTCGTCGTACCGATGAGGTGAATATCGACCGTATTGAGGGCTGTAATGTCTTCCAGAGTTTCTGGGGACGCATCCTCGGTTATGGGATTGTGGTTGTGCGCGGCACCGGTATTGGCGAGATTGTCCTGCCCGTGATGGAGGAACCGCTGCAGTTTCGCCGCGCCATCGATCACGCGCAGATGACCGAGGAAGAGCTAGAGTCCGAGCAGGACCAGGCCAAATAACCTAGTAAATTCAGATCTTAGGGAAGGGTTTCTGAACCATGCCGCTAGACGATAAGCACGGCGAAAAGCCATCATGGGACAAGTCTAATCTGCCAAGCCGCCATGTCTCCGTTGGGCCAGAGCGGGCACCACATCGCTCTTACTATTACGCCATGGGCATGACGGATGAAGAGATCCGCCAACCTTTCATCGGTGTCGCGACCTGTTGGAATGAGGCGGCACCCTGTAACATTGCCCTGTCACGGCAAGCACAGGCAGTAAAGCTGGGCGTTAAGGCAGCCCACGCAACGCCGCGCGAGTTCTGCACGATCACCGTGACCGACGGTATCGCCATGGGCCATGCCGGAATGAAGGCGTCACTGGTCTCCCGTGATGTGATTGTGGACTCCGTCGAGCTGACCATGCGTGGTCACTCTTACGATGCCATGGTCGGCCTGGCCGGCTGTGATAAGTCACTGCCGGGTATGATGATGGCCATGGTGCGCCTGAATGTGCCGAGTGTGTTCCTTTATGGCGGTTCGATCCTTCCAGGCCGCCATAAGGGCAAAGACGTGACGGTTCAGGACGTGTTCGAGGCCGTTGGCCAGCACTCCGCCAACAATATGAGCGATGATGAGCTGCGCGCCCTTGAGTGCGTCGCCTGCCCATCGGCTGGCTCCTGTGGTGGTCAATTCACCGCCAACACCATGGCCTGCGTCGCTGAAGCGATTGGCCTTGCCCTGCCAAACTCATCGGGCGCCCCGGCACCGTATGAGAGCCGCGATGCCTATGCTGAGGCGTCGGGTCGTGCGGTTGTGGACCTCATCAAGTCAGGCATCCGCCCACGGGATATCGTCACCCGTAAGTCGCTTGAGAATGCGGCTGCGGTTGTGGCGGCAACCGGCGGTTCGACCAACGCGGCACTCCACCTGCCGGCAATCGCCCATGAGGCGGGGATTGATTTTGATCTGCATGAGGTGGCGGAACACTTCCGTAAGACGCCTTACATTGCGGATCTGAAGCCAGGTGGCCGCTATGTCGCGAAGGATCTCTATGAGGTTGGCGGTGTTTCCATCGTTATTCGCGAGCTGCTTGATGCGGGCTTCCTGCATGGCGACTGCATGACCGTGACCGGTAAGACCCTGGCCGAGAACATGGCCGATATCACCTTCCCGGATAATCAGGATGTGGTGCGCCGGGTGGCGACACCGCTGTCCACCACCGGTGGTGTTGTTGGCCTCAAAGGTAACCTCGCGCCAGAAGGGGCGATCGTTAAGATTGCCGGCATGCAGAACTTGAAGTTCACCGGCCCAGCCCGCTGCTTTGACTGTGAGGAAGATGCTTTCGCTGCCGTTGAGCGCGGTGAGTACGAGGAAGGCGAAGTTCTGGTCATCCGCTATGAGGGGCCAAAGGGCGGCCCAGGCATGCGGGAGATGCTGGCAACCACGGCCGCGCTTTATGGCCAAGGGGCAGGGGACAAGGTGGCGCTGATCACCGATGGCCGCTTCTCTGGTGCCACACGCGGTTTCTGTGTTGGCCATGTGGGGCCAGAGGCTGCCATTGGCGGTCCTATCGGCCTCTTGAAAGATGGCGATATGATCACCCTGAACGCTGAGACCGGCGAGCTGTCGGTTGATCTAAGCGATGAAGAACTCGCCAAGCGTCGGGAAAGCTGGAAGCCACGGACCACTGATTATCAGTCAGGCGCCATTTGGAAGTACGCCCAGACAGTCGGTAGTGCGGAGAAGGGCGCAGTCACCCATCCTGGTGGCAATGCTGAAACCCATTGCTACGCTGACATCTAAGCTAAGTAAGTATAGCTAAGTGATTGAGGCCCCAGTATTATGCTGGGGCCTTAATTGTATCCGGGTGGCTGGTTAGTCGTTCAACTCAACCAGGATTGGCGTGTGGTCTGACGCTTTTTGTTGGCCCCGTGGCTCCCGATCAATCCAACAGCGTGATAGGCGATCCGCCGCTTCCGGGGATAGCAGGAAGTGATCGATGCGGATGCCTTTATCCTGTTGCCAGGCACCCGCCTGGTAATCCCAGAAGGTGTATTGCCCGGCCTCATTGTTGAGGGCGCGGAAAGCCTCAGTCAGGCCCAGATTTTGCAATGAATGAAATGCCTGCCGGGTTTTGGGCAGATGCAGGGCATCTTTGTGCCAGACGCTGATATCGGCGGCATCTTTTGCCGTCGGGATAACGTTATAGTCACCGCCGAGCACAAATGGCGTTTCATCCGCTAAAAGTGTTTGCGCGCGGTGCTTTAGCCGCTCCATCCAACCTAGTTTATACAGATACTTCTCAGATGGGCTGTCGATATCGCCCGGGGGGTTGCCATTGGGCAGATAAATCGTCGCCAGGCGGAGGCCATCAATCTCAGCCTCTAAGTAGCGCGCCTGTTCATCGCTCTCATCACCGGGCAGGCCCTCGAGCACATCATGGATTGGTGATTTCGAGAGGATCGCCACGCCGTTGTAAGACTTCTGCCCGAGGACGGCGAGGTTGTAGCCAAGCTCCTCAAAGGGTTCCCTAGGAAAATCAGGGGTTTGCACCTTGATCTCTTGCAACAGGGCGATGTCAGGCTGAGTGGTTTTGAGCCAGCTGGTGATGTTATCGAGGCGGGCGCGGACGGAATTCACATTCCATGAAGCGATAATGGTCACGGGGTGGGGCAGCCTTTAAGGACCGGGGGAAACACCGGCAAGACTTAGACCCCAGCTATCGGGCGGGCAAGGCCGCCGAATGCGGTTTATGCGTGATTAGCTGATTGAGAACGAGGTGCCGCAACCGCAGGCACTATCGGCATTTGGGTTATTCACCTCAAAATAGCTGCCGACCAAATCCTCTTTAAAGTTCAACTCTGCCCCGTTTACGAGGTCGAGTGAGACATCATCGACAAGCACGGAAACATCACCATTTTCAAAGACATGGTCGTCATCATTGATGGTCTCATCAAAGTCGAAGATGTACTGAAAACCAGAGCAACCACCACCGGTGACACTGACCCGCATCATCAGGCTCGGCTTACCCTCAATGTCACGAAGCTTCGCGATGCGCTTAGCGGCGCTATCGGATAGGGCAAAACTGCGGCCGGCTAAATCTGGGCTGGTGCTGGCGGTTTCTGTTGCGACGTCAGACATGTTCAATCCTCAACGCTGATCCTGCTTGCTGTTTCACAGGGGTCCACTGGTTGGCCAGTTGAAGCCTATGAAATGGTTAGTGAAAGTATCGGTTGCTAGGGATCGCCTGTCAAAAAAACTCGTCACCGAAATATCGCGGTTTTTTCCGATTGGCCAATTGGCCGCGTCAGCCTTGCCGCAAAAGGGCTGGCGGCGTAGGCTCCACGCCGATTTTCGCATTTTTCCGCTGCCTTGAGGCTACCCTGCGCAATGCCCGATACGGCCCCTAAAAAATCGAGCCCGTTTGTTCCGGTCTTTTACCCCCATGCGGATTACGCCTGTGATCCCACGGCGAGCCGGGGACGGGTACTGCCTGAGGCGGAAAGCCCAACCCGCTCACCCTTTCAGCGTGACCGCGACCGTATTGTGCATGCTGGCGCATTCCGCAAGCTGAAGCACAAAACCCAAGTCTTTGTGTATCACGAGGGCGATTACTACCGGACCCGGCTGACCCACAGCCTTGAGGTGGCACAGATTGCCCGGTCAATTAGTCGACAGCTAAGCCTGGATGAGGATCTGACCGAGGCTGTCGCCCTGGCCCACGATATGGGGCACACCCCATTTGGCCATGCGGGTGAGGATGCCATGGCGGCGGCCATGGCTGATTACGGTGGGTTTGACCACAATGATCAGGCGATCCGGGTTCTGACCCAGTTAGAGGCGCGCTATGCCAACTATGACGGCCTAAACCTGGCCTGGGAGACGCTGGAAGGGGTTGCGAAGCACAACGGGCCTTTGATCGCTGAGGGTAGCAAGCCCGTACCGCCGACCATCGCCGCACTCGATAAGGCCTTCCCGTTAGATCTGGCCTCCCATGCCTCATTGGAGGCGCAGGTGGCCGCCTTGGCCGATGATATTGCCTATAACAACCATGATTTGGATGACGGGCTGCGAGCTGGCTTCTTCTCAGTCGATGAGGTGGCGGAGCTCCCCATCGTCGGGGAGACCATGCGCGATACGCTGGATCGGCATCCTGGGCTTGAGCAAAGCCGTTTGGTGCATGAGGTGGTGCGCCGGATGATCACCCTGATGGTTGAGGATGTTCTGGCCCAAGCACGTGAGACACTGAGCCGTCTAAAGCCCGAAAGCGCAGACGACGTCCGCAATGCTGGTGAAACTATTATCCGGTTTAGTGACCAGATGCTGGCGGATGAGCGTGATTTGAGGGAATTCCTGGCAAGCCGGATGTATCACCATTACAAGGTCAACCGCGTGACCTCGAAGGCGGGACGGATTGTCCGCCAGCTCTTCGATTTGTTCTTTGCGGAGCCAGAAACCCTGCCAACCGATTGGCAGAACAAGGTTCGGGCGGCGGCAGAGAGCAGCGGGGACGAGGATATGGGCAAGGCCCGAACAATCTGTGACTACATCGCCGGCATGACCGACCGATATGCCATGCGAGAGTATGAGCGGCTGTTCGATCTTAGCTTTCGAAACAACATATAACTGACTGTTATGACGAATATTTTTCGCGATATTGAGGCGCAACTCAAAGGCGTTCTGGAAACCCTATCCAGTGAGGGGGTGCTGCCCGAGGGGTTGGAACTTGGCCGCCTAACCGTTGAGCCACCACGGGACCCAACCCATGGTGATGTTTCCACCAATGCTGCCATGGTTCTGGCCAAACAGGCCAAACGCAACCCACGCGATATCGCCGGCGTCATCGCTGAACGGATGAGTGATCAGGCGAGCGTTGAGGGGGCAGAGCTTGCGGGCCCCGGGTTCGTCAATTTGCGGTTAAGCCCAACTATCTGGGCCGATCAGTTGCGCGCCGTCCTGACCCAAGGTGAGGGTTTTGGCGATAGCGACCTGCTGAACGGCCAGCGGATTAATGTTGAGTATGTGTCAGCGAACCCAACCGGCCCACTGCATGCAGCCCATGCCCGTGGTGCGGTTGTTGGTGATGCCCTGGCAAAACTGCTGGCAAAGGCTGGCGCCGAGGTTACGCGCGAGTACTACATCAATGATGCTGGCAAGCAGGTTGAGATCCTTGGTCGCTCAACCTTCCTCCGCTACCGCGAGGCCTGTGGTGAGGTGATCGATGAAATCCCGTCAGGCATGTATCCCGGCGAGTATCTGAAGGAAGTTGGCGCCGCACTGGTTGAGCGCGACGGCAAAAAGTGGCTTGAGGCTGACGAGGCCGAGTGGCTGCCCGCGATGCGCGATTTCGCCATCGACATGCTGATGGCTGAGATCAAGCGGGATCTGGAGGTTCTAGGCGTTGATCAATCAGTCTTCAGCTCTGAGCGCGCGCTGGTTCAAGACGGCGCGGTAGAACGAGCGTTCGACGCGTTGACCGACGCCGGACATATCTATGAAGGCGTGCTCGAGCCGCCGAAGGGCAAGAAGCCCGATGATTGGGAGCCACGGCCACAGACCTTGTTCCGGGCCACGGCCTTTGGCGACGATGTTGACCGGCCTTTGAAGAAGTCTGACGGCAGCTGGACCTATTTCGCCGCTGACATTGCCTATCACTATGACAAGTACCGGCGTGGTTGCGATCAGCAGATTGATGTCTGGGGCGCTGACCACGGTGGCTACGTCAAGCGGATGCAGGCGGCGATTAAGGCTATCACCGATGATGCGGTGACCTTTGACGTTATCCTCTGCCAGATCGTGCATATGTTTGATAACGGCCAACCGGTTCGGATGTCGAAGCGGGCAGGAACGTTCGTTACCCTTGCGGACCTTCTGGAGATTCTAGGCCCCGATGTGGTCCGCTTCGCCATGTTGACCCGCCGCCACGATCAGCAGCTCGACTTCGACTATGCGAAGGTCCAAGAGCAGTCACGGGACAACCCGGTCTTCTATGTTCACTACGCCCATGCGCGTTGTCATTCGGTGCTTCGAATGGGGGCAGAAACCTTCGATGCGGCGGAGATCACACCCGAATCGTTGGCCAAAATCGATTTGTCCGGTCTCAACAGTGATGCCGAAATCGCGGTTTTGAAGCATTTGGCAGCATGGCCACGTATGGTTGAGCAGGCAGCCGTGGCGCGGGAGCCGCATCGCGTTGCCTTCTACCTCTATGATTTGGCTGCGGCATTCCACAGCTTGTGGACGGCGGGCAAAGACGATGCCACCCTACGCTTTCTAGTAGAGGACAACCCCGATTTGTCGCGCGCTCGCTTGGCCCTCGTGTCCGGTGTCGCTGCGGTCATCCGCTCCGGTTTNGCGGTGATGGGGGTCAATCCGGTAGAGGAAATGTAATGGCTCAATACATCTCGGATCGCGATCTGGCCGCGCTTGCCCAACTTGACGGGCAGGATGATGGCGATGGCGGCTCGTTTGATGATGGGTCAGGTGGTGAGGGGCCAATCCTATCGCCACGCGTGGTGTTTGGTGTTGCGGCCGCGACCCTGGCCGTCTGTGCGGTTGTTTGGTTCAGCTATGGCCGCGGTGGTGGCAGCGACGTGCCACTCATCACCGCAGACACCACACCAGTTAAGATCCGCCCGGCATCGCCTGGTGGTTTGGAAATACCATTTCAGGATATGGCGCTTTATGACCGGTTGAGTGGCCAACCACAGCCGGTTAATCCAACCTTGATGCCAGCCGCGGAAGCGCCGCAGACCGCTTTGACCCAGCCGGTTGAGCCTGTCGAGCCTATTGCCACTGCACAGCCCACACAGGCACCAGCAGCGACAGTTGCCAGTGGCGGTGAGGGCGAAAGCCTGTTTGCCGCGGCGCCAACGCCAGCACCAACCCCAGAACCCGTGTCACCAGCTCCCGAAACCCAGCCGGTTGAATTGGCGCCGGCACCACAGCCGGCAGTGCTGGCAGAAGCTACCCAGGTGACCGCTGTTCAGGCAACTTTACCAGCGCCCACACCAGATGCCGTTACCGTATCTGCCGGGGACCCTCGATATGTGCCGGTACCCGTGCGTCATCCACAGCGGGCATCAGCCAGTGCTAGCCCACAGCAGATCGCAAACTCCTTTATTGCTGCCCCCCAGGTTGCGACACCCGGCGAGCCGCGTCGGATCCGCCGTGGAACAATCGCCACGCCAGAGATCCCCTTGGCCACTGTTCAACAGGGCTTACAGCTTGGTGGCGCCTTGGGTGACAGCGACGATCAGGGCAATCTGGTCTATCGCAACAGCGTTTCCCAAAACAGCGTAGCGCCGCAAACTGTTGTGAACGCGCCCGAGGGCGAGGTTGAGATCGTCTTGCAGACCGAGAGCAATGCCGGTCAGGCGCCAGCGGTTACCGTCAACCCGGCGCAAGTGGATCGGCAGGCCGACGGTACAATCGAGATACGCTCACCCGACCGCGATATTGTCACCATCCGTTCCGCCCCAGATGTGGCTGAGCAGGCCGCCGAGGCACCACCAACCCCGGGCCTGATTCCACGGCCGCCCCAGGGCGCCGTTGGGCCAAGTCAGGTTGCTAGCCTGCCACGTGAAACGACCGCGACGACAAGCACTGATCTCGCCAATATCAATACGTTGCCGCCAGCCGCACGGGCGCCTGCACCGGTGTCTCGGGGGATTACCCGGGGCTCTGTGGTAAACCAGCGCGCCTCTGCGCCTGGGCCAGCACAACCACCGGTAACCGAACCGGCACCCACAACAACGGCAGCAGCCGCCACGGCGGCACCGCCAGCACCGCCAACCGGTGAGGGATGGCGGGTTCAACTTGCCTCCGTCGGCAGTCAGGATGCCGCCATTCGGGAATGGCGCCGCTACCAACGCGCCCACACCGACCTGCTCGGCAACCTCGATCTGAAGGTTCAGCGTGCTGATCTCGGCGACCGTGGTGTCTTCTACCGGGTGCAAGCCGGGGTCTTGGATCGCGGTGGTGCGAGCGCCCTGTGTGAGACGTTGAAGTCTCGCGGCACCGACTGCCTCATCAAGCGTGACTGACGAGGCGTCGATGGCGAGCCAAGAGGCAGAAATGACGACGCGCCCATGCGCGATGATTATCGGTGTGGCTGGTCATCAGCTCACCGATGAAGAACATGGGATTATTGAGCAAACACAACCGTTTGGCTTC
Source organism: Alphaproteobacteria bacterium SS10 (assembly GCA_019192455.1). NCBI lineage: Bacteria > Pseudomonadati > Pseudomonadota > Alphaproteobacteria > Alphaproteobacteria bacterium SS10. Next base: position 1,136,676 of record JAHCML010000003.1, read on the forward strand.
ATACTCTTCAAGCGAAATTGCCAGTTACCAAGACAGGTTCGTGACCTGTGCAATGCGCTAAAGGCGTCAGTTAAGCATGACCCGCCGATCCTGATTGATCAGGAAGGTGGGCGTGTTAATCGCCTTGCCTCTCCGCCCTGGCCAAAGTTTCCAGCCCCCGGTTCGCTCGGCGTGATCGCAGATGCCGGGATTGGAACACCTGAGGAGGCCGCCTATTGGCATGCAAGGCTGACAGGCGAGGTGCTACGCAATCTGAATGTAACGGTGAACTGTGCGCCGGTTCTGGATGTACCTGCACCGGATAGTGATCCAGTCGTCCTTGGTGACCGCTGCTATAGCGATGAACCGGAAGCGGTTAGCGGTGTTGGATTGCACGCTGTCCGCGGGTTCCGTGAGGCTGGCATTGTACCCGTGATCAAGCATTTGCCGGGTCATGGACGCGCAACGGTTGATAGCCACCATGCGTTGCCCGTGATCTCGGCGAGCCTGGATGAGCTGGAGGCAACGGATTTCAAGCCGTTCAATTCGGCCAGCCTGTTCTATCGCGAGCAGATCCTTGGCATGACCGGGCACCTGCTGTTGCCAGAGGTTGACGAGCTTCCGGTGTCGATTTCGACCAAGCTGATCAATGAAGTGATTCGAGAAAAAATCGGGTTTAAGGGCCATTTGATGGCCGATGACTTGAGCATGGGTGCGCTTACCAGCTTTTCTAACGGCAGCATTCCAGGGCTTGGTTCTGCCGCGATTGAGGCAGGGTGTGACAGCGTTCTCTTTTGTGCGCCAAAGCTTGAAATGTGGACGCAACTTGCTGATCGCGTTGGGGAAATTTCTAAGCGTGGTTGGGACAGCTGGCAGGTCGCGGCCCGTACGGCGGCGGCGGCCATTACCCCAATGGACGCCGAGACCTTCATGTCCCACCATCGCCGTTGGTTGACCCCCGCAACGCTGGCCTTGTCTAATCAACCATCCGGCGCTGATCCGACATCTTATTGATCACCCCATTTAGCTTGAGGAATGATCTGAAGGGCGGCGCCAGTCACTGCAAGGCCAGACTGACCGCCCATGAGCGCCACCTTCGAGGCTGACATTCCAACCGAAACACCGGCCAATGATGGTCCTGGTGGTGCCGCCCCTCGGGGCGAGCAACTGGTGCTCGACCTCGATGGGTTCGAAGGTCCCATCGATCTGATGCTGACCCTGGCGCGTGATCGGAAGCTCGATATCGCGCGGATGTCGATGGTCGCCCTGGCTGACCAGTACCTAAACTTTATTCAAGAAGCCCAAGCCCTACGGCTCGAACTGGCTGCTGACTATCTCGTCATGGCGGCCTGGCTGACCTACCTGAAATCCCGGTTGTTATTGCCACCTGAGGAAGAGGAGGGTGGTGAGGAACCAACGGGTGAGGAACTGGCCGCGGCCCTGGCATTCCAGCTGAAGCGTTTGGAAGCCATGCAGAAGGCGGCCCAAGCCCTTAATGAGCGGCCACGCCTTGGTTATGGCCGTATGGCACGCGGCGCACCCGAGGGGCTGAACATCGTCACCACGGCGAGTTACGACCTCAGCTTGCACGAGTTACTGACAGCCTATGGCGGTATCCAGCGCCGCCAACAGCATCAGGTCTATAAGCCAAAGATGGCCAAGCTTTACTCGGTTGAGGAAGCCCTTAGCCGGTTGAAGCAATCCCTGGGGGCAGCGCCTGGTTGGGTAACGCTGCAAAGCCTATTGCCGAGCTTGGGGGCGGAAACCAATACCGGTGGGTTAAGCCGTCGATCCGCCATTGCCTCGACATTCCTGGCGTCATTGGAGTTGGCCAAGCACGGCAATGTCGAAATTCGGCAAGAGGCACCATTTGCCCCGGTCCATTTGCGCTGGACCAATGAACAGGCGGCAGAAACCGCATCTCAAGAATAAGAGCGATAGCGATGAGTGATGTAGCCGAACCCGTTGAAGAAGAAGCGGTCGATGCAGAGCTGGAGCCAGAGGCTAACAGCGATGCCGGTGATATGGGCGGGCCCGAAGAAATTGCCGCCAAGCTAGATCAGGCAGAGCAACGCCGTCTGGTTGAGGCGCTGCTGTTTGCAGCCGATGAACCGCTCTCGATGACTGTTTTGCGCGAGCGGCTGCCTGAAGGCGCTGACCTCGGGGCCATTCTTGAGGATTTGCAGACGCTTTATAACGGGCGGGGTATCTCGCTTGAACGTCGTGGTGATGCCTGGACCTTCCGGACAGCGGCCGATTTGGCACCGGCGCTGACCCAACATGTTGAGCAGCCAAAGAAGCTGACCCGCGCGGCGATCGAGACGCTAGCGATCATCGCCTACCATCAGCCCGTAACGCGCGGCGAGATTGAGACCATTCGCGGCGTGGCCGTATCACGTGGTGCCTTGGATACCTTGCTAGAGCAGGGATGGATTAAACCGGGGCGTCGCCGTGAAACGCCGGGTCGCCCGGTGACCTGGGTGTCTACCCCAGCGTTTCTCGATCATTTTGATCTCGCCAATATCAATGACCTTCCTGGCCTCGATGAGCTGAAGGCAGCTGGCCTCCTCGATGCAAGGCCTGCCGTGGCAGCTTTGGCTGACCAGTTGGGCGAGGGCGGTCTGTTGGCGGCGATGTCCGGTGATGATGAGGACGACGAGGATGATGAGGACGATGAGACCTCAGAAGACGAGTTAGCCGCTCTCGAAGACGCGCTAGAGGACGACTTTGAGGCGGGAGACCTCGATGAAGACCTCGGCGAAGAGCTGGATGAAGATGCCGAGTTAGAGGGCGATATCGATCCCGATGATGAGGATCTCAAGGCCTCCGCTTGAGCCATATATGGTGCGGTGCGGCTATTCAGTTATTGATTAGCATTCGCAACCAGACCACTATGGGTGACTGCATACTGACAGGTGGGCTCCCGCAGGAAGCGGAAACACCAAGTCAGCGGGCCTTTAGAGCGGTTCTACCCGACCCATATGACCACACTCGTTCAGTCAAATTCTGTACGGCAAGACGTTGAGGGCACGAAGCCTTTGCATCTTGATGGGTTGGCGTATGCCTATGATGGCCGTCACAACGTGGTGCGTGGCATCGACCTGACCATCAATGATGGGGAGGTGTTGAGCCTGGTCGGCCCGTCGGGTTGCGGTAAAACAACTTTGCTCCGCCTTTTGGCCGGTCTTCTGCGCCCCTCTGAGGGCTCTTTGCTACTCGGACAGCAGGCGTTGGTTGATGGCTCAACCTTCCTGCCGGCGGAACGGCGCAGTGTTGGCCTGGTTTTCCAGGATTACGCACTGTTTCCGCATCTGAGTGTGCTTCGCAATGTGATGTTCGGCCTGCACCGCCTCCCGCGCAGTCAGCGGAAAGAGAAGGCGCGGATCTATCTCGATCTGGTTGGCCTCGGTGATATGGCTGCTCGCTACCCGCATGAGTTATCGGGTGGACAGCAGCAGCGGATCGCCTTGGCGCGGGCACTGGCACCAGAGCCGCAATACCTGCTGTTGGATGAGCCGTTTTCCAGCTTGGATGCGCAAACCCGGGTCAGCCTTCGCCAGGAAGTGCTCTCGATCATTCGGCGCACTGGTACGACCGCCGTCCTCGTCACCCATGATCCGCAGGAAGCTTTAGCCAGCGGTGACCGCGTTGCCGTGATGGATCAGGGAAAACTGGTTCAGGTGGCACCGCCGCAAACCATCTATCGTCGCCCGGCAAATGCCTTTGTTGCCCGGCTGTTCGGCAGTGTGAACACCGTCCCGGTTACCGTCTCCAATGGTAGCGCCAGCCTTCCATGGGGGCATGAACTTAAGACGACCGCCGACGCGCCCAATGGGGCCGCAACGGCGCTTATTCGGCCAGATCAGGTGCATCTGACATCACCGGGCCAAGCACCGGTCGGGTCGAGCGTTTTCGATGGCCACATTCAATCAGTGCAGCCCATGGGCACCCATTTCGTCATTAGCGTTGCGATTGGCCCTAAAGCCGGTAGCGGAGATAGGGATCCCATTACGGTGACCGCCGCCGCTAATCCGCAGTTCCCATTGGAGCTTGGCGCCCCGATCAGTGTTGGTATTGAAGCGGAAGCTGTTTGGGTTGTTCGGGCGGAAAGTGCCGGGGATGTGGGCATGGTTGATGCTGAGCCAGCAATCACACCCGAAGCACCGCTGTCTAAAGCGGTCTAACCATCTAGAAATGAAGCGTTTTGGCTAAAGCACGTTGTGCCCATAAGCCATTGTCTGCCATAGTCCCGGTCGCGAGTACTGATAACGTCGACGGCCTAAAATCTCGACATAACGGCAGTGCTGGCCCAAATAGAGAACATGAGACGCTAACCAATAACCCGGGCCTGGCTTTTGGGATCAGGTTTTCCAGCGGATATTGGGCGCAACAGAGACAAAGAAGAGCGATTTTAAATGGGTACCTTTAGCATTTGGCACTGGGTGATCGTGCTGGCCGTGGTTCTGCTGCTGTTTGGTGGTGGTGGTAAAATTCCACGGGTTATGGGTGATCTCGCCAAGGGCATTCGTTCGTTCAAATCCGGCCTGAAGGAAGAGGACGAGAAACAGCCCGAGCCGAAGACCATTGATGGTACGGCAGAGCCGGTGGCCGCTGAGAAGCCTGCCGAGCAGGCCGCGCCGAAGCGCGAGAACGAGACCGTTAGCTAAGCGCGCTTGGCGCTACGCTGGGAACAAGGTTCTAGCCCGTGTTTGATCTCGGATGGTCCGAGCTTTTTATCGTTGGGCTGGCCACGTTAATCGTGGTCGGGCCTAAAGAGCTGCCCAAAGTCCTCCGCATGATCAGCAAGACCCTCGCCAAGATGCGGGGCATGGCGCGAGAGTTTCAATCCAGCCTTGATGACATGGTTCGCGATACCGAGTTGGCCGAAATTAAGAAGGAATTCAACACGGTAAAGGATGATCTTGATGTTAATGCACGGATGAATGAGATGATGAGCCCCGATCCAGATAAGGATTACTGGGCACTGGAAGACTCTGATCCTGCAAAGGCCGCCGATGACCGAAAAGCAGCTGCTGAAGCGGCCAATAAAGCCGCCAGCGAGTATCAGCCACCAGCGCCTGAAACATCGCCTGAGACCTCGTCAGAACCAACCAGCGATACTGGACCTCAACAAGCTGAGGCAAGCTCGGTCGAGCCGACCACAGACACCGCCAAGGCCGGCTGATCGCCCCGTTTGATTGCACTGATTGATCCATGAACAGCCAAGCCTCCATCACTGATCAGGATGAGAACAGCATCGGGCCGGCCGATTTGCATGCTGACACCATGTCAGGTGTGGACGGCGAGGATCGAGAGACAGAGCTGGGCGATAAGATGTCCTTACTCGATCACCTGACCGAGTTACGGCAGCGCTTGCTCTATTCCGTGATTGCCTTGGTCGTTTGCTTCTTCGGCTGCTTCTTTTTCGCCAGTGAAATCTTCAATTTCTTGGTCGCACCCTTGGCCGATATCTGGGCCGATCAGCCCAATCGTCGCCTGATTTTCACCGCGCTGCATGAGAAGTTCTTCACCGAGATCAAGGTGGCATTCTTCGCCGCTGCTTGTGTTGCCTTCCCCGTGATTGCCAGCCAGATCTGGATGTTCATCGCGCCCGGTCTCTACAAGAACGAGAAGGCCGCTTTTCTGCCGTTTCTGCTGGCGACGCCTGTGTTGTTCACCGCTGGGGCCGCCAGTGTCTATTACGGGGTAATGCCGGTCGCATGGCAGTTCTTTGCCGGGTTTGAGCAGCTGGGCACCGATGGTCAGTTGGCCATCGAGCTTGAGCCCAAGGTGAATGAGTACCTCTCCCTAGTGATGCAATTAATCTTCGCTTTCGGCCTCGCGTTTCAGCTGCCGGTATTGCTGACTTTGCTCGCCCGGGTTGGGATTATTGACTGTGCCTGGTTGAAGAGCAAACGCCGCTATGCCATTGTTTTTGCTTTCATTGCGGCGGCCGTTCTGACCCCGCCAGACCCGTTGAGCCAGGTCGGCTTGGCCGTTCCAATTATCCTCTTGTACGAGGTGTCGATCTGGATCGCCGCGATGTTTGAACGCAATCAAGCCAAGGCAGCCGCTTAACCGCTGGCACAAGCTTGCCCGGGCGCCTATAACCTTGGCCGCCCAGGGTCGGAACCGCCGACCCGGAACACCACGGTATATGAACGATGTTGGACCTAAAACGCATCCGCGAGGAACCAGCGGCGGTTGATGCCGCCTTGGCCCGTCGCGGCCTTGACCCCATTAGCGCTAAGATTTTGGAACTGGATGCTGAGCGCCGCTCTCTTCAGACCGAGCTGCAGGAATCCCAGCAGAAGCGTAATGAGGCGTCTAAGGCGATTGGCGAGGCCAAACGTCGTGGTGAGGATGCGGCTGACGAGATGGCCGCTGTCGCCGCGCTGAAGGATGATATGGCCCGGCTGACCGATGAAGAGGCTGCCACTGGCGCCCGTCTCGACATCATCCTGCAAGAACTCCCAAACCTCCCGGCCGATGACGTGCCAAGCGGCGCGGATGAAAGTGAGAATGCCGAGATTGCCCGTGTGGGTGAGCCTCGCCGTGAAAACTCATTGAAGGATCACGTGGATTTGGGTGAGGGGCTTGGCCAGATTGATTTTGGCGCTGCCGCAGCACTCTCAGGCTCCCGCTTTGTCCTCCTGCGCGGTCAGATTGCCCGGCTTGAGCGTGCCTTAGGCCAGTTCATGCTGGATCTACACAGCATGGAGCATGGGTATCAGGAAACCGCACCGCCATATCTGGTCCGCTCTGAGGCCGTGTTTGGTACGGGGCAGCTCCCGAAATTTGCGGAAGATCTGTTTAAGACCAACACCGATCATTGGCTGATCCCGACAGCGGAAGTGCCATTGACCAATTTGGTTGCCGACAAGATCATTGATGAGGCTGACCTGCCATTGCGGTTCACGGCTTTGACCCCATGCTTCCGCTCAGAGGCTGGCGCAGCAGGCCGCGATACGCGCGGTATGATCCGCCAACACCAGTTCACCAAGGTTGAGCTGGTCAGTATCACAACGCCAGATCAAAGCGAGGCCGAGCATGAGCGGATGCGTGGCTGCGCCGAGGCAGTGTTACAGAAGCTTGAGCTTCCCTATCGGGTTGTGACGCTTTGTACCGGTGATCTGGGCTTTGCGGCCCGTAAAACCTACGATCTAGAGGTCTGGCTGCCTGGTCAGAACGCCTATCGTGAGATTTCCAGCTGCTCAAACTGCGGTGACTTTCAAGCCCTGCGGATGAAGGCACGGTTCCGGCCTGAGGAAGGCAAGGGGACCCGTCATGTACATACCTTGAACGGGTCTGGTGTCGCGGTTGGCCGTGCCCTGATCGGCGTGATGGAAAACCATCAGCAGGCCGATGGATCGATCAATGTGCCGGAAGCCTTGCGTCCTTACATGGGCGGGCTTGAGGTTATTGAGCCATTAGGCAAGTCGGACTAGCCACTGAAGTAAAAGGGTTTATTGATGTCATACGCCGATCCCAACCGTCGCATTCTGATTACCAATGATGACGGGATCGAGGCGGCCGGTCTTGCATGCCTGGCGCGTATCGCGGGCCAGCTGGCCAATGATGTTTGGACCTTTGCGCCAGCAAGCGAAGCCTCCGGTGTTGGTCATGCCATGACCCTCCATCGCCCTCTGCGCATTCGTGAGATGGGGGAGAAGGTCTATACCGTCGATGGCACCCCCACGGATTGTGTCCTTTTGGCGATCAATGACCTGCTGCCAGAGCGGAAACCCGATCTGGTGTTGAGCGGCGTTAATCACGGCGCCAACATTGGCGACGATGTGACGTATTCGGGGACAATTGGGGCGGCGATGGAAGCCACATTGCTGGGCATACCGGCGGTTGCGCTAAGCCTGGTCTATGATCGTGAGGCTGGTGAGGTGCCGAATTGGCAAACGGCTGAGGTCTATGGCCCGGCCGTGATTGCCAAGCTGCTATCTCGCGACTGGCCTCGTGACACCCTGATTAATGTCAATTTCCCAGCCTGTGAGCCGCATGAGGTTCGGGGCGTTAAGGCGCTGCGCCACGGTACGCGGAAGATTGGTGATGAGATCATTCATCATAAGGATCCCCGCGGCCGGTCTTATACCTGGATCGGTCCGGCCCGAAGCCATGCAGAAGAGCCTGCCCGGGATACCGACGTGTCAGCCATTGCCGACAACTTTGTCACGGTCACACCAATCCATCTGGACCTAACCAACTATCAGGCCTTGTCTGAGATGCAGGGTTGGTTCGATGATGGGGATATCGCCCACGCGCAGGTGGCTGAGTAGGGAAGGCAGGTTTCGGCGGTAAATGATTGAGGAAGCACGTAAAATACGCTTGATCATGGGGTTGCGCCGGGCTGGTGTTACCGATACCGGTGTGCTGTCAGCCTTGGAGCGCGTGCCACGTGAGGTCTTCTTACCGCCCTTGTTCTTGGATCAGGCCTATGACGATGTGGCGTTACCAATTGGCCTAGGCCAGACGATCAGCCAGCCAAGTGTGGTGGGGTATATGACCCAGCAGCTTGAGCTGAATGATCGGCATAAGGTTTTGGAGATCGGCACTGGTTCCGGCTACCAGACCGCGATTTTGGCCCGGCTTTGTCGACGCATTTACTCAATTGAGCTGCATCGCGAGCTTTTAGCAGAGGCTGAGAGCCGGTTTGACGAGCTTCGGCTCTACAACATCACCACGCAATGCGGTAATGGCGGCCTGGGCTGGCCAGAGCAGGCGCCGTTTGACCGGATTATCATGACCTGTGCGGCAGCATCTGACCCACCGCGTGAGTTGCTGGACCAGCTTGCCGTTGGTGGCATTCTTATTCTGCCACTTACCGACCCGGATGGTAGCCAGTTCCTATACAAGCTGCGCCGAACCGAGACCGATTATGAGGGTGAGCAGCTGTGGCCCGTACGTTTTGTGCCGCTGCTCCCGCTGCCAACCAATCACAGTGACGCCCAGGTGCATCGTCAATGGGCATAAAACTGCGTCACTCAATGGTGCTGACGGTTGCCCTGTTAGCACTTGCTGGCTGTACTGAACGTGCCGAGGCACCGGCACCGGTTTCACGCGCTGGTTTGACCGAAAACCCGGGGGCAGGGGTGGTCAATATTGGTCCCACGGATACCGTGTATCGGATTTCCCAGCGCTATCGTCTTCCCATGGCAGATATTATTACATTCAACAACTTACAGCCTCCCTTTGAGTTGCCAGTTGGCTCACGATTAAGGCTTCCACCGCCGCGTGATTACACGGTTCGGGGTGGTGATACCGTCTACAGTGTGGCTGGCGCCTTTGCTGTTTCAGAAAGCCAGCTAGTGGTGCTGAACGCCATGCAACCGCCTTATCAGCTTCGACCCGGTCAGCAGCTGCGATTACCGGCGGCCAATCAGTCCAACGCAATCGCTGGGGCGCCGAGCTTGGCCCCGACAGCGCCTGTTTTGGCGCCGACAACGCGCTCTGTTCAGCGTTTAGGTGAAGTGCCGCCGCCATTGCCAGGCCCTAAACCCATTGCCAATCAGGCGGCACAAACACAGCCGAGCGTTGTTGCCCAGCCGGCCCCAGCCGTTCCGGTGACGCGTCCAGCACCTGCTACACCGTCAAGAGTAGTGACGGCGCCTGCACCGCCAGCGGCGGCGCCGGTGATTGCTGCACCTGCTATACCCGTGCCAGACCCACGGCCATCTGCCGCACCAGCTGTTGTAGCGGTGACACCAGCGCCAGCCCCCGCGCCGCCGCCAGTGGTTGCCCAACCGGCGCCAGCACCACAAAGGCAGGCCGCGCCACCACCGCAACCAGCCCAGACTGCGGCACTACCGCCAAGAACGGGTAAGTTCACCTGGCCCTTAACGGGGCGCATGATCTCTGGCTTTGGGCCCAAGGGAGGCGGACGCCATAACGACGGCATCAATATCGCGGCACCGTCCGGTACTGCTGTTCGGGCGGCTGAGCGTGGAGTTGTGGCCTATGCGGGCAATGAGCTGCGTGGTTTCGGCAATCTTCTACTGATCCGCCATGCGGATGGCTGGATGACCGCTTACGCCCATCTGGACCGGCTGCTGATTGGCAGGGGTGAACGCGTGGAACAAGGCGCCACGATTGGCACCGTTGGCTCAACGGGTTCAGTCGATCGCCCACAGCTGCATTTCGAGATCCGCAGAGGCTCGCAAGCCCTAGATCCAATGATCTATTTGCCGCGCGAAATCAGCTCACTAACGCGCTGATTAATCGAGTGTTTTGCCAAGCTGTCCGGCTAAGTCCTGAATGAACTGCCAGGCAACCCGACCGGATCGGGCGCCACGGGTTACGGACCATTCCAAGGCCTGGGCGCGCAGGGCCTCTGGCGCAACCTCCAGTCCGTAATGACTGGCATAACCATTGATCATCTCAAGATAGGTGGATTGATCGCAGCTATGGAAACCAATCCACAGGCCAAACCGGTCGGACAGCGACACACTCTCCTCGACGGCTTCCCCAGGGTTGATGGCGGTCGCTGCCTCATTCTCAATCATAGAGCGGGGCATCAGATGCCGCCGGTTTGAGGTTGCGTAAAACACCGCGTTTGTCGGGCGTCCCTCAATCCCACCCTCTAGGATGGCCTTTAGGGATTTGTAGCTGCTCTCAGACTCATCAAAGGAGAGATCGTCACAGAAGACTAAGCAGCGGCGATTGCCTTGCCGCACTTGCTCAAGTAGTGCGGGAAGGGTGGCGAGATCCTCCCGGTGAATTTCTATTAAGACTAGGGTGTTATCGCCCAGCTCTGCGTTAACGCTGGCATGTGCCGCTTTAACGAGTGAGCTCTTACCCATGCCGCGGGCCCCCCAAAGAAGGGCATTGTTCGCGGGTAGGCCCTGGGCAAAGCGCCGCGTGTTATCGAGTAGGGTCTGTTGCTGGCGATCAAGCCCTTGAAGCAGGGTGATATCAATCCGGGAAACGCGCTCAACCTTCTGAAAACAATTACTCTTTGCCTGCCAGATAAAGGCGTCACCGTTTGCTGGGTCGTGGACATCCGCGCCTTGCCTGGCCTCAGGTGCCAGCCGCTCCATTGCAGCTGTGAGGCGGTCAATTGCTGATCCAATGTGGTCCAGGCGGCGTTGCAGGTCAGATGGATCGATAATGGTCATGGTTTGGTCGAGAATGTTTGGTCGAGTATGCGTCGTTGAGAGCGGTGCAGATAGTCATTGAGCGCACGATCATATCTCAATCGCTTGCGGTTCTGCACCTTCATCGCCAGATACGTTTGCATCATTGGCCCGGGTCAGTATAGTCCCGCGACGCTTTTCAAGCCGGGCGCGTCCCGGACCCACCTTACGTTTTAAGAGAGCTTGACGCCCATGTGGATTTCCACGGCTTACGCGGCTGGTGCCGGCGGTGCCCCAGGATCTGGTGACGCCTTCTTTATGCAGATGCTGTTGATCGGTGTTCTGTTCCTGATTTTCTGGCTTCTGGTGATCCGTCCAAGCCAAAAGAAAATGGCCGATCACAAGTCAATGGTTGAGGCCATTCGCCGTGGTGACAAGATCGTCACCGCGGGCGGCATCATCGGCACCGTGACCAAGGTTCTGGATGATGATGAGGTTCAGGTCGAGATTGCGGAGAATGTCCGCATCAAGGTCGTTCAAACGACCATCCAGTTGGTGTTGAGCAAGTCTGAGCCTGCTAAGGGCGAGAAGGGCAAAGACGCCAAGGAAAAGGCCGACGATAAGGCTGACAAATAACCAATCCGCCCTTGGCCCTATGGCTAAGAGCATTCGCATACCCGCCAGGGATGGCAAATGGTCCATTTCTCGAAATTCAAAATCTTCAGCATTGTCCTGCTGTGTGTTCTGAGCCTGCTTTACGCCGTGCCGAATGTGGTCGGTGATGAGGCGCTAGAGGAATGGCAAAGCTCAATGCCGAGCTGGCTTCCCGGGCAAACCGTAAACCTTGGTTTGGATCTGCAGGGCGGTTCATATCGCCTGCTTCGCGTTGAGTTTCAGGATGTGCTGCAACAACGCGTTCGGGATCTTCGGACCGAGGTCCGCAATGCGGCCCGTGGCGCCCGCATTCGTATCTCCGGTCTGGCAACCGAAGGGCTAAGCGTCGTTGTTCGCCCCCAGAGAGCGGAACAAATCGATGAGTTGGCAGTTGTGCTGGCCGATCTTAACCCAGATTTTGAGCTGATCCAGGAAGGGGCGGATGAGAACTCACCGCCCACGCGTATTCGCCTCAACTTCCGCCAGTTTGCGCAGGATGACCTGACTGCCAGTATCATGCAGCAGGCGATTGAGGTTATCCGGCGGCGGGTTGATGCCCTCGGTACCACCGAACCACTTATTCAGCAGCAGGGTGATGACCGGATCCTGGTCCAATTGCCTGGTGCCACCAGCTTCCCGCCAATCCCGCGTGGTCAGTTGAGCATCCATCTGGTCGACATCAACGCGAGCCAAACCCAGATCGCCCAAGGCAACGCGCCAGAGGGCTCACAGATCGTTCCTTACGCTGAAAGCCCGCTAGGTGCCGTTTCGATCCGCCGCGATCCGATTGTCCGTGGTGATAACCTGGTTGGTGCCAGCACGGGCGTCGGTATTGCCGGTGACCCCGTTGTAAACTTCCGCTTTGACGGTGAGGGCGCCCGTAAGTTCGGCGATGCTACCGTCGAGCATACCGGCCGCCAGATGGCGATTGTGCTTGATGGTGAGGTGCTGAGCGCGCCGGTTATTCGCGAGCCAATTCTGGGGGGCGCCGGTCAAATTTCAGGCAACTTCACGGTTCAGGATGCCAGCGACCTGGCATTGATCCTGCGCTCTGGTGCATTGCCAGCCGAGCTAACGCCACTTGAGGAACGCACGGTTGGACCGAGCCTTGGTGCTGACTCCGTCGCTGCGGGTCAAACAGCGTCACTGATCGCCATCGGCTTTGTGACCCTGTTCATGATCGCGGCTTACGGGCTGTTCGGTGGCTTTGCCATGTTTGCGTTGAGCATTAACATCGCGGCCATCTTTGCACTGTTGTCGGCGCTGGGGGCGACGCTAACCCTGCCAGGTATTGCCGGTATCGTTTTGACTATCGGTATTGCGGTCGACGCTAACGTTCTGATTTTTGAGCGTATTCGTGAGGAATTACGCAACGGTCGGACCCCAATTTCGGCGATTGATAGTGGCTATGGCCGCGCCCTGACCACGATTATCGATGCGAGTTTGACGACCTTGATCGCGGCCGCTTGCCTGTTTGCCTTTGGTGCGGGCCCAATCCGTGGTTTTGCCGTGACCTTGGCGGTTGGCATCCTGACTTCCATGTTCACCGCAATCATGGTGACCCGATTGATGGTGGTGCTTTGGCTGCGTCAGACTAAGCCGTCAACACTGCCGCTTTAACCTTAGAAGCGATTTAGATCAGAAGCTTACCCGAAAGAGCTAGGTGACCAAATGAAGGGCTTTGTTAGCTACACACCGAGCAATCTCGGCATCCCGTTTATGAAACGACGTGTGATCGGTTTTGTGCTGTCCGCGCTTCTGATTGTGTTCGGGATTGGCGATTTGTTCGTCCAGGGCCTGAATTTCGGCATCGATTTCCGCGGCGGTATCTTGCTTGAGGTCCAAACCGAAGGCCCAGCCGATATCGGCACCATGCGCCAGGATTTGAACGCACTGAATTTAGGTGAGGTTACCCTCCAAGAGTTTGGTGCCGATGATGTGGCCCTGATCCGGGTTCAGCGCCAGGAGGGCGATGAGACGGCCCAGGCGGCGGCCATTGAGTCGATCAAAGAGGTTTTAGGCAGTGAGTTTGAGCTGCGACGGCAGGAATTCGTCGGCCCCCAGGTCGGTGAGGAACTGATCCAAGCCGGTATCCTGGCCATCGTATTCTCACTCCTCGGCATCCTCGTTTATGTCTGGTTCCGGTTTGAATGGCAGTTTGCCGTCGGCGCTGTCGCCGCACTTCTGCACGACACGATTGCGACGATTGCCCTGTTCTCGCTGACCCAGATGGAATTCAACCTGTCCACGGTTGCGGCGGTTCTGACCATCGCGGGTTACTCGATCAACGATACCGTCGTTGTCTTCGACCGGATGCGTGAGAATTTGCGCAAGTACAAGCGTGAGTCCCTGATCACGATCATCGATCGCTCCCTCAATGAGACGCTGACCCGTACCTTGCTAACCAGTGGTACGACCTTGTTGGCCCTGATTGCACTGTGGTTCTTTGGGGGTGAGGTGATCCGTGGTTTCACGGTAGCCCTAATCTGGGGCATTGTGATCGGTACGTACTCCTCGATCTTTATCGCAGCACCGCTGCTTATCTTCCTGAATTTGCGCCCAGAACAGCTGGACCGTGTTTCCGGCGAAGATAAGTCAGACCAGGCTGCGGTTCGCTCTTAGAGCTTTGGCAACTAGCCCATGGACGTTACGCCACTTATCCCATCAGACCGAAAGGTGATCGTTGGATATGGCGCGACCGGCTTCCGGATTAATGATGCTGTCCATGAGGGCGCGGTGATTGTTACCCCAACGGCCGTTCAGCCTTGGACTGCTGCATCGCCAGATGCCCTAGAGGTGCAGGATTTCAGTTTCTTAGGGGCTGAAACCGGGCTTGAGGTGCTGTTGATCGGCACGGGCTCTAAGATGCGTTTCGTGCCGCCTAAGCTCCGCGCCGCAATCCGAGAATTGGGGCCAGTGCCTGAGATTATGGATAGCGGTGCCGCGTGTCGCACATTCAACGTGTTGCTGGCCGAGGGCCGTCAGGTTGCGGCTGCTCTTTTCCCCGCCGAGGCATAGGGCAAAAGAAAGCCCGGTATCAAACCGGGCTCACTTCATGAAGTCTGATTTTAAAGACAGTGGCTTACGCCGCTTTCTCAAACATCTCGGTGACGTATTCCCAGTTCACCAGATTGTCGAAGAACGCCTCCAGATATTTTGGCCGCGCGTTGCGGTAATCGATGTAATAGGAGTGTTCCCAAACATCACAGCCGAGCAGGGCCGTTTTGCCGTGGGCCAGTGGGTTTTCGCCATTTGGCGTGCCCATAACCGATAGCTTGCCGCCATCCATGACAAGCCAAACCCAGCCGCTGCCGAACTGGCCGACACCGCCATTGATAAAGGCAGTACGGAAGGCATCAACAGACCCGAAGTCTTCGTTGATCTTAGCTTCTAGATTGCCAGGAATGGCGCCGCCGCCATTTGGCTTCATCCAGTTCCAGAAATGGATGTGGTTCCAGTGTTGGCCCACATTGTTGAATAGGCCCTGAAACTCTGGCTTGCCGTAAGAGCCGGCGACGGCCTCTTCAAGGGTCTTGCCTTCCCATGGGGTGCCCTGAACAAGCTCGTTGCCCTTCACGACATAGGCGTTGTGGTGCTTGTCATGGTGAAACTCGAGGGTCTCACGGGACATGTATGGCGCAAGCGCCTCGTAATCATAGGGTAGGTCGGGCAGTTGATAGCTCATGAGAATGTGCCTCGCTTATCGTTTGAAGCAGCCTATCGGCGCAGGTGAGGTGGGCTAGCAGGCATTTGCTGCCCAATATGATTGCCGATGTCTGGTTGTGCGGGGAGGACCCCCGTATTCGTCATGTGTTGACATAAAGCATGGGCGGTCGATTTGAAGAGGTTATCGGGCAAAAATCCCCGGAATTTGAAATTAATGGCCAGATTGCCGGTAACGCCCTAAATCCTCAATCCCATGTCCAACGCTCCTGATCTCAGCTATTGCGGTGCCCAAGCGCGAGAAAACGACCCTGATCGCTTTCTCACGAGCCTCTTTGCGCCGGTAAAGCGCCGTGAGGCGATCTGGGCCTTACTGGCGTTCAACCAGGAGATTGCGAAAACCCGGGAGGTGGTAAGTGAAACCACCATTGGGCACATACGCCTGCAATGGTGGCGTGATGCGATTGTTGAGGCCACCGCGGGAACGCCCCGGCGTCATGCTGTGGTTGAACCACTAGCAGATGCGGTGCAGGCCTATGGCTTGCCAATTGATAAGCTCAGTCAGTTGATTGATGCCCGAGAGACGGATCTGGAGGCGGCACCGCCATCGGACTTGGCTGCACTTGAGCACTATGCCGATGCCACAACGACACCGTTAACGTCTTTGGTCATCAGTGTGTTAGGTGGTGATGCTGAACAAACAGAGATCCAAGACGCGGCCCGGTCTGTAAGCGTTGCCTTCGCCTTGGTGGGGCAGTTGCGGGCGATCCTATTCCAACTCGGTGATCGCCACGTCATGTTGCCCGATGATCTGCTGCAGGCGGCCGACTTAACGGCGGCGCGGGTAGCTGATCGACCAAAGGATGAGCGGATTAGGCCGATCATCAAGCAGGTAGCGGACTGCGCAGAGGGCCATCTGACGAAGGCAAGGCGGTATAGATCCAGCATCCCGAGGAAGTTGGCGCCAGCCTTTATGATTGGCACATTGGCTGGGCTTCAGCTCAAGCAAATGCGGGCAGCAGGTTACGATCCGTTTGATCAACGCATGGCGAGCTCCCATCCGCTCCAGGCGTTAAGCCTTACCTGGCGGGCACCTTTCGGTCTCTGGTGATCACTCGGCGGCGATTAACGGCTCACTTAAGTGCTCGGACGCCCAGCTAGCTAGATCTTGTTTTGCTCGATCTGTCAGTGCCTTCTTCCGATCTTTGCCTTTCAGCTTCTTCGGCCTTTTGCCCGGCTCTGCCACCGGCTTTGGTGGTGGTGGGAACAGGCCAAAATTGATGTTCATCGGCTGGAAGGTTTCTTCCTCAGCACCACCGGTGATGTGGTGGAGCAGGGCGCCAAGGGCTGTCGTCTGTGGCGGCAGGACAAAATCCCGCTCCAGATACTCAGCCGCGGCCATGCGGCCGGCCATCAGGCCAACCGATGCACTCTCCACATACCCTTCACAGCCGGTAATCTGTCCGGCAAAGCGAAGCCGTGGCATTGCTTTCATGCGTAGGCGGCTATCCAGCAGTTTGGGGCTATTGATGAAGGTATTACGGTGAATGCCGCCAAGTCGGGCGAATTCTGCGTTCTCTAGCCCTGGGATCAGGCTGAAAACATCCTTTTGGGCGCCGTATTTCAGTTTCGTCTGGAACCCGACCATGTTGTAGAGCGTGCCAAGCTTATTGTCCTGGCGCAGCTGCACAACCGCGTGGGACTTCTCAGGCTTGTGCGGGTTGGTCAGGCCAACGGGCTTCATCGGGCCGAAGCGAAGGGTTTCTGGTCCGCGAGAGGCCATGACTTCAATCGGCAGGCATGCCTCAAAGTACGGCGTATTGGCTTCCCATTCTTTGAACTCAGTCTTAGGGGCCTCCATCAACGCATTGAGGAATTGGGCATATTCGGCCTCATCCATCGCGCAGTTGATGTAGTCTTTGCCGGTGCCACCAGGGCCTGGCTTGTCATATCGGGATTGGTACCAGGCCTTATCGAAGTCGATTGTGTCGGTGTGAATGATCGGTGCAATGGCATCGAAGAATGCTAGGGCATCCTCACCACTTAGCTCACGAATGGCCGTGGCCAAACCAGAGGCGGTGAGGGGACCAGTCGCGATAATCACACTCTCCCAATCTTCTGGCGGCAGGCCATCAATAACCTCCCGCTCAATTGAGATAAGGGGATGTTCCTCAAGTTCCTTGGTAACGGCGTCTGAGAAAGCATCCCGGTCTACAGCAAGCGCGCCACCAGCCGGTACCTTATGCTCATCGCCGCAGCGCATGATCAGCGAGCCCAGTTGGCGCATTTCCTCATGCAGCAGGCCAACCGCGTTGAACTCCGCATCATCAGAACGGAAGGAGTTTGAACAAACCAGTTCGGCCAAGCCTTCAGTCTGGTGGGCGTCGGTTTTCCTAACCGGGCGCATCTCATGGATGGTGACCGGCACGCCAGCCTGTGCCAGCTGCCAGGCAGCCTCAGAACCTGCAAGGCCGCCGCCGATTATGTGGATTGGTTGTTTGCTCATGGTTCGCCTTCCATTCAAACCGTCCCGCAATGTTGGGGGATGGTTAGCATGGGCGAATTTGCTGGTCTATTCCCGAGACCAGCCATGGGCCAACGCAATTGCCGCAGATGATTAGTTAGGCAGGCTAGCGCTTTGATCTGCTTTGGTTTCTGTCATGGGGTTAAAGCCATCGACGGTAAACCAGAACAGGCCACGACCCGGGATCCTGGCAAGGCGCTCACCATCAGGTCCGATCAGGGCCTCCTCAGTTGCCCTCCAGACACCACCACCGGATCCATAGACCCGATCCACGAACTCACTGGGACCAAATAGTTGGCCCTCTGGTCGCTCATAGACACGGATGGTGCAGTTAATCGGGTTTTCAACAACGATCACAACGCCTTGGCCATTAAATCTGTGATTTATCACAGACCTGTTCTTGAAGTCACCGAGGCGGATTGCGTGATCTTCCTCACCCATCTGCAGCAGCAGCATACGCTCTTTCGCAGGCAGCTCAGGATGGTTGAGATGAACTGGATAGATCAAACCACCTGATCCGATGTACTCATCCTGCGCTTCGAGGCTCTCACGGCTAGCCTTAGGGGCATTGCCTGTGCTCATTGCCGTTGTGGTCTTGTACGCACCGCGCCACGCGCTCCAGCTGGTAACGGTTGCGGGTGCCTGTCTCAACGTTGCAGCCCATTTGGTGATTGCACGTCCTGTACAGGTGTCCCAAAGGCGATGATCATTGCTTGGATCATACAGCAGGCGTGATGAACGGTAGACCAGGCCAGACCACTCCATAGGCCCGATTGCAGGCTGACCGGCAAGGCCCCTGTCGAATGCAACGGGGAAGCCGCAATAGGGCTCGAACGCGACGGTGATAGCGTGACCGCCCAATTCATCATTAATGATTGGATTCAGCAGTAGCTGGGCATGGGAATAGGCCCGATGTTGACCATTCACTGTGACGCCAATGACCAAATCATTCGGCTCATAACCAAACGCCTCATTTGGCGGGACGGCCCTCGGCGTATTCTGGGAGGGGATGGCATCAACACGGCTTCCATCCCAAAAAATCGAAGCCTTAGAGACGGTTGCGGCACGCTCTGCAGGCAAAACAGCACGGTACTTTCCGTCCACACTCGACCACATCGTGGTAACCGCGGCTGCCAAGCTAGGGCTTAGGATCAACTCGGGGTTGGCTTCAAGCCATTGGGCCCATTGAAACCAAGTCCGGCCAAGGTTCTCATTGGTCAACCGGCGCAGAACCCTCGCGATCTCAGCTTCCGGCAGGCGTGAGAACTGCATGGCATGGATAAGTGGTGGCACCAGTGCGATCTCACCACGGAGATCGATTTGCCTTAGGGACTCAGCGGCCAAGACTGGTTCATCAAGTGCAACCGAAACAAGGCGAAGACCAATCGCATCCAATTCATCAAGCGGCGTAACATCCTCGAATGTCACGATATTCGCATAGCCGAACTCTGGCGGAAGTGGTTTGGCCAATGGGGTCGGAGCCACCGCTTTCCGTGGGACGCTTCCATAGCCAGGAGGATGGCGGAAGTCAGGTGACGTGCGAAGTGGCCGATAGAAAACTGGACGATCACCATTCATCTCGGGCTCACCAGCATCTGATCCGGCGGACACCACCGGCTGATTGCTGTTTGAGCGGGGCGGTGCATCGGCGGCATTGGCCATTATAGGGCTGATAGCAAGGCAGGCTGTGAGTGCCAGAAGTGATTTTTTATCAGCCAGTAACCCGTACTTCTTACGGTTAGCCATGAGTTTCTTCCTCAAGCTTTTTCGTCGTCAAAGACCAGATCTTCATCAATGCGAGCGCAGCATTGATTGTTGCCGCGAGACTTAGCGGCGGTCAGCGCTTTATAGGCAGCGTCATACAGACCCTGCCAATTCTCCCCGGGTCTACTTTCGGAAACCCCAAAGGTGGCGGTAACCTGGATGTTCCGGCCGGAGGGAAGCGAGAAACGATGTTCTAATAGGGCTTTCTGACAGCGTCGTGCTGCCTCAAACCCGCCAGAAGCGGCAGAGTTGGGCAGTAGCATAGCGAGCTTACCACCACCGGCCGTGTACACCTTGTCATAGGGGCGCAGGGTCTCAATCAACCCAGCAGCCACTTGCCGCACAATGCTGTCTGTGACCTCTTGGCCAAGTTTTGCGTGCATCGCTTTAATCTTGTCGATGACACAGATAACCAGCGTAAACATTTGATCTTCATGGCGAACATAGCGAGCCATCTCTGAGTGGAGGTCAGCTTCCAATCGTCGGCGGCCACCAATGACCAGCGGATTATCAGCGGTCACGCTGTGCTCACTGACCACGATCTGCAGTTCGATCAGGCGATCAAGCAGCCGTTCGCGAATGGTCGCGAGGTTCTCATAGGTGGCGTCATTCGGGACGCGACCAGCGGTGCGTTCTTGGATGCGCATCCGGGCTGTGCGGTACAGATCTTCATCTGCCGCCATGATCTGTTGGACGCCGATCTTTTCTTTAAGCGAAATAGGCAACTCATCCAGCCAACGGACTAGCTTATCGCGAGCCAGATCATGGTCCGTGCTGAGCTTGGTATCGCTCGGCGCGAAGAAGTAGTTGATGATGACCTCTTCACAGAAGGCGCGGTACTCGTGAACAACCTGGTTGGCTAGGCCACCGGCGCGGGCAGGGCTCGCTTCGGTGATCGCCTCGAACAGGTCTTCCCGCTTGGCCATCAGCTCTCGGTAAGCCTCTTCCGGCATATAGCCTTCGGTAGAGCGGGTTTTGATTGCCTTTTTGCCAGCGCGTTGCAGGTTGCTGATCTGTTTCTTGGTCTCGGCAAGCGCGCCGGCCTCGGCCTCTGGCTCAAGCAGCGCTACAAGATCATCGATCCATTCAGGCTCAGTCGCGAGACTGGCGGCCGCGGTCTCATCATCAAAGAAGACAACGTAATCAACGGTTTCGTTGTAATAGCGAAGTTCGCGCAACAGCTCTGGAAGCTGGGCGGCAATGTTGCTTTGGGCCTCGGCCATGGGTCAGCATTCTCTGAAACCAATAGGTATCATCAAAGATACTGCATCAGCCTTGTTACGGTCGAAGCGAAACCATGCCCTGGCAACGCCAAACCTGCCAACTATGGTGGTAAAGACGCAATCTGGGCGTTCAGCGGCAATTCTTACGCAGTTTTCTTCTGCTCACCGCCAGATTTGCCCTTTGGCTCTAGGTAGGGTCGTAGATACTCGCCCGTGTAGCTGCCAGCGGTTTTCGCGACATCTTCTGGGGTCCCATTAGCCACAATCTGGCCACCGCCATCGCCACCCTCTGGGCCCAAATCAATCACCCAATCGGCGGTTTTGATCACCTCAAGATTGTGCTCAATAACCAGTACCGTATTGCCTTGGTCAACCAAAGTATGAAGAACTTCCAACAGCTTACGCACGTCTTCGAAGTGCAGGCCAGTGGTTGGCTCATCGAGAATATAGAGAGTGCGGCCGGTTGCCCGCCGGGCCAATTCTTTGGCTAGTTTGACGCGCTGTGCCTCGCCACCGGAGAGGGTGATGGCCTGCTGACCGATCTTCACATAGCCCAATCCAACCCGATCCAGCATCTCAAGCTTATCGCGAATCGCCGGAACCGCCTTGAAGAACTCAACGCCTTCCTCGACAGTCATATCGAGGATTTCAGCTATGTTCTTGTCTTTAAACTTAATTTCCAGGGTTTCGCGGTTGTAGCGTTGCCCGTTACAGCTGTCGCAGGTGACATAGACATCGGGCAGGAAGTGCATCTCAATCTTGATGACGCCGTCGCCCTGGCAGGCCTCACAACGCCCGCCCTTCACGTTGAAGGAGAAGCGGCCTGGCCCATAGCCCCTGGCCTTGGCCTCTGGCAAGCCAGCGAACCAGTCCCGAATAGGGGTGAAGGCCCCGGTATAGGTTGCCGGGTTTGAACGCGGGGTTCGGCCAATGGGTGATTGGTCAATGTCGATGACCTTATCCAGCAGCTCCACACCCTGGATTTCGTCATGTTTGCCGGGCTGTGCCTTGGCCCCCATTAAGCGGCGGGCAAGCGACTTATAAAGCGTGTCGATGATGAGGCTGGATTTACCGCCACCGGATACCCCAGTGACGCAGGTGAGGGTGCCTAAGGGGATTGTGGCATCGACACCCTTCAGGTTGTTGGAGGTGGCGTTCTTAACCTTAAGTTCCTTGCCTTTCTTGGCCTTGCGGCGCTTGGGCGGCACCTCGATCACCTTCTTACCCGTTAGGTATTGGCCGGTGAGGCTGTTTGGCGCCTGCATGATCACAGGCGGCTTGCCGGCGGCGACGACTGTGCCGCCATGGACGCCCGCGCCCGGGCCCATATCGACCAGGTAATCGGCGGTTCGGATGGCATCCTCATCATGCTCAACCACAATAACCGTATTGCCGAGGTCGCGAAGGCGGCGGAGCGTGGCTAACAGCCGGTCATTATCGCGCTGATGGAGGCCGATTGACGGCTCATCCAGCACATAGAGAACACCGGTTAGGCCAGAGCCGATTTGGCTGGCAAGCCGGATCCGTTGGCTCTCTCCACCTGATAAGGTGCCGGCCATACGGGACAGCGACAGATAGCCAAGACCAACGGCATTCAGGAAGCCTAGCCGCTCATTGATCTCTTTTAGGATCCGCTCGGCGATGCTGTTCTGTTTATCCGTCAGCTTTCCTGGCAGCGCCTCAAACCACTCACCAGCCTGGGCGATTGAGCGCTCAGTAACCTGGCCGATATGCTCGCCGTCAATTTTAACCGCCAGGGCCTCTGGCTTCAGCCGGTAGCCATTACAGGCCTCACAGGCCGAGGTGTTTTGGTATTTGCCAAGATCATCCCGGGTCCAGCTGCTATCGGTTTCTGCGTAGCGACGGGCTAGATGCGGGATTAGGCCTTCAAAAGGCTTCGCCGTCTTATAGCTGCGTAGCCCGTCGTCATATTCGAAGGTGATCTCTTCCTCGCCACTGCCATACAGGATTGCCTGTTTAGCGGCGTCTTTTAGCTCACTGAACGGTTTGTTCATGCTGACCTTGTAGTGCTTGGCCAGGCTTTGCAGGGTCTGTTGGTAGTATTGGGATGATGATCCGGACCAAGGCGCAATCGCACCCTCACGCAATGACAGGCGGTCATCAGGCACAATCAGCTCCGGATCGAAATAGAGCTTGGTACCCAGGCCATCACAGGTTGGGCAGGCGCCATGTGGGCTGTTGAACGAGAATAGCCGTGGCTCAATCTCATCAATGGTGAAGCCAGATACGGGGCAGGCGAACTTAGCTGAGAAGATAGTGATCTCACCATCATCAGCATCTAAGGCGTAGACTAGGCCATCAGAAAGACCCAGCGCCGTTTCAACACTATCGGCTAGCCGATTGCCCATATCCTCCCGGATCACTAAGCGATCGACCACAACCTCAATGTCGTGCTTGATCTTCTTATTCAGCTCAGGGGTTTCATCGATCTCATAGATCTCGCCATCAATGCGAACGCGCTGATAACCTTTTTGCTGTAGCTCTTTGATTTCTTTCCGGTATTCGCCTTTACGGCCGCGCACCAGAGGCGCCAGGATATAGAGGCGCCGACCATCACCCATGGCGATCATTCGATCCACCATCTGGCTTACGGTCTGGCTTTCAATCGGCTTGCCAGTAGCTGGGGAGTAGGGAACCCCAATCCGCGCCCAAAGCAGGCGCATATAGTCGTAGATCTCGGTAACCGTGCCGACGGTTGAGCGCGGGTTTCGGCTGGTGGTTTTCTGCTCAATCGAAATTGCCGGGGACAGCCCTTCAATGCTGTCCATATCCGGTTTCTGCATCAGCTCTAGAAACTGCCTTGCATAGGCAGATAGGCTTTCCACATAGCGGCGCTGACCCTCGGCATAGATGGTGTCGAAGGCCAGGGATGATTTCCCCGATCCAGACAGGCCAGTGATCACCACCAGGCTGTCGCGAGGCAGGTCGACATCAACGCTTTTCAGGTTGTGTTCGCGCGCACCGCGAACCGAGATTGTTTTGAGCATAGCAGTGGCGATCGCTACGGGGCCGAATCATGAACGAACTAGTGTTCTGATATAGGCCCGAAGGGTGGCTGGTCGATGGCCATTTTGGACATCCCAGGCATAAACCACCGGCGAATGTCTGAGTTACCCCCAGCCAGTCCCCAGAAATGCCCCAAAATCGGCGATATCGAGACGATTTCGCGGGTTTTGATGACCGCTGTCGTTGCATGCCTTTGGCCGCCTGTCTACGATCCCGCCACTAGATTTTTCCGGGCCCATAACGCCCGGCCTGCAATTCAGATGGAAACGAGGTTTCACCATGGCTGGTAGCGTCAATAAAGTTATTCTTGTCGGCAACTTAGGCCGTGATCCTGAGGTTCGATCAATGTCCAGTGGCGGCCGGGTTTGCAACCTGTCTATCGCGACGTCTGAGAACTGGAAGGACAAGAACTCCGGTGAGCGTCGGGAGAAAACGGAATGGCACCGCGTGGTTCTGTTTAATGATGCCCTGGTGGGGGTTGCTGAACGTTTCCTGCGTAAAGGCTCCAAGGTCTATATCGAAGGCCAGCTTGAGACCCGTAAATGGCAGGACCAAAACGGCCAAGAGAAGTACACGACCGAGGTGGTGCTGCGCCCTTATCGCGGTGAGCTGACCATGCTGGACGGCCGCAATGAAGGCGGTGCCGGCGGCGGCTATGGTGGCGGTGGCTATGATGCCGGTGCACCAGCGGGTGGTGGCATGGATCAACCAGCACCAGAGCCTGCTTATGCGGGTGGTGCTGGTGACCTCGATGATGACATCCCATTCTAAGCATCCATTCCACGCTGCAGGCGAGGGCATCTTGGCCCCTATGCTATAATGACGGCATCAAATCCATGGGTGATGTTCACCCGTATTTTTCTTCGTTAGATCAAGGGTTAATCCAGCGTGTCTGATCCTTCAGGTTCCGACTCGGATATCGCGCCAGTCTCAATTGAGACCGAGCTAAGGCGCTCTTATCTCGATTACGCGATGAGCGTTATCGTCAGCCGTGCGCTGCCGGACGTGCGCGACGGTCTGAAACCCGTGCACCGTCGTATCCTCTACGCAATGAAGATGGGCGGCTACGACAGCACCAAGCCATTCCGTAAGTCGGCGCGTATCGTTGGTGATGTTATGGGTCAGTACCACCCCCATGGTGATGGTGCGATCTATGATGCCATGGTGCGGATGGCGCAAGACTTCTCAATGCGCCTGCCACTGGTCGACGGCCAGGGTAACTTTGGCTCCATGGATGGCGATCCACCGGCGGCCATGCGTTACACCGAGGCGCGGCTCGCCCAATCCGGTGAGAGCCTGCTAACCGACATCGATAAGAATACCGTCGATTTCCAACCCAACTATGACGAGCAGACTGAAGAGCCGGTTGTCCTACCTGCGCGCTATCCAAACCTTTTGGTTAATGGTGCCGGGGGTATTGCGGTTGGTATGGCCACCAACATCCCGACCCACAATCTGGGTGAGGTGATTGAGGCCTGCATCGCCTATATCGAAGATCCGACGATTAGCGTTGAGGATCTGATGGAACTGGTACCGGGTCCGGACTTCCCAACCGGCGGCCAGATCCTCGGTAAATCCGGCATCTATCGCGCTTACAGCACGGGTAACGGCTCACTAACCGTACGTAGCCGGACGGAGATCGAGGAGTTCGGCAAGGATCGCCAGGCGATCATCGTTACCGAGATCCCTTATCAGGTGAACAAATCCCGTCTGCTCGAGCGGATTGCCGAGGTCGTTAATGACAAGGTGGTCGAGGGTATCTCTGACCTCCGGGATGAGAGTGACCGTGACGGTGTCCGCATCGTTATCGAGTTGAAGCGGGATTCTGTGGCTGAGGTCGTGCTCGCCCAGCTGTTTAAGTACACACCGCTGCAGACCAGCTTTGGCTGTAATGTCCTGGCGCTACATGGTGGCCGCCCGCAAACGATGACCCTGCGGGACATCATCGGCGCGTTCGTTGACTTCCGTGAGCAGGTGATCACCCGCCGGACGATTTTTGAGCTCGGCAAGGCACGGGAACGGGCGCACAGCTTAATCGGTTTGGCCGTTGCCATCGCTAATCTGGATGAGANGATCCAGCTGATCCGTGAGGCGTCAGACCCACAGATTGCGCGGGAGCGGATGCTTGCCAAGGACTGGCCAACCGCGGATGTGGCGCCATTGATCAAGCTTGTAGAGGCGGATGGCGGCGAGAGCGTTGATGCCAAGTTCGACACCTACAAACTGTCGGAAGCCCAAGCAAAAGCTATCCTGGACCTTCGCCTGCACCGTCTGACCGGGCTTGAGCGGGATAAGATCGCCGAGGATCTGGGTGAGGTTACCGATAAGATTAAGGACTTCCTCGACATCCTTGCCAATCGCGAACGCGTTATGGGGATCATGGTCGAGGAGCTATCCGAGATCCGTGAGAAGTTTGGCACCCCACGCCGAACTGAGTTGGTTGATGCCGAGTTTGAGGCGGATATTGAGGATCTCATCCAGCGTGAGGAGATGGTCGTGACCGTCTCCCATGGTGGCTATATCAAACGTGTGCCGCTCTCCACCTACCGGGCGCAGCGCCGGGGCGGTAAGGGCCGCTCAGGCATGTCGACGAAGGATGAGGATTTCGTTTCCCAGCTCTTTGTCACCTCTACCCACACGCCGATGCTGTTCTTCTCATCCCGTGGGATGGTCTACAAGCTCAAGGTCTATCGCCTGCCTCAGGGCACGCCGCAGTCGCGGGGTAAAGCGCTAGTAAACCTCCTACCGCTGCATGGTGGCGAGACGATTACCGCCATGATGCCATTGCCAGAGGATGAGGAAACCTGGGGCGATTGGCACGTGATGTTTGCCACGTCTCGCGGTGGCATCCGACGCAACCTGCTCTCTGACTTCGCCAACATCCGGGCCAATGGCCTGATCGCGATGAAGCTGGATGAGGGGGAAAGCCTGGTCTCGGTTCAGACCTGTACCCCCGATCAGAATGTGCTCTTGGCCAGTAACCATGGCTACTGCATCCGGTTTGCCGTCGAAGATGTTCGCGTGTTCAGTGGCCGAACCTCGACCGGTGTCCGTGGCATCCGACTGGGTGATGGGGATGAGGTTATCTCCATGTCCATCCTTGACCACGTTGAAGCCTCTGCTGATGAGCGGGCCGCGTATCTTAAGCGGGCCAATGCCTTGCGCCGTGCGGCGGATGACGAGGAAGGTGATGCCGAGGTTGAGGCCGCCGGCGACATCGATGACGCCAAGTTCGAGGAGATGGCAGCGGCTGAGGAATTCTTGCTGACGGTCAGTGAGACTGGCCTTGGTAAGCGCAGCTCAGCTTATGAGTATCGTGTGACCGGCCGTGGCGGTAAGGGCATTTGGAATATGTCCATGACCGAACGGGTCAAGGCCATTGCCGCCTGCTTCCCGGTCGTTGACGAGCAGCAGATCATGCTGGTTACCGATGGCGGTCAGCTTATCCGCATGCCGATCAGCGGTATCCGTATTGCCGGTCGTAGTACCAAGGGCGTCATGCTCTTCCGGGTCTCGGATGATGAGAAAGTCGTCTCCGTCGCCGTTATCGATGATGAGGATGACGAGGAAGAGGGCGAACTCGAGGAAGGGGCAGAGGCGGCAGAGGCGGCAGATGGCGAAACTGCTGATGCTTCCCCGGATGCAGAGGCCGGCGATGCTGAAGCAGGCGAGGGTGATGCGCCAGCGGCTGAGGATGAGAGCTAATGTCTCGCCGCATTGGCCTTTACCCCGGCACCTTTGACCCAATCACCTTGGGTCATCTGGACATCATTACCCGCGGGGCGAGGGTCGTTGACCATCTGGTTGTGGCCGTCGCCCGCAACGCTGGTAAGGGGCCACTATTCTCAACCGACGAGCGTCGAGAATTGGTAGAGCAAGAGGTGGCACCGCTGCGGGAGCAGGGGCTGTCGGTCGAGGTCCGTACCTTCAATAATCTGCTGATGCACTTCGCTGAAGAGCTGGAAGCCAGCGTGGTGATCCGTGGCCTTCGTGCCATATCGGATTTTGAATACGAATTTCAAATGACAGGTATGAACGCCAGGCTTAAGCCAGAGATCGACACAATCTTCCTTATGGCGGCGGAGCGATACCAATTCATCTCTTCCAGATTTGTTAAGGAAATCGGGCGTTTAGGTGGTGATATCTCCGGTTTTGTATCGCCCAATGTGCGCGAGCGACTGACCCATAAGTTCAATGTTGAGACCGGTGATCTCGAGAAATCGACCGGCATCGCGGACGATTAAAACCATAATTTATGGGGGTGCGACGC
This sequence comes from Alphaproteobacteria bacterium SS10, assembly GCA_019192455.1. Classification (NCBI taxonomy): domain Bacteria; kingdom Pseudomonadati; phylum Pseudomonadota; class Alphaproteobacteria; species Alphaproteobacteria bacterium SS10. The sequence continues at coordinate 1,164,861 of JAHCML010000003.1, forward strand.
CCTGTTACGCAGTTCAACGGTTGACGCTGTCGATACTCGCCCCTATTTTCCGCGTCCTGCGACCGAGCAATCGGATCGCAAAGGTGGTGGGAGCGTGTAGCTCAGCTGGTAGAGCAGCTGACTTTTAATCAGCAGGTCCAGGGTTCGAACCCCTGCGCGCTCACCATTCCTTTTCATAACATCCATTTCAATCCGGATAGGGCGTCATCGGCCTGGGTATTTCGCCCGTGCTGAATTGCCCGGCAGCTGTTAGCATACTTACCTAATCTGGGTAGGTGGGCAGCGCTTGGTTCTCTCTAAGCGAAAATCAAAGTCATTAAAGGCTAAACGGGCAGCGATCGCTTGGTTGGTTATCTTCCCGCTCGTGTTCGGTTCCTCTTTCGGTTTGGCATATTGGGTTTCAAACCAGCTACTGCCAGAAGAGCGGCAAGCCGAGCGGGAAACACCCGCACTGTCCTTGGCCCGTGAGGCCAGTAATATGATGATCGCCATTCGGCGGCATAATCAGCTTTGCCACCCCAGCAATCTCGCCCAGCTATCAGCCGATGAGATTGACCGGCAGCTAGAAGACGCAAACGCTCTGTTCGGTGAAGCCCGAGGTCACTTTGCGCAAATGGAGTTGGCAGCAGGCCGGATTAGTGGCCGGAATGATGGTTTGGACCTGGCCTTAAACCAGCTCTTAGGCTCAGTTGAGCAGCGGTTAGCCACCTATGGCACCGTGGCCGTTACCCAGGCAAATCTGATTGAAGGGCAGCTAAACCCTCCAGAACCAGCGATTAGGCTGGCACCGTCGGTCTATCTTGCCGCGGTCTATGAAGGGTTCCAGCAGCGTCGCGAGGCACTAAAAGATATGCAGGGCGCCTATAGTGACCTGCTGACCTGGCTCGAAGATCCATGCCATCACGCGCAGGATTGCCATATGGCTGTGGCCGGTCCACCGGGACAAAATCAGCCATCGCACAGCCCCTCTAAGTGACGATTTTCAAGTCTAGTCCACCCCAATGACCAATCCACCGCTTTACCTGGAAGACTATGCCAATGCGCTCGGGCATGTGGTGATCAGCCATAATGCAATGGAGGCAGCGCTGGCTGAGCTTGCAGACTTGTTGTGGCAGGGGGCCGAGGGTGATGCGGTCGATACGGAGCGCTTGATGGGCCGGCGCAGCTTGGATGAGCGGCTCACCATGATGGCCGGACGCCTTAATGATCCAGGACTTAGGGGGAATTACAAAGCTTCGTGGATAGACGATGTCGATCGTCTGCTCGTGTCCTGCCGACCGCTGGTCGCCCAGCGACATGAGGTTGTTCATGGCATCATCAAAACCCATGAGGCAGGTGGGGAAACCGGCTGGATCGATGGGCTTGATGATTGGGAGAGCGTTGAGGAATTGTTGGAGCTCTCAGATGCATTGGATAGGCAAGCCGAGGCTCTGATTTCCCTCATCGCAGACGCTGGGCCAAACCGACTCGGATAGCCGCCTTAAGCTTGTTTAGTGGGCTTGCCCAAGAATGCTTGTGGCCAAATGTGCACGATCGATCGCTATGACGCGCCTGACATCCGCTGCCTGATCTGGTTGGTCAATTCTATCCATTCGAAAAAGCTGTTTTATATTAGTCCACTATCTCTCGTCCCTCTCTCGTGATCTCGAGTACGAGGCCAATGATGAGCTCCATAAAATGTGGACTAACGAGGTCGCGGTGGGACTGCCGCCAGAGTTTTGGCATCCTTTGAGATACCTGCGGGCCCGGGCAAGAAGTGTCCCGGGAAGCAACTCAATCGCGCGAACTCAAGGTTTTTGACATGGCAAACGGCTATCAAGCGAAACGGCACCTAGTCCTAGTGGACGACCGGGTAAAAGACTTCGAGCAGCTCGCCCAGAATTTTACGGTTGATGAGAGCACCCGGACCGAAATTTTCCATGTCGATTTTCGGGACCCAGCACAGCCCTGGCTGAAGAGCGTTTTCGCCACGGCCAAAGCCGAAGACCTCATCAGTGTTTTTGCCCATGGCGAGGAACTTGGTTTCCGACTTGGCGAAGATTTGGTCACGGCGGAGTGGCTGGCAGAGCAAGATCTCCCAGAGAGCCAAGCCACGCTGCACCTTTACGCGTGTAAAATAGGTCGTCGCGCAGGGTTGCTTGATGGTTTGGCCGATCTTGGTCTGACGATTGCCGCGTCTGAGCATCCGCTAGGCAGTGTTGAGCAACGCCCTGACGTCTTTGATGTGTTCCGCACACATGATGATCCGTCGCTTTTGCCAGTAGCGCCAGCGATTTCAGCCAAAGCATTGGCATCATACCCGCACACGCTCAGCACAATTGTCGGTGACACGAACTTTGATAACACGGATCCGCTTAACCCAGTTTTGCTGCCTGATGACGTTCTGGTTGGTGGCCCGCTTGATGACCTTATCCAAGGTCTGACTGGTAACGATGATCTAACTGGCAACGGCGGTAACGATACCCTTGATGGGGGTATCGGTGTGGATCGTATGGACGGCGGTCCTGGCAATGACTCTTTCTTCGTTGATGCACAGGGCGATATCGTAATTGGCGGTGATGGTTCCGATACCATCAATACTTTTGTTCAGCTGAACAGCCTTGTTGATGACGTCGAGAACCTCGTTCTGGGTGCCAGTAATATTATTTCTGGTACCGGTAATAGTCTCGACAACATCATTGTCGGCAACTCATCTGATAATGTTATCGATGGTCAGGCTGGCGCCGACACGATCTACGGTGGTGGCGGTAATGACCTTATCTTGGTCGATAATCTGCTCGACGTTGCTTTTGGTGATGGTGGTTCTGCGGATACAGTTCAGTCAGCGGTCAGTTATACCATTGATCTGTCGGTAGAGACGCTTGTTCTTGATGACAATATCAATGCCATTAGTGGTACCGGACACGATCTCGCTAACATTATTATCGGTAATACTTTTGGTAATGTTATCAGCGGTCTAGGTGGTGTTGATCAGCTGTATGGTGGTGCTGGCGGTGACATAATTACCGGCGGTGCAGATGGTGACATCATCTATGGTGATGATGACAATGATAGCATCGATGGCGGTACCGAAGCGGACAGTATGTTCGGCGGCAATGGTAATGATACCCTGGTCGTGGACAACGTTGGCGATATCGTTAGTGGCGGTGCCGGTGACGGTGACCGTGTGCAGTCTTCAATCGACTTTAGCCTCAATTTTGATCCTACCGGTAGTGTGGGAGAGGATGTTGAAGAGCTGGAGCTGATAGGTATAGCCGTTACCGGTACCGGTAATGAAGCTGACAATTTGATCATCGGTGGTGTGGCAAATAACCAGCTGTTTGGCCTTGATGGCGCTGACACTTTGAATGGTGGGGCTGGGATCGACACCCTGTTCGGTGGCAACGATGATGATGTCTACATCATCGATGGGGCCTTAGGCCTTGATGTGGTCACCGAAGCGGAGGCAGGTGGCCTTTCCGATACTGAGATTTTCTCGAACATTGCGAGCGTAACCATCTCTGCCAATGTTGAGAACGGTATCATGGGCACTGGTGTTGGCATTCTATTCGGGAACCAGGGCAACAACATTATCCTTACCAACGGTATCGCTAACATCGTCTATGGCGGTGAAGGGGCCGACACTATTGGTATCGACCCGATCGATGGTGGCGTCTCGAATGCCGGCAACGATTCCCTTTATGGCGGCGATGGTGATGACTCCATTCTTGGTCTTGAGGGGGCTGATATTGTCCTTGGCGAGGATGGTGCCGATACGCTCGACCTCGGTACTGACAATGACGTCGGGTATGGCAATGATGGTAATGACGTTGTCCTAGGCGGATTTGATGATGACCTGATCTTCGGCGGACAGGGTGACGATACCCTCTACGGTAATACGGAAGCCGACACCCTCTACGGTGGTGCTGGTAACGATGTTGGCTTTGGTGGTGACGGTGCCGATATCTTGGTTGGGGCCGATGGTGATGACTCGCTAGACGGCAATGACTCCAACGACTTGATCATGGCTGATGATGGTAATGATATTGCCAATGGCGGTGATGGCGATGACACCATCTATGGTGGTGTCGGTAGCGATAACATCACTGGCGGCGATGATAATGATCTGATCTTTAGCGAAGACGCGTCTGATTTTGTTGGTGGCGGCAACGGTAGCGATACGATCACGACAGGCGCGGGTGACGACACAGTCGACGCGGGTGATAATGACGACATCATCTACGGCAACACAGGCGCAGACTCATTCTCTGGTGGCAACGGCAATGACGTCCTTTATGGCGGCCAGAATGCCGATACGCTTGATGGTGGCACTCAGGACGACCTGCTTATCGCAGGTGACGGTGATGATGTGGCCATTGGTGGCATTGGTGCCGACACGATCTTCGGGTCCGTCGGTGCGGATGCCATGGATGGTGGTGATGGTGATGACATCCTCTACGGCAACACCGGTAATGACAGCGGTGATCTTGGCTCGGGCGAGGATATTGTCTTTGGTGGTCGTGAGAATGACCTGTTTGCTGGTGGTTTCGGTAACGACATCCTTTACGGCAACAAAGACAATGACACCCTGTCTGGTGGTGGCGACAACGACACCCTCTTAGGTGGCGCCGGTGCTGACAGCCTTGAAGGCGATGTCGGAAACGACATCCTCTACGGCAATAAGGGCGATGACATCGTCAATGGTGGCGATCAATTTGACCGGCTGTTTGGTGGCCAGGATAACGATATTCTAGATGGCGGCGCCTTGGACGATGCGCTTTACGGTAACTTCCAGGAAGATCGCCTCTATGGCGGCGCTGGGGAAGACAGCCTGTTCGGCGGCCAGGATAATGACCTCCTCTTCGGTGGTGATGGCGATGACCGAATAAACGGTAACCTCGGCAACGATGTTCTCTTCGGTGATGCTGGGGCCGACCTCTTCATCTTTGGCAGCAACCGGGGCTTTGATGTCATCTTTGACTTCAATGCCGATGAAGGTGATCGGTTGTCATTCGGTGCGCAGTCGCCAAGTTCGATTATCGCCACAGCGGTACAGATTGAACTCGACTTCTCGGCGATCACAGGGACGCCACTTACCGGCGACAACGTGGTGCCGGTTGAGACTTTGTTCGATAACAACTTCCTGGCGGATCTTCAGGCGCTTGGCCTTCAGGAAACAAATACCGCGACCTTTGTGTCGGCGCCGGGCACGGTTGTTGTCCTGATCGGTGTCGCACAGTCAGAGCTGTTAACAACCAGCTTTGCCTAGGCCAGATACTGGGTTGATAAAAACCGCCGGCTTTAAGGGTCGGCGGTTTTTTTATCCGTCTGATTTGGTTTCTGGCTGAGCGGATGCGTTTTCAGCGGCGTCGGATGTGTTCTGCTTAGTCTTGTCCGTGTCGAGTTGGCGAAGCTGGCCAATCAAGTCACTAACTAGATCCTGGATCAGTCCGACAAACACCATGCACATCAGGAGCATGGCGCCAGCAAAGGCTGGCAGCAGGTGCAAAAGGGACCGTTCTTCGCCGCGCGCCATCACCGCGGCAAAGATGATGCCGCCGATTGTCAGCACGGCACCTGTAATCCAAATCGAACGCAAAATAATCTTAGGCATAAGGCGAACATTGCAGCCTTAAGAACACGGCCAGAGTGTGCCATAGGTTACGCGCTGGTACACCACCAAGAATATAAGACATCAAAACGTCTGACGCTCTGTGTGCCAAACTACCAATGCCAGAACAGCCAAATGTTCTCCGCGGGAGATGACCAATGCCGACCAATAAGCCAACCACGTACCGCACTCTGCTCTTAGCCTCTGCCTTGGCCATGCCGATGCTGGTCATTGCAGGTGATGGCCTTGCCGCAACCGATCCAGAGCTTAAACGGGTTGTCTTGTCCTCGGGCGGGGTTGGGTATTTTGAGTACCGCATGGAGGTGGATGGTGAGGCCCAGGTACCGATCGACATCCGCTTAGACCAAGTGGACGACGTGCTGAAGAGCCTGGTGGTCTTTGACGGTGCCGGCACCATTGGCTTGGTTCGGATGCCGGGTAAGGCCCCGCTAGAGGTTGCCTTCCGTGACCTGCCATTCAGTCGGCAGGCGCTCACCAGCACGGCAAGCCTACTGAATGCACTTGCAGGCGCTGAGGTGACCGTCGGCGGTGATCGTGACCTTACCGGCCGGATCGTGAATGTGGTTGCTGAGAACGGCCTGGGCAGCGACGGCACCCAGTTCAACCAGCACCGGGTTACGCTATCGACGGATCAGGGCCTGCAAACGGCCGTATTAGAGCGCAGCACCCGTGTCACCTTCACTGATCCAGAACTGCAGGAACAGATCAATCAGGCCCTGGTCGCCATTGCCACCAACCGTCGCCAGGACCGCCGACAGCTAGATCTTCGTCTGGCGGGTGAGGGTAAACGCCCTGTGGAGTTCGGCTATGTCGTCTCCGCCCCCTTATGGAAGACTGCTTACCGCCTCACCGTGACAGAGACGGATCAGGAGGGTGAGGGTGCCATGGCCGGCTGGGCCGTGCTTGAGAACCTATCCGGCCAGGATTGGGATGATGTTGAGTTGGTGGTGACCTCAGGCAATCCCGTCACGTTCCGTCAGGCCCTCTATGAGAGTTATTTCGTTGATCGCCCGTCGATCCCCGTCGAGGTCTTGGGCCGCGTACTGCCACCAACCGATAAAGGTGGGGTTGGGTTTGCCCAGCAGATGGCCAGCCAACAACCTGAGGAAGACCTGCTTCGGCAGCGTGCGGGCCGAAGCGCGCCGCAATCACTCGCCGCCTTTGCCCCGCGGGCAGAGATGGAGATGGCGGACAGCATGGGCATGATGGCGATGAATGAGAGTGTTGCCGCTGCCGCCCCGCCGCCACAGGCCAAGATCGCAGCAGCGCAAAGCCAGGAAGCTGCCACGCAGGTTGTTTTCCGCTATCCGGAGCCGGTGACGGTTTCCAGTGGTCAGTCGGTCATGCTGCCAATTGTGGCGCGGGATGTGCCAGCGGAGCAGGTGGCCCTTTATAACCAGTCAACGCACCGTACCCATCCATTGGCCAGCGTGCGCCTAACCAATGATGGCGAGACCGGCCTGCCGCCAGGTGTCGTGACCCTCTATACCCGTGGTGATGATCAAAGCCCAATTAGCTTCGCCGGTGATGCGCAGCTGGCACCGCTACCAGCTGGCGATAGTAGACTGCTCAGCTTCGCCGTCGATCAGAAGATCAAAGTGGTCCCAACCAATGAATATAGTGAGACGAGAGCTGGTGGGACGATTGTTGATGGTATCTTCCGTCTGACGGTTAAACAATCGAGCACCACGACCTACAGCATTGAAAATACGGCGAAAACGGCAAGGGGTATACTGGTCGAGCACCCGAAACAGGGGGGCTGGGATCTGATTGTCGATGCGGATACGGCCGAGGCGACTGAGGAGACAGATCGCTTCTACCGTCTGCCTGTTCGGGTTGATGGGGGTGAGACAATTCCCTTTGCTGTCACCCTAGAACGCCCAATCGTCCAACGTTATGAGATGAGCAATCTCGATGGATCTCAGATTGCTGCCTTTGCCGCCGCGCGCACTCTCTCGAAAGAGGTTCGGGCCGCAATGGCAGAACTCGCCCAATATCAGCAGCGGGTAGAGGATCGTCGGCGAGTGCTGGAAAGCGTTGATGGCAAGATCGATCGCCGTTCCCGTGATCAGGAACGTGTGCGGCGACTATTGGGCTCCGTGCCCCGAGATTCAGACCTGTATCGCCGCTATCTTGCCGATCTTGGCCGTCAGGAAGACATGATGGAGGCGCATCAAGAAGAGCGCTTGCAGGCTGACCGCCAGCTTGAACGGGCCCGCGCTGCCCTGATCGAATTTGTCCGTGAGCTGAATATTGAGGGCTAATGGAGCAGGGGCAAGCGCAAGAACCCTTGCCGGTAAGGCCTTTGAGAGCGATATAAGCAGTGCAGCATAGTTTCCGCGACCCAATGAAGTACCGCGACAGATGAGCAAGCCCGATCTAGACGCCAGCGGTGGCGGCCCAGCCCCCGGCAGTGATGAGGGGAAAGGGGGCACGTCCTTCCTGGGCCGGCTGCGTAACTACCTGATTACCGGTATCCTGGTTACCGCACCGATTGCCATTACGATTTCACTCGTCTGGCTATTGGTTGATTTGGTGGATACCAGCGTTGAGGCGCTGTTGCCGGTCGACAAGTATCCGGTGCTTTATCTGCCGTTTCAGATTCCCGGCTCTGGCTTAATCCTATCGCTTGTCACGCTGATCGTTATTGGTTGGTTTGCCGCCGGTGTTTTTGGCCGTTTCTTTGTTCGGATCGGTGAGAACATCGTCGCCCGGATGCCGATCATCCGCAGCGTCTATGGCGCACTAAAGCAGATTTTCGAAACTGTTTTGGCCCAACAATCCAATGCCTTCCGCCAGGTTGTTCTGCTTGAATATCCGCGTCGGGGCATCTTTGCGATTGGGTTCGTGACGGGTGTAACTCAAGGTGAAGTGCAGAACCTAACCGACGATACGGTCATCAATATCTTCCTGCCCACCACACCAAACCCGACCTCCGGCTTCCTGCTCTTCGTGCCTAAGCGCGATCTGGTCGTGCTCGATATGACTGTTGAGGAGGGGATCAAGATGGTGATCTCAGGCGGCATCGTGACGCCACCAGATCAGAATGCCGGGCAGCATCAGGAAATCGCTGAAAATCTGCGCGCCAGTAACCCGCCGCCAGCGCGCCCAGAGATTGCCGCCAAGGGGCAGAATATCGACGCCTAACCTGACCGCATGAAGCGGATCGCCGCATCTCGCTCAAACAGGTAGAGCAGGGTGCGCAGGGCTTCTGCGCGCTCACCGGTCAGTTCTGGGTCTTGGGAGACTATCAGGCGGGCATCTTGATGGGCCGTCTGCAGCAGCTCTTTATGATGCTCCAGATCGGCAATGCGGAACCCTGGCATGCCGGCCTGTCTTGTACCCAGCATTTCACCAGCCCCGCGGATCAGCAGATCCGCCTCGGCAATCTCAAAACCATCATCCGTATCGCGCAGGATTTTAAGCCGCTCCTGGGCGGTTTTGCCCGCTGAACGCTTATAAAGCAGCAGACAGCTAGACGGTTTATCCCCGCGGCCAACGCGACCGCGCAATTGGTGTAGCTGGGCCAAGCCAAAGCGGTTGGCATCTTCGATCACCATGATTGTCGCTTCCGGCACATTGATGCCAACCTCAATCACCGTGGTGGCTACTAAGACGCTGATCTCGCCGGCGGCGAAGGCGGCAACAACCCGGTCTTTCTCTTCGGTATCCATGCGGCCATGGACCAGACCAACCTGGCCCGGCATGGCGTCGCGAAGGGTTTCGGCGCGGGCCTCCGCAGCAACCATGTCCGACTTCTCAGAATCCTCAACCAGCGGACAGACCCAATAGGCCCGTTCACCCTGCGCTGTGGCCTGTTTCAGCCGTCCAACCACATCCATCAGCCGATCATCGGTAACGGCCCGAGTGGTAATTGGCTGTCGACCTGGCGGCTTCTCATCCAGGATCGAGACGTCCATATCGCCATATTGGGTCATGGAGAGGGTGCGCGGGATCGGCGTTGCCGTCATGACCAGCATATCCACCTGCTGTCCCTTGGCGCCCAAAGCCAGTCGCTGACCAACACCAAAACGGTGCTGTTCATCAACAATAACAAGGCCTAAGCGGTTGAACTCAACCTTATCCTGAAACAGGGCATGGGTGCCGACGGCCAATTGAATAGTGCCGTCAGCCAGGGCACCGTCTCGTGCTCTGCGGGCCCGCTGATCTATCTTGCCGGTTAACAGCGCAAGGGTAATCCCAGCGGCCTCGGCCCAGGGGGCCATGGTCTCAAGATGCTGCCGGGCTAGCAGTTCGGTTGGTGCCATCATGGCGGCCTGATAACCCGCCTCAATCGCGCGGAGGGCAGTAAGGAACCCGACAATGGTTTTGCCGCTGCCCACATCCCCCTGGATCAGGCGCAGCATGCGAACATCCTCACCAAGATCCTTATCGATCTCGGCCATGGCGCGGCTCTGGGCGCCAGTCAGGGCAAAGGGAAGGGTGCCGAGGACCTTTTCACGCAGCGGGCCTGCTGGCGGCAATGAGCGGCCCCTGGCACGCTTCTGTTGATGCCTGACGAGGGCGAGGGCCAGTTGGTCGGCCAGTAGTTCATCATAGGCGAGGCGCTGCCGTGCTGGTGCTTGGTCACTGGTGACCGGGCCCTCGCTATCCTCACCATGCAGTTGCAGAAGGGCTGTCTTGGTCTCTGGCCAGCTCTCCCGTGCCTGAATGCCAGCAGGAAGCCAGTCCGGAAAATTGGGCACACGAGAGAGAGCATCAGCCATGGCCTTGCCCATGACTTTGTTGCTTAGCCCGGCGGTTAGGCCGTAGACGGGCTCAAGAGTGGCAATCTTATCAAGCTCTTCTGGTGCGGCGATGATATCAGGGTGCACCATCTGGGCCTTGCCGTGGCGCCACTCAACCTTTCCGGATACCAATCGCTTGCCGCCACCCTCGGGCAGCTCCCGCTCTAGATAGTCACCTCGGGCGTTGAAGAAGATCAGGGTAATCAATCCTGCCTCATCGCTTGCCTCAACACGGTAGGGAATGCCCCTTCGTGGGTTGCGATGATGGCGTCCTATACTCAGAATTAGGGTCGCAATCTCACCATCGGGCGCCTCTGGGATCGTTACGACGCGTCGGCGGTCGATAACGCCAGTAGGCAGGTGAAACAGCAGGTCGATGATCCGCTCTCCACCCGCTGCCTTACCGACAAGCTTGGCCAGGCGTGGGCCAATACCACGCAGGCGCTCAACTTGCTCAAATAAGGGGTAGAGGATGCGGGGCCGCATGGGTTTGGGGGCTTACCATCGGGTCTATTTTGATCCCTTGTGCTTAGACCTCTGAGGCACCTGGTACAAGCAGCAGCTACAAGCGGTTGCCGACTGGCGTCATGAATGCCATATCGCTGCCAACGCCACCGCAGATATGCTGATGATCATTATGACCGATGCCCAACCAGAGACCGTCTCCGCCGACGAGGCCCGTGATATCCGCCGCCGCCAACTTCGCTATCGCAGTTGGAAGCGTGGAACGAAGGAGATGGACCTGCTCATGGGCAACTTCGCTGATGCCTATCTAGACGGGTTCAGTGACGAAGAACTCGATCAATTTGAATGGCTTCTGCGGGAGAATGATCCCGATCTCTACAATTGGTTCGTGGGCGTATCCCAGCCGCCTGCCGATTATGAGAATCCAATGCTCGCCCGCTTCCTCGCTTTCGACTATAAGCCCGATCCCCGGTAACCGCCGCCGGTTGGCAGCGGCACCAAGATGACCGAAGACGCGCAATCCGGCGCCTGGATGACAAGTAATGTCGCAAACCCTTCATGCCGCCAAAGAAGATGATTTGGCCGATGATGATGGCTCTGACCTGATTGGTACCCTGATTTTTGGGGCACCTTCGGGTCATGATGCGCGTGTTCTGGCCGATCTGGCCCGGGATCGGGTTGGTGGCCTGGTCCATATTGCCCTTGATGATACCCGAACGGCGCTGTTGGAAGAGCTATTGGCCTTCTTCGCACCGGATGTTGAGGTCATCACCTTTCCGGCTTGGGACTGTCTGCCCTATGACCGTGTTTCCCCGAAGATGGAGATTGTTGGTCAACGGATCGACGCGCTTAACCGTCTGAACCGCGACGTGCCAAAGGGCAAATCGCGGCTGCTTCTGACAACCGTCAACGCCATTCTCCAAAAGGTTCCGCCACGCGATGCGTTTGAGGAGGCGAGCCTGACCGTTGAGGTTGGTGGCCGCCTTGACCCCGACCATTTACAGCGGTTTCTGGCCCGAAACGGCTATGCCCGCGCCCATACGGTCCGTGAGCCGGGTGAGTATGCCATTCGGGGCGGCATTGTAGATCTGTACCCACCTGCCGCTGATGGGCCGATCCGGATCGATCTGTTCGGCGATGATGTTGAGAGCATCCGCCTCTTCGATCCCGTCACTCAACGGACCACGGATAAGCTGAAGGAGGCTGTCCTGGTCCCGATCACTGAGCTGTTTCTTGATGAACCATCGATTGAGCGCTTCCGGACCGGCTATCGCGCCCTGTTCGGTGCTGTCAACGATGATGACCTGCTCTATGAGGCGATAAGCGAGGGCCGCAAACATCCGGGCATGGAGCATTGGCTGCCGCTGTTTTATGAGCGACTGGACACGGTTCTCGACTACGTGCCTAGCGCTGGGATCAGCTTTGATGCCCAGGCCGTGGCTGCGCACCGCTCGCGCTTAGAGCAGATCGAAGACTTCTTCGATGCCCGACAAACAATGATGGAAAGCAGGGGGAAGGGTGATAGTTCCCCGGGCGTGCTCTACCGGCCGGTGCCGACCGAGCGCCTATTCCTAACCGATGGCGGTTTTGAGCGTGCCCTTGAAGGGCGTGACACCTTCCAACTGGCAAAAACGGGGGCCAGTGCCGAGGCTGAACACAGCGCTGACGGCGTCGGCAGTGGCGGCCGCAAGGGACGTGACTTTGGCGACATTCGCGCCCTGCCAGATGGTAATGTTTTCAGTGCCCTACTTGAGCATGCTGAAGCTCAATTGAAGGCTGGTCGACGGTTCCTATTGGCCGCCTATAGCCATGGTTCCTTAGATCGCCTCCGCGCGCTCATGATCGATCATGAGTTACCAGAACCGCTTAACGTGGACAGTTGGGCCGAAGCCGAGAAGGCGAAGCCAGACCAATGGATGGCCGCCATTCTGGGCCTTGAGACCGGTTTTGAGAGTGAAGACCTCACCGTCGTCACCGAACAAGACCTGCTCGGTGATCGGCTAACCCGTAGACGGAAGCGCCGGCGCCGTTCTGACAAGTTCCTGCTGGAGGTTGGTGGGCTTAGTGAGGGAGACCTGCTTGTCCACGCCGAGCATGGCATCGGTCGGTTTGAAGGGCTTGAGACCCTGGATGTTGGTGGTGCCCCACACGATTGCCTCCGCATGATCTATGACGGTGGCGACAAACTGTTCGTTCCCGTTGAAAATATTGATGTTCTAAGTCGCTTTGGCTCCGATGAGGCGGTATCCGCCCTTGATAAGCTTGGTGGTGCCGGTTGGCAGGCACGCCGGGCGCGGGTCAAGAAGCGCCTGATGGATATGGCGGAGGAGTTGGTGCGCATCGCAGCCGCTCGCGAACTTCGCCAGGCTCCACCGATCAGTCCACCAGCTGGCGCTTATGACGAGTTCTCCGCCCGGTTCCCCTATGATGAGACCGATGACCAGTTGATGGCCATTGAGGACACGCTTGGTGACCTCTCAAAAGGCAAGCCCATGGACCGGTTGGTCTGCGGTGATGTTGGTTTTGGCAAAACTGAGGTTGCGCAGCGGGCCGCCTATACCGTGGCCATGGCCGGGCAACAGGTTGCCATCGTGGTGCCAACCACGCTTCTAGCCCGTCAGCACTATCAGAACTTTAAAGATCGCTTTGCCGGTTTGCCATTGAAGGTGGCGCAGCTATCCCGTCTGGTTTCTGCCAAAGAAGCCAAAGAGGTGAAGGAGGGGCTGGCTGACGGCACCGTCGATATCGTCATCGGCACCCATGCGCTTCTAGCCAAATCAATCAGCTTTGATCGCCTAGGCATGTTGGTGGTGGATGAAGAGCAGCGCTTTGGTGTCCGGCAGAAGGAACGCCTTAAGCAGATGCGTGAGGACATTCACGTCCTGACACTGACCGCGACGCCGATCCCCAGAACACTCCAGCTCTCGCTCACAGGTGTTCGTGATCTCAGCTTGATTACCACGCCACCGGTGGATCGCTTGGCGGTTCGGACCTTCGTCCTGCCGTTTGATAGCGTGATTATCCGGGAAGCTTTGATGCGAGAGCATTTCCGGGGAGGTCAATCCTTCTATGTCTGCCCAAGGATTGAGGATTTGGACCGGGTTGCCCGCCGTATTCGGGAAATGGCGCCGGAGCTTCGGTTGATTATGGCCCATGGTCAGATGGCGCCTGCCGCCCTTGAGGATGTGATGGAGGCCTATGATCGCGGTGAATATGACGTGCTCTTGGCGACCAACATTATTGAGGCTGGGCTCGACATTCCGAATGCCAACACGCTGATCGTCCACCGGGCCGACATGTTTGGCCTGGCGCAGCTGTATCAGATCCGGGGACGGGTAGGCCGTTCCAAGGTCCGAGGCTATGCCTATATGACCTATCCGGCTGATCGGAAGCTCACCGCGATTGCTGAGAAACGCCTGCAAGTCCTTGAAACCCTGGATACATTGGGTGCTGGCTTTAACCTCGCCAGCTATGACATGGATATTCGTGGGGCCGGTAACCTGCTGGGTGAGGCGCAGTCAGGCCACATCAAAGAGGTGGGGATCGAACTCTACCAGCAGATGCTGCGCGAGGCGGTTGAAGAGGCCCGCAATGGTGGCGCTGGGGCGGAGGGTGCCGCTAAATGGACGCCGCAGATCAATCTGGGCATGCCGGTCTTGATCCCTAAAGCATTCGTTCAGGATTTGAATGTCCGCCTATCTCTGTACCGGCGGCTTGGTGACCTTGTGGCTGATGAGGATATCGACAATTTTGCTGCTGAAATGGTGGACCGGTTTGGCAAGCTACCGACCGAGGTTGAGAACCTGCTCGCCGTGGTTCGTATCAAGGCCCTGTGCCGGATTGCCAATGTGGCCAAGGTGGATGCCGGACCAAAAGGTGCCATTGTCGCCTTCCATCAGGATAAGTTCGAGAAGGTCGATAAGCTGATGGAATACCTAAATAAACAGCGTGGCCTGGTGAAGATGCGGCCGGATCAACGTCTAGTGTTTATCCGGGCATGGGAAGATCGCGGGCAACGCCTTGCTGGCACGAAGCGTGTGCTGCAGGAACTTGCTGATATGGCTGTGGGTTAAGCGGAGCTATGGCCGGTGCCGATTGACGCGCCAACGGTTTCGAGGCTCGCCATCTGATCCAATGAGGAGAGATCAAATAGGGGTGCGAAGGTCTCCGGGTCATGCGCGCCGGCAATGGCATATTGCTGATCCACAATGAAGCAGGGCACCGCGTGAACGCCTAAACGCCGGGCATTGATGTCTGAGCTGCGCACCGCAGCCCGTTCATCATCGCTGTCTAGAAAGGCTTCGACCTCTGGGCGGTCCATGCCCAACTCCTCGGCCAGGCCAGCCAGGACGCCTAAATCACCAGTGTCCAGGCCCTCAACAAAGTAGCCATCGAATAGTTTGTCCACCATGGCCGATGCCTTGCCATTACGGTCAGCGAAGCGGACCAGGCGATGGGCATCGACGGTGTTCGGGGTTCGGCGGATAAGGTCGAGATTAAGGCCAATGCCGTCACGCTCTGCCGTTTGCTCCAGCATGGTCAGAACCTGGAGCGCACGTTCCCGGCTGCCGAACTTCAGACTTAGATAGGCAAAGCGGTCCATACCCTCCGCGGGCATGTCTGGGTTCAGTTGAAACGGCAACCAACGCAAATCGGCAGCACTATTGCCCCGTGCATCTAGGGCACGGTCCAATCGGCGTTTCCCGATATAGCACCACGGGCACACCACATCTGCGAAGATTTCGATCAACATGGCCCCACTATGCCATGATCCGCGCCCAAAGGGAATCGGCGTCACCTTTTTCTAGTCAGCTGGAAAAGCACAATGAATTCAGACAAGTACTATCCGAATCTGGAAGGGCGCCATGCAATTGTTACTGGCGCGTCATCGGGTTTAGGCCGGCACTTTGCCAGCACTCTAGCGAACCACGGCGCGGGGGTAACCTTGGCCGCTCGGCGTGTAGAACGGCTGGAAGCCTTACGAGATGATATTATCGATGCTGGTGGTCAGGCAGACCTTATCGAGTTGGATGTTACGGACACTGACGCCATCGGGGAGCGGCTAGGCCGTCATACCGATCAGTTCGGCGTCCCGGATATTCTGATCAATAACGCCGGGACCGCGGTCACCAAGAGGGCCATCAATCATGAAGAGGGTGATTGGGACCATGTCATGGATACCAATCTGAAGGGCCTGTTCTTTGTTGCGAAGCATTTCGCCAGCGCTGCCAGCCAGGCGGTTAAGGATGGTAAGCGGCCTGAAGCATCGATCGTTAACATCGCCTCAATCGTTGGTTTGCGCCCGGCTAGCCATGTTCTGGCCTATGCCGTTGCCAAGGCTGGCGTTGTTCAACTGACCAAGTGCTTGGCCCTAGAGTGGGTCCGCCACGGTATTCGCGTTAACGCAATCGCGCCCGGCTACATTAAGACCGAGTTGAATGAAGCCTTCTTCGAGGGTGAGGCTGGTCAGAAACTTATCGATCGGATCCCGCAGCGACAATTGGGCGAGGCCAGTGATCTGGACGGCCTATTGCTCCTGTTGGTTGATGGGGACCGTGGGCGTTTCATGACCGGCGGCATTTACCCCGCCGATGGTGGGCATCTGATCCAATCGCTTTAACCGCCTAGGCGAGGGCTGGCAGCTCAGTTATCCTTTGGCTATCGGTTTGTATGGAAGGGCCTGACATGGCAATAGGCGATCATAAGCGTGAGCGGCTTAAAGCCGCCTTGGTTGGTACCAAGGGCAATGCCTCTGAGGCTCGGCGCCGCTTGATGAAGGAGCTTGAGACCGATGAGCTCCTTTTCCGTGAGCTGGCTGCACCCTTCATGCATGGGATTGTGAGCCACGCCCTGGACAACTACGCAAAGTCGATTGGCCTACCAACGACCCATTCGCCGCGACGACCAGAGCCGCAAGCAACACCGCCGGCTAAAGAGTTAGACCCTGAAATCCTGGATCAGGTAATCGGCCAGATTGGACGCAATCCGGCGGCCACATCTAATGCCCCGGCCGCCAAAAGTCTGGCCGATCTGCCAACCAAGAAGCACGATCCTGGCAAGCAGGCACAGACCATGATGGCGCTGGCCAATGTCTATAAGAAGAAGCGCGCCGCTGAGGGCTATTAGGCGCCCGCTTCATCAGTCTTATCAGTGACTTCTTGGTCGATTCTGGTGCCCTTTGGCCGGTCTAGGCCAAACAGGGCATCAAGTGACAGGAGGCCAGGCCCCCGCGCAATCACGATAAGGGCGGCAATTCCCCACCAAACATGGCTGCCCCAGAAGCTGGCGGCGTCGGGGAAGACAAAGAACTCAATGACCAAGGTCATGATCAGTAGCCCAATGGCGGAGGCGCGGCTGAACAGCCCGGCGATGAGCAGCAAGGGCAGGGCAATTTCCATCACGCCTGCCAGCTCGGCGAACCGCTCAATCCACCACAGCATACTCTCGCTATAGGTGCCTTCAACCACATCCTCACAAAGGATCAGGGCACCTGGACGCAGCTCTTCAGGGCAGAAAAACTCATAAAGAAAAAGGTCATAGGTAACTGGTTCAAATGAGAACAAGCCGTTCCACTTGGCCAGTCCAGACAGCAGAAACACCCGGGCAACAACCAACCTGGCACCAAGCAGGGCGAATGGCTCAAGGTGGTTCAGGGATTGGGCGAGGGTGGCATGCCAACCGATTAGCTTTTTGATCATGTGGGAGGTTCCTGGTCTTTGACTTCTTATGATTGTTCGGTGGGTAGTCGGATATCGGTGAACAGGCCGGCTGACAGCGTGGCGGCGAATAGTGTCTGTGGCTCGAGGGCAGGATCGTCGGCCAAGGCTAGGTCTAGCGCTGCACTGATCGACAGCTCTTGCTTTAAGCAACGCAGAAAGGCCGTTTCTGACGGCGTTAGCGGTCGCGACTGCACTTCCTGATCAAATCGCCAGGCCAGGACGGTTATCGCCTCTGTCGCTACTTCTTGAGTTGCCTCAGGTGCTTGCCCAGCACGCAGTTGGAGCCACAGATCGTAAAGGCCATAGCCTATATCGATTAGGTGAACGTGGTCTGCCAGATCCAACAAGGCGCCATCGAGCCCCCGGCCGCCCATTTCTGCGACTTTTCGAGGATCTAATGGTGTCTGCTCTGGTGCTAGATGGGCCAGAAGCCAGCCACGATCTAGCCGAGCGAGATCGCTGAGCCATGGCAGTTTGTGTTCAGCCTCGGCATCGGTGATGAAATCCGGCAGCGTATCGCCAAACCCGACAAGGCTACGGCTGGCATTCCGATGCTTATCGACATAGGCCCGGGCCATAGCCTGAAAGAAGGCATCGCCCATCACCATGGCGACGGCGGGATAGTTGGAGCGCAGCGCGTCCACACCGGCCATAACGCTAGAGTTCCGGTAAATCAGGGCTTTAGGACCGGGATCGACACCACCAGCCATAAGGTCACTAAGACTCTCAGATCCAGCTTTGCCATCAATGAACGCACTGATCTGTTCAAAATGGGCACTAAGAGGCGAGGGCATGGGCTGGCCTATTGGGATCGATGGTTTTGATCGCTTGTTCCGCCCGATCACGCTCGGCGAGGAGTTCGGTAAAGGCTGGAATGTTGCTATCCCGTTCGACAAGGACAGGCTTGGGGCCCAAGTGCTCCAGGGCAACCTCCAGCAGGTCCCAGACACCCTCGGCAACCGGTGCGTTGTGGCTGTCGATCAGCATAGCCGCACCTAAATTGGGGTCTTCTTCATGTCCAGCGATATGGATTTCGCCAACCAAATCAGCCGGTAGCGCCTTGATATAGCCATGGGGGTCGAGGCCGACATTGTTGGCGCTGATCCAGACATTGTTCACGTCTAGCAGGACGCCGCACCCGGCGGATCTCGCCACATCGCACAGGAAATCCGGCTCAATGATCTCATGGGCGAAATCGAGATAGTTCGTCGGGTTCTCAATAAGAATTTGTCTGCCGATGAGCTCTTGAAACTCGGTGACGCGATTGATGAGGTGCTGGCGTGCCTCATCCGTTCTCGGCAAGGGCAGCAGATCGGCGTAGTAGTTGCCGTCATGGCTACACCAAGCCGCGTGCTCGGAAACCTGCTCTGGCTCATAACGATCAATAAGGCTGCGTAAGCCATTGATATGCTGTTGATCGTAGGGATCCAGACTACCCAGTGATGCCCCAACACCATGGAGGCTTAGGGCGCGATTTTGGCGGATGGCATCGAGCCAATCCAGGCGTGGACCGCCATCAACCATGTAGTTTTCGGGATGAACCTCAACCCAGAGCGATGCATCCTGATGATCTAGAACATCGCGATAGTGATCTGGCTTTAAGCCGATACCCGCATGGGCTGGCAGGCCAAAGACTGGGTCAGGTGGGGTTGCCGTGGTCATTTTTCTTATGTCTTCAGGGCAAACAAAGAGGGGCTGAGTATAGCACCCAGCCCCTTCGTAGAAGCGCAAAGCCGATTAGGCTGGGTTGTTGCGGTCCAGCGGCTTCAATGAGGCCGGTCCATGTGGCGTTTCAATAAACTCGCAAGACCCTTTCGGTGCATAGGTCCAGGCGTTGCCTTGGAAATCGATGGTGGAGGTGCCTTGGCAGCTTGTGCCAGCACCAGCTTTACAATCATTCTCACCAGCCAGAGAGATGCCGTAGCACTTGTCCTTCCGGCCAGAGAGCGAATTGCCATCGACCCAGGCTTCAAACTTCTCAGCCACGGCGGCTGGTGCACCACCGGTCAATGATAGTTGGCCATTCGGCTTAGCGTCAGCCGTGCCAGCGGTTGCCGCGGCGGCGAGTAGGGCGCCAGCAGCGAGAGATGAGGCAAGTAGGGTAGGTTTCGACATCGGTTGGGGCTCCTCTTGGGTGTCCTATTATGATGCCGGGAGTATCAAACAGATCGAATATCACGAGAAACTAACGTCCTCGTGAGGTCATCAAGATCATCGATGGATTATCGGGAAGTATGGCGGATGGGGTGGGATTCGAACCCACGAAGGGCGTGAACCCTTGCTGGTTTTCAAGACCAGTGCTTTCAACCGCTCAGCCACCCATCCGTTTCTGTGCGCTCTCATAACAAGTCCAAATCGGATTGGCGAGAGGCTATGATGCGGTTGTTCATTCTCACCACCCGGTGAGGTATCGAAATCATCCTGACAATCGATGTTCTACGTCAGCGAAATCCTAGACATTCTCTTGGCCCCAAGTCTTTGGCTGGTAAGCGCAATCCTGTTTGGCATGGCGCTTATGACCCGCTGGCCAATCTGGGGAAAACGGCTTGCTCTTGGTGCAGCCGGGCTATTGCTGTTGGTGGGTTTGTTGCCGGTTGGGGATTTTCTGATTCGGCCATTGGAAGCCCGCTTCCCTGCAATTGAGGATACTGGCGATCGTGGTTGGGGTCTTGGGCAGCGCCCGCATATCGCGGTTGTCCTAGGTGGGGCTGTCCAACCAGTTCTGAGCAATGGGGCTGAAAAGATTGCGGTTAATGGGGCGGCGGAGCGGCTACTGGCCACCGCCGCAATGGCAAAGCGCGAGCCCGGTCTCGCCATTATTGTTAGCGGTGGGGCCGGGAGCCTTTGGTCCGGCGACGCAGAAGCGCCGCTAATTGCAGAGTGGCTATCCATGCAAGGAGTGCCTGGTAATCAGCTGATTTTAGATGATAAATCCCGTAACACCTATGAGAACGCAAACTTCTCAATCGACATCCTTAAGCAGTCGATCCCATCCGATCAGCGCATGCGGTTAGCGATCATCACATCAGCGGCCCACATGCCCCGGGCTATTGGCAGCTTCCGGCGTGCCGCCGCTGCTGCGGGCCTGCTGGAGCTGGACCTTCTGGCCTACCCGGTGGATTACCGGAGCACACCAGTACCGCTGTTGCGGATACAGCGCGTCGGTGATGGTCTCTCCAATCTCGATGCGGCAAGTCGTGAGTGGCTGGCCCTCTTGGCCTACTTTTTTCTCGATCGTATCGACAGTCCGCTTCCCGGACCCGATATGCATGATCAGCCCATGGCCCCGGGTGAGCGACCGGAGCCACCAGCGTCTCCAGCCGAAGAAGACACCGAATGATCACCTATCCGGCCATTATCCGCACAACGGGATTATCCCTGATGATGGCGTCAGTTATGGCCGTTGGTCTTGCAGTGGCAGAGCCACCAATCGCGCCGAAGCCACCAGGAACCAAACCTGAAGCGCCGGTGGCAGAAGCTGCTCCAGATGGCGAACTTGCGGCGATCCCAACACCAAAGGTTAAGCCCGACGATATTCCGCCAGCGGCGGCACCATCTGGGCCCTATGAGCGTTGGGCTGCGGATTTCCGATCCAGATTACTGGCAAAGGGCGAGTTTTCAGCTGAGTTTCTTGATGAGCAGCTTGCCGATCTAAAGCTGATCCAGCGCGCAATTGAACTTGATCGCCGGCAACCCGAACGAACCCTGACACATGCTGAGTATTTGACCCGGGTCGTTAGCCAAACGAGAACCAACCAGGGCATTGACCGGTTTAAGCGATACCGCGAAGACCTGCGGGCGGCGGAAGAGAAGTTTGGCGTACCGGCGGAGATCGTAACGGCGCTTTGGGGCATTGAAACCAGTTATGGCGCCATCACCGGCGGTTTCGTTGTTAGGGACGCGTTGGCCACGCTGGCCTTCGAGGGGCGTCGGCGCAGCTTTTTTGAGGCTGAGTTGGTCAATCTGCTCAAGATCATTGAGCAAGAGGATCGTGATTACCGCGAGATGCTCGGCTCCTGGGCCGGTGCTATGGGGCAGAGCCAGTTCATGCCATCCAGCTTCCTTGCCTATGCCGTCGATGGGGATGGGGATGGTAAGCGAGATATCTGGGGCACCCAGCGCGATGTCTTCGCCTCCGCTGCCAACTATCTGAAACAGTCTGGTTGGCGTGAAGGTGAGCGTTGGGGCAGGGCGGTAAGCCTGCCATCAGGTTTTGATCGTAGCTTGGTTGGCAGTGATACCAGGCGGTCGATCAATGCTTGGCGCGATCTGGGTGTGACCCTCCGCGACGGTAGCGAGTTGCCGCCAGCGCTAGAGAACTTCACCGCGCGTCTGATCCAGCCAGATGGGGCTGGAGGTCCGGCGTTCCTTGCCTATCGAAACTTTGATGTGATCCTGCGTTGGAACCGCTCCAACTATTTTGCAACAGCGGTTGGTATCCTGTCGGATCGCATCCTTATCGGCGCCGAATGACGCCCAAAACAGGCTATCTTGCTGCCCTAGTTATCCACAGTTTATTCACAGGGGATATGGCAGGGCAGGATGACCAATCTGAAGACGTGTTTGGCTAACGTTTTTTCGCTAAAAACCAAAGCGTTGCGGCTTAGTTTGGGTTTGGTGGGTCTAGTGACGCTGTCCGCCTGTGCCGAGGCAACGCTGGTCACCCATATGGCCAAGCAGATGCCGGTTGATCTTGGCCCTGAGGTAGAAGCGCTGGGCAATCTTGCTCATCCGCATCGTGGTGGCCATTACAAGGTTGGTCTTCCCTATACGATTAAGGGCATCACTTATCGCCCCAAGGTCGATTATGACTATGACGAGGTGGGCATTGCCTCCTGGTATGGCCCGGGTTTCGACGGCAAGCTCACCGCCAATGGTGAGATTTACGACCAGGATCTTCTAACCGCCGCGCATAAGACGCTGCCCATGCCCAGCCTGGCGCGGGTGATTAATCTTGAGAATGGTCGGTCTGTGGTCGTGCGAATTAATGACCGGGGCCCATTTGCGCCCGGACGCATTATCGACATGTCTGATCGGGGCGCGCGCCTGCTTGGGTTCCACCAACAGGGCATCACTAAGGTCCGCGTGCAAATCCTTGCTGAGGAAAGCAAAATTCTCGCTGCTGCTGCTCAAGGCAAGCCCGTGCCACGCTATACCGGTATGGTTTTGAGTAAGGCGGCACCCGGTTTGGACGCCCCACCGGTGCCAAAGGCGAAGCCAAGCCTTGAGCCAGTTTTGGCCGTTGCCCAGCCGGTGCCGAATCCTGTGCCATCGGCGCGAGCTTTACTCGCCAATTGGCCTGGTCAGGATCAAGCAAATAGCGGTGCGCTCTATATTCAGCTAGCGGCGTTCCGTGACCCGGTGCGGGCAGATGCTGCGCGTCAATCCATCGGTCATCTAGGTCCTGCAGGGGTTTACCGCGCTGATCTATCACTCGGCACCTTCTATCGGCTGCGTCTCGGCCCGTTAAGTGATCGCGACCAGGCTGATCGACTGCTTGCCCAGGTGCTAAGAGCAGGGTATCCCGGAGCACGCATTATCGCTGACTAGGCGATCAATATCCGCTGCTCTTAGGGCCACTTCCATGCCGATTTCCATTGTCCTCAATGGGTTCCTTGCCGTCCTTCTAAGCCTGGTTTCACTGAGCGCTGCGTCAGCGCAGGCGATTGAGACCAAAGCCCGTGAAGCCATCATCGTTGATTTAGGCTCTGGTCGGGTGCTGCTCGACAAAAATGCTGATCAGCGCATGCCGACGGCGTCGATGAGCAAGCTCGGCACCATGTATATGGTTTTTGAGGCTGTTGATGAGGGGCGGCTGTCACTAGAGCAAACCCTGCCGGTGAGTGAGAAGGCCTGGCGCAAGGGTGGTTCTAAGATGTTTGTTGAGGTCGGCAGCATGGTCGCAGTCCAAGACCTCATGCGCGGCGTGATCATCCAATCGGGCAATGACGCCACCATCGTGCTGGCGGAAGGCTTGGCTGGTACCGAGGATGCCTTCGCCGATGCCATGACCCGACGGTTGCGTGAGATTGGTTTGGAAAACACCCAGTTTCAAAACGCCAGCGGTTGGCCGGACCCCGAGCATTACTCAACCGCCCGTGATCTATCAAAACTGGCGATCGAGCTGATCGAACGCTTTCCCCAGTTCTACCCCATCTACTCTGAGCGGGATTTCACCTTCAGTGGGATTAAGCAGGGTAATCGCAACCCGCTGCTGTATCGAAACATTGGTGCCGATGGTCTGAAGACCGGCCATACCAGCGAAGCGGGCTACGGACTGGTCGCATCAGCCGAGCGGGATAACCGCCGCCTTGTCATGGTCGTCAACGGCCTGGAGAGTGTTCAGGACCGCGCGGATGAGAGTGCTAAGCTGATTGAGTGGGCTTTTGCCAATTACGACGTTTACGACCTATTTGGTGCCAATCCTGATGCAACGGTTCATGACTTACCGGTCTGGCTGGGTGAAAGCCCAACTGTTGGCCTAAAGCTGGCGGAACCAGTAACCCTCGCGCTGAACCGTGAGGAACGTCGCAACCTCAATATGCGCTTTGAGTTGGAATCCCCAATTACCGCGCCGGTTAGTGCCGGGCAGCAGGTGGGCGCTTTGCTGATCGATGCTCCGGATGGCACGCGCTCCATTCCATTGCTTGCGCAGTCCGATGTGCCAAAACTGGGTTTCTCTGGCCGTGTTGAGGCCGCATTGACCCACATCCTGTTTGGGAGCAGCGCCCAATGATGGGTGAGGGGCTCTTCATCACGTTTGAAGGTGCCGACGGTGCCGGAAAAACAACTCAAATCAAACATTTGGCAGCCTACCTTGAGGGGCAGGGAAAGACCGTTGTGGTTACCCGCGAGCCTGGCGGTGTGCCGAATGGGGAAGCGGTGCGTGAGCTGTTGCTATCAAACCCCACACAGCCCTGGTCATCCCTAACAGAGGCGTTTCTGATCGCAGCGGCCCGCGCCGAACATGTGCGCAAGCTGATCCAACCGAGCCTCAATGAGGGTAAGGTTGTCATCTGTGATCGCTATTCTGATTCCACACTGGCCTATCAGGGATATGGCCGTGGCGTGCCGCTTGCCACCCTTCACGAGCTGGTCAATATGGCTGAGCAGGGCGCTAGGCCTGATCTGACCATCATCCTCGATATTGATATCGCCGCCGCCGCCGGTCGGGTTGGATCCCGGGGTGAGGCAAAGACGGTCTTCGAGACCACCGACAATGATTTCAGAACTCGGGTGCGCAATGGTTTTCTTGATCTAGCGGCCGGTGATCCCAATCGCTGCCGGGTGGTGGATGCCGACCGGGAAGAGGCGACCATCGCGGAGGAGGTTGAGGGGCTGGTGAAACAGTTCATGGATAGCCGTGCGGGAGCGGTAAGCCATGGCTGATGACGAACTACCCTGGGCGCCGCCAGCCGCACAGCCAGAGTTGTATGGTCATGANAGTGCGATTGCAGCCTTGAGCAGCGCGGTTAGTGCCGGACGCCTGCACCATGCCTGGATGATTACTGGGCCTGCCGGTGTTGGTAAGGCGACGCTGGCATATCGTTTTGCCCGGTATCTCTTGGCCGGACAGCGGGATGAGCAAGACCAGACCCTAGCGGTTCCGATGGAAGACCTGGCGGTCCAGCGCGTTATCGCTGGTAGCCACGGCGATTTGCTGACGGTTGAGCGTGGCTTTAACGAGAAGACCGGTAAGGCACGGACAGAGCTTCCGGTTGAGCAGGTAAGGAAGATCGCACCGTTTCTGCAGTCTACTGCTTCCGAGGGCGGCTGGCGGATTGTCATCTTGGACGATGCGGACACAATGAACCGCTCTTCCCAGAACGCACTTCTGAAAGTTTTGGAAGAACCGCCCGCTAAAGCGCTGTTATTGCTAATCTCTGCGCATCCAGAGCGGCTGTTGGCCACAATCCGTTCCCGCTGTCGCCAGCTGCCCCTGGAGCCCTTAGGGGCTGACGCTCTAACCGACGCAGTCTCAAAGCTCAGCAACGGCGAGATCGACAGCGGCACGACAGAGCGTCTTGCATCCTTGGCGGGTTACGCCCCAGGCCAAGTGCTCAAGCTATGGCAGGCAGAGGTGCCGGCGATGCTGGAGGACTTTGAGGCAGCATTGGCGCCCGAGGCCAGCGATATCCGACAACGTCTGGCCACCAATCTGGGCCAAGACCCATCCCGATGGGCCTATTTCGAGGCGATTGCAAAAGGCTGGCTGCACAATGCCGCCCAAACCCAGGCTCGCGCCAATGGCGCGCTTGATCCGCTCTTTGCCTTATGGGACAAGACCGGCCAATCCTTGAGCAACGCTGAGATCCGCAGCTTGGATCGCCGCTTGGCGGCTTTAGTACTGCTCGAGACCCTCTCTGGTCATGCCGCCTCCGTCGGTTAATCTCGAGCAACCTTATCTGGCATTTTCGCAATGAAACCAAATTACTACATCACGACGCCGATCTACTATGTGAATGATAGCCCGCATATTGGCCACGCATACACGACCCTGGCCTGTGATGTGCTGGCGCGGTTTAAGCGTCTCGATGGTTATGAAGTGAAGTTCCTAACCGGGACCGATGAACACGGTCAGAAGGTGCAGAAATCTGCAGAGGCCGCCGGTATCGCACCGCAAGCCTTCACCGATAAAGTCAGCCAGAACTTCCGTGATCTAACCGGGCTTCTGAACTTCTCCAATGATGACTTCATCCGCACGACCGAAGAGCGGCATCGCAAGGCGTGTCAGGCACTGTGGCAAAAGCTGGTGGAGCAGGGGGATATCTACCTTGGCTCCTATGCCGGGTGGTACGCGGTTCGGGATGAGGCGTTCTATCAAGAAGATGAGCTGACGGATGGGCCCGACGGCACCAAGATTGCGCCCTCAGGCGCGGCTTGTGAATGGGTTGAGGAGGCGAGTTACTTCTTCAAGCTGTCCGCTTGGCAGGATCGGCTGCTCAAATTCTACGAGGACAACCCTGACTTCATCATGCCAACCGCCCGCAGGAACGAGGTTCTGAGCTTCGTTAAGGGGGGGCTCAAAGACCTGTCGGTGTCTCGCACCACCTTTGATTGGGGTGTGCCGGTGCCCGGCGATGATGATCACATCATGTATGTATGGCTGGATGCCCTGACCAATTACATCACGGCCATCGGCTATCCGGACACGGAAAGCAACGATTATTCAAAGCTTTGGCCTGCTAACCTGCATATGGTTGGCAAGGACATTCTGCGCTTCCACGCGGTCTATTGGCCGGCCTTCCTGATGGCGGCCGAGTTGGCGCCACCCCAACGGGTTTTTGCCCATGGCTGGTGGACCATTGAAGGCCAGAAGATGTCCAAATCCCTGGGCAATGTGGTTGCGCCAGCGGAGTTGGTTGAAACCTATGGCCTGGACCAGACCCGCTACTTCCTCCTGCGTGAGGTGCCATTTGGGAATGATGGCGATTTCTCACGTCGTGCCATGTTTGCCCGAGCTAACGGTGAATTAGCCAATGACATAGGCAACTTAGCGCAGCGTGTTCTGTCCATGATCCATAAGAACTGCGATGGGCAAGTGCCTGAGCCTGGTACCTTCGACGCCGCCGACCAAACCCTACTGGGTGCGGCTGATGCGATGCTTGGTACGGTACGGGATCATTTGGACGCACAGGCGTTCCATAAAGCGCTGGAGGCGATTTGGCAGGTGGTTGGTGACGCCAACCGCTATGTTGATGATCAAGCCCCATGGGGCTTGAAGAAAACCGACCCTGAGCGGATGAAGACGGTGCTTTACACCCTGGCAGAGACGATCCGAAGCCTCTTCATCATGTGCCAGCCTTTCATGCCTGATTCTTCCGCGAAGCTATTGATGCAGCTGGGTTATAGCGATGGCGCGGTAGAGTTTGATGCCTTGGGTGAGGGGGGTCGTTTGAAGCCCGGCACACCAATCGATAAACCGCAGCCAATCTTCCCACGGCTGGAGCAGCCTGAAGAAGGGGCGGCAGGGGCCTAACACCGATGTTGATCGATAGTCACTGCCATCTCGACTTCCCCGATTTCGAGACAGATGGGCTGGGCACCGTACTAGATCGTGCGCGTGAGGCCGGGGTTGGGCATTTCCTGACCATCTCAACCCGTCTTACGACCGTTGAGAAGCTGGCCGCCATAGCCGCCGCCCATGACGATGTCTCACAGACAATCGGCATTCACCCCCATCATGTCGCGGAGCAGGGGGTACCAACGGTTGAGCGGCTGGTTGAGCTAGCCCAGGGCCCTGACGTCATCGGTATCGGCGAGAGTGGTCTCGACTATTACTACGATAAGAGCCCGAGAGATCAGCAGGCTGAAAGCTTCCGCGCCCATTGCAAAGCCTGCGTGGAGGCTGATCTGCCCTTAGTCGTCCATGCCCGGGACGCAGATGAGGATGTGGCGACAATCCTGAAAGAAGAGAGCCAGGGCGGCAAGTTACGCGGAATTCTTCATTGCTTCTCGAGTGGGCGTGGCCTGGCGGAGGCCGGACTAGATCTCGGCTTTTACATCTCATTCTCTGGCATCTTGACCTTCAAACGCTCTGAAGAGCTTCGCGATCTCGCGGCTGACATCCCAAAGGATCGGTTATTGGTTGAAACCGATGCACCCTACCTGGCGCCAACACCCTATCGCGGCAAACGTAATGAGCCCGCCTATGTTGTTGAAACTGCAAAGGTTTTGGCCACCGTCATGGCGATGGAGCCAGAAGATCTAGCAAGGCAGACGACTGAGAACTTCAAACGGCTGTTCCGGCTGGACGGGGCCGCAGCATGAGAGCCAGCCCGCCTGACGGCATGCTTAGGGTCACCGTTTTGGGCTGTGGTGGCTCAACCGGTGTGCCGGTCATTGGCAATGATTGGGGTGATTGCGATCCCAATGATCCCCGAAATGCCCGTACCCGTGCGTCCCTCCTAATTGAGGGGGCCGGGACTAGCATTCTCATTGATACCTCGCCAGACATCCGAACCCAGCTTCTGAGAGAGGAGATCGGGCGGTTTGATGCGATCCTGTTTACCCATCATCACGCCGATCATACCAATGGTCTTGACGATCTAAGGCCGGTTTCCTGGCGGAACCGAGGGCCGGTGCCCATGTATGCCTCGGCTGAGACGCTTGAGGATATGGGTAAGCGCTTTCCCTATATTTTTGCTGAGCAGTCTGGCGCTGCTGGAAAGCTCTATAAGCCGTTTGTTACCGTGAACGAACTGGCACCAAGCCAACAAATCGGTGGCCTTCAGGTGCAAGCATTTGAGCAGGATCACCACACCTGCACCTCTATGGGCTTCCGGATCGGTAGCTTTGCGTATTCAACCGACGTTGCCAGGCTAGATGAGGCTGCTTTTGCCGCGCTTGAGGGGCTTGATACTTGGATTGTGGACTGCACGCGGCGAGAACCGCACCCATCCCACGCCCATATGGACCAGACCCTAGAGTGGATTGAGCAGGTGAAGCCTAAGCGGGCGATCCTGACCCATATGAACTTCACCATGAACTTCGCCGATATTGATGCGGAAACACCAGCCCATGTGCAGCCAGCCTATGATGGCCTTAGCATTGATGTGCCGCTTTAGATGGACGCTGCAACCCAAGCCCTTAAAGAGGTTTTTGGCTTTGACGGCTTTCGGCCTGGGCAGGCTGATATCGTTTCAGCCCTGATGTCTGGCGGCGATGTTTTCGCTGTCATGCCAACGGGCGGTGGTAAGTCACTCTGTTATCAGCTGCCCTCCATTGCCCGCCCAGGCCTCACCGTTGTTATTTCCCCCCTAGTTGCGTTGATGCGAGACCAGGTGGCGGCCCTGCAGTCCGCCGGTGTAGCGGCGGCAGCCCTGTCGTCGGGCAATACGGATGAAGAGAACTGGCAGGCGCGTCAGGCCTTGGAAGAGGGTGCGCTTAAGCTGATCTATCTAGCCCCAGAACGTTTGGGCAGTGCGTCTGGTCTCCTAAGGCGTGCCGGTGTCACCATGATCGCGGTTGATGAGGCCCATTGTGTTAGCCAATGGGGCCATGATTTCCGCCCTGACTACCTCCGCATCAGTGAACTTCGCGATAGCTTGGGCGAGGGCGGTGATCAACCAGTCCAGATGGCGGCATTTACCGCCACCGCCGACCCGGCAACCCAACAAGAGATCATTGATCGTCTGTTTAAAGGTGAGCCGAAGACCTTTATCCAGGGCTTTGATCGGCCAAACCTTTCCTTAGCCTTTGAGCCAAAGAACCAGCCCCGTGATCAGCTTCTCAAGTTCATTAAGGAACGCAAGGGCTTATCCGGCATTGTGTATGCCGGTACTAGAAGCAAGACAGAGGTTCTAGCCAAGGCGCTGAATGATCAGGGAATTCCGGCGATTGCTTATCATGCGGGCCTAGATCCACATCTGCGGCGGGAGCTGCAGGATCGGTTTCAGCGAGAAGATGGGTTGGTGACCTGCGGCACCATTGCCTTTGGGATGGGCATCGATAAGCCTGATATTCGGTTTGTCGTCCATGCCGACCTGCCCAAGACCATTGAGGGCTATTATCAAGAGATTGGGCGTGCCGGCCGTGATGGTGCGCCAGCGGACACCCTGACCCTCTACGGCATCGACGATATCAAGCTGCGCCGCATGCAAATTGATGAGGGCGCGGGCAGTGCTGAGCATAAACGCTTTGAGCATCAGCGGTTTAACGCCCTGATGGCGTTAGCGGAGGCACCGACATGCCGCCGTCAGGCGCTATTACGATACTTTGGTGAGGTTCTGCCCGAACCTTGCGGCAACTGCGATATCTGCCTTAACCCACCACAGATGATTGACGGTACAGAGGTGGCGCAGAAGGCTCTTTCCGCCATGTATCGGACCGATCAACGCTTCGGTGTTGAGTACCTGATCAAGATTTTGCTAGGCGATGCCGATGAACGCATTCGTTCCAATAAACATGATGAATTACAGGTGTTTGGCCTAGGTACTGAATTAACCAAGGACCAATGGCGTCAGGTGTTCAGGCAGTTATTAGCGCTGGGGTTTGCACGGATCAGCCGCGAACGCCAAGGTGGCTGGATGATTGAGGATGCAGCGCGCCCAGTCTTGCGCGGTGAGCAATCTGTTCAGTTTCGCGCAGATGCCATGGCGAAGCGCAAAACCAGCAGCACAGGCCGCGGTAGCGCTAAAGCGCTGTTGGATGAAGATGATGAACCGTTGTTAAGCGCCTTAAAGGTTGTCCGCCGACGGTTAGCAGAAGCGCAGAACGTGCCAGCCTATGTCATTTTTGCGGATCGAACGCTCTTGGACATGGTTCGTATCAAGCCACAGACGCTAGATGATCTGACGCTCTGCCATGGCGTGGGCGCTAAGAAGCTTGAGCGATACGGCGCTGAGTTTCTGGCCGCACTTAAAGGCGATGAGATTGCGGTTCAGGAACATCCAAGACGGATTAAGGCTGCAGCGGCTGGCGAGGGTGCGTTGTTTGATGCGTTGATGGATGCGCAGCGAGAGCTGCAATACGGCGATGACGGAACTGGAAAGCCGATGACATGTACCCAAGCCGTGATCGCCAGGATCATTCAACGACGGCCGGATAGCCTAGAGGCGTTAGCGGCAGTATCTGGCGTAGGGGAAGCCAAGGCGGATCGGTTCGGGGATCGATTTTTGACGATCTTAAGAGAATACTTGTAGCTAAGTCATTGCCCTGAAGTCATATATCGTATTTTCCATAATATATATTATCAGCATTGCCGATGAGGTTCAGGGACCCCGACTATGATCAGTCGGATGCTCAGTAATAACACCTGCCCTCAAAAATCGATAGTTACTGGCTAGCGGTTATCTCAATCCCCTGAACCTAGTTTGTTCTAGCCAATGTCATCGACCAGGACGGCCCCAGCTTAGCCGGTGCTTGAGCCAGTACAGCTCGGTCTGAGAAACTAAGGGTTATAGGGCTTTGCGAAACCTCGTTTGAGATGCTTACCGCCTTGCCCATGGCCATTGACCATCCGTTAATCGGCCATCTGAGACCAGCTGAGGTTAAACAGTCTGTCGGCACCAAAGGCATTAATGATATCTGCGTACCGGTTGGCAGATCGATCTGGGTATCTCCAACGGGCACAATCGTGCTGATGCTGAACTCATCCATTAATGTGACGTGATGTTCTGGATATCTAAGCATCACATCAAGAACCGCCAGATAGTGATCTGAACGCCCGCCGGTGAAGCCAACGGCCAGATAGATACCAGCGCCAAAGTGTTTCAGCGCCTTCTCAAAATCTGTTGTGTCCTGGTCAGTTAAGGTGATTTCCTTAGGGGGTGTGCCAGGCCACATAAGGTCTGGGGGAACGGAATCCATATCACCAAGAATGGTGTTTGGCGTGATGCCGGCTGTATGAAGATGAGCGGTGCCACCATCTACCCCAACAATCTGTCCAGACAAGGATACAGCCTCTTTGAGGACAGCAGGGTCAACTGGCCCACCGCCAACAAGAGTGGTTATCTGATCATTAGACGCCATTCTCAGCACCTACCGAAGTGGTGGTAGCCGTTCAGGTTCTGGTAAGGCCTCCCCCTGCTCTGCCAATAAGCGCTCGGTTTCTGGGCGGCTTAGCAAGGGAAGTGTGGGCGGCTGAACCCCGTTGATGTTGGCCCCGGCGCACTGGAACTCTGCATAGCCGATGCCGTTCAGTGTGTAGACCTGTCCCAAAAGATAAGGCTCAAGGGTTAGCGCGATACTCTGGCAGTACTGTTTGGCAGCGCCCCGCACAAAGCCAAAGGCTGGGCCTTCGAACTGCTTATCAAACGCGAAAATGGCACGGCCACGGTCTTCATGAACCTGCTGGATGGCGAGCTTCTGGGCGCATCCAGCAAGGGCGATACCGGCCATAACGACCAAACCAGCCTGAAAAGGTGCCCTGAACCCCATATGCCTGTTCCCTGCCCGCTTTGCCGGGGCGCAATCATCTCTTGCCATTCAGACGCTAGCATGTGAACTCGGGCCTAGATCATCCCCACCTTGTTTCGGAGTGCTTTCCCATGACTGCTGAGACCCAGCCGCATCAGAACGGTTCGGAAATGAAGGCCGCAAATACGGATCAGCTTCGGCCAATCGATGATCTACTTGAGATTATGCGTCGCCTACGGGCGCCTGGCGGTTGCCCATGGGACCGGGAGCAGGATTTCGCCTCTATCGCCCCTTATACGATCGAAGAAGCCTATGAGGTCGCTGACGCGATTGCGCGGGACAATATGGGCGACCTGCAGGATGAGCTGGGCGACCTACTTCTCCAGGTAGTCTTTCACGCACAAATAGCGGATGAGAAATCATCTTTTAATTTCAATGATGTAGCAGTGCATATTGCAGAAAAGATGCGGCGCCGCCATCCCCATGTTTTTGGCAATGTCGATGCGGACAATCCGTCTGCGGTCAAAGATGTCTGGGAGACCGAGAAGGAACGTGAGCGGGCGGCTAAGAATGACACCAGTGTCCTCGACGGCGTTGCCTTGAACCTTCCTGCTCTATTACGTGCCCAGAAGATTTCAAAGCGGGCCGCCCGAGCCGGGTTTGATTGGGACAACGTCTCACAGATCTTCGATAAGCTGTTGGAAGAAAAGCAGGAACTGGAAGAGGTAATCGAAGATGGTGCGGATCAGGCGGCATTAGAGGAAGAGCTGGGCGACATGTTGTTCGTTATGGTGAACCTCGCCCGCCGTCTGGATATCGAGGCTGAAACCGCACTCCGCAACGCGACAGTGAAGTTTGAGCGCCGGTTCCGGTCGATAGAACAGCAGCTGGCCGATCAGGGCCAGCCGCTGGGTCAGGCTGATATGAATGCCATGCAGGCTGCCTGGGAAGTAGCCAAACAGGCTGAGAAGAATGGCTAAGAAGAAGCGCTAAACCGCTGGCTTAGTCATTGGCGAGCAGCTGGATAAGGCTGCTGGTGTCCCAGCGACCACCCTGCCGTGCCTGAACATGGGCATAGAATTGGTCCACCAGTGCCGTCACCGGCACACGGGCGCCAACCCGATCGGCCTCTTCAAGGCAGATGGCAAGGTCCTTGCGCATCCAGTCAACGGCGAAGCCGAAATCAAACTCACCCTGGATCATGGTCTCCGCGCGGTTTTCCATTTGCCAGGACTGCGCTGCGCCTTTCGAGATCGTCTCGATGACCTTGTTCATATCAATGCCGGCACGCTGGCCGAAATTGATAGCCTCTGACAGGCCTTGGAGGATGCCTGCGATACACATCTGGTTGCACATCTTAGCCATTTGGCCGTGCCCGGCCGGGCCAATATGGGTGACGTTGCGGGAATAGGCATCCATCACCGGCTCTCCACGGCCAAAGTCAGCATCCGTACCGCCAACCATGACTGTCAGGACACCGTTTTCGGCGCCTGCTTGGCCACCTGAAACCGGCGCATCAAGGAAGCCAACCCCCTGCCCCTTGGCGACTTCGTCCAACTCGCGGGCGAGCCCTGCTGATGCGGTGGTGTGATCAACCAGCAAGCCGCCCGATGCTAAGCCGGCCAGGACACCGTTCTCACCATGAACGACGGATCGCACGTCATCGTCATTACCCACACAGGTGAACACGATCTCAGCGCCTTCAGCGGCCTCTTTAGGCGTCATGGCAGCACGGCCACCATACTCCTTGGCCCAGGCCTCAGCTTTAGCAGTCGTGCGGTTATAAACCGCCACATTGTGTCCGGCTTTGGTCAGGTAACCGGCCATTGGATGGCCCATAACGCCCAAGCCGACGAAAGCGACATTCTTTCCGCCCATGAAAAACCTCTTACTTTCTGATGGTTGAGCCTGCTTGCTCAAGCTAATGAT
Organism: Alphaproteobacteria bacterium SS10; assembly: GCA_019192455.1. NCBI lineage: Bacteria > Pseudomonadati > Pseudomonadota > Alphaproteobacteria > Alphaproteobacteria bacterium SS10. The sequence continues at coordinate 1,199,192 of JAHCML010000003.1, forward strand.
GCGTCACCGGGAACGGTTGCCGCGAAATCTGGAATGGCATTAGGCCGCTATTCAGCCGCTGTTTCAAGCGTTTCGAGAGCAGGTGCCGGGGCATTCTCAATATCTGGGAAACGGGCCACAAACCGGTCGAAATCTGCATCCGTCAGTGCCACCACCATCTGCAAACCAGTATCGGTGTCATCCCGCTCCAAAACCTGGCCACGATCATAGAGCCAGGATTGAACCTCACCCCGCTCGAACGGCACGGTAAACGACATGATGCGGTGCTTCTGCCGTTGCAGGGTCGCAAGAAGGCGGATCAGATCATCACACCCCTCCCCGGTCATGGCGGAAACAGAAACGACACGGTCCCGATACTCAGTCGCACGACGCCGCTTAGCGGCTGAGGCCGCCGCTTGGCTATCCCCCGCTGCCAATTGATCAGTCTTATTCAAAACCTCAATCAACCGCGGGTCGTTCGCGGTATCGATGCCGAGATCGGTTAGCACGGCCTCAACATCGGCCCGCTGTGCCTCGGTATCTATATGGGAGACATCGCGGACATGGAGGATCCAGTCAGCATTGGTGACCTCCTCCAATGTCGCACGGAAGGCGGCGACCAGCGTGGTCGGCAGGTTGGATACGAAACCAACCGTGTCAGACATGATGACCTTGAGGTCTGGAGCCAGATCAATGGCGCGCATGGTTGGATCAAGGGTGGCGAAGAGTAGATCCTCCGCCATCACATCAGCGCCTGATAAGCGATTGAACAATGTGGATTTACCGGCATTGGTATAGCCAACCAAAGCAATCACGGGGTAAGGCACCCT